>CAZVGR010000001.1:0-28985 GCA_964626845.1 uncultured Anaerolinea sp.
AGAGTCTGGATCAGCGTGTCCTTGCGGCGCGGGTTGTGTTTGTCGATCTTCAGTGCATCGATGTAGGTGTCTAGTTCCGTGTACAGCTCGGGTGGGAATTGGGGGTGACTGCCGTTGCAGTTTGAGCAAGCCATAGAGAACCTCTCTTGTGAAAAAGGGTAACTACTCAGCCAAAGGTGCCGGGCACTTGAATTGGCGCCTACAACGGTCTGTGGAGCCGATTTCAGCCGCCCATGAGCTGCAAGTGCCCGGCACCTGAGTAGCTACGAAAAAAGATGATCAATGTGATGTTGGTTGCGTGATCCGGGAGGGTATCTCCCCTGCCTCCAGCCGGGTATACGCGCCCAGCCGCTGGCCTGAAAAGACCAGCGCGCAATGCGCCAGCAAGGGGATCTCTTCCGGGTCGTGGGTGACAAACAGCATGGCCGTGTCGGGGTAACAGCGCAGCAGATGGGCCATGATGGCATCTTTGGATGGGATGTCGATGGATTTGAACGGCTCGTCCATCAGCGCCAGATCGGGGCCGGTCAGAAAACCTCTGATCAGGGCCACCTTCTGCTTCATCCCGCCGGAAAGCTGATGCGGATAATGGCGCGTGTAGGAGGCCAGGCCGCACACGGCCAGCCACTGCCGATAGTGTTGCTGGTGCTGGGCGGTGATCGATTTGCCCTGCAGCCGGAACGGCAGAAAGATGTTCTCTTCCACCGTCATGTAGGGAAACAGCCGCGGTTCCTGGAAAATCGTGACCGGATTGTGCGCGTTGATCGCAAAACTGCCGCTGTCGGCGCGATCTACCTTGCTCAACAGGTTGATCAGCGAGCTCTTGCCCGCTCCCGACGGCGCCAGCAAAGCCAGCCGCTCGGCGGGCTGAAGGCTGAAAGACAGGTCGCAAATGACCGGTTGGGTATTGAATTGTTTGTTGAGCCTGTTTACCGCCAGGATGTCGGTCATACATCAATCCGGGTGGAAATACTTGCCCAGGAACGCCTTGAACAACGTGTTCTGGGTTACTTGAAATACCGCCGTCACCAACAAAATAATCAGTAGGTAAAAGAAGACCTCCTTCATGTTGAAATAGATCCGGGCCACATTCAGCAGGTAGCCGATTCCGTCTTGCGCTCCGATGAACTCGCCCAGGATGACAATTTTCAAGGCCAGTCCCATCCCCAGGGCCAGATTGCTGCGCGTGGTTGGGACCAAGGCTGGCAGGTATAGATAGCGTGCCAGATGGCGCCAGTTGCCCCCGGCGCTCACCACGTACTGCTCCAGCGCAATGTTGCGTTTGGACAAGGCGTTGGCGGTGTTGATGGCGACGGTGGGCATGGTCAGCAGGGCCACCAGCGCAATCGGTGTGGCGCTGCCCACGCCAAACAACAGCAGGAAGATGATGCCGATGATGGTGCCCGGCAGCACCTGCACCGATGCCATGAAGCCATTGAGCGACTCGGTCAGGCGCAAGCGGAACGCCGCAACGCCCAGCGCGCTGCCTGCAACAAACGCCAGGGCAAAGCCGATGACCGTCCGGTAGAGCGTCACGGCCAGGTGTTGGGCGAACTCGCCCTGAAAATAGCGCGGCGCTTCCAGCAGAACTGCGCCCGGCGAGGGGAGCAGGTACGGTGGAAAGAAGAGCGCCAGCGCGGCCCACAGGCCCACGAAAAGGAGCAGCGCGCCGACATCGCTACCGATTGTGGTAGAAAAACGTCTCAAACTTGCCATCTAGCGGTTCACCAATGGTTTGATAATAATGTAAAACGCTGTTTGCCAGGGCCTCGTCGGTGAGGGGGGCAAAGCCGGTGCGCTGTAACGCGGCCAGCATGACCGGTTGCGGAAAGCCAAAAGCCGATCCGCTCTGTTCGATCGCGCCCACCGGGTCCTGCTGTACAGCCTGGATGGCATCGGCCAGCGCCCGGTTGAACGCCTCGATCTCGGCGGAGTGTTGGGCGGCCCAGTCACGGTTTACGAACACGGCTACCTGCGGATAGCCGCTATTGCCGCCGGTCTGCGCTTCCCAGGCTTGCCGGTAGTTCAACGAGACATAAATCTGTTCGTCGCCTTGCACCATAGAAACGAACGGCTCCGGCAGGACTACCGCTCTGGCCTTGCCCTGGCGCAACAGCTCTACCGAGGCCGGAAAGGGCGAGTAGACCGGTTTGATATCCTCGCCCCACACCAGGCCGTCCCGTTCCGCCAGGAAACGGGTGATCTCCTCCGTGGGCGAGCCTTCGAAGGGCAAGTAGATCTCTTGTCCCGCCAGATCGGCCATCCGCTCTACGGGCTGGCCGTATGTCACCAGGTAGGTCAGATCGGTGACGAACGAGTTGACCGCCTGCACCGGCGCGCCGTTTTCGAACATCGACACACCCACGGATAGCCCCGTCACCAGCATGTCCGCATCCCCGCGCAAGAAGAGCGTGTTGGCCTGCGCATGGTTGGTGTAGATGGTGACATGGGCATTGGGCAACTGCTGGGCCGCCAACACTATCGGCGCTGACGACGGGCTGGCCGGCGCGTAGATTCTCAGTGGGGTGGGCGCAACCGGTGACGCAGGAGAGGACGACCGCGCCCCGGAAACAGAGGCGCCAGTATTGATTCTGGGAGGATAACACGCGGTGAGTGCCAGCCCCCATAGCGCTATCACCAACGCGGCAACCCAGATCTGTACGATGCGGTGACTTGATTTTGTCATCATGGGCGAATGGATGCGATAGTCTCTTACAGAGCAAGTTTGTGTATTTGGGCACAAAGATACCGTCCGCAGGATTTTACGTTAATAGAATGATTTGTCAAATTCAACATATGTTCAGGTTTAAGGCAAGATTTCACAACCTCTTTGATCGATCCCCGGCTGTTGAACCTCCAGCTTCGGCCTGCTTTCTGTCTACTCTGTGTTCCCGATCCTGGCGGCCCGCCCGACTTTGGCGTTGCGATGCGCCCGTCTTGACAGAAACGCACGAACCGGATATCCTCACCCATACGCACGCGTCACGTTTCATCCAGGAGACTTTCCCATGCCCGGCCACCTCGCCAGCATCGTCTACAGCCCCGAACCCGGCAGCTTCAACCGCCATCCGCTGCCCGAAGCCATGCTTCTGTCCGGCTACGGCATCGACGGCGACCGCAAGGGCGGCCATCCCAACCGCAATCTGAACGTCATGGACCAGGAGATGCTCGACGCCCTGGCGGCCGAGGGCTATCCCACCGGCCCCGGCGTGCTGGGCGAGAACCTGATCGTCGGCGGCGTCAACCTGGGCGCTCAGCCTGAAGGCGCCCGTTTGCGCATCGGCCTGGAAGCGGTGATCGAGGTGGTGCGCCTGCGCGAGCCCTGCTACAAGCTGACCGCGCTGGACCCGCGCATGCCCGACTCCGTGATCGACCGCGTCGGCGTCATGGCCCGCGTCGTACAGAGCGGCGTGATCCGCGTGGGCGATGCGGTGGCGGTGCTCTGAAGTAACAGGTGGCAAGTTGCAGGTTGCAGGTACTTGCCACTTGCGACCTGCCACCTTTCTGGGACTTTCCTCATGTGGCACACATACTACCAACCGACAACGTTGTCTGAGGCGCTGGCCCTGTTGAGCCAGCACGGCGAGCAGGCCCGCGTCATCGCCGGCGGCACCGATCTGATCATCGAGCTGGAGCGCGGGGTGCGCCGCCAGCAGGTGCTGATCGATATCACGCGCGTTCCTGGGCTCGATGGCGTCGAGTTGCGCGGCGAAGAGATCACCCTTGGCCCGCTGGTGACGCACAACGACGTGGCTGCGTCGAAGCTGCTGGTGGAGCGTGCCTTCCCGCTGGCCCAGGCCAGTTGGGAGGTGGGCGCGGCGCAGATCCGCAACCGCGGCACCGTGGCCGGCAACCTGATCACCGCCAGCCCGGCCAACGACACCATCACCCCGCTGTGGGCGCTGGACGGCGCGGTGACCCTGGCTAGCGTGCAGCGAGGGGAGCGCCGCCTGCCCTTCGAGCAGTTCTTCCTGGGCGTGCGCCGCACAGCCATGCAGCCCGACGAGATGCTGACAGCGATCCACCTGCGCGCCCTGCCGGCCCAGGCTTGCGGCGCGTTCATCAAGCTCGGTCTGCGCCGCGCACAAGCGATCTCGCTGGTGAATGCCGCGGTCGTGCTGGACTTCGACGGCGACCTGGTGGCCCGCGCCCGCATCACTCTCGGCGCTGTTGCGCCCACCATCGTGCGCGCCGAGACAGCCGAGGCCAGCCTGCTGGGCCAGCCGCTCACCGACGCGGCCATCGCCCAGGCCGCTGACCTGGCTATGCAGGCCGCGCGACCCATCGACGACCTGCGCGCCAGCGCCGATTACCGCCGCGCCATGGCCGGCGTTCTGGTGGCGCGCGCCCTGCGCCAACTGCGCAACGGCGCCGAACGAGCCGGCTATCCCGCCAACCCCGTCCTGCTCAAAACAGCGGCCGGCACACGCTCCTCCGGTTACGAGTTACGAGTTACGCATCACGACACACCCATCGCATTCACACTCAACGGCCACTCCGTCACTCTCACCCACGCCGCCGGCAAAACCCTCCTGCGCGCCCTGCGGGAAGACGGCCACATGACCGGCGTCAAGGAAGGCTGCGCCGAAGGCGAGTGCGGCGCCTGCACCGTCTCGCTGGACGGCGAGGCGGTGATGGCCTGCCTGGTGCCGGCCGAACGGGCCGCGGGCTGTGAGGTGGTGACGGTGGAAGGGCTGGCGGCGGGTGAGGCTCTGCACCCTATCCAGGCCGCCTTCGTGGCCGAGGGCGCAGTGCAGTGCGGCTACTGCACCCCCGGCCTGCTCATGTCCGGCGCCATGCTGCTGGAGGAACGCGCCCAGCCCACCGTAGCCGACATCCAGCAAGCCCTGGCCGGCAATCTCTGCCGCTGCACAGGGTATGCCAAGGTGGTGGCGGCGATTGAGAAGGCAAGTAGAGGGGTAGATTGGTAGATTGGTAGATTGGTCGTGTGCGCACGCGACCAATCTACCAATCTACCAATCTACCAATCTACCAGTTCACGAGGTACCCCCATGCGCGCAGTAGGCAGTTCCATTTCCAGAGTTGACGCTAAAGACAAGGTCACCGGCGCGGCGCTGTACCCCGGCGACATCGAGCAGCCGGGGATGTTGTGGATGAAGACGTTGTTTGCCGAGCGGGTGCATGCCCGCGTCCGGTCGATCGATACCCGCGCGGCCGAGGCGGCGCCGGGCGTGTTGGGCGTGTTCACCGCGGCCGACGTGCCTTTTAACGGCTACGGCCTGAACGTGGTGGACCAGCCGGTGCTGTGTGGGCCGGGCGCGCCGGGCGGCGTGCCTGATGCCGACCGCGTGCGCTGGCCGGGCGACCAGGTAGCCGTGGTGGTGGCCGAGACGGAGGCCCAGGCCGCGGCCGCGCTGCCGCTGATCCGGGTCGATTGGGAGGACCTGCCCATCGTCGTCGACATCGAGGCCGCGCGCCAGCCCGACGCGCCGCTGCTGCATCCCGCCATCGGCAGCAACGTCCTGCTGGAGTACCACATCCGCCGCGGCGACGCGGAGGCCGGCTTCGCCCAGGCTGACGTCGTCGTCGAACACACCTATCGCACCGGCGCGCAGGAGCACGCCTATTTGCAGCCTGAGGCCGGCGTCAGCTACATCGACGAGCTGGGCCGCATTGTGGTCGATGTGGCTGGCCAGTGGGTACACAAGGACCGCCAGCAGATCGCCGTCGCGCTGGCCCTGCCTGAGGAACAGGTGGTGGTGCGCTATCCGGCCATCGGCGGCGCGTTCGGCGGCCGCGAGGATATGTCGGTGCAGATCACGTTGGCGCTGGCAGCCTGGCGGCTGGAGCAGCAGGGCAAGCTGGCCGGCCGCGCCATCAAGACCATCTGGAGCCGCAAGGAGTCGATCATCGGCCACCACAAGCGCCACCCCATGCTGGCTCATGCCAGGTGGGGCGCGACGCGTGACGGCAAGCTGGTCGCCCAGCAGATCGATTTCAGCTTCGACGCCGGCGCGTACGCCTTCACCTCGACCAAGGTGCTGGGTAACGGGCTGCTGGCCTCGCTGGGGCCCTATCAGTGCGAGCATCAATGGGTTAACGGTCGCGCGGTCTACACCAACAACGTGCCCGGCGGCGCGTTCCGCGGCTTCGGCGGCCCGCAGGGCCATTTCATCGCCGAGATGCAGATCAACAAGCTGGCCGAAGCGCTGGACATGGATCCGGTCGAGCTGCGCCTGCGCAACTGCTGGCACGAAGGCTCCATCCAGGCCACCCGCAGCGTCGTCCCCCCCGGTGTCACCATCGACCCCGTCCTGCGAAAGCTGAATGATGAATTAGGAATGATGAATGATGAATCCGGAATCCGGAATCCGGATTCATCATTCATCGTTCATCCTTCATCGTTCGTCACCTCCCTCGATGCATCGGCGGACCGGCGCCTGCGCGGCGTGGGCATGGCCTGTTGCTTCAAGAACGTCGGCTTCAGCCTGGGCTTTCGCGATGTCTGCCACGCCACGGTGGAGCTGTACGGCGCAGGCCAGATCGAGCGGGCCGTGGTGCGCCACGCCGCGGCCGAGGTCGGCCAGGGCACGCACACGGTCATCGCCCAGGTCGCAGCCGAGACGCTGGGCCTGGCGCCGGAGCGCATCGAGCTGATCGTGCAGGATACGGCTGAGACCGGCAACAGCGGCAGCGTCTCGGCCAGCCGCATGACCTTCATGGCCGGCAACGCGGTCAAGGGCGCGGCCGAACAGGCGCTGGCCAGGTGGCAGGACGAAGAGCGGCCGGCCGTGGCCCATTTCGAGTACGTGCCGCGGCCCACCACGCCCTACGACCACGACACCGGTGAGAGCGACCCCAACATCACCTACGGCTACTGCGCGCAGGCCGCCGAGGTGGAGGTGGACCCCGACACCGGTCACGTCCACGTGCTGCGCGTCATCTCGGTCAACGACGTGGGCACGGCCATCAACCCGCAGCAGGTCGAGGGCCAGATCGAGGGCGCGATTGCCCAATCAGTGGGCTGGGCCACCCACGAGAACTTCGTCCAGCAGGACGGCCGCGTGCTCACCGACCAGCTCAGCACTTACCTGATCCCCACCGTGGTGGATGTGGCCCAAGTCAAGCCGGTGATCCTGGAGTATCCCGACCCGCAGGGCCCGCTGGGCGCGCGCGGCATGGCCGAGATGCCCTTCATCCCCACGGCCGCGGCCATCGTCGCCGCCGTCCACGACGCCACCGGCGTTTGGTTCGACGAGATCCCGCTGACGCCTGAGCGGGTGTGGCGCGGGCTGCAGAGTTGGATAGGATGACGGTCCGTTTGGAGGAAATGATGCGACAGGTGATTGTGTATCGAGGCGAGGATGGTTTTTGGGGGGCTGAGTGTCCAAGTCTGCCGGGCTGCATCAGTCAAGGTGTGACCCGCGAGGAAGCAATCCGCAACATCAAAGATGCGATTGATCTGGCCATTGATGTGCTGGAGGAAGACAAGGTGCCGGTGCCCGAAGAACGCGTATTGATAAGGAGAACGAGCGATGGAGAAGTTTACAGCCGTCTTTCAGCAGGAAGGTGAGTGGTGGATGGCCTACGTTGAGGAGTTGCCCGGAGCGAATACCCAAGGCAAGACCCTTGATGAAGCCCGTGAAAATCTCAAAGATGCCGTTCAGATGATCATCGAAGCAAACCGTGAGCTGGCGCGTCGGGCGACTCAGGGCAGGATCGTCCTCAGGGAAGAGATGGTGGTGGCCGTGTAGCTCATGAAACGCCAGACGCTGATCAAGCACTTGAAGAAACACGGTTGCGAGTTGTTTCGAGAAGGCTCCAGACACTCGGTCTACTGGAATCCTGAGAACCGAAAGACCACAGCGGTGCCTCGGCACAGCGAGATATTGGACAATCTCGCCCGCAAGATTTGCAACGACCTCGGAATTCCCCCCTTGCCGTAGATGATCAACGAGTCTCTTGTCCTGATTCGCGGCGCCGGCGACCTGGCCAGCGGCGTGGCCTGGCGCCTGCGGCGCTGCGGCTTCCCCGTCGTCATGACCGAGATCGAGCGGCCTCTGGTTGTGCGCCGCACGGTCAGCTTTGCTGAGGCAGTGTTTGCCGGCCAGGCTGTGGTCGAGGGCGTCACAGCCCAGCGCGCGGCTGACGTGGCCGAGGCGCGCCGGCTGCTGGCTGAGGAGGTCATCCCGGTAATGGTCGATCCAGCCGCCGCCTGCCGGGCCGGGCTGCAGCCTGCGGTGATGCTGGACGCGATCATGGCCAAGGTCAACACCGGCACGACCCTGGCCGACGCGCCGTTGGTCCTCGCGCTGGGGCCGGGCTTCGTCGCCGGGCGGGACTGCCATGCGGTAATCGAGACCAATCGCGGCCACGACCTGGGGCGGGTGATCTGGCAGGGCGCGGCCGAGCCGGACACCAGGACGCCGGGCGAGGTCGGGGGCTACAAGGGGGCGCGGGTGCTGCGCGCGCCGGCCGGCGGCCACGTCCACGCGCACGCGGCCATCGGCGATGCAGTGCAGGAAGGCCACGTCATCGCCCTCATCGACGGCACGCCCATCGTCGCTCCCTTCGACGGCGTGCTGCGCGGCATCGTGCATCCCAGCGTCGCCGTGCATACCGGCATGAAGATCGGCGACCTGGATGCCCGCTCCGAACAGCGCTATTGTTTTACCATTTCGGACAAATCGCTGGCGATTGCTGGGGGAGTGCTGGAGGCGATTCTGACTCAGTAGAACAATCCGCCGGATTGTTCGGCTGTAATCCGGCGGATTATGCTACGGCGCAGCCTGCGTTCACTCACAAACCGCGGAGTTCACACTCCCACGTGCGAGCTAGCCGGTGGTGTTGGCCTTGAGGTGCGCATTGCAGTAGGGGCAGTCGGCTGTTTCCGTGCCAGTCCAGTGGACGGTTGCTACGCTCAACGGCGCTCCGCAGTTGGGGCATTTGCTGGGCAGCCAGTCGGTGCGCCGCTCGGTGGCCTGGCGCTGTTCCTGCTGGCGCTTGAGGTACCACTGCATCAGCGCCTGGCTGACGCCGCTGATGGCCACCAGCACCAGAATGCCCGGCCAGATCCAGCCCTGCCAGAACAGGATGGCCAGGCCGATCAGCCAGATGGCCGACTGGATTTGCTTCCAGGGCAGGGGCAGTTCCGGCTCTGCCTCGGGCTGGGGTGTTTGGGGGTTGGTCTCGTTTTCAGGCATGATTCCTTTTCCTTCCTTGGGGACGTCAGGCGGCTAAAGGCCGCCCGATTGCTGGTCGTAGCGTCGCAGCATCATGCCCTGCGCCGGCTGCATGCCCAGGCGGGCGTAGAAGGGCTGCACGTCGGCGTCGCACAGCAGATCGACTGCGTACAGGTCGTCCAGCAGCGCCAGCATGCGCCGTACCAGCTCCTGGCCGATGCCGCGGCCCTGGTAAGCCGGCAGCACCTCCAGCAGCGGGATGAATGCGCTGAGCACGCCGTCGCTCAGCGCATTGATGAAGCCGACCACCTGCCCGGTCTCGTCGTCCACTGCCAGCACCACCGCATCGCTGCGCCGTAGGATGGCCAGGTGCGTCTCCGGCGAGGGCGGGTTGGGCCAGCCGGCGAAGAAGCCGTGCAGTTGGTCGGCGGAGATGCCTTCGGCAGAAGTGAGATAGCGCATCGGTCACCAGGCGTGGCTCGGTCGGAGACCGGCCACAGCAGGGGTGTGAGCGTGGCTCGGTTGGAGACCGGCCACAGCAGCGGCAGCAAAATGGGAGAAGCACCTCGCGCTTCCCCCATCCGCTGTTCTTCATTCGCTGTAGTATTCCCTTCTCACCCCTTCAACTTCGCCGAGAAGCTCTTGCGCAGCTTGGCCACCTTGGGCGAGACCACCACCTGGCAGTAGGGCTGGTAGGGGTTCTTGCGGAAGTACTCCTGGTGATAATCCTCGGCCGCATAGAACTTGGTCGCCGCGGTCACCTCGGTCACGATGGGCTTGTCGAAGATCTTGGCTGCGTTCAGTTCGCCAATCACCGCTTGCGCCGTCGCTTTCTGCTCCGGCGAGTGGTAGAAGATGGCCGAGCGATACTGGGTGCCTACGTCTGCGCCCTGGCGGTTCAGCGTCGTCGGGTTGTGGATGGCAAAGAAGATCTCCAGGATCTCGCGAAAGGTGATGACGGCGGGGTCGAATGTGACCCGCACCACCTCGGCGTGGCCGGTCCGGCCGTCGCACACCTGGCGGTAGGTGGGGTTGACCACGAAGCCGCCTGCGTAGCCCGACACCACATCCTCCACGCCGCGCACCTCGTCGTAGACGGCCTCCAAACACCAAAAACAGCCGCCGCCCAGTGTAGTCACTTCAAACTTGCTTGTTTCGCTCATAGGTATCATATCCTCATCTTTCTGTCTCGCAGGTGCCGGGCACTTGCACCCCGTGGAGGGCTGAAATCGGCTCGACAGACGTTGCTGGAGGCGCAAAGGCAAGTGCCCGGCGCCAATGGTTGAGTAATTGCCACATCCCAATGTTACCATCAGAACTGGCGCCGCACTGCGACCGGCCTTACTTTGGCGTGTTCCATACCAGCCCCAGCCGCGCCCGCCGCACCCCGTCCAGCGAGGTGAAGAGCAGCGTCTTGCCGTCCAGCACCAGCAGGTCGGCGTGGCCCAGGCCGACATTGCCGGGCAGATCCACCAGCAGCGGATTGCCGGGGTACGTCTCCCAGGGGCCATCGACCCGGCCGGCCTTGGTGCGCGCCAGGCCCAGGTTGAACTGGGTGTCGCCGGCCGCGCCCGGCCCCGGTCCACGCACCCCCTCGTAGAGCATGTAGAGCTGGCCGTCCACCCGCAGCACCTCGGCCGAGCTGATGGTGCGGAAGTCGAAGTGGCGGTTGGCCGTAGCATCCACGGCGCGCAGCGGGCCATAGCTGGCCGCGCCGGTGAAGAGCGGGTTGGCCGCGCAGCGCTCGAAGGCGCCGGCCGGCTCGCCCAGCGCGCCATAGGCGCAGCCCATGCTGCTGGGATTCTGTCCCTGAGCGAAAAACACGGTGACCACACCGTCCTCGATCCAGATGCCAGGCGGCCCGCCGGCCAGGCACTCGTAGTTGTACGGCACGTTGGGATGGCGGCCGATGCGCTCCTCGGCCGGGCAGCCGCGGTACCACAGGTACCAGATACCGGTGTGGCGCACCTGCTCCGGCGCGCTCCAGGCCAGGCCGTCCAGCGAACGGCGCAGCATCACGTTGCCCCGCCACTCGTAGACCAGGTGCCAGATGCCATCGGCCACGGCCACGCGCGGATACTGCTGCTGGCCGACGTGATCGACTACATCGCTGCACGGGCAGCTTCGGCAGGCGAATTGGCAGACCAGCGGCTCGGGCGGGCTGAAGCTGCGCCCCCGGTCGCTGCTGCGGTAGATCACCGTGCAGCCGGGGAAGGCCACGGCCGCTCCGCACTGATCGACCGCGCCGGCCGACTGGCTGCTGGCGTGCAGGTACGACCAGAGTTCGCCATTATCCATCAGCAGCGTGTCGGACTCGCCCAGCGGCAGGCCGGTGTCGGCCACCTCCAGCACAAACCTGGCCTTGCCGGCCCACAGGTCGGCCAGGGTAGGGTGGCCATTCAGGCCGGGCATCTGCAGCGCAGCCGGGCGCGGGGCTGCGCGGTCGCCGGCAGGTATCGGCTGCACCTGGGTCTGGACGGTGTGGGCGTTCCAGATGTAGGCGGTGCGGCCGTTGTAGCGGATTTGCCACCAGCGGCCGTCGGCTGTTTGGCTCAACGGCGTCACTGTTTCCCCGGCCCGCAGGCGGCCCACGATGATCGCGTTGGTGCTGGGCGCCGCGCGCACGTTGAGGATAGGGGCCGTGACCTGCACCGCAGCCAGGGAGGTCTCAGGCGCATTGGCGCTGGCCGGCCCAACCAACATCAGGCTGGCCAGCAGCACCAGCAGGGCCAGCGGCCATTTGATAGATCGGGAATTCGTCATGATTGGGTGAATGGGCGCAGAAACTGCACGGCCGCCTGGCCCAGGCGGTCGTGCTGGTAGCCGCCCTCCTGCACGATCAGGGTGGGCAGGCTTAGCCCGGCAAGCCGCGCGCCGATCTGCGCCAGGCCGTCCAGGGTGACGCCAAAGCCGCCGCTGGTCGCCACCGGATCGCCTGCCAGCAGGTCGAAGCCGGCCGAGACCACCAGGTAGGCCGGCTGGAAGGCTGAGACCACGGCCAGCGCCTCGGCCAGCGCGGTCAGATAGGCTGCATCGTCCGCGCCGGCTGGCAGCGGCCAGTTGCGGTTGTAGCCCAGCCCCGCGCCGCTCCCTAACTCGTCGGCCGATCCCCAGAAGTAGGGATACTCTTCGTCCGGGTCGGCGTGCAGCGAGCAATAGAGTACCGTCGGGTCGGCGTAGAAGATCTCTTGCGTGCCGTTGCCGTGGTGATAGTCGATGTCGACGATGGCGACACGCGCGGGGTGGCGTTGTAGATAGCGAGCGGCGATGGCGGCGTTGTTCAGGTAGCAGTAGCCGCCATACTGGCTGGCCGAGGCATGGTGGCCCGGCGGCCGGCACAGGGCGTAAGCCGCACGCTCCCCTGCCCGCACCAGATCGGCCGCGGTCAGCGCAATCTGCGCGCTCCAGTAGGCTGCTGCCCAGGTGCCGGCCAGAATGGGGCAGTCGCGGTCGATGGCGTAGTAGCCGGCCTGCTGCTGCCAGCTTGCCGGCTTGCGCCGCCAGCCGCGCACAGCAAAGTATCCGTCCGGGAAAAGCCCTGCCTCTCCAGCCAGAAAGGCGCGGCTGCCCTGATACGCCCCTTGCAGAAACTCAACCAGCCCTGCATCGTGTACGGCCATGATCGGCGCCAGGCCATGATCCAGCGGCAGCGTCACCGCCCGCAGATCGGCTGCCCCGAGCGCGCTCAGGATCGCCTCCGCCCGCTCAGGAATTTCGTCGTAAACGCTATCGTAGCCTGGCATAGCCGGGCTGGTGCTGTGGGTCTGGTGATGTTGTGAGGCCACGATGCGCACTGCGGTCATGCGCCGTTGCTCCCGCCTGGAAAGATGATCGCCTCTTTGCCGGCCAGCCGCTCGTGGATGCGCTCTACCACGATCTCCAGGTGCCTGGGCTTGTTGACGAAATCCAGATCATCGGTCTGGATGGTCAGCACTGGGCACAGATCGAAGGTGCGCATCCAGTCGTCGTAGAAGCTTTCCAGCAGCGCCAGGTAGTCAGCATCAATGCCGCTTTCGATGCCGCGCCCGCGCCGTTGGATGCGCTCCAGCAGCAGCGGCACCGGCGCGCGCAGGTAGAGCAGCAGGTCGGGCCGCGGCAGGCCGGCCACCACCAGGTCGAACAGCGTGCGGTACGACTTGTAGTCGCGCTCGTTCAGGTTGCCCAGGTGGTGCAGGGCGCGGGCGAAGATGTAGGCGTCCTCGTAGATGCTGCGGTCAGCGATGGCTGACTGGGGATCGCCGGCCAGGGCCAGGTGCTGCTGGGCGCGGTGGCCCAGGAAGAAGACCTGCAGGTGAAACGACCACTGGCGCATGTCGGCGTAGAACTCGGCCAGGTAGGGGTTGTCGGCCACCGACTCAAAGGCGGCCTTCCAGCCCAGCCGCGCGCCGACGCGCTCGGTGATCGAGGTCTTGCCGGCGCCGATGTTGCCGGCGACGATGATGAAGCGTTTGGTCACGTGAGACTCCGGTCTGGTTTGGTCAATGAGTTGCATTGTCGCTCAAATCGCCGGTCTGTCAAGACTGCAAGCAAGCGCCAGGCGTTTCTCGCGGCCGCTGAGCGTGCGCATCGCTTTGGCTGGCGTTTGTTTGGATGGCATGTCGGCGGGTGGTATAATCGGACGCGCTGGTTCCGTTGAACGCCTGTCAAGCGCCAAGCCCCAGCGGGCGCGCCTGGTCAGACGCATCCTCAGGACCGGCGCGACTTTGAAGGAAGAAATCGAGTGAGAGACAACCTATGCGTATTTTGATGTTTACCGGCAAGGGCGGGGTGGGCAAGACCAGCGTCTCGGCCTCCACAGCCCTGCGCAGCGCCGACCTGGGCTACCGCACCATTGTGCTCAGCACTGATCCGGCCCACAGCTTGGCCGACTCTTTTGAGTTGAAAATTGGCAACGAGCCTACCCTGTTAGCGCCCAATCTATGGGGCCAGGAGATTGACCTGCTGCACCAGATGGAACTGCACTGGGGGCGGGTGCAGGAATACATGTCGGCCATCTTCATGTGGCGTGGGATGAGCGATCTGGTGGCCGAAGAGACCAGCGTGCTGCCAGGCATGGAAGAGCTGGCCAGCCTGATGCAGATCACCTCCTTGGCCGAGAGCGGTCTGTACGATGTGATCGTCGTCGACTGCGCGCCGACCGGGGCGACTCTGCAACTGCTGGCCTTCCCAGAGCTGGCCCGTTGGTACCTGGACAAGATTATCCCCTTCCAGAAGGCGGCGATCAAGATGGCTGGGCCCATGCTGAAGCGCATCGTCGAGGTGCCCCTGCCCGACGAGGACCTGTTCCAAAGCATCGAAGACCTGGTGCTGCAACTGCACCGGGTCAGCAAGCTGCTCAGCGATCCGGCTATTTCCTCCATGCGTCTGGTGCTCAACCCGGAGAAGATGGTGGTACAGGAGGCGCAGCGCGCGCTGACCTACCTCAGCCTGTACGGCTATGCCACCGACATGGTGGTGTGCAACCGCATGATCCCCGCAACGGTGTCTGATAGCTACTTTGCCAACTGGAAGGAGATCCAGGCCAAGTACCGCCAGTTTGTGGAGGAGTCCTTCTCCCCCCTGCCCATCCTGGACGTGCCCTGGTTTGACGATGAGGTGGTGGGGGTGGAGATGCTGCGGCGCATGGGGGCAGCGCTGTACGCCTCTCAGGACCCGACGACGATCTTCTTCAGCGGCCAGTCGCAGGAGGTGCGCAAAACCAACGGCGTTTACCAACTGCGCCTGCCGCTGCCCTTCGTGGAAAAGTCAGACATCAAGCTGACCCGCTCCATGCACGACGAGCTGATCGTGCATATCGGCAACTGGAAGCGCAACATCGCCCTGCCGCGTGTGTTGGCTGGCCTGCCAGTGCAGGGCGCGCGCTACGAGGAACGTGACTTGGTGATCCTGTTCAAAGCGCAGGAGGCAGTGAACGGCCAGCAGTGAGCGGTGAGTGGAGGCATCGATGCCAAAACAGGTCGTCTTTCTGATGTCGGACACAGGCGGGGGGCACCGAGCATCGGCCAACGCGCTGGTGGACGCATTGCAGACTCTGCATGGCGACGCGGTGCGCTGCCAGGTGGTCGATCTGTTCGTTGGCTACGGGACATGGCCGCTCCGTTGCGCCCCCGACTATTACCAACCGCTGGTAGATCACAGACTCTGGCTCTGGCGAGCGTTGTGGTGGGTCGAAGAATGCACTCCGCTGCGGCGGGCGGTGACTTACACAGCCCATGCCTGGCAGGCCCGCGGCTTGCAGCGCTTTGCTGCTGACTATCCGGCTGACCTGTACGTGTCGGTTCACCCCATGCTCAACCATGTGCCCCGCTCCGCGCTCAAGCGGCGCTATCCCCAGGCGCGCTTTGCCACCGTCGTCACCGACCTCGCCAGCGCAGCGTGCATGTGGTACGACCCGGGGGTGGATCTGCTGACGGCTTCCTGCCCGGTGGTGCAAGAAGCGGCGCTGCGCGCTGGCCTGCCGGCCAGCCGCGTGCAGCTCACCGGCCTGCCCATCCGCCTGCAGTTCAGCCAGGCCAGGCCCGATCCGGTGCAGGCGCGGGCCGCGCTGGCCTTGGCGCAGCGACCCGCGGTGCTGCTGCTGGGCGGCGGCGCGGGCATTGGCCGGCTAGAGGAGATTGCTGTTGCCCTGGCGCCGGTGCTGGCAGCCCAAGGCGGGCAGCTAGTGGTTATCTGCGGCCGCAACGAAGCGCTGCGCGCCTGCCTGGCTGGCCGGCGCTGGTCCATGCCCGTGCGCATCGCTGGCTACGTCGAGGACATGCCGCTCTGGATGGCTGCGGCCGACTTGTTGGTTACCAAGGCCGGGCCAGGTACGATTGCCGAGGCGCTGGTCTGTGGGCTGCCGCTGGTGCTAAGCAGCTTTGTCCCTGGGCAGGAGACGGGCAACGTCAGCTATGTGGAAGAAAACGGCGCGGGGGTCTATCGCAGCGAGCCGGAAGAGATCGCCGCGCTGATCAAACAATGGTTGGAGCCAGGCAATCCAGCGCTGCCGGCTATGCGGGCGCGGGCCAGGGCGCTGGCGCGGCCAGAGGCTGCGCTGGAGATCGCCCAGGCGCTCAGTCAGTTGCTGTGACCCCCGCCCAGTCAAGCGCTATCAATTGTCGGCTGGCGGCGCGTTCTTGAGGAATTCGTAGATGTCTGGCACCTCGCCGCTGGCCGGCTCTGCGGGCTTCTCGTCCACCAGGGTGATGGGCGAGCGCTCGTAGCGGGGAGCCTTGGGCAGCGGCTCCTCGTCATTCACATCCATCACGCTGGCGCCAGGGGCCAGGGATGTTTCAGCCGCAGCCGGCTGGGGCGGCAGCTCCACGGCCGGCGTGGCAGATTGGCGCGACCGCAAGAGCGCATAGCCCAGCAGCAATAACCCCGCCAGCACCACCAGGGAGGGCCACAACTGGGCAGACTCTGCCAGAGCAGGGGCGGCCTGAGGCACATGGGCAGCCAGGGCCACCAGCGCCATCACGCCCAGCGCCGCCGTGGGCACCAAGGCCCAGGCAAAGCGCTGCCGCTCGCGCGCCAGCGCATAGATCAGAAAGAAGACCAGGCTCATGCCGCCGAAGAGCACCGCGCCCAGCAGCGCAGTAGAGGTCTCTGGACGCGCGCTCAACAGGATCACCACTGCCATCACCATGACGGAGCCGAAGGGGATCAGCGCCCACCAGCGCTCCTCACGATCGCTGAGATAGATCACGGGGAAGGCCAGGGCAATGCCGAGCAGCAGTGTGGCGGCCACCCAGGTCGCGGCCACGCCGCGGGTCGAGAGGAAGATCACGGCTGCCACAGCAAAGAATGTGAAAGCCGGGATCAGCCGCCACCAATCGGAGCGTTTGTTGAGGTAGCCGAAAACGAAGCCCAGGCCCAGCAGCGCAAAGAAGGCTATCAGGGTCCAGGCAGCGGTGACTTGAATAGCTGCCATCAGGCCCAGGTTCCAGACCAGGAAGCCAGCGCCAACCAGCACCAGGATGGCGCCCCAGATCACGCTATCGCGCGGTTTGCTCATCATACACCTCTACGGACTTGCAGCAGGGCACTGCCGCCCAGGTATAGAAAGGCCAGCCCCAAGGCCGCCCAGGCCGCGGTCTGCCACCAGATGTCGCTGGTCAGGGCCAGGCCTGCGCAAAAGAACAGCAGGCCCAGGCTCCAGGCCGCCTGAAAGGATGGCTTGTTCAACGCCTGGCGCAGCGTCTTGGGCGGTTTGTACAGCCTGCGCCGCCAGTCGGCATAGCTGATCGCCGCCAGTGCGACGGCCAGGCCGAAGATCCACAGCCCGTTGCTAAACACTCCAAACCAATCGATGTTGCTCACTGCTACCTCATGACTGTTGACCAACTTGTGCGTTTGCAAGGAATGACATTTCTTCCGAGAAATGTCATTCCTGACTCCTGTCGTACCTGATTCCCGAGTCTAACCCAGATAGCCCAGCCCGGCTAACCGCTCGCGCACATAGTCCTCTTCGTCTGCGCTGAAGCTGACCTCAGCGCCAGCGCCGTCGAAGCCCAACTCTGCCAGCGTCGCTGCGCGCACCGGGCCGGCGGCCGGGCCGGCTAACACCGCTTGCAGCACATGGCCGTCCATCTCCACCGGCACCGGCTGGCCCAACAGGTGCAGGGCTGTCGGCGCCACGTCGATCAATGCCGCGCCCTGCACCGCGCCGCCCGGCCGGATGTCCGGTCCCCAGGCGATGAAGATGCCGTTGGAGCGGTGGCAGCCGGTGATGGTGATCTGGGCCAGCTCGTTGGGCGTCAACTGGCGGGCCGCGACGCCGCGATAGGCGCCGTGGGGCTTGAACACGTCGGCATACTCGGCCTCGACGATCAGGTCGGGGAAGCGCTCCAGGTATGGGCCATGAAACAACTCTTCCCGCCGCCAGACTTTACGGATCGGGCGGGCGCCGGTCGCGGGATCGGTCAGCTCAGGCAGCGTGGCGATGATCTGGTCGCGCAGCGCCTCGTACTCAGCGCCCGGCTGGACAATGCCGTGGGGATCCCGGCCGGCCAGGTTGATCCAGATGTTGCCGCGCAGCTCCTCGCTGAAGGCGCGCGTCTGGAACCAGTCAACGCCAGGGAAGAAGGTCTCTGCGCCCAGCCGCGTGCGCAGGCTGTCAGGCCACCAATGGCGCAGCTTGGTCAGGGTCTGGAAGCCGACCTGATGATAGAGCCAGCGCTTGCCGCGTTGCAGCACGTGCGAGGCCACAATGGCGGCCCGTTCGCCCAGGCTGGCCTGGTTGCGGCCGCTGCGAAAACGCAACAGCCCCTGGCTCTCCAGCCAAAGGTTCAGGTGGACGGCCTGCGGCCCCAGCGGTCCCTGGCCGTGGTCCGACACCACCAGCACGTTGATGTCCGTCTGGCCCTCCAGGCGCTGCAAGAGCTCGCCGATGCGTTGGTCGCAGCGGCGATAGACCTCGCGCAGGGTGTCGCCGTACAGCGCTGCCTTGGCCGGATCGTAGAGGGGATGGCTGGGATCGTGGTACTCCCAAAAGAAATGGGCCACGCCGTCGGTGGCGCTGACCACGAAGAAGACCATGTCCCACGGCCGCGTGTCCATCAGGTATAGCGTGGCGTCGAACCGCACGTCGGCCTCGCGCAACAGTTCGGCGCGCGCCAGGTCAGGCCGGCCGCGCTGCGTCCACAGCCAGTCGTCGGGCACGATCACATATGGCGTGGCGCTGACCGTGTCCAGCTCAGCCTTCAGCTCCGGTGGATAGGTGTAGGATGCGCTCAGGCCGGGCGTGTCGCGGCCGCTGACCATGATGCCATTCACCGGCTCAGGCGGGTAGGTCTGAGGCACGTTGACAACAATGACCTGTTTGCCGGCCTGGCTGAGCAGATTCCACAGCGCGGGCAGGGCGCGGTGGCTGGCGTTCATCAGCCGGAAGCCGTAGGTGGCGAAATCGCGCTCCCAGAAGTCGAAGACGCGGTGCTTGCCCTGCTGCGTGCCGGTGACCATGGAGGTCCAGGCCTGGGCGGTGAAGGGGTGGACCACCGACTCCAGCGGACCCCAACTGCCCTCGGCCATCAGCCGCTGCAAATTAGGCAGGTCGCCCGCGGCTACCCAGGGCTGGATCAGATCAAATGTTGCGCCATCCAGGCCGATGATGACCAGACGGTTGGTGGATGATGACATAATCGAATAAGGGTTAGTACATCGTAAACAAAGTTGTTGAGGTGCCCGGCACTTGACACGAGCCTCTGATCATGTGCCAATCGTCGCCAAAGTGCCGGGCACCGACACGCAGTTAGTTTGTTTACGGTGTAGTTAGCGGCTCAGCGCAGCTTGATCATGGCCGCAATGGCCTCTTTTTCGTCTTCGTTGAATGTGCGCAGCACAACCAGAGCCACGAGAAAGACCACCAAGCCGGCTGCGCCCACCGCGGCGATTTCCAGCAGCGCGCCCCACGTGTTGGCAGGCACGCGTCCGGCCTCGCTCAGCGCTGCCCAGAGTTGGCTGCCGGCCAGGAACACGCCGCCAGCCAGCACGCAGGACAGAATCACCTTGCTCAGGGAGGGCGCCAGTTGACGCCAGTGAAAGTGGCCGCGCATGGCCAGAGCGCCGACAACAAAATAGGCGCCTTCGGCCGCCAGGATACCGTAGACCACGCCAAGCGCCTGGTAACGAGGAATGCCCCACCAGGCCACTACAAAGCCGATCAACAGCCCCAGCGCCAGGCCTAGCGTCTCCAGCTTCTGCCTGCCCAGCGCCACCAGGGTCACGCTGAAAAGCCAGTTAGGGAAGATGAGCACGATGACGAAGCCCAGCCAGGCCAGCACCTGCGCGGCCGTGCTGAGGTCGATGGTGTCGCCCAGCAGCAGCTTGACCAGCGGATCGGCCAAAAAGACAAAAGCCAGCGTGATCAGCAGGCTGATAGCGGTGAACAGTTTGATGGTCTTGGCAAAGGCGGTGTCGAACTCATCCATGCGGCTGGCCGCGCGGTCGCTGAAGACAGGCAGCATGGCCGCGGCAAAGGCGGCGGGAATGATGCGCACCTGCTGCACCGCGCGCAACGGCCCATACAGCACACCGTTGACCAGATCGCCCTGCTCCTGGCCCAGCCACAACACGGTTAAGACCACGCCAGCCCGCCAGATATAGCTGTGCAGCAGCAGACTGATGCCCACCGGCAGCGACTCGACGAAGAGAAACCAGGCCATGCGGGCGTCGTCCCACTGCCTGACCAGCCGCTGGCCCTGGGCCTCGATTGCAGCCTTGGCTGTGGCGCGTCCCGATCGACGCCCCAAGGAGAACGCCGCGGGCAGGCTGCGCACGGCTGCGCCGGCCCCCCGCACCACGCCAGGCATGAAGTGCGCCTCGGCAAAGCCTCTGTAGGTGCTGATCCACCACACGTAGGCCAGCCGGGCGCCGTTGGCCGCCACGCGCGCCCCAAACAGCGCAATCAATCCCAGGTCCAGCCACACCACTCCCAAGGTCAAAACCAGCATCAGCACCTGGGCGATGATGATGCTCCAGAACTGGTGCTCCATGCGCTGGTAGCCCTGAAAGGCCGCCGCGAAGACATCGCCCAGCAAGTACAGCACCTGGGCCATGAAAAACGTCATGGTGGCCAGCCAGAGGTAGTTGTCGCTGTCGCCTGCGGCCAGCACGGCCACGACCACAAAGACCACCAACGACAAGATCAGGCGCAGGGTCCAGATGGCGCTGGTCAGGCGCGTGGCATTGCTCCTGTCCTTGGCGATTTCTCGCACCAGGATGCGGTTCATGCCCATATCGACCAGCACCGTGAACAGCTCGGTGAAGCTGATGATGAAGGCGTAGCGTCCCAGGCCGGCCTGGCCCAGGTAGCGCGCCATGATGCCCACCACAACCAGGCTGACCAGAGCCTGAAAGCCGTAGGCCATCAACAGCAGGCTGGAGTTGATAGCGACACGCCGTTCGGGGCGTGGATTGACCGTCTGTGTGTTCAAGGGATTAGACAGCTCATGGTAACTATTCAGCCATAGGCGCCGGGCGCTTGAATCTGCGCCTGCAACGATGGCTGCCGGGTCGATTCAAGCTGTGCATGGGCTGCAAGCGCTGAGTAGTTACCATTTCATGTTGATTAACGCTGAGGCGCCAGCGCCGCGCATCGGCAAATTATACGCCCATTGGCGTCCATTCACCTAAAACCACGACCTGCCAGCAGCCGCCGCCAGCCCAGCCAGGTTGAAGGCCAGCGCAGCCAGCGCCAGGCCGATGCGGCGCGCGCGATGGCTGCTGAAACTGAGCCAATGGTCCAGCCCCACCAGCAGCAGCCCTGTCAACGGCAGCAGGGCCGGGAAGAGATAGCGCCCCTGCGGCTGCCAGTCACGCCCGATCATGGGCAGGAAGGTTTGCAGGCTGATCAGCAGGCCGGCCAGCGCCCAGGCGGCCAGGATAGGCCGCCACGACACTGCCTGGCGCCAGCGCTGCAACACGCCCGCGCCGGCCAGGGCCACTGCCAGCGCCAGCAGCGCATACAGCGCCAGGGGCAAGGGCCGCTGCAGCCAGCCATAGTTGCCCCAGAAGCCGGCGAAGGTCAAGGCCAGGTAGAGCAGGCTGCGCTGTGGCGCTTGCCCTTGGCCCAAGGCCTGCGGCGTGAATGGACGCCAGCGATCGGCCAGGGGCGCGGCCAGCAGCTCGCCCAGGCGGGCGCGGGCGCTGAAATCGCCGTTGCGCAGTTGCGGCGCGGCCGCTGGCTGCATCCGCGCCTCAGCCACCAACAGGCGGCCGGCCTCGTCGGGCAGCAGGCCCCAGCCCGGCCCGACGATGGCGCGCAGATAGGTGGTCGTGATGGCCAGGGTGTGCTGCACGCTGACGGGCTGCCATTGGGCGCCGGCCACGAAAGTGGTCTCGCTCAGACCGGCCGTGTCGCGCAGGGCAAGGCGGCCGGGCGCAGGCTGGCCGTCGACGCTGCGCACCAGGGCGGTGACAGTGATCGGCTGGCCGCGCCAGGGCGTCACGTCGTGCATGTCCTGCACCAGGCGGATCGCGCGCTGCGGGTGCTCGTCCGTCAGCAGCGCCGCCCAGCCCGGGCCGCCGGGCAGCGTTGTCTGCACCTGTTGGGCGGCCGTCAACTGGCCGATGGTGCGCCAGCCAGCCGGGGCAGAGGTAGGCCAGGCCAGCGCGACGACCATGGCAGCCAGCGGGGCAATCATGACTGCCAGCCGGCGCGCCTGCCCCCAACCGCGCTGGCCGAGCCAGCTCCACAAGCCCACCGCGGCCAGGGCCGCCATCCAGGGCAGCAGGAAAAAGTTGGTCTTCTTGCTGGCCAGCGCCAGGGCCAGCAGAAGCACTGCGCCCAGCGCGCGCGGCCACGTCCAGCCCAGGCGCTGTATCCTCAACACGGCAGCAAAGACCAGGGTGGCGCTCAGCAAGGCCAGGCTGTCGTTGTTGATGGAGCCGGCGATGAACGCGGGCATAGGCAGCAAAGCCAGCAGCAGGGGATGCAGACGGCCCAGCGCGCCGGCCGGCGTTTGTCTGCCGCTCCATCCCCAGGCCGCGGCCGCAGCCGTCAGCCCAAATAAAAACGCCCCCCACAAGCGCATCAGCTGGGCTTGCGTTTCTATGGACAGCGGCAGCAGGCAGATACCGGCCGGCGCGACGTAGTACAGCAGCGGTTCGTCGCCCACCTGGCGGGCCGAGCGCAGCAGGAAGGGATCGGCGGCAAAGCTGGCTGGCAGCGGATCAGGCTGCGCTTCCCGCACCTGCGGCCAGAAGTGGCGCCGGTCCAGGCTGGCGATGATCGCCTGCTGCAAGGGCAGAGAGCGGTCGTTGCCTTGCAGCGGCCGGCGCAGTTGGCCCAGCAGGCAGGCGTACTCGTAGTGCCCCGGCTCGTCGGGCGCTTGCCAGATCGGCGTAACCCAGGCAAAAAGGCTGGCGTTGAGCAGGCCGACGAGGAAGACAACAAGAAGCCAGCGACGTGGACCAGGACTGTCAGTCCTACGCGACGCGCGCATACACGGCCTCGATGGCGCGGGCGGCATGGTCCCAGGTGTAGCGGCTGACGACGCGGGCGCGCAGGGCGAGCGCGGCCTGGCCAGTCGCCGCGGGATGGTCCAAGGCCCATGCGATGGCTGCGGCCAGGCCGGCCGCGTCGCCAGCCTGCGCATAGATGCCCAGCTCGCCGAGATACTCGCGGTGGACGGGCGTGTCGAAAGCGACCACGGGCAGCCCGGCGGCCATGTAGGGCAAGAGCTTGCCGCTGCCCTCGGTGGCCGAAATCTTGGGCGCTACCGCCACGTCGCCCAGGGCCAGATACAGCGGCGCTGCCTCATAGGGCACGGCGCCGGTAAAGGTGACGTGCCCGGCTACGCCCAGCCGCTCGGCCAGCGACCGGTAGCGCGCCACATCAGGAAAGCCCATCAGCAGCAGATGCGGCGCGGGCCGGCGCTGCACCAGGCGCTGCATGGCCGCCAGCAGCAGGTCGGTGCCCTGGTAGGGCGCCAGCAGTCCCAGGTAGACCAGCAACGGCCGGCCGGTTGGCAGGGCCAGGCGCCGGCGCAGCGGCGCCAGCAGGCGCGGGGACAGCTCGGCGCGGGGGCGAAAGGCGCGCGGATCGACGCTGTCGGGCAGGGTGTGGATGCGCCAAGCGGGCACGCCGGCCTGGCGCAGCAGCCCGGCTGCGTGCTGTGAACTGGCCACGATGGCCTGCGGCTGGCGGTCGATCCAGCCCTCCAGCCGCTGCAACGGCGTCAAAACAGGCGAAGCAGGGCGCAGGAAGCGATGGTCGAGCATCTCGGCCGTCAGGCTGCCTTGGAAGTCGAAGACCAGCGGCGCGCCCAGCAGCCGGGCCAGGCCTGTCCCCAGCAGCGCCCCTTCGTGCAGATAGGCGTGGATGATGTCGGGCCGGCCGCCGGGGAAGCGCAGCGCGGCGTGCAGCGCGGTGGGCGCCAGCAGCGCGTCCAGCAGCAGTTTGCGCCGCGATGATCCCACCGGCATAGGCTGGCTGGCTGGCCAGAGGGGAGGACGCTGTGTGACCAGTCCGTCTACCTCACGGCCGCTGGGATAGGTGACGATGCGCACGCTGTGGCCGCGCGCTTGCAGGGCAGCCATCTGCCCGCGAATGCGCACGTGGCAACCGTAGTCGGCAAAAAAACCTGTGGGCGCAATGGCCAGCAGGCGCACCCCGTGGGTTACTCCTGAACAGCCGGACCGGCCAGATTGGGGGGATCTTGCCACAGGCGCACGCGAAAGCGCCACAGCTCGCGGAAGGCGCGTTTGATCACGTCGGGGCGTGCGCCGGTCTGTGCGCCGGCCGTGCGCGGCAGGTGGCTGACAGGCACCTCGGCGAAGCGACAGCCGGAGCGCTTGGAGAGCACCAGCCATTCAGCGCTGAAGGTGGCCCCGCGCGACTGGATCGACGGCGCCACACGGGTGAACGTCGAGCGGCGCAGCAGCTTAAAGGCGCAGTCGATGTCGCGCGCGGTGTAGCCGAAGAGCAGCGTCACCAGCGAGCTCCAGCCGTGGCCGAAGAGCACGCGCATGGGGGGATCGCGGCGGGGTGAGCGATAGCCCACCACCATGTCGGCCTCGTCCAGGTGGGGGATCAGCAGGTCGATCTCCTCCAGCTTGAACTGGCGGTCGGAGTCGGTGAAGAAGATGACGTCCTTGGTGGCGTTGCTGAGCGCCGTGAAGACGGCTGCGCCGTAGCCCTGGTTGACGGCGTGGTCCACCGGCTTGAGCTGCGGGTACTGCCGGGCCAGCTCGGCCAGCACCTCGCCGGTGCGGTCCTTGCTGCCGTCGTTGGTGACGACGATCTCGAAGTCGGCAAAGCGCGCCTGCATGATCGCGACCACGTCGGCGATCATCCCCGGCAGATTGGCCTCTTCGTTGTAGGCGGGCATGCAAACAGACAGGCTAAAGGGATTCAAAGGGAGGTTCCTACTCTGTACTTTGCTTTCTCGGTAGTTGGTAGCCAAGGCATTATACGCCGCGCGCGTGCGCGGGTCAATATCGCGCTGGGTCTTTTCTGAGACGGCTGGCAATGGCGTTTGGTTTCGCGACGAGTTCACCCTGGGATGAAACGATGGTATAATGCGGCGCAGTGGATGTGTGAACACTCAGTGATCGGAGGTCAAGATGGCAAGTCGCAACATCCTGGACAGAAGCGAGCTGCTGGAGCTGGCCCGCAGCCTGAGCAAGCTGCAACGCCAGATCGTGCTGGCCCTGCGCGATCGCGGGCCTGGCCTGCTGATGGAGGTGGCCGTGCGGGTGCTCAAGTTCCCCGAGGAGGTCAGCCAGCCGGTGACGGACCTGCGTGAGAAGCGCATCGTCGAGTTCTCGCGGGTCTCGGGCGGCGCGTTCGGCGGCGACATGATCTCGCTGACCCCAATCGGCGAGCAACTGGCCAGCCTGCTGCGCGACGACGCCTTTGTGCAGCAACTGGAGCAGCCAGCGCAGAGCCGGGCCTGGAATGTTCAGGAGCAGGAAGTGGCTATCCTGCGCCAATTGGGCGATCTGGCAGTCCAGAAGGGTGACGTGGCAGCCGCCAGCGACTACTACCAGCAGGCGTTAGCTGTCGTCCGCCGCCTATCGAACGTTCAATTCTTTCGTCCTGTCCGTGAGGTGAGGATCCATGCGCGCTCCTAACTTGACGTAAGCGTTGACCACTTTCTCTCCAACTGCCTTGAGTGGATCTGAACTGAAGTATTACTATGTTGAGCACCCCCGGCAATTGCTTGATCGCATGGAAACCATGCTGCGTGCGCAGCATCGTCTCAAACTTCTGTTCACCGGCCATCGCATCAGTGGCAAGACCACGGCGCTAAACGCGTTGGCAACCCGGCTGCAGGAGGCGTTCTTCATCGTGAACTTCTCCGTTGCGGATACCCTCAACGCGCATGATGTGCATTATGCAGACCTGATGCTTGTCATGGCCGCTCGTCTGTTGGAACAGGCCACCGACGAGAAGCTGTTTCCCAAGGGCGTCAAGGAACTTGTCAGAGAGAACCTGCTGGACGAAGTACGCCTCTGGTTTGAAAAACGCATCGAGGGCTTGCAGTTTGTCCCGGCGCCCAAAGATACGAGCCTGGGCGGCCAGGTGAATTTCCTAGCAGTGCAGCTTGAAGCCAAGGTCAGCACGGAGACGCTGACGCGTCAAACTCTGCGAGAACGCATCTCCTTACACTTGTCTGAGCTGTTGGATCGAATGAGATATGTCATCGATCAGGTGGAGCGCAATGGAGAGCGCCGGGTGCTGTTCATCGTCGAGGACATCGACAAGCTCAACCTGGCTAATGCTCGTGATCTGTTCCTGGAGCATGCTCGGTCGTTGACCACGGTGCCGGCATCGATCATCTACACCTATCCGGTGGCGCTGCGCAATTCGCTGGACTTCAACCAGATCACGCCTAGCTTTGGCCGCCATTACATCTTGCCCCCCGTGCGCTTACACGATCACGAAGGCAATCCCGACGAAGCTGGGCGCCAGATACTGCGGGCCATCTTCCTCAGGCGTCTCGACAGCGCCTTGATCGATACCGACGCCCTGGAGGCGATCATCTCGGCCAGCGGCGGATTGATTGGCACATTGATACGCTTGGGGCAGTGGTCCGCGGAACAAGCCCTGGTGGACGGCAAGACGGTCATCGACCTGCCCAGCGCTGAGCGCGCGATTGCCGAGATGCGCGGCGACTTCAAGGCGCTGATGCGCCGACAGGACTACGAAGTCTTGCGGCAGCAACTGGAGCAACAGGAGCTGACCAACGAAGAGGCCGTGCGCGAGGCACTCTACACCGGTTGTCTGTTGGAATACTTCAACGGCGAACCCTGGTTCGGCATTCATCCCCTTGTGCGCCCGTTGATCGAGCGCTCGACTCATGACTGACGCAGTAGCCACCCGAACGCAGCTTGGCGGCAACGGCGCAACCCCTGCGGGAACTGACGCACCGGCGTTGATCTCGTCGCGCGAGTTCGAGCGGTTGGTCTTGCTGCTGAGCCACGCCGAGCGCGGGGCATGGGTCTTTTGTCTCTACAATGTGGCCGCTGTACGAGATGCTATAGTCGCTGCTCTGCAAGCGCGGCTGGAACCGCTGCCGCTTTTCGAGTTCACGCTTTCTGCGGAGCGACCCAACCCGCGCGATTACCTCGAGGGATTACCCCCTGACGTCATCGACAAACGAGCGGTGATTTTCTTCTTCGATGCCTGGCGAGCCTTTGACGCCGGCTTTCTGGGCTACCTGGACTTGCAGCGCGAGCAGTTCTGGAAAGCGCCGCATAGCCTGGTGTTCTGGATTTGCGAGGCTGATCGGGCGCTGATTGCGCGCTATTCTCCGAACTTTTTCAATCGCCACTCTGGGGTGTTCGATTTCCAGGTGTCGATCCCCTTGCAGGCGGACATGCTGCGCAGCCTCTCCGCGGCCGCGCCAGCCACTTGGGACAGCGTGGTCGAGCGGGAACGGCAGGAGCGTCTCTTCCTCGGTCTGTTGGACGAGTATGAAGCTGTTCCAGAGCCAGACCAGGCGGCCATCGCCGGTCTGCTGGGCAAGCTGGCCAATATCTGGTACTTTAGCGACCGCTTCGACCAGGCCGAGGCGGCGTTGCAACGCCGGCTAGAGATCGCCCAAGCAATCCAGGATCGCCAGAGCGAAGCCGATAGCCGGCTGCAGATCGGCACAATCCGCCAGTTCCAGGCCGATTTGGCCGGTGCGGGCGAGGCGTACCGGGCGGCGCTGGCCGACTTCCAGGCCATCGGCGCCCGGCTGGGCGCGGCCAACACGCGCCTTGCCCTGGGCGATCTGGCGCTGCGCCAGGCCGATTTGGCCGGTGCGGGCGAGGCGTACCGGGCGGCGCTGGCCGACTTCCAGGCCATCGGCGACCGGCTGGGCGCGGCCAACACGCTATCTTCTATGGGGCAGCTTGCGCTTGTCGAAGGACGAAAATCCGAAGCTGACCAGCTTCTTACGCAAGCTGTCGGCATCTACAAGGCAATTGGATCTCGTTACAGCGTGCCGGCGCAGATAGGGAATTTTGGCTGGACTTTGCTCCGAGTTGGTCGTAAAGAGGAAGCTCGCCCTTATCTGCTGCAAGCAGCTGAGTTGTTTGAAGAGATTGGTTTCCACGACTACGCAAACCGACATCGGCGTGCGGCAGGCGCATGATTTGTAAAGCCGGTTGTTTGGAGAATAACGAATTATCCCGGATACCTCGGTCAATATGCGACCGGCCTGTCAGCGCTGGCCGCCGGGGGATAAAGTCCCCCGGCTAGCCAATAGCGCCCCGTCAACGGGGCTTGGTGACGCGGCACACAGCCGGATTGATCCGGCGCTGTTTTTTAGCCGGTGGGATTTATCCTCCGGCGGTCACTGCTAGCACACGACTCGCACCTCCAGCGTGATGGCTGGATTGAATTGTAAAGGCTCAAGTAACCGGATCTACGCGACGCCGGCCAGCAATCGCTCCTTGTAGCGCCTGCCGCGCCGCTTGATCTGCTCCTCGCGGCGCATGGCGGTCGAGCGGTCGGGGTGGGCTTCGCTGTAGACCAGGGTCACGGGGCCGCGCTGGCGGGTGTAGGCCGCGCCGCGGCCGGCGTTGTGCTCGGCCACGCGGCGGGCCACGTCGGTGGTCCAGCCGGTGTAGAGCGTGCCGTCGGCGCAGCGCACGATGTAGACGTAAGCGGGCGGGGGGAGGTCGTTCATGAGCGACAGTGTACCGGACGTAGAACGATTTTCCAAATCGTTTCCGGATAATCGACTCACTCGACCAGTTGCCTGGGGCATACTAAGCGTAGAACGATTTTCCAAAATCGTTCTACGCTCGTTGGCGCGCGTTTGTGGTATGCGGGACGGACGATTTGGCAAATCGTCCCACAGGACGGAGGGAGGGGGACGGACGATTTGGCAAATCGTCCCACAGGACGGAGGGAGGGGGACGGACGAT
>CAZVGR010000001.1:29085-140861 GCA_964626845.1 uncultured Anaerolinea sp.
TTGCCAAATCGTCCCACAGGATGGAGGGAGGGAGATGGACGATTTGGCAAATCGTCCTACGGGACGGAGGGAGGGGGACGGACGATTTGGCAAATCGTCCTACGGGACGGGTGGCGCGTGACGCGGCGCGTCACGGAGCTTGCAATTTGTGTGTGCCTCTTGTATAATGCCCCACAAATAGCCCACACTGCTCCGGTTTTTATGACGCAGGTCATAGTCAACAGCGTCAAAATGCGTTACACTCTAGCAGGTGTGCGGCAGGCCCGCAACGCCGCTAGTCCCCTCATTCAGAAGGAGCCTCGCTATGGTCGAATTCCAGCTCACCCCGATTGAAATGATCCTCTTTGCGCTCGCCGTCGTGGCGTCGCTCTACTTTGGCTACAAAGGCTTCAAAAAGGTCTACCTGATCATCAAGCGCGGCCAGGGCGACTTCCCGGCCAACGAGATCCCGCGCCGGCTGTGGAACGCGGCCGTGCAGTGGATCGGCCTGCTGCCCACCTGGCGGGCCCGGCCGGGCGCATCCTTCATGCACGCGCTGATCGCCTGGGCCTTCATGTTCTACTTCCTGGTCAACGCGCTGGATGTGGTGCGAGGGTTCACTGGCTGGAACGTACCAGGTACCGTTGGCAACATCTACCGCCTGGTTGCCGATGTGCTCAGCGTAGGCGCGCTGGTGGCCATGGCCTGGTTCTTGCTGCGCCGCTTCGTCTTCAAATCACAGGCGCTCAACTACCACGAAAACATCAAGCTGACGGAGCAGGTCAAGAACGGCCGCATCCGCCGCGACTCGCTCATCGTCGGTCTGTTCATCCTGGCCCACATCGGCTTCCGCTTCCTGGGCGAGAGCTTCCTGGTGGCGCAGGAGCAACTGGTACTGGGCCACGGCGACCCCTGGCAACCCTTCGCCACCGCGGTCAGCGGCCTGTGGGGCGGCCTGAGCGAGGGCGCGCTGGTGGTGGCCCAGCACCTCGCCTGGTGGATCGCCCTGGGCCTGATCCTGGCCTTCGTCCCCTATTTCCCCTACACCAAGCACATCCACCTGATGATGTCGGGCGTCAACTTCCTGCTCCATCCCAAGCGCACCTCGCGCGGCGAGATCGAGCGCATCGACATGGAGGATGAGACCATCGAGCAGTTCGGCGTGGCCACGCTGGAGCAACTGCCCTGGAAGCACATCCTGGACGCCTACTCGTGCATCATGTGCAACCGCTGCCAGGACGTCTGCCCGGCCTACACCACCGGCAAGGAGCTCTCCCCGTCCGCCCTGGAGATCAACAAGCGCATGTACATCAACGCCAACAGCACGGCCATCGCCAACGGCGGCGCAACCGATCCCCTGTTGGACTACGCGATCAGTGAGTCTGCCGTCTGGGCCTGCACGGCCTGCGGCGCCTGCATCCAGGTCTGCCCGGTGGGCAACGAGCCGATGTTCGACATCCTCTACATGCGCCGCAACCAGATGATGATGGAGAACAGCTTCCCCCACGAGCTGCAGACGGCCTACAAGGGCATGGAGCGCTCTGGCAACCCGTGGAACCTGGCCCGGCGCGACCGGATGAAGTGGGCCGACGGGCTGGACATCCCCACGGTGGAGGAGAACCCCGACTTCGACGTGCTGTGGTGGGTCGGCTGCGCGCCGGCCTATGACATGCGGGCGCAGAGCACGGCCCGCGCCTTCGCCGAGATCCTCAAGGCCACCAACACCAGCTTTGCGGTGCTGGGCGAGATGGAGAGCTGCACTGGCGACTCGGCCCGCCGCTCCGGCAACGAGGCGCTGTTCTACGAACTGGCGATGGCCAACATTGAGGTGCTCAACGAGTTCATGGCCGGCGAGAAACCCAAGCGCATCGTCACTACCTGCCCGCACTGCATGCACGCCTTGGGCAAGGAGTATCACCAGTACGGCGGCAGCTACGAGGTGATCCATAGCACGCAGTTCATGGCCGAGATGATGGAGAAGGGCAAGCTGCGGCCGATGGCTGGCGCGGTCAAGGGCGGCATCACCCTGCACGATCCCTGCTACCTGGGCCGCATGAACGGCGTGGTCGCCGCGCCGCGCATGGCGCTGCAAGGGGTCAACGGCAGCTTCGTCGAGATGCCGCGCCACGGCGAGCAGAGCTTCTGCTGCGGCGCCGGCGGCGCGCAGATGTGGAAGGAAGAAGAGCACGGCCAGGCGGCCGTCAACATCACCCGCTACGAAGAGGCGGCCGCGCTGGACGTCAAGACCATCGCCGTGGGCTGCCCCTTCTGCCTGACCATGCTGACCGACGCCTCCAAGCAGGCCGACCAGGGCATCGAGGTCAAGGACATCGTGGAGTTGGTGGCCGGCGGGCTGAAACAGTCGTGACCGAACGCACCCGGCGCTGAACAGGCGCCGACCGCGTTGGCCAAAAGCAGAGCGAGGCAGGCGTTTGCCTGCCTCGCGTGCTTTTTGGGGGGTGTTATCTGATCCCGGCGGCGTGGCTGGCGCACGTAACGAGTAATGCGTAATGCGTAATGCGTAACTCGGAGAATCTCCCCATGGGATTCCGGTTACTCGTTGCGTGTTCGTAACCCATAATCCGGAGAATCTCCCATACGATTCCGGTTACTCGTTACGCATTACGCATTACGTTACGGCAACACCACACAATTCCCCGTCCCCTGGTTGACGCTGTGGTTGGCGTTGGCCACCAGCACGCACATCTGGCTGGCGTTGGCAGGCCGTTGGGCCACGGTGAACAGGGTGAAGGGGCTGGAGGCGGGCTGGCCGTTGGCCGCGGGATAGATCTGCCATGGCCCGCTGCCGGGCGCGCCGGCCTGCGCCAGCGGCACGCTGTCGAAGAAGAAGTGCAGATGCTGGCCGGGAAGCTGGGGCGTGAAGCCGAAGGCTTCGAAGTCAACGAAGTAGCGGCCATCCTGCACCCAAATGCGGTTGATGCGGGCGGTATTAGGGACAGGCGCGGCCGCCAGGTTGGGCGAGTCGATGAAGAAACGCCAGCGCCACTGGGTTTCGTCACCCTGTTCAGGCACAATGTCGATCTGGGCCAGGTAGACGTTGTTGTTGATCTGTCCGGCGAAGGGGTTGGGCCATTGGGCGCCGCTGCGCAGGTTGATGGGGGAGCAGCCCGGATCGTTGCCGCCAAAGAGGCAGTAGGGCGCCGTGGTCTCCACCTTCTCCCACACCACATCCCCCAAGCCATCGTCAGCCACGATGCTGAAGATGACCTGCTGGATACCCGCGCCGTCGGTCAGCCCGGCGCGCGTGTCGAAGACCTCGACGCGCAAGTTGATGAAGTCGCGGAAGGTGGGGGTGTCCTCCACCGCGGCCTGGTCAAAGCCGGGCAGCAGAACAACCCGGCCGTCGTTCTCGTTGGCGCTGCTGCGCAGAAAGTCGTTGCCGTCGTTGCCGTCCACTGGGCTGATCGCGATGCGCACTGGCGTGGGGGTCGGCGCAGGAGGTGGGGGCGCAGTGGGCGTTGCCGGCGGGATGATCTCCACCTGCACGGCGGTCGGCGTCGCAGTGGGTGGGCTGGTCGGCGCTGGCTCCAGGGTGGCCGCAGGCGGGCTGGTGGGCGTCGGCTCTGGCGGGGTTTCGGGCTGGGGCGCGCTGGCAGTCAGCGTGGCGGCCACGGCCTGTGCGATCTGCGCTTCGGCCTCGCGAGTCTGCGCCAGCGCTGTTTGCACGGCCGCGTCCAGGTCAGGCGTCGCTTGTCCACTGCAGCCGGCTGCCAGCAGGACCAAGCCGGCCAACATGATCATGATGGTCAGGTTTCGATGGGACATGGTTATGGACTCTCCAGTTGGTCGAGCCGGCCTCGAGCGGCGCTCAGGTTGGGCTGGCAGGCCTGGTCGATCACCCGCTCACGCAGGGTCTGATCGAAGAAGGCCACGTCGCCCAGGCTGATGCACTGCTCGAAGGCCGCAATGGCCGCCTCGGTCTCCACCTTGGCCGCCGCTGTGTCGCCCGCAGCGGCTGCGACAAAGTTCCGGCCGTAGTGGGCTAAGCCCTGCGCCAGCCAGGCTTGAGCCAGCAAACGCTGTTCTTGCGTGGTCTCCAGGAACGTAATCGCCTCATTGGCTTGAGCGGCTGCCTCGGCGCAGGCGGCCCCGGCCTCGGCGAGGAGACTCACGTTGAACTGCGAGATGCACAGGACGCCCAGGCTCTGGGCCAGCGCCGTGCGCGCCACTGCGCCCGTGTAGCCGTCGTTCTGCGCCTCGGCCAGGGCCAGGCCGCGCCGCTGGGCGTCGATGGCCTGCGTCAACAGGCCATCCGGCCCCAGCCGCGCCGCGCTATCCTCTATCTGGTTGGCCTCGAACGCTGAGACGCCGCCGAGGGCGATGGACGCCCGCGCGAAGCTGGGGTTAAGCGCCAGCGCCCGCTCCAGGGCCGACCGCGCCTCGTCCAACTGGCGCAGGAACAAGTGCTGCCGCCCCTGGAAGTAGTACAGCAGCTCCTTGCCGTCGGCGTCGGACCAGTCGCTCAGCGCCTGCTCTGCCTGCTGGAAGGTGGCCAGCGCCCGCACGTGCTCCCCCAGCAAATCCTGGGTCAGGCCCAAAGTCAGCCACAACAGGATGCGCGAGCGCAAGCCGACCTGGTTGCTGACGACGATGTTGGCGCGTGGGTTGCCGATGTCGAGGTTGGGCGGCAAGGGCAGCGCGCGGCCCAAGGCATAGTTGCCCACCAGCCCGCCCATCTCGTCTGCGCTGGCCTGCGGCGAGACGTAGAGCTCGATCTGCAAGTCGTCGGCGCTGCCGCCTGGCGTCACATAGCCGTAAACCACCACGTGGGCGTTGATGCTGCGCGCCAGCTCGGCGGCCGCAGCGGCGCGCTCGTCGGCCGTGGCGCCGCGGACGAGGGGGGTGGTGGCGTCGTGGCGCAGCTCGATCTGGCCGGCCAGCGGGGTTTGTCCCAGTTGGGCGCTGAGCTCGCGCTGCAGGGCATCGAACAGCCAGCGGCTGAGAGCCTGGCCGGCCGTGGAGGGCTGCGCCTGGCCGCTGGCCGGGTCGATCTGGCCGAACTCGGCCACGGCGATGTTGAATGCGCCGGTCATGGGCGGCGGCGGTTGGCTGGATGGCGTGACCTGGAAGGCGATCCAGGCCAGCAGGCTGACCACCAGCAGCGCGGCCGCGGCCATGCCGGCCACAGCCAGCACAGGCAGCTTGCGCCGTCGCTGCACCTCCCACAGCGTCCCGTCCGGCGTGCGCATGATCAGCAGCGGCGTGCCCCACTCCAGCGAACCGGCCAGGGCCAGGTCGATGGCCTTGCGCGCCTCGGAGGTGGCGGCGTCGATGGGCAGGCCGGCCGCCAGCGCGGCGTAAAAGCTGCTGGTGAACTCGATGGCCGCCCGGTCGCTGATCTCGTACTGCATAGCCAGCACGGCCGGCAGGCCGCGACGCACCAGACCAGCCGCGATGCTGGAAAAACGGCTCTGCTCGCTGCCCCTGGCGCCTTCGCAGGCGTTGAGCACGGCCAGGCGCAGGGTGCGGTGGTCGGCCAGCAGGCCGGCCAGTTGACCGGCGCTGATGCGGGTGGAGCGGCCGTCGTCTCCGGCCAGCAGCAGCACGCCAGCGTCGCTGGTCGGATCGAAGGCTGCGTGGCCCACAAAGTGGAAGACGTGCCACGGCCCAGCCTGCATGGCTGCCTGCAAGCCGCGCCAGCTTTGCTCCTCCAGCCAGACCAGTTCAACCTGGCCCTTGGCTTGCAGCGGCTGCACGGCCTGCTCCAGCCGCGCTTTCTCTCGCGCTTGGTCCAGCGGCGCAGCATCGGTTGGGCTGGCGATCAGGCCCAGGATGCGCAGCGGCGGCTTGACGGCCAACGTCTGCTCGCCCAGCGGCAGCTCCAGATAGCGCACGATGGGGGTGAGCCGCGAGAGGGCCAGAAACTCGCCAGCGCGCGGGTCGTAGAGAAACTCCCACGGCACGGTGGCCAGGTCCGGCGCGTTGACCCGCAGCCGGATGCGCAGGCCCTCGCCGCTGCTGGATACGGCCTGGCGGCTGCGGTCGTAGACGGTGCGCACCTCGCCGGCCAGCAGGGCGTCGAAGAGCTGGCCGCCGAAGGTTGGCGCGTCCTGGCCTGCGCCGCTGCCCAGCACTGCGTCCTCCAGCGCAACCAGGCGGGCTTGCAGCTCAGCCGGCTTCCAGGGGAAGACCATGGCCGCGCGCGCCTGGCCCGACGGCGAGCTGAGCACCGCCACCGGGTAGCGGCCATCAGCGCCGGCCGGGCTGATCTCGATGTCGAAGTCGCGCAAACGCAGTCGATCCATGCTCAACCCAAAGAACTTATAGAGGTAGCTGCTCAGGTGCCGGGCACTTGTAGTTCATCCCAAGTGCAAGTGCCCGGCACCTGGGCCTGGGTAGTAACTTGTAGCGTACAAATTGCCCAATGGGGCCATTATCCCCTGTTGGCCCGATCTGTCAAGTGGTTTGTGTTTTACCGTTGGGTTTGAGCGCGTTCGCCTTCAGCGTCGCGGCGGCAGCCTGCTCAATCAGCGGGCTTGAAACGGCGGCGGGCGCGCAGCAGGGCGGCGAGGCCGATGACGATCCACACGGCGTTGACCGCTACCGAGGGCAGCGCGCCGTGGTAGGCGGAGTTGGCCGCCAACAGCACGCCGCCGCCCAGGTTGAGCAGTTGAAAGCGCACGCTGTCGCCGGCCAGTCTGCGACTGGAGACCAAGGCGTAGGCCGCCAGCAGCAGGACCGCGCCGACCCAGCCCATGAGGTCGATGAGGGTGGAGGTTGGCAGCATGGACGCGGTAAACTTCATTCGCCGGGCGGCGCTGTCCGCCAGTAGACGCCCTGGTCGCGCTGCATCAGGCCCGCGTCGACCAGATAGCGGCGCAGCGCCGCGTAGTCTGGGTCCACCTGTCCCAAGATCTGATTGACCTGATGTTCGGGGTAGGTCACGCCCAACTCGAAGCGCTCGACCAGCCAGCGCAGAATCACCAGCTTCTTGCCATGGCGGGCCGGTATGCGCACCAGACGGCCATCGCGCACGAAGGTGTTGAGCACTTTCTCCTCTTCCGGGGTCACGGGACAGCCTCCTGCGGACAAATTCCCTTGTAAGGCGCGTTGCCGATGTATTTCTCGATCTCCTGGGGGGTCAGATCGCGATTGGCCATCTTGCAGGCGCGCGTTTCCCACGAAGCTGACGGCAGGTCCCACAGGCTGACCAGGCCATTGTTGCTGAACGAACCAATGGCCATCGTGCGGCCGTCAGGGCTGATTGCCATGCTTTCGGTCTCGATGCCGGAACGCAGCGGTGGAGCCAGCGCCTGATGAGTGGCTGCATCCCACCAGATGATTGTCCCGCTGTTGTCGCCGCTGTACAGGCTGCGACCTCCATCGGCCGGGTTGAAGTTGACGCTCCAGACGGGGGCCTGATGGCCGATCAACGGCTCGCCGGCCGGCTGGCCGGTGGCCACATCCCAAAAGCGCACCGTCTCGTCAAGGCTGCCAGACACCAGGGCGGCCCCGTCGGCGCTCCAGGCCAGGTTCGTTACCCAGCCAGAGTGGCCGAGCAGCGGCTGGCCGATTTGCTGGCCTGTGGCCACGTCCCACAGCCGGATGGTCGTGTCGCTGCTGCCTGAGGCCAGGGTGCGTCCGTCAGGGCTGAAAGCCAGGCTGATCACCCAGCCATCGTGTGCTGCGAAGGGTGCGAACAATGGCTCGCCTGTGGCTGCGTCCCAAAGGATGAACGTGTTGTCAAAGGAGCCGGATGCGATGATCTGTCCGTCCGGGGCGATGGCCAGCCCTGCTACGGGGCCGGCATGGCCGCGCAGCGGCTGGCCGATTTGCTGGCCGCTGTCTGCGTCCCAACGCATCAGCTCGCCGCCCGCGCTGGCGGAAACCAGATAGCGGCCATCCGGGCTATAGGCCACATTCAGTACCGCGTTGTCATGGGCTGGCAGGCGCGGCCACAGATCGAGGCCGCTGGCCGCATCGCGCAGCCGCAAGGTCTGGTCAAAGCTGCCCGAGACCAGCCTGCGTCCGTCTGGGCTGAAGGCCAGGCCGCGCACAGTGCTGGCATGCCCGGCAAGCCAGCGCACGTTGCCCACATCCCAGATGAGGATCTCACCCAATGCGTCGCCGGAGATCAGCTTGCGCCCGTCCGGAGTCCAGGTTAGCGAACGCACCCAATTGCTGTGTCCCAGCAGCGGCGCGCCCAACAGCCCTCCGGTCGCGGCATCCCACAGAATGATGCGGGAGTCGGTGCCGCCTGTCGCCAGGAACTTGCCATCGGGGCTCCATGCAACAGTCAGCACGCGGCCATCGTGTCCTTGCAACGGTGGATAAACAGGCTGTCCAGTGGCGATGTCCCAGACGATGGCGACGCCGTCAAAGCTGGCCGAGGCCAGGCGGCTGCCATCAGGGCTGATCATCGCTTCGTGGATGGTGTTGGTATGAAGAGCCATGGGCGGGCCGAGCAGCGCCCCACTGACGACACTTTGCACGGTCAAGGTGATATCGCTCTTCGACACAATGCGACTGCTATCAGCGCTGAAGGCCAGGCCGTTCTGCCCTGCCAGCGGCAGCGCCTCTGCCACAGAGGCCCCCGTTGCTGCATGCCAGCTCTTCATGCTGCTGTCATCGCTGGCCGACAACACCGTCTGTCCGTCTGGTGTAAATGCCAGGGCAGTCACCGCTGTCGTATGGGCCGAGATGGGATCGCCTAACGGCTGTTGGGTCTGTGCGTCCCAGAAACGCAGTAGACCGGTCCTGTCTCCCGATACTAAACGCCTGCTGTCGGGACTCCAGGCCAACGCCTGGACTGGCTGCTGATGGCCGGTCAAGGGCGTTCCCATCGGCTGATTGCGTTCCAGGTCCCAGAGCCAAATGGCCCCGTTTTCTCCGCCCGTCGCCAGCCAACGGCCATCCGGACTGATTACCGCACGGAAGATGCTGGCGTCCTGGCCGTGCAGCACAGCGGCCAGCAGCGGGTCGAGGGTCAGGTTGAGCAGAAAATCGGAAGCCTCATCCTGGTTTTCGTTGAGATGCAGCGCTTGCAGCGCCAGCAAGATCGATAGATCGGGGGCTGACTCGGCCAGGTTGAGCGACTGGGCGGCCAACTGGCGAGCGCGGGCCAGCAGGGCTTCCTTCTGGGCAACGCCGCGCTCGAAATCGGCTCTGGCCTGGGCGTCCTGGGCCAGAGCTGACTGCCGCAGCGCCTCGTTGCGGCTGGACGCAGCCAGTATCCCTGTCAGCATTGCCAGCAGGGCGACGACAGCCAGGGTAGCCGACAGCCAGCGCAGACGTTGGTTGGATCGTGCTTCGACCTCTGCACGCTGGTGTTCGGCTGCGGCCAAAGCTTCAACCTGGGCGAGGGCTTTCTGCCGGCCGGCCTCGGCCTCCATTTCGTCCCGCTGCCGTTGCGCCTGGCTGGCAGTCAGCAACTCCAGCACTTTGGGGGTGATATCTTCCGGGCGGCTCGTCTGCCAGCCAATGGCCTCGGCTAACGGCGCCCCACGCAGCAAGGCCCCCTGGTCGCGGCCGCTGGCGAGCCACTGATCGACGATCAGGCGGGTTCGCTGCTGCCAGAGGTAGAAAGCCCGGTCGGTGTTGATCCAGTTGCGCAGGCGTCCCCAGCCGTGGATCAGCGCCTCGTGCGTGATCTCTGCTGTCTGACGGCCGCGCGCGTCGAAGTCGGTTACGACCAGCCGCTGGCCTGCCAGCTTCTGAAGCAGCGCCCAGTCAGCGGCGTCAACCTCGCTGGACAACAAAGGCCGGCGGGTATCTTCGGTGTCCTGGCCGAGCTGAATCATCTGTAAGAGGACGCGTCGGGCTGCGCTCTGCTCGTCATGACTGAGCGTGGCATAGACCTGCTCTGCGTGGGCTGCCAGCGCGCCCTCCACCCGGCCGATCTCGTCGTAGGTCTCATGGGTCAGAAAGCCCTCGTCTTGTCGCTCCCAGAGCTGGGTCAGCGCGAATTCCAGCAGGGGCAGCCGGCCGGGAGTCTGGCCGACATCGTTTAGCAGCCGCGCCATCAGGCCATCTTGCAGCCGCACGCCCTGAGCCTGGGCAGGCTTGACGATTGCGTCGGCCAACTCCTGGCGGTTCATGGGCCCCAGCATGATGGTGTTGCCCTGCATGACATCGGCCAGCGCACGGTGCGAGAGCACCTGCCCCATGAAGTCGGCGCGCACGCCCAACAGGATGGACAGGTGAGGATGGGCGCCGGCGTTGGCTGCCGCTTCCACCAGCAGATCGATAAACGTGGTGCGCTGATCGGGGTCAGCACACAGCGTGTATAGCTCCTCGAACTGATCCAACAGCAGCAGCAGACGCTGGCCGGCGCCGTCGGAGCCAGTCCCTCCACTCAGCAAGTGGGCCAGTGAAACCTGGCCGCCGGCCAGCATAGCCGCCAAGCTGGCTCTGTCAGGCGTGGCGCCCTGCGGCAGTCGGGGATTGTTCGGCTGGATGTGAGGAGCGATGGCGGCGGCGAGGGCGTGGAACGGCTGGCTGCCCAGGCGCGCCTCGCAGATAGCCCAGGTTTCGACGGCCTTGCCATTGACAGGCGCGCCCGTCAAGGAGTTGTTGCGCAGATGGTGAATCAGGCCGGCGTGCAATACCGATGACTTGCCGCTGCCCGATGGCCCAATCAAAGCGGCCAGCGATCCGCGCTGTACCACTTCGATCAACTGGCGGGTGATAGCCTCCCGACCGTAGAAATCGGCCGCGTCCACATCGCGAAACGACTGCAACCCGCGGTAGGGATTGTTTGCTGGGCCGTCGCCCTGTAGCCCGGCAGGCAGCGGAAGGCCGGACTTGATGCGCTGGTACAGCTCGGTGGTCTCATCCTCCGGCTCAACCCCCAGGTCAGCGGCCAGGACGGCGCGGCAGACATCGTACTGGGTCAGGGCAGCATTGCGTTTGCCCGCGCCAGCCAAGGCCAGCATCAACTGGCGATGCGCTTCCTCGTGCCACGACAGCATGCTGAGCTGACGGCGGGCGTATTGTTCGGCCTGGTTGTAGCGGTTAGCAGCCAGGTGATGCGCGGCCAGGGTATTGAGGACGTGCAGCGCCTGCTGGTAAAGAGCCTCTTGCTGTGTCTGTTGCCATTCGTCGAAGCCAGGGCTATCGCTGAAGCTCAGTCCAGGCAAAAACGGCCCCGCATAAAGATCGGCTGCCTGATTCAGGCGCTGGATGCAGTCTGGGCAGTGGATCAGCGCCCGATGGGGGTGGTGGGCGACAGCGGCCAGCAGGTCGCGGAACAGCACAACATCCACCGTGATCGCTTCCGCGTTGCTTTGAAACGAGATGTCGCTGCGGTCTGCCTCCAGTACCGCTGCTGATCCCAGAGGCGAAAGCAACTGGCGCAGATTGGCCAGCGCGCTGCTCAGGCTGCGCCGCGCCGAGCGGTCATCGTAGTCGCCCCATAACAGCGTTGCCAGCCAGTCGCGGCGGTGGGAGCGCGTTTGTTCCAGGGCCAGGTAAGCCAACAAGGCTCTCGCTTTGTCCGAGCGAAAGCCTGAAACAGCCTCCCCATCGATTGTCATCTGGAAAGTGCCTAGCAGTTTGATATCCGAATGCGCCATGCGTTGCTACCGTGTCAATCGCTTGATTGTCGTTGCACTTTCGTTGCAGTCCTCTGCTAGAATGGCCCTGAACGTGCAGCGGTCTGTGTGTGGCCTGCATCGCTGGCTGCTCTGGCCGTATTCTTTGCAGCAGTTTTTGACTTTCTGGATGGTATACAAGGCGACAGAACTAGTTGAGCGGGGGCGGGGATTGCAAGGATTACGTCTGGAGTACAGTCGCAACATGCCAACGCAGCTTCATGACAAACCACAGGCCAGTACGTTCGGCAAGGGCTGCGCTGGGTGCTCGGGGGGGAGGCACCCAGCGCAGCTCTTCGCTTTTTTTACTGTCCAACCATGTAAGCCACAGTGACGCCCTCGCCTCCCTCGCCTGCCTCTCCCTCGCGAAAGCTCTTGACCAGGGGATGCTTGCTCAGCTCCCTGCGCACGGCCGTGCGCAGCACGCCTGTGCCTTTGCCGTGGATGATGCGCACCCAGGGCATCATGCCCAGGTAAGCGTCGTCCAGGTATTTTTCCAGCCGGGGCAGCATCTCTTCGATATTTGAGCCGCGGATATCCAGTTCCAAGCCGACGTGGGGAAGGGGCGCTGCGCCGCCGGTGGGTTCAGGCGCAGCCACGCGTTTGGGCTTGGCGATGCCCACAGGTGTGGCCTGGCTCACGTCGCGGCGCTCCAGCCGGCCCAACGGCAGCCGCATCCGGAATGAACCAATCTGCACCTCCGCGTCCTGCTCCGCCAGGGAGATGGCCGCAATCTGGCCGCTGGCCTGCAGGCTGGGTATCCACACCGTGTCGCCCACGGCCAGCGGCACGGCCCGTTGGCTGGCCGTCGCTTGGGTCTCGATGGATGGCGGGGCTGGCTCGGCCGCTTTGCGACGTTGGGCGACCACCTGCTGCGCCTCGGCCAGCATCTGTTGGTGCGTGCTGGGGCCGCTGGTGTGGCTGCTGGCGCCGAACCCGGCCAGTTGACGGCGCAGGCGGTCGATCTCGGCCTCCACCTCGTCCAGCTCGGCCTGGGCCTGGGCGCGCGCCTCGTTCAGCACCTCGCGCCGCGCCTCCTCGATGCGGGTCAGGCGATAGCGCAGTTCCTTCTCGTGGGCCTCGGCCTGGCGGCGCGCGGCCTCAGCCTGGGAGCGTTCGGCCTCCAGCCGCTCGCGCGTGGTCTTGATGTCCTGCAAGAGGCTGTCGGCCTCCAGCGCCTCCGGCCGCACCAGGGCTTCAGCCGCGCGGATGATGGCGCTGTCCATGCCCAGCCGGGTGGCAATGGCCAGCGCGTTGGAGCGGCCGGGCAGGCCAATGCTCAGCTCATAGGTGGGCGCCAGCGTCTCCAGGTCGAACTCGACATTAGCGTTGCGTACGCCGGGCGTGCTGTGGGCGTAGACCTTGAGGTCGCTGTAGTGGGTGGTAGCCAGGGTCGTCACGCTGCGCTGTACCAGGTGGTCCAGCAGCGCCCGCGCCAGGGCCGACCCTTCTTCCGGATCGGTGCCCGCGCCCAGCTCGTCCAGCAGCACCAGGCTGCGCTCGTCGGCCTCGTCCAGGATGGCGATGATGTTGGTCATGTGGCTGGAGAAGGTGGACAGGCTCTGCTCGATGCTCTGCTCGTCGCCGATGTCGGCGTAGATGGCCTCGAAGCAGGAGAGCATGGAGCCATCGCCAGCCGGCACGTGCAGCCCCGCCTGGGCCATCAACGCCAGCAGGCCCACGGTCTTGAGTGTCACCGTCTTGCCGCCGGTGTTGGGGCCGGTGACCAGAATGACGAAGTAGTCGTCGTCCAGGTAAACGTCGATGGGCACCACCGTCTCCGGGTCCAGCAGCGGGTGGCGCGCCTTGCGCAGGGTGATGGTGGAGCCGGGGTGGCGGGGAGTGGCAGGTGGCAGGTCGGAGGTTGCAGGTTGCAGGTCAAAGGTGGCAGGTTCAGAGCCGCTGGCCTGGGTCTCCAGATTGGCGCGCGCTTTGCCTCTTTCCCTTCTTTCCCGCTTTTCCTTCTTTTCCCTGAACTCCACCAACTCCGGCTCGCTGGCGCGCAGGTCGTCGGCATAGCGGGCGCGGGCGAAGATCAGGTCCAGCAGGGCCAGCGCCTCGACGGTCTGGCGGATGCGCGAGGCCTCGCTGCCCACCAGGTCGCTCAGCTCGGCCAGCAAGCGGCGTATTTCTTCCTGCTCGTCCAGTTGCAGCTTGCGCCACTCGTTGTTCAGCTCAACCACGCCGAAGGGCTCGATGAAGAGCGTGGCCCCGCTGGCCGACTGGTCGTGGATCAGCCCTCGGATGCGCCCCTTGAACTCGGCCCGCAGCGGGATGACGTAGCGGCCCTGGCGCTGGGTAACGATGGGCTCTTGCAGGTATTGCGCCGTATCAGACGAGCTGATCAGCTTGCTGAGCCGCTCGGTCAACCGCCCCTGCACCACCTTGATCTCGCCGCGCAGGCGGGCCAGGCGGGGGCTGGCGTTGTCCAGCACGTCGCCGCGCTCGCTGATGACCGTGGCGATCTGGTCGGCCACGTGGGGCGCCGGCTCGATGCGAAAGCCGATGTCGGCCAGGTTGGGGAAGCGGGTCTCCAGGCGGGTCAGCAGGCTGCGCAGGGCGCGGGCGCGCAACAGCGTGCTGCGGATCTCCAGCAGGTCGCCGGCCAGCAGCACCGCGCCGCGCTCGGCCAGGGGCAGCATGGGCCGCACGTCATGCACGCCGCCCAGGTGGACGTCCGTGTGCTCGCCCAGCAGGCGGCGCGCCTCTGTGGTCTCAGCCAGCCACTGGCGCGCCAGGCTGAGGTCGTCCGTGGGCAGCGTGCCGAGGGCCAGCTCGCGGCCGGCCGAGAAGCTGGTGTGCTCAGCCAGGCGGTTCAGGATCTTGTCGAACTCAAGGACGTGGAGAGCTTTCGCGTTCATAGGGAGCGGAGTATAGCATAGGGGTGAGGGAAGGGGTAAATTGGTGGTGGTAGATTGGTAGATTGGTAAGTTGGTGGTATACTGCGTTGAGATTGCGTGATTAGCGCAGGTGTGACCAGCATTCCAGAAATCGCCACTTGCATGAACAATGCTGTAGAATGCTAACTCAACCAAACAAGATCCCACACTTTGCTAATGAGGATGAGGAGCGCGACTTTTGGGCAACCCACGATTCAACTAACTATGTCGACTGGGACGAGGCCAGTGGAGCGGTGTTTCCCCAATTGAAGCCAACCACGAAATCGATCTCGCTACGTTTGCCACCCTATGCCATCTCTTGACAGCCCTTTTTCGTGTCGTCGCCTCGTCCTCAAACTGGGTACCAGCGTGCTGACGGCCGGCTCGCCGCAGCTCAACCGGCCGCGCATGCTGGACATCGTGCGCCAGTGCGCACGACTGCACGCGGCCGGCGTCGAGGTGGTGGTGGTCAGCTCGGCCGCGATCACGGCCGGCCGCGAGCGGCTGGGCGGGCGACCGCTGCCCCAGGCCATGCCCGCCAAGCAGATGCTGGCCGCGGTTGGCCAGAGCCGGCTGATGGCGCACTACGAGCAGTTCTTCGACATCTACGGCATCGTCGTGGGCCAGGTGCTGCTGACGCGCTCCGATCTGGACAACCGCAGCCGCTACCTCAACGCGCGCGACACTTTGCAGGCCCTGCTGGCCGCGCGCATCACACCCATCATCAACGAGAACGACGCGCTCTCTACTGACGAGATCAAGCTGGGCGACAACGACAACCTGTCGGCGCTGGTATCCAACCTGGTGGAGGCTGACCTGCTGCTGTTGCTCACCGACCAGCCAGGCCTGTTCACCGCTGACCCGCGCACCGACCCCAACGCCCAGCTCATCGTCGAGGTCGAACAGATCGACGACAGCCTGCGCGCGCTGGCCGGCGGCAGCCGCAGCGGGCTGGGCACGGGCGGCATGAGCACCAAGCTGGCCGCGGCTGACCTGGCCCGCCGCGGCGGGGCCGAGGTGGTGATTGCGGCTGGCAGCGCAGAGGACGTGGTGCTGCGCGCGGCCCAGGGCGAGCGGGTAGGCACCCGCTTCCTGCCGCTGGCCAACCGGCTGGAGAGCCGCAAGCGCTGGCTGTTGGGCGGGCCCGCGCCGGCCGGCCGCATCGTGGTAGACGACGGCGCAGCCGCCGCGCTGGCCAGTCAGGGCCGCAGCTTATTACCGGTGGGCGTCGTCGGCGTCGAGGGCCAGTTCCAGCGCGGCGATACCGTGCGCATCTGCAACGGCGCCGGCCGTGAGATCGCGCGCGGCCTGACCCGCTACGGCGCGGCCTCCCTGGAGCAGATCAAGGGCCGGCGCTCCGACGAGATCGCCGCCATCCTGGGCTACGAGAACAGCCCGGAGGTGGTGCATCGCGATGATTTGGTGGTGTTGTGAACGCAGAAGCAAACGCAACAATGCATCAGGCAACAACTCACGAGCGGACTCGGTGGTGGGATATCGCCAGTGTTAGCATATTGGTCATAGTCTTGCTGCTACTTGTCCGCTATGTCGTTGACTTCTCCATCCCTCCGTTCGAGGATGCCGCCATGCTCATGCGTTACTCACAGCATGTTGCGGCGGGTCATGGAATCGTCTGGAATATTGGGGAGCCTCCGGTCGACGGCGCTACGGACTTTCTTTTCATGATTGCTGCTGCGACTCTGGTGCGTGTGGGCTTCTCGGTGGAGTTTGCAGTCAGAGCACTCGGTGTTGGATCCCACATACTCACCGTCTTTCTCGTCTTTGTAGCGGTTCGTTACATCCACCGTGGATCAGTTCTGGTGGCATTGACCTCGGCTTTGTATCTTGCCATTGGGCCCGGATTTTACTACGTTGCTGCCTATTTTGGCACCCCCTTTTTCGCGTTCTTTGCTAGCTTGACATGGTGTCTGGCTTGGCTTGTTGCCAGACGCCCTGACTCGCTGCTTCTGGCGACGTTGTTTGCTTTGGCAGGTCTAACGACTGGACTCGTTCGGCCAGAGGGCGTCATACTTGCTACGCTCATGCTCGTTGCAATTGTCTTTTTGTTGGGATGGCGCCGGTCGCGGCGGGTTACTCTCGTGTTTCTGCTTGTCTTTGCAGTTTTAGGGGGATTGTATTTTTTCTGGCGCTGGAGCTACTTTGGCCATCCCCTGCCCACACCTTTCGTCAAGAAGAACGCAGCCTCCTTTCATCCTGCCAGCCTCCGCATTGCCTTGCGCCACACACTGATAATGTGTCTTCCCTTCATACCTGTGGTCATCCTCGGATTGCGCACATCGCGGTCGCTCAGGTTGACTACCTTTGCGCTGATACCAATAGCAGGCTTTGTCTGTGCATTTGTACTTATATCAAATGAGATGAACTTTGGGGGGCGCTTTCAGTATGCAGTTCTACCGATCTTCATGATTTCTTGGTATGCCATTGTCCACGGCATTGAGGGTGAGCTTAGGATGCCTCCAGTCAAGTCATACCCGAGACGATTTCGAGTTGCGTTGATGTTGTTCGCAGTTGTGCTGGCATTAGGAGCTCTGGGGTACGCTCATCGGATCAGTCGGACGATTACTTACGGCCGCGATGGACGTTATGATGTTGGACGAATGCTCAGTGACTACGCCGAGGATAAACTTGTCCTCGCTACTTCTGAAGCAGGGCTTTTGCCGCTCTATTCGCGCTGGCGTTCAGTGGATACATGGGGACTCAACGATCCGTGGATCGCCCAAAATGGCATTGTGACCAATGCCTATCTTAATCAGTACAATCCGAATGTGATTATGTTTCATGGGTTGTTCTCGCCCCTGGCCGAACCAAAAGAGTCTACGCCCTGGAACAACATGACTCTACTGCTCCGTGACTATGCCGAGGAGCGCGGCTACATTTTGGCGGCTGCGTACGGGGTTGACCCAAATGACGTCCACTACTATTACGTGCGTCCTGATTTTGCGCAGAGTGCAGAGATCATTGACCGTCTGCGATCCATCGAGTATTACTATTACTCGACAGGTACGGTGGCCACCAATTATGCGCTCATCCGTGCGCCTGGTGAGTGGCGTGAAAGCAACTCTTCAGTTGACGTGGTCTTCTGGGATATTGCAATAAGTCAGGCGAAGAATCTCAACCCATAGAGTAACCTCCTGTGGTAAGGTGTGAATTGCGGTTGTACCCCAACCAGGAGGTTAGGCTTGAGCCGGGAGTGGGTGCGGCAGATGCGCAATGACGCCTTGGCGGTACTGCGACTGTCGGCGCTGAGATTTGACGACCATAACGTGTCGTGATACTATCGCAACATGATAGAGTCGTTTGCGGATGAGGAGACCGAGAAGATCTTCTATGGGCGGGTGTCGCGCAAGCTGCCCCCGACGATCCAGAGAACTGCGCGCCGCAAGCTGCTCTATCTGGCAGACGCTGTTGATCTGCGAGACCTGCGCTCACCGCCCGGCAATCGGCTGGAACCATTGCATGGCGACCGCGCCGGCCAGTACAGCATACGCATCAACGAGCAGTGGCGCGTGTGTTTCTACTGGCATGATGGCAAGGCAAAAGAAGTCAAGATCGAGGATTATCATGGCTAAACAGGTTACGCTGGAGCGAGAAGACCGGCTGCCGCCAGTCCATCCGGGCGAGGTGCTGCTGGAGGATTTCATGAAGCCGCTGGGCCTGAGCCAGTATCGCCTGGCGCAAGATCTGAACGTTCCAGCCATGCGCATCAGCCAGATTGTGCATGGCAAGCGCGCCGTAACGGCCGATACCGCCCTGCGCCTGGCGCGCTACTTTGGCACCAGTGCTGACGTGTGGATGCGTTTGCAGGCGCGCTACGATCTGGAGATCGCAGAAGCTGAGTTGGCGGAGCGGGTGGAGCGAGAAGTCAAGGTTCGCGAGTCGCTGACGCCAGCGTTCGTCTAGGTTGGCGCTGATTCTGTCAGCCACGGGGAGTGCATAGAGATCAATCCGCCAGTGCAAAGCATATCGACGTCTGGAGTTACCCAATGACTGTATCTACCCTTGATGTTTTGGGCCAACGCGCCAAGGCCGCCAGCCGCCTGCTGGCCCGCGCTTCCACTGCCCAGAAGAACGCCGCCCTGCACGCCATCGCCGATGGGCTGGCGCGCGAGCAGGCAAAAATCCTGGCCGCCAACGCGCTGGATGTAGCCGACGGCCAGGCGGCCGGCCTGTCGCCGGCCCTGCTGGACCGGCTGATGCTCAACGAGCAGCGGCTGGCTGGTATCGCCGCCGACACCCGTTCAGTGGCTGCCCTGCCCGATCCCGTAGGCCAGGAGTTCGACGGCCGCGTGCTGCCCAACGGCCTGCGCATCGCCCGCCGCCGCACGCCGCTGGGCGTGTTGGGCGTGATCTACGAGGCGCGGCCCAACGTGACTATCGACATCGCCGCGCTGAGCCTCAAGACCGGCAACGCGGCCATCCTGCGCGGCGGCAAGGAGACCCTGCGCAGCAACCTGGCCATGGTCGCGGTGATCCAGGCGGCGCTGGAAGCGACCGGCCTGCCGGCCGACGCCGTGCTCTACATCGACGACACCGACCGCGCTCTGATTGTCGAGCTGCTGCGCCTCGACCCCTACGTGGACATGATCATCCCGCGCGGCGGCGCGGCCCTGCACAAGCTGTGCCGTGAGCAGGCCACCGTGCCGGTGATGACCGGCGGCCTGGGCATCTGCCATCTCTTCGTGGACGCCTCAGCCGACCAGGCCAAGGCCGTCGAGATCATTCACAACGCCAAGACGCAGCGGCCCAGCGTCTGCAACGCGCTGGACACGGTGTTGGTACACCGCGATGTAGCAGTCGAGTTCCTGCCCAAGATGGCCGCACGGCTGGCCGGCGACGGCGTGGAGCTGCGGGCTGATCCAACCGCACTGCTGATCCTGGAACGCGCGCTGGCTCGGTCAGAGACCGGCCAGAGCAGCCCGGTGGCTCGGTCGGAGACCGGCCAGAGCGAAAAGTGGCGTGTGGCGCCCGCCGGGCCGGACGACTTCGACCAGGAGTGGATGCGCCTGGTGCTGGGCGTCAAGGTGGTCAGCGGGCTGGACGAGGCGATGGACCACATTGCGGCCCACAGCACGTCGCACTCCGACGGCATCCTGACCGAGAGCTACGCCAACGCCATGCGCTTTGTCAACGAGGTCGACTCGGCGGCGGTCTTCGTCAACGCCAGCACCCGCTTCAACGACGGCGGCCAGCTCGGCCTGGGCGCAGAGGTGGCCGTCAGCACCCAGAAGCTGCACGCCCGCGGCCCCATGGGCCTGCAAGAGTTGACCACGTACAAGTGGGTGGTGTTTGGGGATGGGCAGGTGAGGCAGTGATCCATAACCCGTAACCCGTAATCCGTAACCCGGATTAGCGGAACGCAGTCCACACATCCGGGTTACGGGTTACGAGTTACGCATTACATGCCATGAAACCAACACTCAAACTTGTGGGCGGGCTAGGCATCGGAAGCGCGACCGCTGCGCTGGCTTATGCCCGTTACGTCGAACGGCTGTGGATTGACGTGCGGCGCATGTGGGTGACGGTGGATTCGCCCGGTGTACCGTCCGAAGGGCTGCGCATCCTGCACTTCTCCGACATGCACTTCACCGGCCATGACGCGGTGGAGCGGCTCAAGATCGAGCGCACGGTCAGGCTGCTGGCCGGCGAGTCCATCGATCTGCTGCTGGTCACCGGCGATTTCATCCACGACGACGGCGGCATGGATGCGGCGCTAGAGCTGATCCGCCGGCTGCCGCGGCCGCGGCTGGGCGCGTTCGCCTGTTTGGGCAACCATGACTACGCCTCGTATAGCTGGCTCGGGCCGGCGCGCGTGGCCTGGCGCGAGGCTGAGCCGGGCGACGAACTGCGCGCGGCCGCCGAGCGCACCGTCGAGATGGTCAAGCGCGTCGTCACCAACGACCGGCTCTACCTGGGCGAGCACAACAACGACATGGCGACTTTCCGCGGCCTGCTGGCTGCCGAGGGCATCCACCTGCTGGACAACAGCAGCCAGCGCATCGTGTCCGGCGGTTTCGACCTGTGGCTGGCCGGCGTCGACGACCTGATGGAGGGCCGGCCGGATGTGCCCGCGGCGCTGGCAGACATGCCCACCAGCGGCGCGCTGCGCATTCTGCTGGCCCACAACCCCGACCTGATGCTGGACCCGGCCTTGCAGCAGGTGGACCTGGCGCTGTGCGGCCACGTCCACGGCGGCCAGATCCGGCTGCCGCTGCTGGGCTCTCCTCACACCCAGGGCACCCACCTCTCGCGGCGGCGCTCATCGGGCTGGTTCCAGTACGGCAACGCCGCCACCTACATCGGCCGCGGCCTGGGTGAGGGCATTCGCCTGCGCTTCAACTGCCGGCCAGAGGTGGCGCTGATCCACGTGTTGCCAGGCTAGACCAGCCATGGACGCCCGCTACCACATTGAGATCACCCGCACGGCGCTGGCCGGCCAGTTCGACGAGGCTGCTCTGCAGACTATCATCCGCGCCAATCTGCGGCAAGACCGGCTGGCCACCCTGCTGGGCCATCCGGAGATCCATTTCGACGCCAGCGCGTTTGCGGCCGGGGAGCGCTACATCGAACAGCAGCGTCGCGAGGCGGCAAGGCAGATGGCGTCGGGCGACCTGCCGGCCGCGCTGGCCGCGTTCGGGCGGCTGCTGCACGGCCGGCAGGACTTCTACGCCCATTCTAACTGGGCGGCGCTGTGGGTGGCGGCGCACGGCGGGCTGGAGCGCTGCACGCCGGAGCAGATCGATCCATGTCTGTATCCGCTGGCCGTCAAAGGGTTGGTATCCGGCAAGGGCAGCATGTGGCACTTCCTGGCCTGCCGCGTCCCGCTCTACGGCCGCTGGCATCGCCAGCACCTGCTGCCAGCCGACGACCACGAGGCCATGAACCTGGACCGTCCCAGCCGCGGCCCGCTGTTCCCCTTCGCCGTCAGCGCTGCGGTCAAGCACAGCCGGCTGGAGTTGGAGATGCTCATGAGCCTTTTGCAGTAGACCGGCGGCAGCCGTGTCATCTTGTGCTTTGTGAACCAGGCGAAGGAACTTCCTGCCTGACGACCGCCCAACAATCAGCAGCCTGACGCAGTTGTGCAGACCTGATTTGACGGCAACGCAGGAAGGACTAAAATCAAGTCTGAAAGAGCTATCATGCCTACCATCTCGACGTTTTACGGCATCAAGATTACGATGAACTCAACGACCATAGTCCGCCGCACTTTCACGCGGAGTATCAGGACTACGAGGTGTTGGTGAACATCGATACCGGTGAAGTGACCGGAAGAATGCCACGACGAGCGCTCACTCTCATCTGGACATGGCAGGATGCTCATCACGCCGAATTGCTGGAGAATTGGCAGCGCGCTCGGAATCGGCAGGCGCTGAACTGGATCGAACCGCTGAGTTGAGGACTGGCCATGTTATTGCGCGTCACAGATGCCCAGTACGTTGGAGATTACAGGCTTCGTTTGTCGTTCAACAATGGCACGCGAGGTGTTGTCGATCTGGAGCCGGAACTCTATGGGGAAATCTTCGAACCTCTGCGCGATAAGCGAACATTCAGGCAGTTCATTGTGACCAGCCGAACGGTTGAGTGGCCCAATGGAGCAGATTTCGCCCCTGAGTTTCTGTTTGAAGCAGCCGCGTTGGAGGCCAACCGCACTCAACCGGATGTAATTCTATACCCCTTGCCTTCAGAAGCCGATTGGAGGCCTCGTTTGGCTACTCTGCATGAAGCAGGAAATCTACCCGGATATGCTGCAACTCAACAGGAGAAACTATGAACCGTCCCCTTGGCGTCACCATCATCGCCATCTTGTCTTTCATCAACGGCTTGCTGGGCCTGTGTGTGCCGGGCCTGGCGATCATCGGCGGCGGCATCGGCGCGCTGTTCACGGGCGGGCTGGGGCTGATCGTGGCCTGCGGCGGGCTGCTGCTGGCAGCCGGGCCGCTGGTGTGGCTGCTGGTCTCCTACGGCGCGTGGAACCTGCGGCCGTGGGCCTGGTGGGCCGGCATGGTCGCGACTGGCATCACCGTGGTCGGCGTGGTGGTCAATATCATCAACGGCGTGGGTATTCTGCAGGCCGTGGCCAGCGCGCCGCTGTCGGTCATCATCTTCATCTACTTGCTGCTGCCGGACATCCGGCGGGCATTCTCCATCGGCAATCCGTGAGTGAATCGCCAATGGCCGTGACCTATCGTTTCGACACCGATAGTGGTGGCCGATCCCGATGTGCAACCGTTCTACAGCCAGCTTGGCTTTGCGCCCTATGGAGACGTGATGGCGAGGCTGGACTGGGAGCGATTGTACGATCCGGCCTAGCCCAACGGCAGCGCACCAAGCGTGATCCCGCCGTCCACCACCAGGACGCTGCCGGTGGTGAAGCTGGATGCGCCCGAGGCCAGGTAGAGCGCGGCCCCGGTCAGCTCGTCTGCTTCCGCGATGCGGCCGGCCGGCGTCAGCTTCTCGATGCCGGCGCTGAGCGTCGGGTTGGTCCACAGCGCGGCCGAGAATTTGGTCTTGATGAAGCCGGGGGCCAGGGCGTTGACCTGGATGTTGGCCGGGGCCAGCTCGGCGGCCAGCGCCTTGGTCAGCATGATCACCGCCGCCTTGCTAACGCTGTAGACGCCCATCCACGGGCCGGGGTTGATGCCGGCGATGCTGGCCACGTTGATGATCTTGCCGCCGCCCTGGGCCTGCATGGCCGGCGCTGCGGCTTTGATCATGTAGAAATAGCCCTTGACGTTGACCTCGAAGATCTTGTCGAAGTGGCTGGCCTCGGCGGTCAGCAGGGGGCCGAAGTGAGGGTTAGTGGCCGCGTTGTTGACCAGGATATCGACGCGGCCGAACTCGGCCAGCGCGGCCTGAACCACCGCCTCGGCCGCGGCCTGGTCGCCGGCATGCGCTGCCAGCGCAATGGCGCGGCCGCCGGCTGCCTGGATGGCCTCGGCTACCGGTCCGACGTTTTCGATTTTGCGGCTGGTCAGCACAACAGCCGCGCCGGCTTGGGCATAGGCTTCAGCGATAGCCTGGCCGATGCCGCGCGACGCGCCGGTGATGATGGCGACTTGGTTGGTTAGGTGGAACATGGCGCCCTTTCAGTTAATGGGAAAGATTGAGGGTCTCGACAGGAAAAGCAGCCAAGGGCAACAGACGCAAAAGCGCCCGCTCAACGATCGGGGGGGAATTGTATCGTCGAACGGGCAGCGATAGCGCAATTGTACCAGAAACCGTGCAGAAAATCAAGACCCGAATACGTTACTCCCAGGGCTTCTCAAAAGCTACCCTTGACCCCGCCATACACGCTCATTCGTACCCCAAGAAACGGACTGAAGCGCGTGTTTCTTCGCAGTCCTTAACCGTGTGATGCTGAGTTGCGTAAGGCGCCGTCGCGCCATTCGTGCTGAATGAGAAACTGGGGATGCTTCGGCGGACCTCAGCATGACATAATGCCAGTTTCTTAGTAGGTCCGCCGAAGTATCTCGACTCACGACACCGAGACCCTTCGCTGGCGTTTTGGCGCAGTGCGAGTCTCGTGCAAGAGCCGCTCAGGGTGACACGTTTGGTTGGTCTCCGATTTTTGAGAAGCCCTGCCGGGCACCTCAACAACGATTGACTTTTCGCTGTCGGTATGGCATGATGGGATTGTGGACCTCTGCACTGCTTTTGCTGGTTGCCTGTTCTGACAGCGTCAGCAGCGCACACAGCACTGATTATGGTCACAACCTCCGTGGAGCTTTCTTATGGCCGACTTCGACCGTTTCGCCCGCTTTTACGATCTGGACTACGAGCCTTTTCAGGACGATGTGGCGCTCTATCTGGGCTATGCCGAACGCACAGACGGGCCGCTGCTGGAGCTGGGCTGTGGCACCGGCCGGCTCCTGCTGCCGCTGGCGCGCGCCGGTTTCGATATCACCGGCGTCGATCTGTCGCCGCGCATGTTGGAGGTGGCTCAGGCCAAGGTGGACGCTGCCGGGCTAGGCCATCGCGTCAACCTGGTGCAGGCTGACATGCGCCAGATTGAGCTGCCGCAGCAGTACCGCCTGGCCTTTATTGCCATCAACTCCTTCATGCACCTGACCACGCTGGAGGATCAGCTTGCCGCGCTGCGGGCTTGGCGCAAGCTGTTGCTGCCCGGCGGCTTGCTGATCATCGACGTCGATCACCCGGACCCGCGTCACCTGCTGGAAGCTGATGGCCGCCTCGATCTGCATGGCCGCTGGTTCGATCCTGACAGCGGCGCCACTGTGCTCAAGCACATGTCGCGCACTCTGGATGCAGCGCGCCAGCTCCAGCACGTGCTTTTTATCTACGACGAGGTCTTCCCGGACGGCCAGATGCGCCGCACACTGGCTCCCTTCCAGGCGCGCTATCTTTACCGCTTCGAGGGGGAACTGCTGCTGGACAAGGCGGGCTTTACACCGGAGCAGGTCTATGGCTCCTACGATCTGGACCCTTATGGCAGCGACAGCGAGCGCATGATTTTTGTAGCGCGCCGCGCCGAGCGCTGACCCTGCATTTGAACCAAACAGCTATTGCCGTCATGTAACTGCGTGCATATTCCGATGCGATTGGCAGTTGACTTTCTCCCAAGGAGCGCCTCCTATGAAACGCATATCTCTGTTTGCGGCTCTGGCCGCCTTGCTGTTGCTCGTCAGCGTTAGCCTGCCATCGGCCAGCAATGCGCTGCCGTCTGCGCAGGCCGAAGACAAGACGGTGCAGTTGACCGTCTACAACCAGAACCTGGCCCTGGTCTCAGAAACACGCTCGGTGCCGCTGAAGACCGGCCTGAACCAGGTGCTCTACCGCGATGTGGCCGCGCAGATCGACCCTACCAGCGTCTCCTTTCGTTCTCTGACCGATCCTAATGGCACGATGGTGCTGGAGCAGAACTTCGAGTATGACCTGGTCGGCTCAGCCAAGCTCTTGCAGAAGTACATCGATCAAGTGATCGTTGTCCAGACCCAGGACTCGCAGACCTATACCGGCACGCTGCTCAGTGCGGCTGGCAACATCATCCTCCAGAGCGAGAATGGCGCAGTGACCATGCTCAGCCAGGAGCAGATTCGCAACATCGACTTTCCGGCATTGCCTGACGGCTTGCTGACCCGGCCCAGTCTGGTTTGGCTGGTGGATGCTGAGCAGGCTGGCGCCCATGATACCGCCGTCACCTATCTGACCAATGGCCTGAGCTGGCAGGCAGACTATGTTCTGCTGCTCAACGAAGACAGCACGGCCTTCGATCTCAACGGCTGGGTGACGCTGGACAACCGCAGCGGCGCCAGCTATGTGGACGCCATGCTCAAGCTGGTGGCTGGCGACATCAACGTGGTCTCCGAGCCCAAGGCGGCACGCGACATTATGGTGATGGCCGAGGCCATGGCTGCGCCAGCCCCCTCGGTTGAGCAGCGTGAGTTTTTCGAGTACCACCTCTACCAGGTGACGCGGCCGGTGACGGTCAAGGACAACCAGACTAAGCAGATCGAGTTCGTCACTGCGCAGGATGTGCCGGCAGTCAAGTTTTACGTCTACAACGGCGCAGCCGGCTACACCGGCTATGGCTGGGGACCGGCAACCGACTCCAGCTACGGCGCGCAAACCGGTAACACCAACGTCACTGTGATGATCGAGTTTCGCACCGACGAAGCCAGCAACCTGGAAACGCAACTGCCGGCTGGCCGCGTGCGGCTCTACCAGAATGACGTGGATGGCAGCGCGCTGCTGGTGGGCGAGGACCGCATCAGCCACACGCCTAAGAACGAAACAGTGCGCCTCCTCGTGGGCAACGCCTTCGACATCAAGGGCGAGCGCGTGCAGACCAGCTACAAGCCGTTGGGCGACAGCGGCGCGCAGGAGAGTTTCCGCATCACCCTGCGCAACCACAAAGACGAACCGGTTGAGGTGCGGGTAGTTGAGAACCTCTACCGCTGGACCGAGTGGGAGATGCTCTCGGAGACGCTGAACGGCAAGCCGGTCGAGCACAACCAGCTCAGCAGCCAGCAGGCCGAGTGGCGCGTGTCCATACCAGCCAACGGCGAGGCGGTGCTGGAGTACACGGTGCAGTATCGGTGGAAGTAGGCGTCACTGTTGACAAAGTGTCTTCCTTCTGGTAACGGCCGTGCGTCTGGAGCGGGATGCCAGCTGCAACACCACCCGCCTGGCTACGGTCTGCGCGACGGACGGCTGCGAGCTGCTGCGGCTGACCTACGGCCACGCGGCCACCATCTGGCGCATCAACAAGGGCTGGCGGCGGCGCAAGGACCCCACCATCACCGGCTTTGTTCTGGACACGGAGCGGGGCTACTGGGGCCACAACGAGGACGCCGTCGAGCCTGACCCGGAAGACCCCATGAGCCCTTCCAAACAGCGGGTCACGCCCTACGTGGGATAGCTGGAGAAGTTCTGGATATGGGCGCGCAGATTCATGGTCTTGCAGGAATGTGTGATATACTAGTTCACCGTTTGTCACCAGCGCTGTTGTCAACGGGGCAGCAAGACTCCTCTGCTGCGGGTAATCTGGTTCCTCTGGTCCGGGTTCCACATCAACTTCCAGACCAAATTATTGCGCTCGACTTCCGCTGAGGTAGAGTCGAGAAAGAAGGATACGTGTGCAATTCCTGCAACAGATCAGGCTAATCCAAGGGGGAATGGGCGTCTACGTCTCCAACTGGCGGCTGGCCAGAACGGTAGCGGCTCAGCGGCCCGGCGTGACGGCCGGCACGGTCTCCGGCACAGCGCTTGATGTAGTCTACGTTCGGCTGCTGCAACTGGGCGATCCGGGCGGGCATGTTCGCCGCGGCCTGGCCGCGTTCGACGCCCGTTTCGGCGTCGACATCGGTCGTAAGATCTGCGATCGCTACTTCGTCGAAGAGGGCAAGGCGCCTGCGGCCCGCTTTCGCAGCGCCCCTATGCAGATGGTGCGCGCCGGGGACGGCAAGAGAACTTTCGCCGCGCCCAACGGCGCTGGCGTGCCGACCCAACTCAGTTTCGACACTGCCATCGTCGAGCTGCTGATCGCCACCGGTTTCGCCGAGGTCTGGCTGGCCAAACAAGGCCACGCCGGCCGGATCTTTATCAACTTCCTCAACAAGATCGACTTGCCGCTGATCTACATCATGTACGGCGCCATATTGGCCGGCGTCGACGGCGTCATCGTCGGCGCTGGTAACCCGGAAGGGCTGCCCGCGATCAGCGCGCGCCTGGCGCGGCATGAGGCGGTGACGCGCAGCCTGTCGATGCTCTATGCCGGGCCAGGCGAGCAGTTCACGCTGACTTTCGATCCCAGGACGGTGGCGGGCGGCGCGCTGGCGCAGGCGCCTGTGCCGCGACCGGCCTTCCTGGCCATCGCCTCGCTGGAGGCGCTGGTCCAGGCGCTGGCCGAGAGCGACAGCCAGGCCCCGGACGGCTTCATCATCGAACACTATACGGCCGGCGGCCACAACGCCAACCCGGTGGGTCCCATGAAAAAAGACGCCGAGGAACAGCCGATTTATGGCCAGGAAGACGAGCCAGATCTGGCTATCATCAAGCGCATTGGCATCCCCTTCTGGCTGGCCGGCGGCTATGGCAGTGCTGCTGGGCTGCGCGCCGCGCTGGAGGCGGGCGCAGTGGGCGTCCAGGTCGGATCGGTCTTTGCCCTGACCGAGGAGTCGGGCATGAAACCAGAGTATCGCTCAGCCATTCTCGACAAGTTGCGCCATGGCGCAGACGATGCGTCGCTGGTCAAGACTACCCTCTTTTCACCCACCGGCTTCTCTTTCAAAGTAGCCCAGCTTGAAGGCACCCTGTCGGAGGATGAGGTCTACGAGGTCAGGCGCCGCACATGTGACATCGGTCTCTTGCAGCAGCGTGGCTTGGGCAAGCCGGACGCCGACGGGACGCGCACTCTCTTCCAGCGCTGCGCGGCCGGGCCGATTGACAGCTATGTCGAGAACCGTGGCATTGAGCGCAACACCGAGGAACGCCGCTGCCTGTGCAATGGCCTGCTCGCCACGGTCGGCCTGGGGCAGGTCAACACGGTCAACGGAGAATGGCTGGAGGAACCGGCCATCGTCACCCTGGGCAACCGGCTGGACGGCGTGCGCCGCCTCTCGCGCCAGGGCCAGACCACGTATCACGTCCAGGACGTGGTAGCGGATATTCTGGAATGAGCTTGCGAAGACTATCGCACACAAAACTGTGCTCAATCGGGCGGTGAAAAGCAACGGCCAGGCTGGTTCCAGCCTGGCCGTCGCTTTTTGGGACGCGCGGGGCTGCCGGCTGTTATTTTTTAACAAACGCGCGCACGGTGTAGGTGATCCAGAACACGCTCCAGGCTACCATGGCGATGCCAGCTAAGGGGATGTTGTAGGGGTTGGCGGTAGGCTCGAAGCTGACCCCATCCGGCGTGATCTTGACGACGCCGCGCGGCTTGGCGCTGCCCATGCCGCCGCCTCCGCCTCCGCCGCCTGTGACAAAGCGGTTTTCGTCCTCGACGGGCTCTTCACCGCTGCCAAAGCCAAAACCGAAGGTGGTCCCGATCTGAGCGACGGGGATGATGGCTATGTCACCTTCACGCCGTACCTCTCCAAAGACGGTGTTGACGTTGAGGCGCTCCACGATTCGTTCGATGTATTGGGCTGCCTGAGCCAGTTGGTTTTCCATGAGTTGCTCCTGATTAACTTGGTGACTGGTAGAAGGGGGGTGACTACATCTGGGCGCATCAGCCAGGTCCACGGCGCCGCGCCAGCACCGCTAACGCGATCGACACGGCAGCCACCACCAGAGTGACGCGTGCCAGCGCGCGCAGCGCTGGCACGCTGGGATCGGCCAATGCCACGCGGGATTCGGCGCCGTCTGCTTCACGAACGATCAGCTCAACCGGCTCTACGTTCAGGCGGCAGCCAGCGCCGCTGCCTTGTGCGTTGCCGCCAGCGTCGCAGCGGCCGTGTACGCGCGCCACGGCCTGGATGCTGCGACCATCGATCTCAATGGCCTCGCCAAGCAGCCGGCGGTCGAGCTTTTGGGGAACTGAGTTGGTTTCTGTCATTGATCTCTCCTGGGTTGACCTTGCCACAGCGGGCGGCAGGGCGGAACTGGATGCGCTGCGCTGCAATCGCTGCGGGTGCATTATAGTGCATTTTTCGTAACCTCGCCAGATTGTTGACACAGACTCCGCTCTCAGGTACAATGCCTCCACCTTGTGATGGAGATGACGAATGAGTAATTTTTACTACGGTGGTCAGGCGGTGATGGAAGGGGTGATGATGCGTGGTCGCAAGCACGCGGCTGTGGCTGTGCGCAACCCCAAAGGCGAGATTGTGGTGCATGAGGAGGAGTTGACCGCGGCCGTTTATACCAAGCCCTGGGCTAAATGGCCCTTTGTGCGCGGCATCGGCATGTTGTGGGATGCGTTGGTGCTCGGCACGCGCGCGCTGCTCTGGTCAGCCGATGTGGCCCTCAGCGACGAAGAAGAGGAAGTGAAGTTCACCGGCCCGATGGCCTGGACCACGGTGGCGGTGTCGCTGGCCATTTCTATCGCCATTTTTATCTTGCTGCCGGCCGCCGTTGCTAAATGGGTTGAAGTCCAGTTTGCCGTTCCGGCCTGGATCGGCGCGTTTTTTGAGGGCCTGCTGCGCCTGGCGCTGTTCGTGCTGTACCTGGTGCTGATTGGCCGGATGCCCGACATTCGCCGGGTGTTCCAGTATCACGGCGCCGAGCATAAAACCATCAACGCCTACGAGGCCGGCGCGCCCCTGACGCCAGCCAGGGTCGCTGAGTTCTCGGTGCAACACCCCCGTTGCGGCACCAGTTTCCTGTTGATTGTTCTTGTGCTGAGCATGATTCTCTTTGCGCCGCTGAACTTCAACTTCGTCGATGGGCTGTGGAGCGTGGTGCTGCGCCTGCTATCACGGCTGTTGTTGATCCCGGTGGTGGCTGGCATCAGCTATGAGTTTCTGCGCTATTCAGCCAGCCATCTCGAGAGTCCGCTGGTCAGAGTCCTGATTGCCCCCGGCTTGGCCTTGCAGCGGCTGACCACCCGTGAGCCGGACCTGTCGATGCTGGAGTGTGCCATCGCCGCGCTGACGCCGGTGCTGGCCGCCGATGGCATCGAGGTCGCCCAGACAGCACAGCGGCCGGCCGAGCGCGAGCTGGACGTCCGCGAGGAACTGGTAGCGCCCGCTTAGCGACTGTCCGCAAACACCTTTGTGGGTTGGCCCGGTCATGAGACCGCAGCGCCCGCCATCTCTTTGATCCAAGGCAAAGCAGCCATGCAGGCATTGTCGCCTCACCTGGAAATGAGCAGAGTTCGCTGTTGTGGCTTTGTGTGAGCCGCAGCGGCGCTCTGCTTTTTGTGTTTTAACCGCTCAGTTGTCCGGCGAGTGACTCCCGGATCCATCAGGTACGCAGCCAGAGCGTTCTTTTGGCTCCAGGTTCAAGCGTCTGGCAACTCTGACTCAAACTTCATTGGAGGTTTCGCCTATGCGTAACAAGATAACTATTGTCGGCGCCGGCTTTGTCGGCGCCACGGCCGCCCACTGGTGCGCAGTGAAGGAACTGGGCGATGTGGTGTTGGTGGACATCGTCGACGGCATGCCCCAGGGCAAGGCGTTGGACCTGCTGCAGGCCGGCCCGGTCGAGGGCTATGACCTGCATATCCTCGGCACCAACAACTACGCCGACACTGCCAACTCCGACGTCGTGGTGGTGACGGCCGGCCTGCCCCGCAAGCCAGGTATGACTCGCGAAGACCTGGTCAACGTCAACGCGAAGATCATCCGCGGCGTGATCGAGAACGTGGTGGCCCACTCCCCCAACGCCATTGTGATCTTGGTGACCAACCCGCTGGACACCATGACTTACCTGGCGAAAAAGGTCAGCGGCCTGCCGCGCGAGCGCATCATCGGCCAGGCTGGCATTCTGGACAGCGCTCGCATGCGCGCCTTTATCAGCATGGAGCTCAACGTCAGTGTGGAGAACATCCACGCTTTCGTGCTGGGCGGCCACGGCGATGAGATGGTGCCGCTGGCGCGCTATTCCACGGTGGCCGGCATCCCCATCACCGAGATGTTGCCTCCTGAGCGCGTCGAGGCCATCATGGACCGCACCCGCAAGGGCGGCGGCGAGATCGTGTCACTGCTGAAGCAGGGCAGCGCTTTCTTCGCCCCCAGCGCGGCCACCATGCAGATGGTCGAGTCAATCCTCAAGGACCGCAAGATGATCCTGCCCTGCTCCGTCTATCTGGAAGGGGAGTATGGCCTGAACGATATCTGCTTTGGTGTGCCAGTCAAACTGGGCCGCCAGGGCGTCGAAGAGATCATCCAGATTAAGCTGACAGACGATGAGCAAGCCGCCATGGAAAAGTCAGCGGCGCTGATCCGCTCGAGTATGGCAGCTCTGGAGTTATAAGGAGAGATACTAATGGCTAAGTGCCTGGTCGTTTATGCCAGCAAGTATGGGTCGACTCAGGAAGTTGCCCAGGCTGTGGCTGATGGCCTGGGGGCGGACCTGGTTAACGCCGCCGACGATCCCGATGTGCGGCCTTACGATCTGGTAGTTCTGGGCTCCCCGATCTATGGTGGGGACTATCTGGAGTCGATTAAGGAATTTCTGAAAGCCAACAAGCCTTACCTGGCCAAGCACAAAATTGCCGCCTTCATCACGGCAGCGGCTAGCTGGGAACGCAGCCCCGGCTTGACTGGCGAGGAAGACGAACTGCTCTTTACCCAGCAGGAATACGCCAATGGCTTGGCCCACCTGGCCGGCGGCGACTGCATCGACTGCCGCGGCTTCGGCGGCAGGCTAATCCCTAACGAGCTGGATGAGGCCGATCACGCCATGCTGGACTGGTTCTATCGTTTCCTGATGCATGAGCCCTTGCAGGGTTTCGACCTGATCGACCTGCCATCGGCCTTTCGTTGGGGCGAAGAGCTGCGCGAGATAGTCGGCGCATAGAACGCGCTCCGTTCACCCAGGATGACAAACAAGCTGCCCGGCCCTGGCTGGGCAGCTTGCGCGTCTTCTGCCCATCCTAAATTCAACAAATCAGCCATTATCGAGTACACTGCACGCACTATGTCTGAACACACGGAACCCAGCGACTTCGACGAAATCATGCTGCAGCCCGGTCAGCCCGACGCGCTGCTGACTCTCGACCAGGTGCCTGCCGATCACCGCTCTGGCTTTGTAGCCGTGGCAGGGCGTCCCAACGTGGGCAAGTCAACCCTGATCAACGGTTGGCTGGGGCAGAAAATTGCGGCCGTCAGCCCCAAGCCCCAGACCACTCGCCAGCGCCTGATGGGCATCCTCACCCGCGCTGATGCGCAAGTGATCTTTTTGGATACCCCCGGCCTGCACAAGCCGCAGCACAAACTGGGCGAGTTCATGGTTGACCAGGCGCAGCAGGCTCTGCCCGACGCCGATGTGATCTGCCTGGTGGTGGATGGCAGCGTGGCGCCTGGCCAGGCCGACCGTCTGGTGGCGCAGGACGTTTTGACCCGCGCCCCTGGCGTGCCGGTGGTGCTGGCCATCAACAAGATCGACCTGATGCCAGCCAGCGCAGTCGAGCAGTGGACCACAGCCTACCGCGCGCTGCTCCCCGACGCGGCCGATTGGACCGTCATCTCGGCGCTGGACGAGGCCGGCCGCGCCGATCTGCTGGAGCGCATCGTGCGTTTGCTGCCCTATGGCCCGCGCTACTTCCCTGAAGACCAGGTCACCGACCTGCAAGAGCGCTTCATTGCCGCTGAGATGATCCGTGAACAGGTGCTGCTGCTGACCTATCAGGAAGTGCCCCACAGCGTCGCCGTGCTGGTGGATGAGTTCAAGGAGCGTCCTGACGGTCTGACCTACGTCAGCGCCACGATCTATGTCGAGCGCGACACGCAGAAGCGTATTCTGCTGGGGCAGTCGGGCGAGATGATCAAACGAATCGGCCAGGGCGCGCGCGTCCAGATCGAGGAGATGGTCGACGGCAGAGTCTATCTGGAACTGTGGGTCAAAGTTTGGGAGCAGTGGCGCAAGAAAGACAGCCGGCTGCGTTATCTGGGCTATGCCCTGCCCAGCGAGCAGCGCCCTTCCAGCAACAAACGCCGCCGCTGAGCGCGCGGGCTGGCGGAGTCACTGTACATAAGCGCCCGGCCTGCTGACAAGGACATCTTCCCATGCGCGATCTCATCCGGGGCGCAACCCTGATCTTCGGTCTGCTGGCAGCCTTGCTCAGCTTGCCTGCTGCCCTGCTGCTGGCCTTTCTGATCGTCAGCGGCGGCAGCGGTCTGGGGCTGGCGCCGCTGACCGTGTTGTTTTCGGTGGTCGCCTTGGGTGTGGGGCTGGGGCTGCCGCTGGCTGCGGCGGCCTGGCGCTCCTGGCAGCAACGGCTCAGTCCACGCTTGCACCTGCCGCCTGCCTGGTGGCTGTTCCTGATCTTTCTCGGCGTGCTGGCTTTGGGGCAACTTTCCCTCGGCGCGCCGTTTGCTGGGCTGGTTCTGCCCCCGTTGCATGTGGCTGCATCCTTCCTGCCGCCCCTGCTGCTGGTCGCCGCGATTCTACCGCCCATGCAGCGCGCTGGCGCCGGCCTGACCCGCCGCAACCTGGTGATCCAGTTTTCCTACGGGGCCCTCGTTGCCACCTTGCTGGCTATTCTGCTGGAGACAATGGCCATCGTGGCTGTGATCGCGCTGGCTGGCCTGGGGCTGGCCTTGCTGCCGGGCAGTGAGGCAATCCTGGCGCGCCTGACAGCAGCGCTAGACGCCGGCCTGATGACCGCCGATCCGCTGCAGTTGCTGCGTTCGCTGTTGTCGCCAGGCATCGTGCTGGGGGTCGCTTTACTGGCAGCCGTGATTGTGCCGCTGTTAGAGGAGATCATCAAGTCGCTGGGCGCGGCGATCAACGGCATGGTGCGGGGCAGCCTGACGCGCGCCCACGCCTTCACATTCGGTGTGATGGCGGGCGTGGGCTTTAGCTTCACCGAGGCGCTCTTTTACGCGGCCCAGCAACTGCCTCACGCCTGGGTGAACGGCGTGGTTTTGCGCGGTCTGACAGCGGTCATTCATGCGGCGGCCGCGGGGCTGTTCGCTCTGGGGTGGTATGAGGTGATGGCCCGCCGGCCAGCTCGCTTCTGGCTCTACGCTGCCGGCGGTGTTGGCATTCACGGCCTGTGGAACGGGCTGAGCGGGCTGTTGCTGCTGGCTGGTCTGGCGGGACTGGACGGCGGCGCGACAATGCAGCAGATCAGCGGCGCAGGCGCGGTTGTCGGAACAGCGCTGCTGGGGCTGACATGGCTGGCGGCGCTGGGCGTGTTGTTCTATCAGACCCGCCGCTTGAGCGCTGAGTTGTCCAGCTCCGAGGAGTTTGTCCTTGAAATCTCCGGCTAGGCCGCCCGCCGCGCCGCCGAGACCGGCTTCTGCCGCAACCGCGTCCCCCTCTGGCGAGCAGTCGGGCAGAACCGGGCTGATCCATCTGAGCGCGGCCTGGTTTGGCCAGGCGTATCTGTGGAACGGTCTGCACGCCATTCTGCTGCCGGCGATTCTGGTGGGCCTGGCGCCGGCTGGGCTCAAGGCCACCTATCTGGGCGCGCTGACATTTTTCGGGCTGGTGCTGGCCATGCTCACCCAGCCTATCGCCGGGGCAATCAGCGACCGCAGCGGCTGGCTCGGCCGCTATGGACGGCGCCGCCCCTGGATGGCGTTGGGCACAGCCATCGATCTTGGCCTGCTGGCGCTGCTGGCAGTGTCCCGCAACTTCCTGTTGGTGGCGTTGCTTTACGCTGCGCTACAAATCGCCTCCAGCTTTGCCGAGGCTGCGCTGCAAGGGCTGATGCCTGACCGCGTTGCGCCGGCCCAGCGCGGCCAGGCGTCGGGCTACAAGAACGCCGCCCAGATTGCCGGCTTTGTGGCTGGCGTGGGCTTGGGCGGATTTTTTGCCAGCCGCGGCCAGATCGGTCTGGCCCTGGCGGCCACCGGGGTAGCGCTGGGCTCCAGCGTGTTGTGGACGCTGTGGCATGTGCGCGAACAGCCTGTGACGCGGCGGCAGCGCAGGTCGGCGAGCGCAGCCAGCGCACTGCGCCGCAGCTTTCGCATCGACCGCCACATGGCGCCTGGCTATGGCCGGCTGTTGGGCGGCCGCGCGCTGCTGATGGCCGGCTACTTTGCCCTGCAAGGCTTCGCCCAATATTTCATCGCCGACAAGCTGGGTCTGCCCAACCCGGCCGGCGTCACGGCGCTGCTGATGGCGGTCATGGGCGCAGCGATCTTTTTGCTGGCCGTGCCCACCGGCGTGCTGGCTGATCGCATGGGCCGGCGGCCGCTGAACATCTTTGCCGCCTTGCTGGGGGCAGGGGCCACGGCTGCCTTGTTGTTCGTCGTCAATGTCTGGCAGTTGGTGATCGTCGGCGGGCTGGTGGGCGCGTCGGCTGGCATATTTATGAGCGTCAACTGGGCCTGGGCCGCTGATCTGGCGCCGCCGCAAGAGGCCGGGCGCTACCTGGGCCTGAGCAACCTGGCCACGGCGGGCGCCAGCGCGCTCAGCAGGCTGGTGGCTGGCCCGATTATCGACGGCGGCAATGCGCTGCAGGTCGGCATCGGCTATGATCTGTTGTTCTTTGTGCTGGCCCTGGCCATGGCGGCTGGCGCGGCGCTGCTGGCCAGCGTGCCAGAAACCCGCCCGGTTCCATCGCAGCCGGCGGTCAAGGCAATCCCCAGCGAGCAGCAAGAGTGATGCACGTTGATCACTTAGTACGTCGTAAACAAAGTTGTTGAGGTGCCCGGCACTTGACACGAGCCTGTGATCATGTACGAATCGTCGTTAAAGTGCCGGGCACTGATACGCAGTTAATTTGTTTACGGTGACTTAGCAATCAGTGATTCTGAGCAAATCCCGGAGGTGTGGTATGAAGCTATTGACCCTCTTGCGTCACGGCAAATCTGACTGGGAAACCGGCGCCGAAGATGACTTTGACCGGCCATTGAAGGATCGCGGCCGCAAAGACACGCCGATGATGGGCAAGTTCCTGGCCTCCATTGGGGCGACGCCCGACCTGCTGGTCAGCTCGCCAGCCGTGCGGGCGCGTGAGACCGCTGAACTGCTCGCCCCGGCCCTGGGCTACACCGGTGAAATTCTCCTGGAGGAGTCGATCTATGCCGCCAGCGCGGGCGAGTTGATGTCCTTGTTGCGGCATCTGCCCGACCAGGTCAACCATGTGCTGGTGGTAGGGCATAACCCAGGCTTCGAGGACCTGGCTGCCCGGCTGATCGGCGCCGATGCCTATGGCATGGCCTCTGGGTTGCGCTTGCCCACGGCTGCAGCCGCCCACCTGACGCTGGCTGTGGACACCTGGAACGCTGTCCAGGCCAACTCAGGCCAGTTGATCTGGTTGGTGAACCCCCGGATGTTGAAAGCAGTGCTGGGATAGCAATGGGGCCGGATGCCGCGGACCTTCGAGGTTTGCGCAAGCCTCGAAGGTCCACGGTTCATACGCTCAATACGTCCGAATGTCTTTGATCTGGGTTACCAGGGGCGTCAGCACAGCGCGCAGGGCGGCCTCGTCGGGGCCGACCACCTTGAAGGCCAGCTCGGCCGTGCTGGGGTCGTCGCCGGCAAAGGTACCCAGCGCAATGATATTGCCCCCCGCCTCGTAGATGGCCTTGCTCAGCTCGGCGATCTCGCCAGCAATGTTGGGCACCAGAACGCTGGCCCGCACGCCTTGCTGGCGGGCGCCCAGCATCTCCAGCATCACCTTGAACAGATCAGTTTCAGTGATGATGCCGACAACTTTGCCGTCGCGCGTGACGGGCAGGCCCCCGATCTTGTTGTCGATCATCACCCGCGCCGCCTCTTCAATCGGGGTGCCTTCGGCGATGGTCAGCACTTTTTTGGTCATCACCTGGCTGACCTTGATCTTGCTGACCAGATAGTTGATCTCCCAGACGCTGAGCAGCGTGGCCTGGGTTGGGGAAGCGTTGAGCAGATCGCTCTCTGTGACGATTCCGACCAGCTTGCCGTCCTGGATCACCGGCGCGCGGCGGATGTGCTCGCGACGCATGAAAGCCTGAGCATCCAGCGCCGACATATCGGGAGAAATGGTCAAGACCGGGTGGGACATGCGTTCACCGACTAACATGGGACCTCCTGGGTACGTTCGATAAGCAAGATGTAGGACGAAGCGCCATTATAGCATCGCGCCAAACAGCATACAAACGCCGTTGGCCCTAAGTGAGCAGCGTATGAAGCTGGGGAATTACAGGCAGAGTTGCGGCGCGGCCGCGGGCCAGCAGATCGTCACAGCGGGGAAAGACGTAGTCGGTCTCGGCCAGGTCTGGCTCGACCACGAAATCGGCGCGGTCCAGCGGGTCGCCGGCCTGCATCACCAGTGCGCTGACGGCCGTGCTGCCGGCCCAGAACAGATTCGACGGCACGCCGCGCGCCAGCGGCATCAGATTGACCGCCACGACCACATCGGCCCCCATGTCGCGCAGCACCTGGATGGGGATGTTGTTGCTGGAGAAGCCATCGCACAGCAGCCGGCCGCGCCAGCGGGTCGGCGCGGCCACGCCGGGCATCGACGCGCTGGCCCGCACGGCATGGGCCACGCGGCCGCTGGTGATCACCACCCGCTCGCCGGTCAACAGGTCAGTCGCGCCGATGGCCAGCGGCCGGGCCAGCTCCTCGAAGGTCAGGTCGCCCGTGGCGCGGATCAGGAAGGTCTCGATCCTGGCGAAGTCCAGCAGGCCCAGGCGGCGCGGCAGGCTGCGGCCGGGCAGCGGCAGGATAGGCGTGGCGATCTTGAGCCAGTTGAACTCGTGGGCCAGCCCGGCCAGCTCGGCGACGCTCAAGCCAGCCGCGTAGGCCGCCGCCACCAGCGCGCCCGCGCTGACGCCGCTGACGAAATCGGCGCTGATGCCCGCCTCCTCCAGCGCCTGGATCACGCCGACATGCGCCCGGCCGCGCGCCATGCCGCCGGAGAGGGCCAGGCCGAGGCGTTTACGTTGCTTCCACATCGACGGTTTGTCCGATCTCGTAACACGATTTGGAAAATCGTGCGTCTGCGCTAACCTGCGTAACACGATTTGTCAAATCGTGTCTCCGGGCACTCACTACACCGTAAACAAATTAACTGCGTATCGGTGCCCGGCACTTTGGCGACGATTCGCACATGATCAGAGGCTCGTGTCAAGTGCCGGGCACCTCAACAACTTTGTTTACGATGTACTCACTGACCGCAACGGACGATTTACCAAATCGTCCTACAAGGGCGGCCAGATCTCACCCATCCAGGCGTCCAGGCCCAGCCGGTGCAGCACCTCTGGGCAGGGCTTGCCCGTGGCTGGGTCCCAGCCGCGCACGTCGTAGTACAGGCTGAGCAGGTGGTCGATATCCGGCACAAAGCCCTCGGTGCCGCCGGCCTCGATCTTCTTCTGCAGCAGCTTGGGCAGGCGGTCGTCGGCCCGGCTGGCACCCAGGCGGAAGTTCAGCGCCCGCTTCATGACGCTGATGCGCTCGCCCAGCCGCATGACCTCGTCGTAGTCCACCCCCCAGCCGGTCAAGGCGTTGAACAGGCCCACCAGGTTGTCGGCCTGCACGTCCTCGAAGTGGCAGAGGATGGCCGAGTTGGTGAAGCTGCGGTAGTCCATGGTACGCGCGGCCAGCTCGGCCACCTCGCGGCTCTCCTCGTGGCGCTCCAGCAGATCGATGCCCAGCTCCGGCACGATGCGCCCGCGGATCACCTCGTAGTAGTCGCCGGCCATGTGGTCGGCCCCGCGGCTGGTGGTGGCGTAGACCAGCGCCTGGCCAGAGAAGGCGCGCGGGTCGTGGTAGGGCGCCTCCAGCCCCTTGACCGTCACGGCCAGCTCCGGCACGCCGAAGCGGCGCGCCACGGCGTCCGCGCCCTCGGCCAGCAGGTCGCCGATGCCCTGGCGGTGGGCGATCTTCTCCACCAGCTCGATGGCCGGCTGCACGTTGCCCCACGACAGATCGTAGCCCTCCACGTCGGCCGCGCTGACGATGCCCTGATTGTAGAGGTAATACAGCAGGCCGATGGTGTGCGAGGTCGAGATGGTGTCCAGGCCGTGCAGGTTGCACAGATGGCCGGCGTAGGCCGCGCCTTGCAGATCGTCGGCGCCGATCAGGGCGCTGAAGCCGATGGCCGTCTCGTACTCAGGACCGTCCACCTTGGGCTTCTCGCTGCCGGTAACAGCGCTGCGCTCGACCTCGTAGTTGTCCAGGTGTACCTCGCGGCCGCAGGAGATGGGGCAGCGGTAGCAGGGCACCTGGCGGTCGAGCATGGTGTCCATCAGCGTGGCGCTGTTGATCTGCGCTTCGATGCCGGGGTCCTCGCTGGCCGTGAAGTAGCGCACCGGGGTGTCGCCGTACATGAAGCCCACGTCCGCGCCCAGGATGGTGCCGGTCATGCGCAGGCCTACCACGAAGATGTCGTCGATCACGAAGCGCATGGCCGCGCGCAGGTACTCCTTGAACGCGGCCGGATCGGCCATGGGGATCTCGGCCTTGCCGCCGCAGGCGATGGCCTTCAGCCGCTTGCTGCCCATCACCGCGCCCATGCCGGTGCGCGCGGCCGCGCGGCCGTGGTCGTTCATCACCGCGGCGTACTTGACCAGGTTCTCGCCGGCCGCGCCGATGGTGGCCACGCGCGTGCGCAGCTTGCTGACCCGCGACGACAGCTCCTCCTCCACCCGATCCTGGGTGTCATAGTGGTTCAGGCCCCACAGGTGCGCGGCGTCGTGCAACTCGACCTGGCCGTGAATGATGCTGAGGTAGACGGGCGCTGGCGACTGGCCGGTGATGATGATGCCGTCGTAGCCGGCGTGACGCAGCGCCGGGCCCCAGTGGCCGCCGCCGTTGGCCTCGCCAGTCAGCCGGGTGGCCGGCGAGCGGGCGACGACACTGTAGCGGCCGGCCGCGGGCGTCTGCGTGCCCACGAAGGGCCCGGTCATGAAGATCAGCGGGTTGTCAGGGCCGAGCGGGTCAGTATCGGCCGTCACGTAGTTGGCCAGATAGCGCGCGCCCAGCCCGCTGCCGCCCACGAACTGGCGGGCGTAGTCGGGGTTGAGCGGCTCATCCCACCAGCGGCCCGCCGTCAGGTCAACGCGCAGCAGTTTGCCGAGGTAGCCGGGGAGAGTTGTGGTCATAGGACATCGGGAAAGGGGCAGATCGGTAGATTGGTAGATTGGTCAGTGAGGCGGCGCGAAGTTCATCGCGATCAAGATTGACACAACCAGTATTGTTCGAGACGTGTCAATGGTTCTGCGGGGTGTAACCTCGGTGCTGGATGGGTAAGTACGCCTTGCTACAACTGCCGATGCAGACCGGAATGTCCTGCGAATTCCAGCCAGCAGCGCTGAACCAGGCCAAGGCTGTACGCATATCCAGCGAGATGGTGGCAGGCCCGCACCAGTGGGCCGGAAAGTAGACTGAGAGACCGGTTAACTCCCGTGTCTCTCCGGGCAGGAGTGAGCTGGTAAGCTGCACCCGCCGCCCTCCGTCAAGGTTGTCGCAATCGTTCTGGGACCGGCACAGCCAATAGCTGAGTGCGTAGCTGGTGTCCCAAGGATTGACGCCGGTGTTCTGCACAAAGACACTCAGCGCATGGGTGCTGCCAGGCTGAACGATGGCTGGCGGCAGGTTGCTGATCTGCAACGCATTCCAGCGCTGGTCAGGCGCTTGAGGATAGCCCGCTCGATCCCAGATGTCGACATCGGTGTAGTAGTGAACCAGGATTTGCAAAGGATTGCGCCAGGCGACGCTCCAGGGAGCGCAGGGGGAGTTGTTGGGGTTGTACTGCGGGTTGCCCAGCGCCCAGCGACTGGCGCCTTTCTGGCTGAAGCCAACGCCGTTGACACCGGCGTAGCTGCCGCAGGAGCTCTGGCTGATCGGATCGGGCACAGCGACCAGGTTGGCGCTGGCGCCGGACAGGGTGGCGGCAGGACGGTCATCGAAGTACTGCGCATCGATGGGATCGCGATTGGCATTGCCATCGGGGCTCAGGTAGACCTGCCTTTGCACGGCAGCGTCGATGACAGGCCGGAAGTCACCATAGTTGCGTTTCATGCTGTCGTAGCGAAAGGGGACGTAGACCTGATAGCCAGCCGAGTTGTCGATTATCCCGGCTCCCCCGCGATGGTAAGCGTAGGTGCGCGCCGCTATGGCTTGGGCTGTCACGGCTTTTGCGGCAAAGGCTTCTGGATGGGTCTCCTGGGCGACCACATCGCGCAGGTAGCGGTTATACGTGTAGCCGTTGTATGTAGCAGACCCATCGATCTCAACCGTAACCTGGTTGCTGGTGAAGGGGTAGACCCAGGCGCTTTGTCCGGACGGTTTGGGCACAGGCGGCGGATGGATGGCCGGATTTGTGCAAGATCCCTGCCAAACACCGATCGTGCAGTATGCTGTGCATCCCCACATGAGAGACGTGCTGCCCGTTTGAGAGCATGGTTGACCAGTTAGCGCGCCATCGTTGGTCAGGGCAGACATGTACAAGGTGACCGTGCCTGGCAACGAAGATGCCGCTTGCGATGAATGGCTCTGCGAGTTCGTGTTCGAGATGCCGCTAAGCGTAGATAACAAAACTATCAATCCGACTGTGGCTTCAAGTAGCAGGGTCTTCATAGGGGGTCTTTGTCACGGAGAGGCGTAGGGACTAGACATATACGCTGTTCTGTAATGAACGGAGTGTTCTCCGGCCACACATGGCAGGAAAGCGCCACAAACGATTTAGCCGGCGCCCACGATACACCGTTGCTTACCCCAGGCGCGAATGAATAGTTGGGAAGCAATGGAACAGCGTTGCCATCTGCTGCATTTACCAAATGCAACTGGTTCACGAGGCGACCATGTTCCAAGCGTCCCTGCAGGATCAGCCATTGACCATTTGGTGACCAAGTGAAGGCATCGACTAGCCGTTGCGGAGAAGGATTGACGGTGCGTGTGCGCCCGGTAAGGCTGTCAAGAATCGTCAGATCGGCAAATGGGAGCAGCTCGCCAGGGAAGCGGGCCGAGGTGAGCATGGCCAAGTAGCGACCATCGGGACTCCAGCGGGCGTCCCAGGTGAAGCGCGGCTGGCCGTTCTCGGCCACGCCCAGATCGACCTCGCAGGCGCGCTCCGTCGCCAGGTCGTACAGGAAGAGATACGGGTCGGCGTAGAAGGCCACCATTGCGCCGTCCGGCCGCACTGCCGCCTGGAACACATCGCCGCTGTAACCGGTCTCGATCCGGTCGGGAAAGTAGGTGGGATACTTCCACAGGTAGGGATCGACCGGCACGGTGAGCACGCGGAAGTCCTGGCGCGCCTGCGGCGGCAGCGCTGGCGGCCCGCCCGGCGCCTGGGCGTAGCGCACCAGGCTGGCGCTGGCGGGGTCCACCGCCATGGCCCGGAAGGGGACGCCGCGCACCACGGGCTGCACCTGTCCCGGCCCGTGGCTGACCTTCAGATCGACGCCTGGAGACAGTTGACCCTCGACCGTCTCGGCCTGAGCCATGAAGCCCACCCCCTGTCCCTGGGCCAAGGGAAAGACCTGGCCCGCCCAGGTGATAGCTTCGGCGTAACGCATGGTGCGGCCGCTGCGGATATCGAAGGTTTCGATAGCTTGCGCCTGCTGGCCGGGGAGTTGCCTGACCAGCAGCAGGCTCCTGCCGTCGGGCATCCAACCGGCGATGTCGATGGGCGCGGTATCGGTCAGGATCACCTGTGGATCGCCGAACGCCAGCGCGTCCAGCACGTCCTCCTCGGCTGGTGGTTGACCATCGGTCGCGTTGTCCGGCGGGGTGCAGAGAGGAACCCTAGTGGGCGTTGGGCCGGGCTGGCTAGGTGGCGGGGTGGGCGTGGGTGTATTGATCGGCGACTGCAACGCTGCGCCGCCCGACGCAGGATCGCCAACCACCGATTTCGCTCCCGGGGTCTCTGGCCCACAGCTCGCCAATAGCAGCGCCAGCACACCCAAGGTCAACGCTGCAATGATCGTCGCACGTATGCGTTCTCTCATGATCTGGCGCTCCTGTTACGACCAGCACAGTCTGTCCGGGAAGTTGGTAGATTGGTAGATTGGTCATGTGCGCCGCCCAAGCAACGTCGCCCGACCACTTTACCAATTTACCAATCTACCGCTCTACCAATCAACCGACCGCCCTTCATACGCACACATGAACAACTTCGCCAGGTCGTCGCTTTCGGCGAAGCGGGTGTTGAAGAAAAGCTGGTTGTCGGCCTCGGCGTTGGCCACCAGCTTGGGCAGGGCCTGCTCGAAGGCGTCGCGCGCGATGCCCAAATCCTGGATGCGGGTGGCGAAGTCGATGCTGGCTGACAGGCCGCGGATCGCGCCCACCAGCGCGGCCGTGCCGGTCTCCTCGTCCTCGGCCGGCAGGCGCACCTGGTGGGCGATGTCGCCGTAGCGGGTGTCGCCGCCGTTGGCCGTGAACTCGACGACGTAGGGCAGGAAGAGACCGACCGAACGGCCGTGGGGCACGTGGAAAACCGCGCCCAGCGAGTGGCCCATGGCGTGAGACAGGCCCAGCATGGAGTTGCCGAAGGCCAGGCCGGCGATGGCCGCCGCGTTGTGCATGTGGCCGCGCGCTTCGGCGTCGGATCCGTCGGCGTAGGCGCGCGGCAGGTACTTAAAGACCAGGTCCACCGCCTTGAGGGCCATGCCGTCGCTGAAGTCGTTGCGCATGGTGTTGGTGTAGGCCTCCACCGCGTGGGTCAGCACGTCCATGCCGGTGTCGGCGGTGATGCGCGGCGGCAGGCCCATGACCAGGGTCGAGTCGACGATGGCCAGGTCGGGCAGCAGCTCTGGCGTGCCCATGCTGAGCTTCATCTGCATCTCGGTGTCGGTCAGCACCGTAGCCCAGGTGGCCTCGGAGCCGGTGCCGGACGTGGTGGGGATGGCCAGGAGCCGGGCCTTCTGGCGCAGGCCGTAGTCCTCCATGGGGTTGATCGCGGTGGGGTCCGCGTCAGGGTTTTCATAGAGCAGCCAGGCCGCCTTGGCCGCGTCCATGGCCGATCCGCCACCCAGGCCGATCACCCAGTCTGGCTGGTAGTCGGTCATCATCTCAGCGGCGCGGCGCACGGTCTGTAGCGAGGGGTTAGGCTCGACCTCGCCGAAGACCGCGCTCTCCAGCCCGGCCACGGCCAGCCGTTCCTGCACCCGCGCGACAAAGCCAAAGGCCACCATGTTGGCATCGGTTACGAAGAACGCGCGGCTGCCTTGCAAGTTCTCCAAATACTCCAGGGCGTCATCGCCAAAAACAACTTTTGGGCTGCTGAAAATCCACATCTTTTCCTCCTGGGCGTCGGTTGTAGGACGATTTGGCAAATCGTCCCCTCCGGCCGGCTGCTGTGCTCAAGTCGAAGGGCACGATTTGGCAAATCGTGCTACGCTTGCCCGAACCGGCCGGTTGTAGGACGATTTGGCAAATCGTCCCCTCCGGCCGGCTGCTGTGCTCAAGTCGAAGGGCACGATTTGGCAAATCGTGCTACGCTTGCCCGAACCGGTCGGACGTAAGAAACCGGGTTTTTGTCTCAACCGCAACGATCATGGCGCAAAGCATTTCTGTATGCACACAACACGCATGGCCGCACAAGACAAACCCGGTTTCTGGTCCTCATCACTCCGGGAACTCGGTCGGCACCTGGGTAGCGCAGTTGACCAGCTCTTGCGCGGCCTTGACCGACTTGAGCACCTTGGCCATGTTGCCCTTGAGCTTGAGCTGGCGGGTCATCAGGGCCTGGATCGGATCGACCTTCTTGTCGATGACCTTCTTCCAGGAGGAGGTTTTGCCGCTGACCTCGAACTCGGGGGTCTTGCTGCTGGGGTCAGCCACAATGTAGGCATCGCGGCAGTCGCCGTGCCACAGGTCGAGGTACATGGTGCGCTGGCCGCCGCCGGCCAGCTCGACGATGAAATAAAAATCGCCTTCCCAGGTTGCGCCGGCCGCCTTGTAAGCCGGGCTGCTGTTGACGGCATCCTTGAACGCCACTGCCCATTCGTCGGACAAAAACGGGATCGCCATAGATCGTATCCTCCTGCAAGGGGTGTGAGTTGGTTGGTATGACGCGCTGCGTCTAGGGTCAAGCTGAACTATACCACGAAACAAAGGGCAGGGCAAAAAGGTTAGAGAGGTTGGAGTTGACAAGTGAATGCGGCGGGCGCATGGCCGCTCAAACCCGCTTGCGTCCGGCAAAGCCCGCGTGCAGCTCGTGCCAATAGGTCACCTTTGGCTCGCCGTAGCGCCAGCAGAGGTAGACCTCGCGGCCGTCAGGCCGGCGGTGCAGAAAGTCCAACAGCCCCACGTCGGGATCTTTGAGCACCACGCCCAGCTCTTCAATCGCTTTGTGCGCGGCTTGGACCCGCTCGAACTCGGCCAGCAGTTCGCCAGCCTTCTTGCTGCCGCCGTTGCCGATGGACTTCTTCAGCACCGGCCACAGCTCCGGCCGCGCGTCGATGATCGCCCGCCGCGCGGCCATAAGCTGCTCCAGCAATTCATTCAGCCGCGGCAGCGCGGCGTTGGCTTCATCCAGGGTGAAGAATCGTGCAGCCATAGTTGCTCTGGGAGATGGGTTTCGTTTTTTAAGCGTTCACAGTAAGCCAAGCGCAGAAAAGCCGCCAGCAAGGCAGCACCAAGCGGTTTCAGGATGTGCAACGAACGTGCTGCCGGTATGGCTGACCTCACGCTGGCCGAGCGGTGAAAGCGCCGCCAGGAGGATTGAATACATCGTAAACAAAATTGTTGAGGTGCCCGGCACTTGACACGAACCTCTGATCATGTGCGAATCGCCGCCAAAGTGCCGGGCACCGATACGCAGTTAATTTGTTTACGGTATATTGACTTCAACAAAGAAACGTGAAACCTGATTGAGGATGCACTCCTCATCACGTTTCACGTTTCAGACTTCACGCATAATGTCGGGTCGCCGGCTTAGTGATACCCGCAGCTCTCCGCCATCTCCTCGCCTGTGTGGCTTTTGGCCGTGCGGAAGGAGCTGCCGCAGCCGCAGGAGGAGGTGGCCTGGGGGTTCTCGATGTGGAAGCCGCCGCCCATCAGGCTGTCGATGTAGTCGATGCGCGCGCCGCTGATGTAGAAGAGGCTGGTAGGGTCCACGTAGACGGTCATGCCGTGCTGGGTGTAGACCTGGTCGCCCGGCCGCGCGGTGTTCTCGAAGGTCATGCCGTACTGCATACCGCCACAGCCGCCGCCCTGCACGAAGACGCGCAGACCGTGGGTGCCAGCCATGCCCTTCTCCATCATAATGCCAGACAGCTTGCTGGCCGCCGACTCGGTCAGGATCACGCCGTCACTGGTCGTAATCTCAGGTTCCATTGTCATTACTGCTGTTGCCATAGTGGGTATCTCCTGATTATGGTAAATTGGTATATTTGGAAAATTGGTAGATTGGTAGATTGGTAGTCGTCGCGGATCACCGCTTACTGGTCACTGTTTACCGGTTGCCGCTCAGCCGCCGATCTGCGACATGACCCGCAACTGCGGCACGTCGCCGTCGGGCAGGCCGTGGCCCCAGGGCTTGTGCCAAACCGCAACGCGGATCATCGCGCTCAGTTCATCGAATGTACAACCATTGCGCAACGGAGTTAGTAAGTCAACTTCCCGATCGCGCAAGAGACAGAGGCGCAGCTTGCCGTCAGCCGTCAGCCGGAAGCGGTTGCAGCCGGCGCAGAAGGGATCGGTGACGGTGCTGATGAAGCCGATCTGGCCTTGGGCGCCGGCCAGGCGATAGGGCCGGGCCGGGTCATGGCCATCATAGCCAGGGACCGGATGTAACGGCCCCAACTCGGCCTCGATCAGCGCCCGCGTCTCGGCCGAGCTGACCACGGCTTCTTGCTGGAAGTCGGCTACGCTGCCCAGCGGCATCAACTCGATGAAGCGAATGTGCCAGGGGTGGTCCAGGCTCAGCCGGGCCAGCGCTGCCACTTCATCTTCATTGAAGCCGCGCGTCACCACGGCGTTCAGCTTCAGCGGCCGGATGCGCGCTGCCTCGGCTGCGGCGATGCCGTCCCACACCCGGCGCAGGTCGCCCCAGCGGGTGATGCGGCGGAACTTGGCCGCGTCCAGCGTGTCGATGCTAACGTTCAGCCCGCGCAGGCCAGCCCCGGCCAGCGGCTCAGCCAGCTCGGCCAGCAGCAGGCCGTTGGTGGTCATGGCCACCTGCTGGATGCCTGGCGTTGTGGCGATGGCCCGCACCAACTCCACCATGCCCGGGCGGATCGTTGGCTCGCCGCCGGTCAGCCGGATCTTGGTCACGCCCAGCTTGGCCGTCGCCCGCACGATGGCCAGAATCTCGTCGTCGCTCAACAGTTCCGCGCGCGGACGAAAACGCATGTCTTCGGGCATGCAGTAGACGCAGCGCAGGTTGCAGGCGTCGGTCAACGAGATGCGCAGGTAGTTGATGCGCCGGCCGTAGCTGTCTTGCAGCGGGCCTTGGTAATCGGGCGCTGGCCCGAGGCCCGTGGCGCCGGCGACCAGGTCAATGGGCGACCACATGGCGTTAAGGTCCTTGTCAACGGACTTGAGAGTTAGGAAGTCGCTGGCGCTAACCGGCAGCCAGTCGCAGCGTTGAAACCGGGCTGGCAGCACAGGCCTGGCAACTTCCGCAATCCCTGCTGGGCTAGGCTGGCGCCGCATCCAGGTGCAGCGGAATAGCGCTGCGCTGTGGCCGCGTGTGCGCGGCGGGCAGCGCAGCAGCCAGATTGCTGTCAGATGACGAGGCGCCGATGCGGTAGGCGCAGCGGCAATCGCCATCAGCCAGCCGGTTGACCGGCACTGGCGGCGCGCCGAGCAGAGTGCTGATCAGCCGCAGGTCCATAGCGCACAGCTCCCGGTGCTGCTCTGAGACGCCCGAATAGGGGCAATTGAGCGTGTAGAGCACAAAGGCTTCATTATGACGCTCATAACGGGCCAGATAGCCGCGCTGGTTGAGAAAGTCAACCGTCAGTTCGACGCGCTGCTCCAGTGTGGCGTCATCGGGCAGGGGGGGCGCCTGGCGGGCCTCGCTGTCAGCCATGCGTTCCAACATGCTCTGCAACTGCTCGGCTGGCAGCAACCCCTTGATTTCGTCCAGCATGCGCATGGCCAGCGACTCGTGGTTACGCGGGAAGTGGGCATTGGCCGCTTCAGTTAACGCGTAGACCTGCAGCGGGCGGCCAACGGTGCCCCGCCGCCGCACGCGCGGCGAACAGATCAGATTCTCGCCCTGCAGCACGTCTAAATGATGGCGCACAGAAACAGGGGCCATGTCCAGCTTGCGGGCCAACTCCGCCACTGTCACGTCGCCCTGTTCCTTCATTATCTCCAGAATGCGATAACGGGTTGTCTGCACCGGGGTCTCACTTTTATCACCGTTAAGTTGGCGCTACCGAAGGCAATTGTAACACAGGCGCGGGGGGCTGTCAATTCTTCTCAAATACTTCATAGAAATTAAGGGCGGTGAAAATTTGCACCGCATCTGGTTTCAAGGTAGAATGAACTGCCGTTGTACGGCGAGTGTACCTGGCTCGCCCCGCTGGCTACGTGATCAAAAAATCCTCTAGTTAGCCATGGAAACAATAGCTGTCCCCTCTGAGAATCCGATAGTTGGCCCGATTGCTGAAATCAGACAGATCTCCGTCGTCGCTGACGAAGATGTGAGTGCTGTCAACGCGCTGCTCGGCGACGGATGGAAGCTGCTTCATGTCGGCCACACCAGCCAGCATACGGTCTATGTGTTGGGCAGGCCAACCCCGGCAGCCAAGCGCCGCACTGGCTTTACGCCGTAGAAATGCATCCCCCAACAACTCAGGCGCCAGACACACTGATGTGTAGAGATCGCTTGCGTCATCCACAGTGCCCGGCGCCTCAGTAGTCACTCCGCAGAAGCTCGAAAGGACGGAGCGATGGCAGAACAACCCCAGGGCGCAGCAGCCGTGCCCGAAGAAGTGCAGTCCAATGTGCTGCTGACCACCATTGACTGGCTCTACAACACCGGTCGTACCTTCTCCCTGTGGCCGATGACTTTTGGCTTGGCCTGCTGCGCCATCGAGTTTATTGTTACCGGCACGGCGCGCTATGACATGTCGCGCTTCGGCATGGAGGTTGCGCGCCCTTCACCACGGCAGTGTGACTTGCTGATCGTGTCTGGCACCGTGACGAAGAAGATGGTGGTGCCCATTGTGCGGCTGTACAACCAGATGGCTGAGCCGCGCTACGTAGTGAGTATGGGCGCCTGCGCCACTGGCGGCGGGCCGTTCAAAGAAGGCTACAACGTGGTGTCGGGCATCGACAAGTATCTGCCGGTCGACGTCTATGTGCCGGGCTGCCCGCCCACCCCGGAAGCGCTGTTGCACGGCTTCATCACTTTGCAGCAAAAGATCAAGAAGCAATCGGTGCGCACGGTGCCCTGGTACCGCAAGGACTACAGCAGCGAGGTGCCGATCCCTGTGCTGGGACCTGACATCTTCGGCACGGCGCCCGACGATATGAAGCGCGTTCGCGAGATCAACCTGCAGCGAACCATGGCTGCGCGGGCGACGGGCGGAATCGCTATCGCCGACTTACAGCACGCAGGATCGCACGAAGTTATCGTCATTCGCAACAGCGGTACAGCCCAGGACCTGACCGGGTGGCGGCTGCAAAGTGGAGAAGGCGGACAGGCGTACAGCTTCCCCGCTGGTTTCGTGCTGATGCCCGATGCCGAGGTGCGCGTGCATAGCGGACCAGACGCCGCAGCAGTGGCCGCCAACGACCAACTCTGGACCAAGCAGCACGTCTGGCGTGACCAGGGCGACACCGCAACGCTGCTGGACGCCGACGGCAACACCGTTGCAACCTTCAACTATTAGGCGAGGATGCCATGACTGAAGCACCTGTTGAGATGACCCTGCCCTACAGCGACCTGCTGCCTGATGCTGTGCTGGCTGTGGAGGCTGGCATCGAGGGCGAGAGCCTGGTTGTGGCGGCTGACAAGCTGCTGGCTCTGGCCGAGCACCTGCGCGATGTCGAAGGCTACAACCTGCTGTCCAACCTGACCGCAGTGGACTACCTGGGCTTCAAGGGCCGCACGGCTGCCGACCGCTTTGAGATTGTCTACCACCTGTACAAAATCACAGGCGGCGGAGCCAAGGTCCTCAAAGTGCGCCTGCCGGAGGACAACCCGACGCTGCCCACGTTGATGTCTGTCTATCCAGGCGCCGACCTGCAAGAGCGTGAGGCCTATGACCTGTACGGCATCCGCTTTGCCGGCCATCCCAATCTGCGCCGCATCTTGCTGTGGGAGGGCTTCCACGGCCACCCCATGCGCAAGGATTGGAAGGAAGCCTATTTCGAGGCTGAGAGCAAGCCATTTAAGAGCCGCCACCCCGACGGCCATCACGCCTGGGCCGAGGATCGCAACCCCTGGGGGTCCAACGTCAACTACCCTGATGGCTTCGATCCGGAGACCTGGAGCCAGCCGGTGGTCATGCGTCCCTTGGAGGGACGCTCCAGCAATGGCGCCTCTGGCTCGTTTAAGACCGACCGCATCGTGGTCAACATGGGCCCGCAGCACCCCAGCACTCACGGCGTGTTTCGCATGATCGTGGAGTTGGAGGGCGAAACGGTCACAGCGTTGGAGCCGGAGATGGGCTATCTGCACCGCAACCATGAGAAGATCGGTGAGCGCAACACCTATCTCATGAACATGCCCTACACCGACCGGCTGGACTACATCAGCTCCATGTCTAACAACCTGGCCTACGCCATCGCCGTGGAGAAGTTGCTGGGCGAGGCCTTTCAGCCGCCGGAGCGGGCCGAATACCTGCGGGTGATCATGGCCGAGCTGACCCGCATTGTCAACCATCTCTTCTCAGTCGGCACCTTCTTCAACGACCTGGGCGCGTTTTTTACTCCCCTGCTCTACGCCGTGCGCGAGCGCGAGCTGATCCTCGACCTGTTCGAGTCGGTCTCAGGCAGCCGCATGATGTGCAACTACATGCGCTTCGGCGGCGTGGCCAAGGATTTGCCTGCTGGCTGGCTGGAGATGTGCCAGGAGCTGGTCTTCGAGCGGCTGCCCAGCAAGTTGGACGAGTTGGAGCGCTACCTGGTGGGCAACGAGATCGTGCAGCAGCGCTGTATCGGCGTGGGCTATCTCTCCGCCGAAGATGCTATTGCGCTGAGCTGCACCGGTCCGCAACTGCGCGGCAGCGGCGTACCTTACGACATTCGCCGGGCGGAGCCTTACTCGATCTACGACCGCTTCGACTTCAACGTGGTGACCTTCCCCGGCTGCGATGTCTACTCGCGTTTCCTGGTACGCATGGAAGAGATGCGCCAGAGCGTCAGGATCTTGCAGCAGGCGCTGAAGCAACTGCCCGAAGGGCCGGTGCAGGCCGCCAAGGCGCAGGGCAACTACACGGTGCGCCCCCCGGTGGGCGATGTCTACGGCCGCATCGAGGCGCCCAAAGGCGAGTTGGGCTTCTACCTGGTCTCCAACGGCGCCGGCAACCCCTGGCGCTACCGGGTGCGTCCCCCGTCATATATCAATCTCAACGCCCTGGGGCCGATGGCTGTCGGCAACAAAGTCGCCGACGCAGTAATCATCCTGGGCGGTATTGACATTGTGTTGGGTGAAGTGGATCGTTAGCACGCCGCAACACGTAAGGCGTAACACGTAACGTGTGCTTGGGCGATAGAATTCACTGTCGCGGCAGGCTCTCCGGTTACGGATTACGGATTACAGGTTACTGGTTACGGAGGCTCCATGTTCGGAACCGGACTTCTCAAAGGTTTAGGTGTCACCATCAAGCGCATGGCTGACACATATATTGACGACGTCAAGCATATTCCCAGCCGCTATGCGTATGGGCAGGATGCGATTCGGCAAACGCCAAGCGAAAAGGGATTGTTCACGATTCAGTATCCTGAGGAGAAACGGGAACTGCCAGAGCGTTTTCGCTACATCCCCATGCTGATCTACGACACGCCGAAGCAGGAGGATCGCTGCACGGCCTGCGGCATCTGCGCCAAAGTATGCCCGCCGCAGTGCATCTGGATCGTGCGCGACACTGACGAGAAGGGCAAGCCGATTCCGCGCCCTGGCGAGTTCTACATCGACGCGTCGATCTGCATGAGCTGCGGCTTTTGCAGTGAGTTCTGCCCCTTCGACGCGATCAAGATGAACCATGACTACGAGCTGGCTGTCTACGAGCGCTACCCCAACCTGGTCTACAACATGACCGAGCTGACGGTGCCCGTGGAGTATTACGCCTCGATCTGGCCCACCCAGTACGAGGAAGAGGAGAAGCGGCGGGCCGAGGAAGAGGCTAAGAAGGCAGCCAAGCAGGCAGCTAAGGCTAAGCCGGCCGCCAAGGCTGCGCCAGCCGCGGAGGCAAAACCTGCCCCGGCCGCCAAGCCAGCCCCGGCCGCCGAGGCCAAACCAGCTCCGGCTGCTGCGGCCAAGCCAGCGCCGGCAGCGGAGGCCAAGCCGGCCCCGGCTGCCCCGCCTGCGCCAGCCGCTGAGGTCAAGCCTACCCCCGCGCCGGCCGCCGCTGCCAAACCTGCCGCAGCCGCGGCTGGCAGTGTCTTCGCCCGCCTGCCCAACCCGGCCAAGACCTCTGGCGGCTACACGGTCGAGGAGATCGCCCAGCGCCGCGTTGTGGCCTATGAGCGCTACAAGGCGCGCAAGGGCGCCGACGCCAAGGTGCTGCACGACCCCGGCGCGCCGGTCGCCGCCCCAGCGCCAGCCGTCGCGGCGGTCGAGCCGCCAGCGGCCGAGGTGGTCGAGCCGGCAGTGGAGGCCGTGGTCGAGGCGGCTCAGCCGGCCGTAGAGGCCGTGGCCGCGGCTGTCGAGCCGGCGGTTGTGGCTGTGAGCGAGGTCGTCGAGGCCGCAGCGCCAGCCGGCGCCAGCCCCTTCCACCGCCTGCCCAACCCGGCCAAGACCTCAGGCGGCTATACCGCCGACGAGATCGCCGAGCGCCGCGAGAAGGCCTATGCCCGCTACAAGGCGCGCAAGGGCGCCGACGCCAAAGAACTGCACTGACGAGATCTGTTGACATTCGACGGGCCGAGGAGTCTGGCGAGGTATCAGCCGGACTCCTTGTTTTATGACCGCACTTGCACCAGGAGGTACTGCAATGGCACTGACCTACACCTTTCACGGCCACGCCTGCTTCACTCTGGCAGACGACAGCGCCACCCTGTTGTTCGACCCCTTCCTGACCGGCAATCCCGCTGCGCAGATCAAGGCCGATGACGCTGCGGCTGACTTCATCTTGCTCTCGCACGGCCATTTCGATCACCTGCCTGACGCGGCTGCGATCGCCAAGCGCACCGGCGCCACAGTGATCGGCGTCTTCGAGGTGGCCAGTTGGATCGGCGGCCAAGGCGTGGAAGCGGTGCATGGCATGCAGCCGGGCGGCGCGTTCCAGTTCCCCTTTGGCCGCGTCAAGCAGACCATCGCCCACCACGGCTCGATGCTGCCCGACGGCAGCTACGGCGGCGTAGCCACCGGCTTCATCGTCGACATCGGCGGTCAGCGGGTCTACTACACCGGCGACACGGCGCTGTTCCTGGACATGCAGCTCTACGGCGAGGAAGGGATCGACGTTTTGATCCTGCCCATCGGCGACAACTACACCATGGGGCCGGAGGACGCGCTGCGCTGCGTCAAGTTCGTCAAGCCCAAGGTGGTGATCCCGCTGCACTACGACACCTGGCCGCCCATCGCGCAGGACGCGGCCGCCTTCGCCGCTGCGGTGGAGGCAACAGGCGTCAAGTGTATCGTGGCCGGGGTCGAGCAGCCGGTGGCGTTGTAACAGCCGCCAATCCTGTCATGCTGAGGCTCGGCGAAGCATCCCTGTCATGCTGAGGCTCGGCGAAGCATCCCTGTCATGCTCAGACTCGGCGAAGCACTCTTGCACCGCACTGCAAGTACAGGTGTCCCCGGCCGCGTCCAGCGCCGAGACCCTTCGGCAGACCTCAGGGTGACAGGGATGCCGCGCGGACTGGAAGCAAGCTGGCTGCACTGAGATCGACGGCGTGCTACAATAGGTACATATCGGTGCCCGGCACTTCAGCAAGCTCGTGTCAAGTGCCGGGCACCTCAACAACTTTGTTTACGACGTAATAAGTTTTAACGCTTGGGCCGGTCTCCTGACCGTGCCCGTCCTGGGGTGCGGTCAGGAGACCGGCCCAAGCAATGGTATGACCATCAAGCCCGGCGCACGCCGGAGCAAAGAGCGCGGCACAAGAGTATCGTATGATTAGCATGTATCCCAAGGCCGAGATCCTGTTTCCCCCCAAGCTGATTCCATCGCTGCGCGACCTGCGCGGGCCGGAGTGGGCTGAGTTGGTGGCCAGCGTGGCGCGCCTGCCCGAAACCCACCCCGATGTCCTGGCCTTCAGCCTGATGATGATCGAGCTGGATGGCTGCATGAATTGCTATGCCGGCAGCTACAAGTTCATGCGCGGCTGCGCGGCCTGCGCCAAGCAGACCATCGCCCAGTATAAAGGCAGCGACGCCGAGCTGCTCAAGCTGTACAAGCAGTCACAGAAACAGGTGGCTGTGTATATCAAGAAGCAAGAGAAGAAAGCCGCCGCCGATGCCGGCCGCGTGGCGTCCGTCAAATGAGTACACAGCGACACGTCGCCATCATCGGCGCGGGCATTGCTGGCCTGGCCGCGGCTCTGAACTTGAGCGAGGCCGGCCACCGGGTGACCATCTACGAAGCTGCGCCGCAGGCGGGCGGGCTGGCCGCCGGCTTCAAGGCCCCCCACTGGGACTGGAGCCTGGAGAAGTTCTACCACCACTGGTTCGCCAGCGACAAGCACATGCTGGGGTTGATCGAGCGCCTGGGCTGGCGGGACCAGGTTGTGTTCCCGCGGCCGTACACCGTGGTCTACTTCCAGGGCAAATTCTATCCGCTGGACAGCTACGTCGAGGCCTTCAAGTTCACCCTGAGCAAGTTCGGCCCCATCGACCTGGTGCGCTTCGGCCTGACCGGCGTCTTCCTCAAGCTGACGCCCCGCTGGCAGCCGCTGGAGCGGGTCACTGCCGACGCCTGGATGCGCAAGGCCACCGGCGACCGCCTCTACAACGCCCTGTGGCGGCCGCTGCTGGTGGGCAAGTTCGGCGAGGCTAACCTGGACGTGGTCAACATGGCCTGGCTGTGGGCGCGCATCCACGCCCGCACCACCCGGTTGGGTACCTTCGTCGGCGGCTTTCAGACCTTCGTGGACAAGTTCGCCGACTTACTGCGCAGCCGCGGCGTCGAGATTCGCCTCGGCACGCCGGTGACGCAGATCAGCCGCGCCGAAGCCGGCCAGGCCGGCTTGCTGGCCATCGAGACAGCCGAGGGCGTGGAGGGCTACGACGCGGTGATCTCCACCAGCTCGCCGGCCCTGATGGCTAAGCTGGCTCCCGACCTGCCAGAGAGCTACTCAGCCAGCCTGCGCGCGCTGAAGTCCATGGGCGCGATCGTGCTGGTGGTGACGCTAGACCGTCAGCTCACCCAGTATTACTGGCACAGCCTGCCCAAGGAGGCCGGCTTCCCCTACCTGGCCATGGTGGAGCACACCAACTTCATCGGCCCGGAGCACTACGGCGGCGATCACATCCTCTACCTGGGCGACTACCTGGACCCCGACCACGAGTACTTCAGCCTGAGCAAGGAGGATCTGCTGGAGCGTTTCCTGCCCTCGCTGGAGCGCTTCAATCCGGCTTTCCAGCGCAGTTGGGTCAAGGACTCGTGGCTCTGGAAGACAGCCTACGCCCAGCCTGTGCCGCCGCTGAACCACTCACAGAACATCCCACCCATCAAGACCCCGCTGCCCGGCCTCTACTTCGCCAGCATGAGCCAGGTCTACCCCTGGGATCGCGGCACCAACTTCGCGGTGGAGATCGGGCAGAGGGCGGCGGGGATGGTGATGGAGGATTTGCGCGCAGGCGACGTACTGTGAACAAGCAGTAACACGTAACTCGTAACACGTAACCCGGAGGTATGCCTGTATGGCTGGCCTTTCCGGGTTACGAGTTACGTATCACCCGATAACTCGTGACGAGTGACTCGTAACCTGGAAACACTCCCCGTGTGCCCGACTTTCCGGGTTACGAGTTACGAGTTACGAGTTACGTTTAGCAAGGACAAAGACATGTTCGGCAAGAAAAACGGCAACATAACCGAGAAAGACGTACTGGCAGCCCTGAGCACCGTGCAAGAGCCGGAGTTGCACAACGACCTGGTCAGCTTGAAGATGATCAAGGACGTGCATATCAACGGCGGGCAGGTGGGCTTCACCATTGTGCTGACCACGCCGGCTTGCCCGCTGCGCGGCCAGATGGAGCGCGAGGCGCAGGACGCCGTGATGCAGATCCCTGGCGTGGAGCAGGTGGCAGTCAAGTTCGACGCCAACGTGCGCGGCGATGCGCGTATCGCCGGCCGCCTGCAGATTCCCATCAAGAACATCGTGGCCGTAGCCAGCGGCAAGGGCGGCGTGGGCAAGAGTACCGTGGCCGTCAACCTGGCCGTGGCGTTGGCCCAGCAGGGCGCCAAGGTTGGCATCCTGGACGCGGATATCTACGGCCCCAACATACCGACGATGATGGGTCTGGGCGCTGACGACCTGCCTGAGCCGGCCGACGGCAAGCTGGTGCCGCCGCTGGCCTACGGCGTCGATGTGATCAGCATGGGCTTCCTGATCCCGCCCGGCCAGGCGGTGATCTGGCGCGGGCCGATGTTGCACGGCGCCATCCGCCAGCTCTTCACCGACGTAGCCTGGGGCGAGCTGGACTACCTGATCGTGGACATGCCGCCTGGCACGGGCGACGCCACGCTGACCCTGGCCCAGTCGGTGCCGGTGACGGGCGGCGTGATCGTCTCGACCCCGCAGGACGTGGCGCTGGAGGACGCAGAGAAGGGGCTGGTGGCCTTCCAAAAGCTGCAAGTGCCAATCCTGGGCATCGTCGAGAACATGGCCGGCGACATCTTCGGCGAAGGCGGCGGCGAGCGGGCGGCCAAGCGGCTGCACGTGCCCTTCCTGGGCCGCGTCTACCTGGACCGCGCCATTCGCGAGGGCGGCGACGACGGCCGGCCGGTGGTGGCCGTGGACCCGGCCAACCCGCAGAGCCAGGCATTCCAGGCGTTGGCCCAGGCCGTGGCCGCGCGCGTCAGCGTGATGAGCTTCCAGGCCGCGCCGGAGTTGAAGATCATCTAGCCCGCGGTGTGGAACAATCCGCCGGATTGTTCGGACGCAATCCAGCGGATTGCGTTACGACCGAACATGCGACGAGGACAGGCATTTGCCTGTCCTCGTTTTGTTTCTCGCGTCGCTGCGCGGCCTCGATTGACGCCGCGGTCGCTTCGCGCTATACTTGCATATGCAGCGTCACGCTGTCAGGTTGGGATCGCCCACAGGCGGCGGCTGGCGCGGGCCAGCCGATTTCTGCCAGGCCGGGCAGGTGCGCTCCGGCGGCGCGGGCCGGTCGTGAAACGGCGACTGCGGCCCGCGGCAGAAGGCGTGCAGGCGGGTCACCTGCCCGTCGCCGTTGCTGCGGAAGATGTCGAGAAAAGCGCAGGTGTCGCAGGTGCGACCCCGCAGCCGTTGCCAGGTTAAAGTGGCGCTCACAGTCATCCTCTCGTGCAGATTTGACTTTTCTCCGAAGAAAAGTCAAATCTATGGCCGTCTGATCACCTGTTCATTATAGCCACACCCCTCAATCTGTCCAGACCCACAAGGAGCCATCATGCCTCTACTTAATCTGCGTGTCGAGCAGCTCGATCCTTCGTCGGCGTCGCACCGCAACCGGATGATCAAGTTCGCCTTCAAGACCTACAAGGGCGACCCCTACTGGGTGCCGCCGTTGATCGGCGACCGCAAGAAGTTCCTGGATCCCAAGCACAACCCGTCGTTCGAGTACCTGCAAGTGGCCTATTTCGTGGCCGAGGCCACGGTTATCCCTGAAAACACGCCCAAGGGGACAATCACCGGCGGTATGGAGCAGGACGTGGGCATGATTGCAGCCATCGTCAACCCGCGCCACAATGAGATTCACGGCGACGACATTGGCTTCTTCGGCCTGTTCGAGTGCATCAACAACCAGGAGGTGGCCGACGCGCTGCTGGACGCGGCCGCAGCCTGGCTGCGCGAGCATGGCCGCTCGGCTATGCGCGGGCCGCTCAGCTTCACCATGACCGACGAGGTGGGGCTGTTGATCGATGGCTTCGACGATATGCCGCGCATTTTGATGCCCTACAACCACCCCTACTACCCGGAACTGCTGGAGGCATATGGCCTGAAGAAGGCGATGGACTTATACGCCTATCATCTGGACATGGTGAAGCTCTATGGCGGCAAGGAAGAAGGGCTGCCCCCCAAACTCACGCGGGTGGTGGAGAAGCTGAAGCAGCGCGGCCGGATGACCGTCCACAAGCTGGACATGCGCAATTTCGACGCCGAGGTCGAGAAGCTCAAGGGGCTCTACACCGCGGCCTGGGAGAAGAACTGGGGCGCGGTGGGCATCACCGACCACGAGATCGCACATTACGCTGGCGAGTTGAAGCCGGTGCTGGATCCCGACCTGGCTTTCTTCGTGGAGGTCGACGGCAAGTCGGCCGGCGTTGCCTTGTGTCTGCCCGACGCCAACCTGGTTCTGAAGAAGATGAACGGGCATCTTTTCCCCTTTGGTTTCATCCAGGCGCTGCGCTATCAGAAGAAGATCAAGTGGGCGCGCGTCTGGGCCCTGGGTGTGCTGCCCGATCATCGCCACCTGGGTGTCGAGGCGGTCATGATCTACGAGATCGCGGTGCAGGCGCTGCGCAAGGGCATCATGAACATCGAGGCCAGTTGGGTGCTGGAGAACAACGTCGATGCGCGCAAGTCGGTGGAAGGTGTCGGCGCTGAGATCTATAAGACGTATCGGGTGTATGAGATAGAGTTGTGATCGTGCTCGGCGCGCTGGCGGCACTGCGTAACGAGTAACTCGTAACCCCCAGAGGGCGTGTTCGGGGGTGTCATTGGGCGTCCTCATGCCTGTGCAGAACTGCCAGAGCGGCAGCCACGGCTTCTGCGGCGCTGTCGACGGTGTGAATCGGCAGCGCCGTTTGATGCGGGCCGCTGGCGCGCCAGGTGTGCAGGCCCACCACCGGCCGGCCAAACTTGAGGGCGAAGGCGATCTCGGAGAGGGTACCGTATTCGCCGCCGATGGCAACCACGGCCTGGGCGGTACGCATGAGGATCGCGTTGCGCGCCTCGCCCATGCCAGTGACGATGGGCAGCGCCACCCAGGGGTTGGCCTGGCCGGCGTCGTCGCCTGGCAGGATGCCCACCACCAGCCCGCCGGCCTGGGCCGCGCCGCGGCTGGCGGCGGCCATCACCCCGCCGCGGCCGCCGGTCAGCAGTACTACGCCGGCCTCAGCCAGCAGCCGGCCCACCTCCTCAGCCAGCGCCGCCTCTGCATCCGTGCATGCGCCAGCGCCAATCACCGCCACGCGCCAACCTACGGCATCCCTTCTCTCACTCATTACCAGCCACTTCCCTTCTCGACCATATCCCGATAATCCGCCATCGTCTCGATCCCCTGCGGGACGGGTGCGTCGATGGTCACCTGGGCTACCCGGTCGCCGTAGCGCTGGATGAGCGGCCGGCCGCCGCTGTCGCCCTGCAAGGCCAGCAATTCGGGGAACGTGCTGCGGTCGAAGAGCACCGGGTTGCCCCGCTGGCCTCCCTGGTAGATCGGCGCCGCCACCGGCGCCAAGGTCTGGCGATGGCGCTGCACCAACAGGTCGATGGTTGCCGGTTGCACGGTGGGCTGGTCGGCCAAGACGAAGACCGCTGCGCACATCTCCGGCGCCAGCGCTTGCAGCCCCGCGGCCACGCTGCTGCTCTGCCCGGCCTGCCAGTCAGGGTTGAACACGCAGCGCACAGCCCGGCCACCTAGCGCAGCCTGCACCTCGTCAGCCCGGTGGCCGGTGACGACGATCACCTCGTCGATGGTGGATGCGTACAGTGCGATGTCCACGGCGCGGCCGATCAGGGTGTCGCCCGGCTGCCAGGGCAGCACCTGTTTGGGCAGGTCGCTCTCCAGCCGGCTGGACGCGCCTGCGGCCAACACCACGGCCGCTACCCGGCCGTGGACCTCTGCCACCGGTTCGCTCCCCTGCGCGCTGCCGATCAGAACGGCGCGCAGGCTGGGCGCAGCGGCCAGCGCATGGCCGGCGATACGCCGCGCGGCGTCCATGCGGTGTTCGGCTTCCTCCGGCGTCGGCGCAGCGGCCAGCGCCAGGTTGAGGTAGAGCAGGGGCACAGCCCCGGCCGGCCGGCCCTTCAGGCCGCCGCGCGCGTCGGCCAGCAAGGCGGCGACGGCCTGGGGCGTCAGCACATCGCCCAGGGGCAGGCCGGTCAGCCTGGCGGCGATCTCTGGCCGGTGGACCGTGACCTCGTCCAGCGGTTGGCCGACGGCCGCCGCGCTGGCCACGGTGATCATGTGGGTCGCACAGGCAGGCACAACGGGCTCGTGCGCTGCCGGGGCCTTCAAGAGCCGCTCGCGCGCGCCTTCGGCCTCGACGACCATGGCCTGCACCTCTTCCAGCGCGGCCAGGCGACAGATCGCCTCCGGCGCCAGGCCAGCCAGCTTGCCCGGCTCGCCTGCCGGTCCGGCCAAGGCCAGCACCTGGCCGTAGCCGCGCAGCGACGTAGGCAGCTCGAAGGCCAGGGTTTGCTCGCTGGCGCTGAGCAGGGTGAAGGGCGCGAGGTCAGCCTGGTGCGCCCAGAGGCGCGTGGTGGAGGTCAGCAGCGTCGGCCGGCCAGCCGCGGCCAGCTCGCTGCCCAGTCGAAAGAGCAGCGACGACTTGCCGCCGGCCCCGACCAGGGCGATGACCGGCTTACCTGCAGCCGGGTCCAGTCGCAGCGCGTGCTGTAGTTGCATGGTTAGGCAGGGAGAGAAAATCGCACAGGTCCCAGACGCGACATCACCCACTGAACAGTGGGGGGGAGGAAGACTGTTCAGGGGGCGATGATGACCCTATTATACAGCAAAGCCAGATTTTGTCCAATTATGCATCTGCGCCGATAAAAGAAGCTCCCGCCAGGTAGCTTTCAGGCGCCGGGCGCTTGCAACTCATGGGCGGTTGAACAAGTGCCCGGCGCCTATGGCTGAGTCGTTGGCTGTGCTACGCGTCTTTGGCCTTGTTCACGGCTTCATCGACCACCGCAGAGGCTGCGGCCGCTGCGGCCTCACCAGCTTCGGCTGCGGCTTTGCCTGCCTCTGCCGCGGCCTCGCCGGCTGACTTGGCGGCTCGTTCGGCCTTGTTCTTGTCCAGGAACTCGCTCAGTTCCTCGTTGAAGCGGCGCAGACCGACCAGCAAGCCCTCGCGCACTTGTCTGGTCACTTCGCTCTTCTGGACTGCATCGGCTGCACGGGTGGCCTGGTTCTGCACATCCTTGGTTACGTCGCTCTTGCGCACGTCCTCGGCCACGCGGTCGATGCTGTCGCCGGCCATTTTCAGCGCTTTGCGGATCTCCTCTTCGGCCTTGTGGCGCTCTTCGCTTTCCCACATTGTTTGTATAGCGGCGGTAATCTTGTGGCCAAGCTCGCCCAGCTCGTTCATGATCTGGCTGGTGGCGTTTTCGCCGCTGGCTGCTGAGGCCTTGGCCGCGTCTTCGGCCGCCTGTGCAGCCTCGTCAACTCGGTGAGTAGTGCTCTCTTCGTTCATGGGTGTTCCTCTTTGTGGGTGCTGCCAAGTCAATTGGCAATAGCTGATGTCCAATTCTGTTCGGACCGGTCTTCTGACTGAGCCTGTCCTGCTTCTACCCCACTGTACGAGATGGCCGCCTGCCAGGTTTCAGCGCACTGTTGTGATGCGCACTGCGGTCGGCAAGAGCAGGGCATCGCCGGTACGTTGCCCTTCGGCGTCGATCCAGTTGACCCGCTGGCCAGTCGCCGGATCATAAAGGCCGACAAGCAGCGTCGCCGGGCCTAAGAGCGCATTGTCCTGCACGCGCACGCTATGGCGGTCGGCGATGAACTCACCGGGCAGCCAACCAGAAGTGGGGCGGCTGCCGCCAGCCGGCTCCTGGTCCGACTGGCCCACGATGACTCCCTGTTCATCCACCAGATGGACGAACACAGTCAGCCGTTCGCCCGTGGTCTCGGTGGGCTGCCAGTAGAGCAGCAGGTCCAGCGTTTCGCCGGGCGCAACGCGGTTGGCGGTCAGGTCATAGCCTACCAGAGCGCCCACCCGATCCAGGCTGGCCTCGGTGGTCACGCTCGGCTCAGGCGCTGTTGTTGTCAGTTTGTGGGTGTCAATGCGCACCTGGTCTAAAACAGCCTGTTCGGCGGTGCGGGCGAGGATGCCCAAGGGGCCAGTGCGCCAGGCGGCGGGCAGTCGTTCGCCGGTGGCTGGGTCGAACAGGCCGGCTACCAGGCTGTAGCGACCGCCGCTGAGGGTTGCCGGCAGGCGCAGCGTGTGCTGGCTGCGCAGCAACTCGCCCGGCTGCCAGTCCCCGGTTGGGCGCCAGGGCACGGGTGGACCTTCCCAGGCAGCCGCAACCTGGCCCTGTCGATCCAGCAATTGCACGAAGGCCGACAGATCAGCGCTGCCAGCGCCTGCCAGCGCCTGCCAGAAGAGGTTGACGGTCAGGTCGTCGCCTGGCAACAATGGCCCAGGCGTGACGCTGTAGCCTTGCAGGCGGGCCGCATCGCCCAGTGTGGCCTCCCGGCGGTATTCCATCGGCAGGGTGCTGAGAGGCGGCGGCGTTGTGGGCGCCTGCACGTCGATCTGGCCCAACGTCAACTCGTTGCCCTGGCTGGCTGGCTGCAGCAGGCCGATGGGGCGAGCGTCGCCGGGGTGCGCCAGGCTAAATCGCAGGGCATAGCGGCCGGCCGGCGTGCCTGATGGCGCCAGCAATCCCACACGCAACATGCCGTCTTGCTCCACCGTGACATCATGCTGAGCCCAGATGCGGCCGTCGGGGCTGACCAGGCGCAGGCTGATGATGTGGGGTGCGTTCAGCTCGCTGAGCGTCAGTCTGACTGGCAACACGTCGTTGGCGGCGGTCAACACGCGCGGTACGTGGAGAACATCCACCAGAGCGCCATCCTCAAAGGAGGCTGAGTTAAGGACAGCCGGCGTGTCAGGGGGGGAGGACTGCGGCTCAAGCCAGCCAGTGAGCCGGGTGCTGGGGCTGTACCAGCGGTTGACAAGCAGGTAGTTGTTCTCGGCCAGGTATTGTTCGGCTGCGCCTTCCAGCAGTCCGCCCAGCGCCTGGTGCATGGGCAACCAGACCCGGCCGCGATGCAGCGCTTTGTTGAGCGCGGACGCAATTGTCGGTCCCCACTCGTCGGCTGGCGCCAGTTCGGGCTGCGGGCCGTCAGGCCGGCCATAGCTCCAGAAATAGCCGACTTGCCAGGGATAGACGGCGAAAACCGTGTCTTCGGCGCGGCCCCATTGCATGACCTGACCGATCAAGGGCCGGTAGTCTTCGTCGGCGTAGCGCGGTACAATGTAGAAAGCGGCCAGGGAGAGGGCGGCCAGCACAGTCAGTCCAGCCACAAAGAGGCGCGGCAGTGGGCTGCGCGGCGGCAGAACCACAATTCGCTGGCCGGGGCTGAGCACCGGATCAGGCGTTGCCCAGGTGGCCGCCAGCAACAAGATGAACGCGGGCAGGCCCAGCAGCAGCAGCCGTTCGCCGCGCTCCGGGAAGAAGGGATAGCCCAGGTTCACCAGCCAGCCCAGCCCCAGCACGACGCCCAGGATGATGCCCAGGAAGCTCAACAGCAGGCCGTGCCCTGGCTCCAGCGGGCGGCGTCGGGCGAGGCGCAGCAGGCCGGCAGCCAGCAGGATCACGCCCAGCAAGCCCAGCGGCCACCAGCTTGCCAGCGGTCCTTCCATGTGGCCGGCGCTGTAGGCGGCCAGGTGGCGAGCCAGGTACAGCAGCAGCCCCAGCGGCTGGTCGGAGTCGGCCACGATTTTCTGCGAAACGTAGGGTACGAGCTTTGGCGCGGCATACAGCAGCCAGGGCAGGAAGAGCAGCACGACCCCGATCTGCGCGGCCAACCAAACCAGGATGCGGTACCGTCCGGCCTGACGACGCCACAGCACCATCAGGCCGGCGATGGCCAGGCCGGCCAGCAGAAAGGCGGCATAATATTGCGTGTACAGCGCGAGGGTGATGGCTGCCGCGTAACCGGCCAGCCAGCCCCAGCCGGCTGGGCTTGTGTCGCCGCGGATGCGCCGTCCCAGCCCCAGCCAGCGGCCGGCCGCGCCGATGGCCAGCAGCGACCATAGCGCCACCAGCGCGTACATGCGCACTTCCTGGGAATAGTAGATGTGCAGGGGATTGATGGCCAGCAGGAAAGCTGCGACCAGCCCCACCCGCCGGCCGCTCAGCCCATAGCCCACCAGATAGATCAACGGAATGGCGGCCACGCCGGCCGCGACCGACAGCCAGCGCAAGGCCACCGGCCCCAGCCCGAAGACCTGGGTCCAGCCTCCTAGCAGCGCGTAGTAGAGCGGGGGGTGAATGTCCAGGGCGGTCAGCCGCAGCATGTCGCCCAATGGCTGGTGCGCAAACCAGACGCTGTAGCCCTCATCCCACCACAGCGGCTGGAAATCCAGGCGGGCTGCCCGTAGGAGCAGGGCCAGCAGCGTCAGCAACGCCAGCAGCAGGGCGTCGCCGCGCCTATTGCCGCGTCCAGACGACGTATAGCCAACGGAACTGGTCGTCATCCTGGGTGTACCGCACGATCGGTGAGACCTGGCGTCCTGCGCCGTCCACCAGCCAGACAGCGAAGCTGTTGCCGGCCAGCTCGCTTTTGGCGCGCGTGTCGTAGATCAGATTTGCCTGACGGTAGTCGGCAAAGCCTGCGCTGGGGGCTGTGCCCAGCCAGGGGCCACTGCTGGTGGGAGGGGAGAGCCATTGCAGGCCCTCGGTCTCGTTGACCACGCGCAGGTAATAGCCAGCCTGGGGCGTGTCATCAGCATCGTTAGCCTTGACGCCGACGCGCAGGTAGTTCTGGTTGAAGGGGTAGGTGGTCTCTTCGGTTATTACGAAGAGGAAATCGCTTGTGGGTGGCGGGGCAATGGCCGCGGCCACGGCTGTTGGGGTTGGCTCAGGTGTGGGCGTTGGCAGGTCGGCGGCCAGGGCCACTGTTTCGATGGGGCCTTCGGCGCGCACAACTTCGGCCGCCAGCCAGCCGGTTTGGCCGTCGAAACAGCAGATTTGCCACCACAGGCCATCCAGGTCGCGCCCGATAATTGCCAGCCGTTGTCCTTGCAGCGCCTGGCCAAGCACTGGGAACTCGGCGCCTGGGCCGCTGCGCACATTGACGCGCGGGTTGCTGACCAGCGCTTCCGGCTTAGGTTCAGGCGTGGGTGTAGGCGGCTCTGGGGTGGGCGTCGGCGGCTCTGGCGTCGGGGTGGGCGGTTCTGGCGTCGGCGTGGCGGTCGGCGGTTCCGGGGTAGCCGTCGGCAGCTCAACCTGCGCCAGATCCTGCACCGCGTCTGGGGCCTCGGCTGCCGGCGCTTCGGCCGCGGGTTCTGCCGCCGCCGCCTCTTCAATCGCTGCCAGGGGTGTGGCAGTAGGCGCAACAGTCGGCGTGAATGTCGGCCGCAGCGCAAGCTGGGGCCGGGGTGTGGGTGTGGGGTACTCGACCAACGAGTTGACCAAGGCACAGCCGGGCAGCAAGAGCAGCACAGCCAGAGCTACGAGTACCAGGAGCTTAGGGTTCCGCAAACGGTACAACCTCCTCGCGCCAGGGGGTGTAAAGAGATGAACTGCCCATCTGGCAGGGAGTGAAGTATAGCACAGGAAAAGCTAACAGCGTAATTTGTTGGCCGATGCCATCAGCGCGTGTCGAAGTAGCTGACATAGACCTCCTGGCCGCCGCGCGTCTCGAAGGTCACAGGCATCGACAGTTCCATGCCGTTGGCGTCGGTCACGATAATCGTCCACTGGGCGTCGCCGGCAGCGGGCAGGTACTCATACTTCAGATTGTACTCGCGACGATTGCCCAGCGGCTCTCCCAGCACTGTGGGGGCCGAGAACTGGAAGAAGCCGCTGGTCAGGCCGGGCTGGCTCACGTCGACGCCATTGCGCAGCACCTTCAGGCGCAGGTTGGCGATCGGCGCGGTCAGCGGCGGTTGGCCGACAAAGGTCTTCAGCCAGATGGTCAGCCAGGGGTTGGTGGTCTCCCACAGCTCTGGCCCTTCGGCCAGTTGCACGGGGCGGAAAGGCGCTGGCGTGGGCGGCGGCAGCGGCGTGTCCATCGGGGTGGCGGTGGGGAAGGGCGTCGGCGGCAGGTCAGGCGGGAAGATGACGGGCACGGTATCTGCAGGCCCGCCGGGCGCGGTCAGTTGCGTGGTGATCCAGACCTGCTGGCCGTTCACGCAGCAAATTTGCCACCAGGTGAAGGCCTCGTTGCGGCCGGTGATGTCGTAGCGTTCATCCTGGCGCACCTGGCCCACGATGGGATAGGCCACGCTGGGGCCGCTGCGGACGTTGACAATGGGCGCCACCACCAGAACATAGGGCGGCGGGATCGGCGTCGGCGTGTCCACCGGCGTCGGCAGCGGCGTCCAGGTGGGGGTAGGCGTGGGCGTGTAGTAGGGCGTTGGGGTCGGCGTCAAGGTGGGGAAGGCCAGGGCGATGCCGGCCTCCACGGTCAGTGTGGCCATCTCGGCGGGCGACAGCGCGCCGACCGGTGAAGGCGTCCAGGTGGGCAGCGGCGGCAGTGGCGTAGGGCTGGGAACGGGGGTCGGCTCACCGACCAGCATCTGGCCCAAGGAGCAGCCCAGACTGGTGGCAAGCAGCAGGATCATCAGAGCCGCCAACCGGATGCGGTTGACGCTGTGTGGAGCGTGACTCATGGATGGTTTTTGCAAACGATCAACAGGGCGTCTCCGCCCGATTGCGCCCAGCGAAAGGCAACAAAGTCAGTTACTTAGTGTATGAAGCATGGTGGGACGCGTTGAGCCGAAGACGCCAGCAAGCCCAGGCAAGTTCCAGGGCTGTCCAGTTGGCGGATTGGCTTGCAGGCTGGCAGTATAGCACAGGCGACGGGGCTTTCAAAATGAACACGGAACAGCAGGCGCTGCACTCCCTTTAACTTGCCGTTTCAGCGCTTTTGGTGTATCATCTGCTCCATGCCAGAAACGCCGCCTGTTCGCCGGCGGCTGATGTTTTTTTAGGAGTAGAGCAAAAGCCATGGAAGTATTGCTGAAACAAGACGTTAAGGGCGTCGGTCAAGCCGGCGACATCAAGAAGGTTGCCAGCGGCTACGCTCGCAATTTTTTGATCCCGCAGGGGCTGGCAATGCCCGCCAACAAGGGCGCCACCAAGCAGGCTCAGCAGATCAAGTCAGCGGCCGAGCGCAAGCATGATCGTGAGCGCGCCTCCGCTGCGTCGCTGGCTGCACGTATCAACGCGTTGAGCCTGACCTTTCACGCCCGAGCGGCCGAAACCGGCCGGCTGTTTGGCTCGATCACCGCTTCGGACATCGCCGAGGCGCTGGAGCAGAAGTTGGGTGTGGAGATCAGCAAGCGCCAGATCGAGCTGGATCATCCGCTGCGCGATCTCGGCAGCCATCAGGTGCCTGTGCATCTGTTGAGCGACGTCGTTCCGCAGGTGACTGTGCTGATCGAGCGCGAGGGCGAGGCTGAACCGGCCGTCGCTGGCTAGTTCTCAGTGCTGTGTCATTCATAACCCCACTCGAACACGAGTGGGGTTTTTGATTCCCCCTTTGGTCGTTGGGTCTGCTTTCTTGGCCGTCTCACCTTGCGCGGCGCAGTCTTCAGATCGGCGCCAGCGGCTGGCTGCATCAGGGCAGCGGCACATCCAGCGCCGCCAGATTCTCGAAGCCTCCCTCCGGCAGGCCACGATAGATCACGACCTGCACGCCGTTGGGCAGGGGGCCGGGCGGCAAGGTGAACCAGTAGTCGTCGGTCACCACCTCGCCAGGCTGCCAGCGGCTGGTCGGATAGACGCCATGCACGGGATGCGCCAGGTCTTGTTGCAGGATGCCGCCATCCGGCTGCGCCAGCGGCTGGCCGTTCAGCGTGGGGCGCAGCGAGACGCTCCAGTCGGCGGCGATTGTGTCATCAGCGCGCCAATAGAGCCGCACCGGCCAGGTCTGCCCTGGCTGCGGCCGTTGGGCGTCGATTCCCAGCAGCGACAATCCAGCGCCGGCCGCCAGGTCGAGCGTTCTGGCGCCGGCCGGCAGCGCAGTGGCTGGCGTACTCATCACGCGGATCAGCCTTTGTCCGGCTGAGGAGAGGTGAGCCGCGGGGTCAAGCTCCAGCCAGACCAGCGGCGCGGCGCTGTTGGTGACGTATAGCGGGCGATCGGCGGCGCTAAGCAGCGCGCGCGCCTCCGGGCTGCTGACGGCTGTGATGTCAGCTCGATGGTCCCAGATATCGGTCAGATAGCGCAGGCTCAGCACCTCGTCCAGCACACCGAACACGGCCGCGTCAGGCTCTGGCTCGTCGGCCAGAATCGCCCAGCCAGGCAGCAGGGCTGTGTCGTCCAGGCGGTTGCTCAGGTTTGCGTCGGGCCAACTGCGATCAAAGCGCGCGGCTGTCAGCATCACCAGCCCGGCTACCAGCAGCCCCAGCAGCAGGTGACGCATTGCTGCTGGCCGGCTGCCTGCGGCGATGCGCTGCCAAAGCGCCTGCACGGCCACTGCAAAGCTGGCGATCAGCAGCGGATAGGCCGGCATGATCACCTGATACCAATTGCCCAGGCGGTCAACGAAGGCCAGCAGCGCGTAGAGCAGCAGGGTGGATGCGAAAAAGAGGCTGCGGCGCCGTTCCATCAGCGCCAGCCCCACCAGGCCGCCCACCAGCACCAGCCAGCTCAACTCGGTCCAGATCAGGCTGGGGAAGCTGTCAGTCCACAACGGCCGCAGCGACCAGGTCAGCTCGCTGCGCCCCTGTCCTGTGCTGACAAAGTCCAGGAACCATGCCGTTGTGCTGGGCCAATCACCAACGCCGCGCCATTGGGGGTTCTGCGCGCCGCGGATGTAGACGAAGGCGTAGCTGAGCAGCGGCAGCAGGGCCAGAGCCACGCTGCTGGCGACCAGCCGGCCGCGGCGCAGCAAAGCCGGCCGCCGGCTGAGGATGAACCACAGCAGCGGCGGCACGATCACGGCCACGGTCACCATGTGGGCCAGGCTCAGCCCGGCCAGCAGCGCCAGCGCCAGCAGGTAGCCATCGCCCGCGGGCCTGGCCGAGCCTGTTTGGTCGACGCGGTCCTGAACGGTGTCCCAACGCAGCGCCAGCACAACGATGGCCAGCGTTTGGGCTACGGCCGAGGTGTATTGCTCGCTGCTGACGGCGTAATACCAGAAAAAGTAGCTGACGGCATAGAACGCGCCGAGCAGGAACGCGCTGATCCAGTTGCCGGTGAGGTGGAGAATCAGGCTGTAGAGCAGCCACAACGCCAACAGCGCCCACAGGGTTGAGTAGGCCGATAGAATGGCCGTGGGATTGGCGTTCTGGCTCAGCAGGCTGCGCAGCCCGTGAAACCACAGCCAGCCGCCCATGGTGTAGAGGGGATAGCCGGGCGCGTTGCTGGGGCGGCCCTGGACCTGGGCGTACTGGTGCGTGATCAGGTCGCCGCCAGCCAGCTCGCCAGGGCGCAGGCCATTGTCGAGCGTAGCCAGATAGAGGAGCGCTGCCGCCAGAACCAGCACCAGGCCGGCCCAGCGAGAGAGGCGTTGATGGGACATCAGATGAGATTTATAGCTGAGGCTGGAGCGATTGTCAAAACGGCGCGTCTGGATGTTTGCCGCGCTGCCCGTCGGCGGGTATAATCCAGCCTCGGATTGGATGTTGACGCAACGAGTTAACGAGGTTCACCTGTCTATGCAAACAAATGGACATAACGGCGCTGGCCGGATACCGAAGGTCGGTATTCCCTGTGCGCGCGATAAGTCGCAGCGCTACTACGGCTTGCCGATCTTCATTCAGAACACCACCTATCTGCGCGCAATCACCGATGCGGGGGCTGCGCCGATTATCATCCCCTTGCAGCTCGATGAAGCGACGCTGCGGGTAATCTATGACACGGTGGACGGCGTCTTCCTGCCTGGCGGGGAAGACATGGACCCATCGCAGTATGGCGAGGAGCATCATGAGATGCTGGGCGCCACCGATTCGGAGCGGGATCGCACGGAGATGCTGCTGGGGCGCTGGGCGTTGGAGGACAACAAGCCGCTGATGGCCATCTGCCGCGGCATCCAGATGCTGAACGTCATCCAGGGCGGCTCGCTGTATCAGGACATCCGCGCGCTGCGCGATGGCTCAGAGAAGCACGACTACTTTCCCCCCCAGTTCGAGCGGGTGCGTATCAGCCATGAGGTGCGCTTCGATCCTGACAGCCGGCTGGCGCGCATCTACGGGCCGACTGCCATGGTCAACAGCATGCACCATCAGGCGCTGAAGGCGCTTGGCGCAGGCTGCCAGCCCATCGCCTGGGCGCCGGACGGCGTGGTAGAGGCTATTGAGGTGGCCGACCATCCCTTTGCGTTGGGCGTGCAGTGGCACCCCGAGGAGCTGGCCACTCATCTGCATGATGCATCCAGCCGCCGCTTGTTTGTCGACTTTGTTGAACAGTGCCGGCAGTATGGGGCGGAGCAGTCTGCCTGACGACAGCGCTGAACGCTTGCCGTCAGGCGCCCGCCGCCCAGGGATCATAGTTTTCCCAAGTTGACTTGGGATAAGTCCTTGGGATAACGAGCTGGGCGATTTGGAATAACCCGTGAAAAATCCCAAGTTTTCCCAAGATTTATTTGCGATAACTGTGGCGCGTTGGGGAAAAGCGATGCTTCTGCTGGCCGTGCTGCTCTTGGCGGGCATACGGCCCAATCCCGCGTTGGCTCAGGAGGACCCCTGCGGCCCCGGCAACCTGATCTGGAACTGTCGTTTCGACAGCTTCACCGGATCGCCGCCGCGCCAAGTGCCCAGCGGTTGGTCTCCATTCATTATCTCTGGATCATTGAGCTTTGAGCAGGACAATGAGGGTTATACCGCACCGGCGTTGAGAATGTGGTCGGATGGAGACACGTTTACTGCCGGCGTCATGACTCAAGTACAAGGCGTTCAACCGGGTGCGACCTATGGGGCCTCCTGGGGATGGGGCGCGCCCGATGACAGCTATGCAGACACTTTTGGGCGTAAGTTGGGGATTGATCCCACTGGCGGTGTCGATCCGATGTCACCTAACGTCGTTTGGGGTCCAACTTATTATGGCATCGGCCGCGTCATGAACAATCCAGGGCCAAATGCTCCCCTCAACGCCAATCTCAATGTGTCAACAGTGGCCCGTTCCTCTTCGATCACGGTATTTGTCTGGGTTGAGCATCCGCGTTCCACCGGGGTTAACGTAATCTTTGTTGATGATATCGGGCTGCGGCTGGATCCCAACGCTGCGCCTCCGCCGCCCACGGCCATACCGCCGACTGCGACACCCCCAGCCACGGCCACATCGGCGCCTGTGCAGGTTGCATCGACTGCGACCCCCTCGCCGACGTCGACGCCCACGGACGAGCCCACGGCCACGCCGTCGCCGACACCAACCGACACCCCAACGCCGACGGCAACGCCCACGCACACACCGTCGCCAACGGCAACGCCCAGCCCAACGTTGACGCCGACCGCGCTGCCGACTCTGGCTGCACGGCCGACCGCCACGCCCCAGCCGATTTACGTCGAACTAAGCCGCGCCAGCCAGCGTCAGCCCGCGCTGCTGCTCTACAGCGGCTTTAGCTCACTGACGCTGACCCTGGTGGCCGGTCTGCTGCTATGGCGGCTGCTGCGCGGGCGAACATGATCCCTGCGTGTTTTGAGGCGTGTGGCTAAGGGGTCTCGAGACTTGCGCCTGCGCGCAGTGCAGGTGTACGGCGCAGACGCCTATTGGGAACCATCCCCGAGGGACTCGACCGGCGCAGGCTCGTCCAGGTCGCTGATCATGTCATCGTCTGCAGGCTCTGAGGCGGCTGGTTCGCCGGGTTCGACCGGCATAGCGCGCGGCTTGTAGCGCTTGGCATCGACGATGCGCCACTGCTCGCCGTCTGGCAGCACGACCTTGCGGCCAAAGATCAGGTAGCCGGTGTGGGCCACCATGCGGTCGGCTGGACGCAGACGGTCAGCGTTAGGCTTGTAAGCCCGCTGCAGCAGCTCCTCGACCTCCAGATCGGCGAAGCCATGGGCCTCCAGCGCGCGCAGCAGGTCACTGACCTGGTTGGCAGTGGGCAACAGCGCGCCGAAGAAGCCGCCTCCTTTGAGCGCGTTGCGCGTGGCCGCCAGGCAACGCCACGGCTCACGCATGTCCAGGAACACCGCGTCGACGTTGTGCTCGTCGAAGCCCTCGGCTGCGTCACGTACTTTTAGATCGACATAATCGAGCAAGCGGAAACGGGCCAGGTTTTTGCCGGCCAGCTCGCTCATGGCTGCGCGCTCTTCATAAGTGAAGACGCGGCCGTGGGGCATGACCGCACGGGCCAGGGCCAGGGTCAGGCCGCCGCTGCCGGTCCCAGCCTCGACCACGCGCCGGCCAGGGTACAAGTTGAGACGCTGGACGATGTGTGCGGCGTCCTTGGGGAAGATAATCTGGGTGGTGCGCTTGAGGTAGCGGATCAGGTCGTGGGTCGAAGGCTCCAGTACCAGATAGGCATGGCCCAGCTTGGTGGTGACCATGCGCCCCAGCGGCTGGCCGATCAGGTCGTCGTGGCGGATAAAGCCGCGGTTGCTGTGCCATTGTTGGCCGCGCTGCAGCTTAATCAGTGTGCGCTTCTGGTCCTCAGCCACCAGCATCACCGTGTCACCCTCCTGGGCTACCGGTTCAGGGGTGTCGATTTCTTGCAATGATGGAGACAGGTCAGCCGGCGCAGCAGCGTCGAGCTGGCTCAGTTCGTGGTCGGAAGGGATAAGGTTCTGTTCAGTCATGGGCAGGATTATACACCAATCCGTTGCTGGCGCCGCAAACGTGAGGGGCCAGATAGATTTGACAGCAACGAACATCCGTGCTAATATCGGCTGTACTCGTCAGGCTGCAGGCCGCGGACGATCCTATCAGCCGTACGCCCGAGGACACGGGCACGGAACGCTTGGAAGGAGACACAGAAATGAAAGGCGACGGCAAAGATAAGGCCCTGGAGACTACCATGGCCAACCTCAGGAAGCGCTATGGCGAAGGCGCAATCATGAAGCTGGGCGAGGCAGCAGACATGCGGGTGGAGGCTATTCCCACAGGCGCGCTCTCCCTTGACCTGGCCTTGGGCGTCGGCGGCATTCCCCGCGGCCGGGTGACTGAAATCTATGGCCCAGAAAGCTCCGGCAAGACCACCATCTGTTTGCATGTCATCGCCGAGGCGCAGCGCATGGGGGGCACCTGTGCGTTTGTCGACGTTGAGCATGCCCTTGATCCTGACTACGCCCAGCGCATCGGCGTTAAGATCGATGATCTCTACGTCTCGCAGCCAGACACCGGCGAGCAGGCTCTGGAGATCGCCGAGGCCCTGGTGCGTTCGGGCGCTATGGACGTAGTGGTGGTCGACTCGGTGGCGGCGCTGGTGCCGCGGGCAGAGATCGAAGGAGAGATGGGCGACAGCCACATGGGCCTGCAGGCCCGGCTGATGTCGCAGGCGCTGCGCAAGCTATCGGGCGCCATTTCCCAGTCCAACACCTGTATGATTTTCACCAATCAACTGCGCCAGAAGATCGGCGTGATGTTCGGCAATCCGGAAACCACCACCGGCGGCATGGCGCTCAAGTTTTACGCCTCGGTGCGGCTGGACGTGCGCCGCATCGAAAGCATCAAACACCAAGGCAATGTGATCGGCTCTCGCACCCGCGTCAGCGTGAAAAAGAACAAGGTGGCGCCTCCTTTCCGCCAGGTGGAGTTCGACATCATGTACAACGAGGGCATCAGCCGCAGCGGCGACCTGCTCGACCTGGCCGTGGAGCATGAGATCATTCAGAAGCGCGGCGCCTTTTATAGCTACGGCGACACCCGTCTGGGCCAGGGCCGTGAGAACGCCAAAGCTTTCTTGCAAGATTCGCCCCAGATATTCTGGGAAATCGACGGCCTGCTGCGCGAGAAGGCGGGTCTCGCCCGCGTCGCTGTCGCTGAAAGCGATCCCCCCAAGGTTGCGCCTCCGGCCAAGGGCGCTGGCAAGGCCGCGGCCGCTCCGGCTAAGGCGTCGAAGATTGTCATTGAGGAAGCTGATCCGGACGATGATCTCGACGATGACCTGGATGACTTTGACGAGGGGTTGGAAGCCTGAAACAGCAGCGTTTGATCCCTCGCCCCACAGCACGCTGTGGGGCGAGGGCGTTTTGACAGCCCTTTGGCCGGGTGCTACAATTGCTGCATGGTTAAGTCGTCCTGTGGCGCCTGCTGCTGGCTGCGGGGCGCCTTGCACCCGATACTGGTCTGGCTTTTGCTGGGCATCTGTCTGCCGATTCTGGCTGGCTGCGCATCCATGTCGCTGCCGGCGCCTGATCGCGATGCCCTGGCAGCCTTGCCAACCAACACGCCGACACGTCCGACCCCGGCATCGGCTGTAACCTTGGGGCCGCGCCCTAGCGCAACAGCCTCGCCCACCCCGACTGTGACGCATACCGCCACAGCGACCCCCCCCCCATCGCCCACCCCGACGAAAACTGCTACAGCCACGCCGACGGCAACTCCCGGCCCGGTCGTGCGCGCTCTGGGCTTCACTGATAGCCTGCTCGCCGGTCTCGATTCGGCCGGGTACACCATTGCTGAGCAGCAAAGCACCGGCAGCGCTCGTGACCGCGTTCTGGCCGTCATTCTCAATCCTCCGCAAGAGACCGGGGTTGCGCCTGGGGTTGAGTTGCCTCGCCTGTTGATCTATCACTTGCGGCGGGGCCAGCCGCCGCAGTTGCTGTTCGAGGACGAAGGCAGCGACGAGACGATTCAGTTCGCCGGCTATGGCACGTCCTGGGATGCGCCGCTGGGCTGGCGGGACATCACGGCGGATGGGCTGTTGGAATTGCCTGTTTGGGCGGCGAACGGCGGCTTTTGTTTTGCCTGTAACCGCGTCTATGTTTTGCAGTTGGCGCCAGTTGGCAATGCCGCCGACTCTGGCTGGCAAGTGCGTGAGCTGACAGGCGCGGTTCCGTTCCTCAACCTGCTGAAGAATCCGATCATTCCTAAGTGGCTGTCAGACTACAACGGGGACAACAAGGCCGAAATTGAGGCGCTGGACGGCAGCTTTGAATTTGCTTTTGGCCTGTTTCGCGAGTACTCGCCCCGTTTCTACCGGCCCTTGGCCTGGGATGGCAGCAGCTTTGCCGACATGTCCCGCTGGAACCCCAGCTATTTCGATGGCCAGATTCAGCGCGCGGGCGCTGCTGTGCAAGCGACCTTTGGCCAGCCGCTGACCAGCCAGGATCCCATTGGCAAAGCGCTGACCGTGTTGCTGGCCTACGACGCCAGCGACCGCCGCGACGAAGGCTGGACGGCCTTCATGCAACTCAGCGATCCCGTCAACTGGCCGGGAGAGGGGGCGCCTGGCCTCCTCGATTTGCTGGTTCGTATCCGTGAGCATCTGCAAGGCCAGATGGAGCGCGGAGAAGCTTTTGCCCCCTGGCCGCCTGTCGTGCCTGAATTACCTGCATCCAGCGATACAGGCAGCCCGGTCGAGGCCTCCAACCAGCTTACCCAGCCTCTGCCTCTCCCCCTGCCCGAAGTCCCCGATCCTACACCTGTGCCTGTGCCCTAGCGCTGCCAGAGAGTCGTGAAGCGCTGAGTTTCAGTAACTGCTCAGCTGGCCGGTCAGAAACCGGGTTTTTCTCGTTGGGCAATGATTTCTGAGTTTGCAAACGCATTGCTCGGGGCTATGATAGCCGCTTCCGCAGCAAAAAACCCGGTTTCTCTAAGCCCAGCCTGAGCAGTAACGAGTTTCAGAAAGCCGGATTGCCGGCGGTAGTTTGTAGTCTGGTCGACTGCTACTTGTAGTTGACATTTGTTTGGTTATGCGCTATTTTACACGATATGGCATACTGTGTTGCCGGCCACCAATGCACTCTTCATCGCTGCCACACCCCGCCCGGTAACGTCGCTGCACGTATTTCCCGTATTGGTTGTGTGGGGCAGTACTTATTTCCCATTGACCAGCCGCGTCCATTTCATCTATACTGGGGGTAGAAACGGCAGCTTTTTTTAGAGTGCAGAATGCAACTTGTGAGGACGACAATGAACCTTCAACGACACCTTCATCCGCACTGCCAACCCAGAATAACATCCCTTCTGATTACCCTCTCACTTCTTTTCGCTCTGTTGCCGCAGCCTGCGCACGGACAAGAAGAGGCGGCTGACATCTGCCCCAGCGGCTGCCGCTACACAGGGATTCAGCAGGCCATCAACGCGTCCTCAAGCGGAACAACACTGCGCATCGGAGCGGGCACCTACAACGAGAGCATCACCTTGCGCCCGGGCATTAGCCTGGTTGGCGCTGGAACTGCCTCGACGCTTATCAAGGGCAACGGCAGCCAGCCGGTTGTCACAGCTACCGATTGCAACATCACGCGCGCCACTGTGGTTGAGGGGTTGAGTATCACAGGCGGCGGCGGCCAGTCTGGCGCTGGCGTGCAACTGCGCGGCGCCTCACCCACGCTGCGCAACCTGGTGATTTACGGCAACAGCGCTGTCTCGTCTGGAGGCGGCGTGGCTGCGTCTCAGGGCGCTGACCCCCTATTGGATAGCGTTACCGTGCGCAATAACTCCGCTCGCCTCGGGTCAGGTCTGATGCTGAGCAGCCAGGGGCGGGCCACTGTGCGCAACAGCAGGTTCGAAAACAACAGCCCGACTGGCAGCAGTACAACAGGTGCAATCAACGTCACTTCCGGTTCCAGTCTCACCATGCAGGACAGCGTGGTGAAGGGCAGCAGTGCGACCAACGGCGCTGGCATCGTGATCTATGCCTCCACAGCAACGATCAGCGGCGGTCGCGTCGAGAACAACGCGGCGGAAGTGCTGGGCGGCGGCATCATGATTGACGCTTCCACCGTTGCTATCACTGGCACAGTTCTGGCCAACAACACCAGCGTTTACGGCGGCGCCTTGAGCATCGGCACTGCTTCGACTGTCAGCCTGAAGGACTGCACTGTTCAGGGCAACCGCGCACAGCAGTTCGGTGGAGCGGTTCGCCTGCACGGCAATTCGCAGTTTGTTGCAGACGGGTGCAGCTTCATCGACAACCGGGCAATCCAGTTCAGCGGCGGCGCTATCTTCAGCGACCAGAACCCGCTGCTGGTGCGCAACAGCAGGTTTGACGGCAATCGCGCTGTCGTGGGCGCGGCGGTGCTGTTGCACTACTCGCCCGATGCTGTGCTGGTAGGCAACACCTTTGTCAACAACCAGTCCACCGATGGACCGGGAGTCTACACCACCGGCGGCCGGGCGCGCTTGACTGACAACACCTTCACTCACAACACGGCGACCAATTTTGGCGGCGCAGTTGTCTTCCAGGACGGAGCCCAGGGCGACATGGATGGCAACCGCATCGAATATAACACGGCGGGCATCGACGGCGGTGGCGTGGTCTACCAGCGCCTTGCGACCGGCACAATGGCCGGCAATGTGATCAGCTTCAACCAGGCCGGCGAAGTGGCTGGCGGGGTTAAGATCTATGACCACACCTCGCCCACGCTGACTCACAACTACTTTGAAGGCAACCGGGCAGACGATGGCGCGGCTATCCAGATCGAGAAATACGCCAACCCGCTGCTGGAGAACAACAACTTTGTGGCCAATATCGCCAACAAATACGGCGCTGTGGTGGTCAACATCTACGCCGATCCGACTATTCGCTACAACACGTTTGTGCGTAACCAGGCAGGGATCAGCGGCGGCGCTCTGGTGATCAACGATTACTCGGCGCCCGTGGTAACCAAGAATACCATTGCAGGCAACACGTCCAAAGTTGCCGCCGGCATTGTGGTCATGAATGGAAGCCACGGCCAGATTATCAATAACTACATCAGCCGCAACACGGCCATCGAGCACGGCGGCGGCATCTATCTGGTCGAGAGCGACACCAAGGTGGCCGGCAACCAGATCATTGACAATCGGGCTGGCATCATGGGCGGCGGTGTGGTGATCCTGAACGCATCACCCCTGCTGGAAAACAACCTGATCAGCAACAACCACGCCGGCGACGGCGGCGCTGGCATCTACTTGGGCAACTCGCAGGCTACACTGCGACATAACACGATTGCCAACAATGGCCGCAACGAGGCCAACGGTGATGGCCTCCGTCTGGCCCCCGGCGCCTATCCCAGCCTGGCCTATAACATGATCTACGGCAACGACATCGGCATCCGCGGCGAGGACGGCCAGCCCAGCCAGACCACGCGCAACAGCCTGCACGACAACCGGCTGGCCAACTACCAGGGTGTAACGCCGGGCGGCACTGACCTGGTCGGCGATCCGAAGCTGGTTCGCGGGCCTCTGGGACCCTACTACCTGTCGCAGGGCACCCACGAACCGGATAGTGTCAGCCCACTGGTTGATGCCTGTCTCGAGACATCGCAGGCGCTGGGTCTGAACCAACTGACCACCGACGTCGGCGGCCAACTTGACAGCGGCGCAGGTGACATCGGCTATCACTATCAAGTGCTGCCCTCCAAGGCATTTCTGCCGCTGCTTCGCCTCGGTGGATGATCAGTACCTGTCCAGAATAACTGGCGGGCTGGCTCGGTCAGGAGACCGGCCAGAGCACCAACTGATTTCTGGACGATGGCTAAGTGCATCGTAAACAAAGTTGTTGAGGTGCCCGGCACTTGACACGAGCCTCTGATCATGTGCGAATCGTCGCCAAAGTGCCGGGCACCGATACGCAGTTAATTTGTTTACGGTGTACTGAGTACGTCGTAAACAAAGTTGTTGAGGTGCCTGGCACTTGACACGAGTTTCTGATCATGTACGAATCGTCGCCAAAGTGCCGGGCACCGATATGCAGTTAATTTGTTTACGGTGTACTAAGCCAACAGGCTCCCAGAACGATGGTCTGGGAGCCTGTTTTGTCATAGCCATCAGGTTACAAAGTCTAGCTGGTTGGGGCCGCTTCTTCCCCCACCCGTTCTTTGAGCCACGCTTGCATGAAGCCATCCAGATTGCCGTCCAAGACGCTGTGCGGGTTGCCCACCTCGTACTCGGTGCGCAGATCTTTGACCATCTGATAAGGCTGCAGGACGTAGGAACGAATCTGGTTGCCCCAGCCCATCTCAACATGTTTGCCTTTGAGCCGTGCGGTCTGCTCTTCGCGTTTTTGCAGCTCGATGTCATACAGCTTGCCACGCAGCACACGCATAGCTGATAAGCGGTTCTGCATCTGGCTGCGTTCGTTTTGGCAGATCACCACCAGCCCGCTGGGGATGTGGGTCAGGCGGACTGCGGTCGAGTTCTTTTGCATGTGTTGGCCGCCCGCGCTGCCGGCCCGAAAGACATCCATCTGCACTTCGTCGGGCTTGATCTCGATCTCGATGTCGTCGTCCAGCAGCGGCAAAACCTCCACCAGCGCAAAGGATGTGTGGCGGCGGGATGAAGCGTCGAAGGGGCTGATGCGCACCAAACGATGCACACCCCGCTCCGATCCCAGATAGCCATAGACCCACTCGCCTTCGATTTCGATGGTCGCGCTCTTGATGCCTGCCTCTTCGCCAGGGGTGCGGTCGGTCAAATCCGCCTTATAGCCATGCTGCTCGGCCCAGCGCAAATACATGCGCAGCAGCATATCGGCCCAGTCCTGGGCCTCGGTGCCGCCCGCGCCTGCATGGATCGACAGAATTGCCCCTCCCTGGTCATGAGGACCGCTCAGGGCAAGCTGGAACTCCAGCCGGTCCACCTCCTCTTTGATCGCGTCGGCGTCGGCCGCGACAGCTTCGGCTGTGTCGTCGTCTTTCTCAGCCTCGGCCATCTCCAGCAGCTCTAGTCCATCCTTCACTCGCTGCGCCAGGCCATCCCACTGTTCGACCTGCCCTTTCAGGTCCGATAACTGGCGCATCATGGTCTGCGCCGAAGCGGGGTCGTTCCAGATGTTGGGGTTCGCTACCTGCTCTTCCAGCTGGTCGATCCGCGTCTGCATTCCAGCGACGTCAAAGTCGCCCCCTGAGCGTTTCCACACGCTCCCCTAGCTCGATGAGCTGGTTCTTTATTTCGTCCATGATGATGTCCTTATTTATTGAAACAGGGAATCCACAAACACGCGCGCGTCAAAGGGCGCTATGTCATCCATACTCTCGCCGGTACCGATGAAGCGCACAGGCAGGCCCAGTTCTTTGGCGATGGCAAAGACCATGCCACCCTTAGCGGTGCCGTCCAGCTTGGTCAGGATGACGCCGCTGATCGCAACCGCCTCCTTGAAGTGGCGCGCCTGGCTGAGCGCGTTCTGGCCGGTGGTGGCGTCCAGCACCAAAAAGGTCTCGTGGGGCGCCTTGTGTACCTGGCGCGCGGCCACGTTGCGCACCTTTTCTAACTCTTTCATCAGGTTAAACTTGGTGTGCAGCCGGCCGGCCGTGTCGATGATCAGCAGATCGGCGTTGCGGCTTTCCTGGCAGGCGCGTATGGCATCGTAGACCACGGCGCCAGGGTCCGCGCCCTGGCCTTGGCTGATCACCTCCACGCCAGCCCGCTCGCCCCAAATTTCAAGCTGATGGACGGCGGCTGCACGGAAGGTATCGGCCGCCGCCAGCACAACCTTGCGGCCGTGTTGCTTGTACAGCCGGGCCAGTTTGGCGATGCTGGTGGTCTTGCCTGAGCCATTGACACCCACCACGAGGATCACAGTCAGCAGGCGCGGCTCGTCTATTTCCATCGGCTCGGCCCCGCCCAGCACAGCCAGCATCTCCTGCTTCAACACCGCCTGGGCCTGGTCGGGCCGCTTGACGTTTTCCTTGGCAACGCGCTCGCGCACGCGGCTGACCAGCGCCTCGGTGGTCTCGATGCCCACATCGCCCATGATGAGCGTCTCTTCCAGCTCTTCCCACGTTGCCTCGGTGATCTCATTGGCCTGGAAGATTGCGCCCAGCCGGCCCATGAAGCCGCCGCGCGTCTTCTCCAGACTCTCGTGAATGCGCTGCTCGTCAGCGCGCTGTTCTTCTTGTGATCGGCGAAAAAGCTTAAGCACTTTGTCTTTCAGTACCTCCTGGACCTTTACCTCGCCAACGCCGTACACACAAGACGTGCGCAGGAGATGCGCACGTCGTTGGCGAGCGGGTATGGCAGCTATTATACTGCGCACAGCCCGAATGGCAAGTCACACCAAGGTTGTGGGTTACTACTCAGGCGCCGGGCACTTGCACCCCGTGGACGGCTGAAATCGGCTCGACAGACGTCGCTGGAGGTGCAAAGGCAAGTGCCCGGCGCCTATGGCTGAGTAGTTACGGTTGTGGCATTTTTTCTGCCCTGTGCTATAATCTTTGCCTGGCGGCTGTGCCGCTTGATCTTTCATACCCTACTGGTAAACTTCCCTGTGGGCGCGCCTGAACCCCAGTCCTGCCCACAGGGAAGTTGATCAGGCCCCGGAGGCTTCATCAACCGTGTACTACGAGTCGCCTGGATTGCGCGCCCGTGTTGCGCTGGAGGCCGCGCAACGCTTTGAACAGGCTACTGGCCTCGTCTTTCATGACAAGACTTTGCTGCAGCGCGCGCTGACTCATCGCTCCTATCTGAACGAAACCCGCTATCTGTTGCAGGCTGACAACGAGCGGCTTGAGTTCTTGGGCGATGCTGTGCTCGATTTTATCGTCGGCGAGTATCTCTACCACCGTTTTCCTGAGATGCGGGAGGGCATGCTGACCAATCTGCGTGCAACCCTGGTGCGCGAGGAAACGCTGGCCCAGTTTGCGCTCCAGTTTGACCTGGGCCAGCATTTGCAGATGGGCCGCGGCGAGGCGGAGAGCGGCGGTCGCGACCGGCCAGCCACCCTGTGCGCCGCGTTCGAGGCGCTGGTGGGCGCGCTGTATCTGGACCAGAATCTGGAGGCTGTCAAACGGCTGCTTTTTGCCCTGATCGAACCGGCCCTGCCCCAGTTTGTCGACATTGCCGCTTTCAAGGATGCCAAAAGTCGCCTGCAGGAGTGGAGCCAGAACACTTTTCGGGCTACGCCGCGCTATCGCACGGCCGAGGCCAACGGGCCAGACCATGACAAGCAGTTCACTGTCCATGCTGTGATCGACAATGTCGTCTGGGGCATCGGGCAGGGCAAGTCCAAGCAGATCGCGTCGCAAGCCGCGGCCGCCAACGCCTTGCAATACGTGGAAATTCATCAGTATGACGATGTCATACCACCTCCCAACCTGGAAAGCAGCGAGATCGCTGAACTGACCACGGCCGGTGACAATGGCGACGAAGCCGTCGCAGTCTAGCGGACCCTGGTTGGTCACCGGCGCCAGCGGCCTGCTGGGCGGCGAGGTGCTGCGCCAGGCCCGCGGCCGCGTGGCCCTCTGGGGCGCCTGGTTCAGCCACGAGCCAGCCGGCCACGACGGGCTCACCTGCGTCCAACTGGACATTGCCGACCCCGACGCAGTGCGACAACTGGTGCAGCGCGTGCGGCCGCAGGCAATCATTCACACCGCCTACCGCAAACAAGGGCCCGACCTGCACCGCATTACGGCCCACGGCGCAGCGCATGTGGCCCAAGCCGCGGCTGAGGTGGGCGCTCGCCTGGTGCATGTGTCGTCTGATGTCCTGCTGGACGGCGAACAGGCCCCTTACGACGAGGCGGCCCAGCCCAGCCCGCTGCACCCTTATGGCGTTGCCAAAGCCGATGCCGAAGTTTTTGTGCGGCAGGCCGCGCCGCAGGCCGCCATTGTGCGCACCTCGCTGATCTGCCGCTTGCAGCCGCCCGATCCCATCAGCCAGTGGATCATCGACAGCCTGCGTCAGGGCCAGCCGATCACCCTGTTCACAGATGAAATCCGTTCGCCGGTGTGGGTCCAGGACCTGGCGGCCGCGCTGATCGAGCTGGCCATGTTGCCCTATAGCGGCGTGCTCAACGTGGCCGGTCCGCAGGCATTGAGCCGCTACCAGATGGGCCAGCGCCTGGCGCGCCATATGGGCCTGGATCCGGCCGGCATTGCCGCCGGTCGCAGCTTTGACAGCGGCCTGCGCCGCCCGCGCAACTGCACGCTGGATGTTCGCCTGGCCCAGCGCCTGTTGCAGACCCGCCTGCGCAGCTACGATGAAGGACTGGCTGACCCGCTCACCAGCCCCAGCACAGGATTTCCATGAGCGATCAGAACGAATTGCCGCCCGACGATCTGCACCCCTCGCCGTTGGACCTGGCCGGCGACGAGCAGGAGGCACAGCGCCCGGTGGACGTCCCGGATGAGAATGTGCTGGACGATTGGATCGTCTACCCCGCTATGGCGTTGGGCATCCTGGCCACCACCTTCTTTCCCATTCTGCTGGGCCAACAGATTTGCCTGCCGCTGTTCAGCGCGGCTGTGCTGATCCCCATGTTCCTGTGGGCGTTGCGCCAAGGCCGCCCGCGCAAGGCGGTCAGGCTGGCCTTGTTCTGGGTCGTGGTGCAATCGGCCGCGGTGATCGTTGCCAGCCTGCTTTTTGCCGACACCGCCGAGCGCGCGGTGCAGGGCGGGCTGGAATACCGCACCGCCTGGCTGGCCTGGAGCGAGGGCGGCCCGCCTGTGCAGGCTGCGCCAGCGCTGGACTACGCCCGCCAGGTGATCGAGCTGGCCCTCTATGCCCTGGCCATGGCGCTGACCGGCGGCGTGGGCGGGCTGTTGCTGTTGACAGTGGCGCTGGACCGCTTCAACTTCACCGTGGCCTCGCTGCTGACTGTGGCCGAAAACCCTGCGCTGCTGATTGTGGCCGCCTGGCCGCCCTGGCTGATCGCCCGTTTGGTGGGCTATCTGATTGTCGGCGCGGTGCTGGCTGAGCCGGTCGCCAACCTGGAACTGCGACCCGCCCATCTGGCCGTCTGGCTGCAAGTGCGCAAGCGGCTGCTGCTCACTGGCCTGGCGGTCATCCTGTTGGGTGTGGTCTTGCAGGCCCTGCTCTCGCCGCTTTATCAGACAATCCTGCGCCACGCCCTCGGCTAACGGCCCGGCTGCAACGAAAGCACACCCGACGCCGTAGCACGATTTGCCAAATCGTGCCCAGCGATTTGGCTGACGGCCCGGCTGCAACGAAAGCACACCCGACGCCGTAGCACGATTTGCCAAATCGTGCCCAGCGATTTGCCAAATCGCTGTACGGTGGCTCAAGACAAACCATGCGACTCAAACAACTGGAACTTCAAGGCTACAAAACCTTCGCTGCCAAGACCGACTTTGTCTTCAAAGGCGGCTTGACTGCGATCATCGGTCCCAATGGCAGCGGCAAATCCAATGTTGCCGACGCCATCCAGTGGGTGTTGGGCGAGCAAACCTATGGCCGGCTGCGCGCCAAGCGCAGCGAGGACATGATTTTCAACGGCTCCAACGAGCGCGCCCGGCTTGGCATGGCCCAGGCCAGCTTGACTCTGGACAACAGCGACGGCTGGCTTAACGTGGACTACGGCGAGGTGGTTGTCACCCGCCGCACCTACCGCTCCGGCGAAAACGAATACTACCTCAACGGCGCCCGCGTCCGGCTGCGCGACATCAGCGAGCTGCTGGCCCAGTCCGGCCTGGGCAAACGCACCTACACCGTCATCGGCCAAGGCCTGATCGACCAGGCGCTGTCGCTCAAGCCTGACGAGCGCCGCGCTTTGATCGAAGAGGCTGCCGGCATTACCGGCCATCAGGCCAAGCGCACGGTTGCCCTGCGCGAGCTGGAGGAAACCCGCTCGAACTTGCAGCGCGCGCAGGACATTCTGGGCGAGACTGAGCCGCGGCTGCGTTATCTCAAGGTCCAGGCCCGTCGCGCCGAGGAGCGCATGCAGGTTCAGGCCGATCTGGACGCCCAACTGCGCCTCTGGTACGGCTTCCGCTGGCACCGCGCCCTCCTGGCCTTGCAAGCGGCACAGGTGGAGGAGGACAACGCCCGCGGCGTGGTCGCGGCGCGACATGAGCTGTTGCGCCGCCTGGACGAGCGGGACGGCGATCTGCGCCAGCGGTATGCGCAACTGCGCAACCAACTGGGCGACTGGCACCGCGAGAGCAGCCTGCTGCACCGCCAGGCTGAGACCACCCAGCGCGAGCTGGCGGTCGGCAACGAGCGCCTGCGCCAACTGGAGGCGCGCCGGCTGGACCTGCTGGGCGAGCTGGGGCCGTTGCAAGAGCGCCTGAACGCGCAGCAACAGAACGTCCAGGCTGCCGAAAGCGCAGCCGGCGCAGAGCAGGCCAACCTGCGCCAGCTTCAGGCCGCCATCGCCGAGGCTCAATCTCGCCTGGATGCAGTCGAAGCAGAACGCCGCAGCCGTCAGAGCCAACTGGCCGCGGCCCAGCGCCGTCAGGCCCAGCTTCAGAGCGAGATTGCCGCGCAGGAACGCCGCCTGCTGGAGCAGGACAGCCGCAAGGCCAGCCTGGGAGAAGAACGCCAGCGACTGGAGGCCGAGTTAGCCGCAGCCCAGGCCAGTCAGGCTGAACTGGCGCCGCAGGTCGCAGCCCACCAGCAGCGCCTGGCTGATTTGGAACAGGAAGGGGCTGCGTTGGCCGATCGCCGCCAGGCCCTGATGCAGACCATTGCCCAAGGCGAGGCCGAGGCCGCGCGCCAGGCCGAGCAACTGGCGCGGCTGCGGCGCAGCGCCGACCGTCTGCATGATCAGCTTGACCTGTTGCACCGGCTCAAGGACGAGGGCGAGGGCTACAGCGGCGGCGCCCGTTCGGTGATGCGCAGCCTGGGCGACCAGCGCGGCTCGTCGCTGCGCGGCATTGTGGGCACGGTCGCCGATCAGATCCAGGTGCCGGCCGAGCTAGAGCTGGCCATCGAAACTGCGCTGGGCGGCAGGCTGCAGGACATCATCGTCGAGCAGTGGGCCGACGCCGAGCGCGCCATCGACTGGCTCAAGCGCACCAACGGCGGCCGGGCCACCTTCCTGCCGCTGGACACCCTGCGCACCGGCCAGCCCATGAAAGCCCCCAGCGGCCCTGGCGTTGTCGGCCTGGCATCGCAGTTGGTCAAGGCCGAGCCGCGGCTGGCCAGGCTGGTGGATTACCTGTTGGGCCGCGTGGTCGTTACCAAAGACCTGCCCACCGCACGGCGGGTGCTGGACAGCTATCCGGAACGGCCCACTGTGGTTACGCTGGAGGGCGACATTGTGCGGCCGGGCGGCAGCGTCAGCGGCGGCAGCGTGGCGCCGCGCCGCGATCAAGGCGTGCTGGGGCGGGAGCGGTCGCTGCGCGAGCTGCCCGAGCAACTGCAGCAGGCCAGGGACGCCGTTGCCACCCAGGAGCGCGCGCAGGCAGAGCTGCAAGCCCAGCTTGGACAGCGCCGCCAGCAGGCGGTCGAGCTGGATCAGGCGCTGGCTGGACTGGCCCGCCGTCAGCAGGCTGAAAACGCCGACCTGTCTCGACTTCAGGGGCAGGCGGCGCAGCTAGAGCAGCAAGTGCGCCGCAGCCAGCAGCGACTGACCGCCGCGCAAGAGGAGCAGACCAGCATGGCCGGTCGGGCCGATCAGGTCCGCCAACGGCTGGCCGAGCTGGCAGCGCAGGTCGAGCAGGCCACGCAAGCCAGCGCTGCGGCCGAGGCCAGTATTGCCGAGCTGGACAGCGCCGAGTTAGCAGCCGACTTGATGGAACGGCGCACAGAGGCCAGCGTGTTGGCGGCGCGCATGGCCAGCCAGCAAACCTTGCTTCTCAACCAGCAGCGGGCTTTGCTGCAACTGCAAAGCGAGTTGCGCGACAAGCAGACGCGCGCCGAGGCGCTGGCCGACGAGCACCATACACTGCAACAGCGCGTTGAGGAGATGCATGCCGGCAACTCGCAGTTGACCAGCCAGATCGAACACTTCGCCCGGCTGATTGAACCGGCCGAGGCGGATCTGGCGACCCTGGAGGCCGAGCGCGCCGCCTTGACCGGCGAAGAAGACCAACATCGCAAGCACTTGCAGGCTGAAGAACAGATGCATAACCGGCTTTTGCTGGCCTTGCAGCGCGCGCGTGACGAGCTGGATCATCTGCGCGGCGAGATTGAGCACGACGTGGGGTTGGTGGAGCTGGAGGAGAGCGCTGCTGTGGAGAACCAACAGCCGCTGCCGCTGCACCCCCTGGTCGAGCGGTTGCCGGTGGTTGAGGAACTGCCCGAAGGCATCGAGGCCGAGGTCAAGAGTTTGCGCTTGCAATACAGCCGGCTGGGCAGCGTCAACCCCAACGCGCCCGAGGAATATGCGGCGGCGCAGGAGCGCTTTGAGTTTCTGACCACCCAGTCGGCCGATCTGCGCACGGCGGCCGAGACGCTGGAGCAGGTGATTCGCGAGCTGGACGAGGTGATGCAGCGTGAGTTCATGACCACTTATCGCGCCGTGGCCAGGGAGTTCAAAGAGCGCTTCACCACCCTCTTTGGCGGCGGCACGGCCCAGCTCATGCTGACCGAGCCGGATGATCCCATGAACAGCGGCATCGACATCGTGGCGCGACCGCCGGGCAAGCGGGTGTTGGCGCTGCCTCTGCTCAGCGGCGGCGAGCGCAGCCTGACCGCGGCCGCCCTGATCCTGGCCATCCTCAAGGTCAGCCCGCCCCCCTTCTGCATCCTGGACGAGGTCGACGCGGCGCTGGACGAGGCCAACGTCGATCGCTTCCGCGCGGCCTTGCGCGAGGCGGCCCAGGACACGCAGTTCATCGTCATCACCCACAACCGCGGCACCATTGAGGCGGCCGACACGATCTATGGCATCTCCATGGGCTCCGACAGCGTCTCGCAGGCGTTGTCGCTGCACCTGGAAGAGATGGACGGCCAGCGCGAGCTGGTGCCCGATTGATGCCACCGTAACGCAATCCGCCGGATTGCGAGCGGGCAATCCAGCGGATTGCCCTACAATGACAAACAAAAGGAAACGCACTTTGCACACTAAATACCTCCCTGAATTGGAAGAGCGCTTTGTGCGCTACGTCCAGATCGACACCATGGCCGACGACACCTCGCCGACCGCGCCCAGCACCGCCAAGCAGTACGACCTGATCAACCTGCTGGCCGACGAGCTGCGGCAGATCGGCGCCAGCGACGTGCGCGTCACCGACTACGGCGCGGTGCTGGCCACCGTGCCCGGCCGCGGCCCCAACGCCGAGACCGCGCCCACCGTGGCCTTCCTGGCCCACGTCGACACCATCCCCGGCTTCAGCGGCACAGGCGTCAAGCCGCAGGTACACCGCGACTACGATGGCGGCGCGCTACCCCTGCCCGACGCGCCCGATCTGGTGCTGTCGCCGGAAACCTCGGCCAACCTGGCCAAGAAGATCGGCTACGACATCGTCACCGCCAGCGGGACGACGATCCTGGGCGCGGACGACAAGGCTGGCGTCGCCATCGTCATGGCGATGGCCAACGAGCTGCTGCACAACCCGACCATCGAGCATGGCCCGGTGCGCGTCTGCTTCACCCCCGACGAGGAGATCGGCCGCGGCGTGGACCCGCGCCTGCCGGCCGATCTGGCGGTGGACGTGGCCTACACCCTGGACGGCGGCGAACCGGGCGCAATCGTCTACGAGACCTTCTCGGCCGACAAGGCGGTGGTGACCATCGACGGCGTGTCGATCCACACCGGCACGGCCAAGGGCAAGATGGTCAACGCGACTACGCTGGCCGCCAAGATCCTTAGCGTGCTGCCGCAGGGCACGCTGACGCCGGAGACCACCGACGGCCGGCAGGGCTTCATCCACTGCTACAAGCTGGTGGGCGACGCGGCGCACGTCGAGATCTCCTTCATCCTGCGCGACTTCACGCTGGAGGGCCTGGCGGCCCACGGCGCGCTGGTGCAGAAGGCCTGCGACACCGTGGCCGCGGGCGAGCCGAGGGCCAGGATCGCCTGCGCCATCACGCCGCAGTACCGCAACATGTATTACTGGCTGGCCGACGACATGCGGCCGGTGGAGCTGGCGCGCGCGGCCTACCGCGACCTGAGCCTGGATCCCTTTGACGAGCCGATCCGCGGCGGCACCGACGGCTCTCGCCTGACCGAGCTGGGAACGCCGACCCCCAACCTGTTCACCGGCATGAACGACGTCCACGGCCCGCTGGAGTGGGTCAGCCTGCAAGACATGGCGCTGGCGACGGCGGCCTGTGTGCGGCTGGCGGAGCTGTGGGCGCGCGAGTGAAAGGTTGCAGGTTGCAGGTTGCAAGTGGCAGGCTAAAGGTGATAGATTGTGCGCTGCTGACAACTTTCATGATGCAGCCACCCTGTCATCCTGCGATCCCGCAACGTGTAACGTGCAACGTGCAACCTGCAACGTGCAACCTGCAACTTGCAACCTGCAACTTGCAACCTGCAACCTGCAACCTGCAACTTGCCACCCTGTCCGGTAGCAGCGCGTGCGCATCTTCAAGCTGGCCGCAGTGCTGACCTTGTGGGCGCTGAGCTTCATCCTCAACGATGTAGCGCTGCGCACGCTGGAACCGGCGACGGTGGTGGCCGGGCGTTGGAGCGTGACGGCGCTGCTGACCCTGCTGTTGCTGGCGCAGCGCGGGCAGGTTGACGCCTTCGGCGCAGCCCTGCGGCGCGATGGCCGGGCGTTTTTCGTGCTGTCGCTGTTCGGCGTGACGCTGCTCTATGGCCTGCAACTGGCCGGCCAGGCGCGCACCAGCACGGTCAACACCGGCCTGCTGGCCAACACGGTGCCGGTCTTCACCGCCCTGCTGGCCGCGCTCTTCCTGCACCAGCGGCTGCGGCCGGCCGGTTGGGCGGGCATCGTCCTGGCCATGGCCGGCGCGTGGGTGGTCAGCACCGGCGGCCTGCGGCTGGACGTGAACCCGGCGACGGCGCTGGGCGATGGGCTGGTGCTGCTGTCGTCGCTGGCCGCGGCGCTCTATTTCGTCTACGGCGCGCGGCTGCTGCGGCGCTACCCCGCCCTGCTGGTGACGGCTGCCGCGGCTACGTTGGGCGCGCTGACCTTGCTGCCGCTGGCGCTGTTGGCCGGCCAGGGCAGCGTCTGGACCTGGCCGGCCGTGGCCGCGGTCATCGCTCTGGGCGTTGGGCCGGGCCTGCTGGCCAACCTGTGGTGGTGGCAGACGGTGGAGTGGCTGGACGCCAGCCGCGCGGCCGTCTACATCTACCTGATCCCGCTGCTGACTATGGTCTTCGCCGTGCTGCTGCTGGGCGAGACCGTCGGCCCGGCGCAACTGGCTGGCGCAGCCCTGCTGCTGGGCGGCGTCTGGCTGGCTGAGCGCGGCCGAGCTAACACGTAACGAGTAACCGGAAACCGCTTGCGCGAATCCGGGTTACGGGTTACGCATTTCGCAACACTCGTCAATCACCCATCAACCCGCGAGGAACCCCCATGTACTGTCCCACCTGCAAGACCAAGATCGACGACGGGCTGGACCTGTGCCCGGAGTGCGGCCAGGCGCTGTGCCCAGAGTGCGGCGCGGCGCTGGACGACAACGCCACCGTCTGTCCCAACTGCGGCGCCGAGTTCGAGCTGGCCTGCCCGCGCTGCGGCGCGGCTGTAGGCGCTGACGACGAGGAGTGCGCCGAGTGCGGCCTGGCCTTCGTCTTCCCCTGTCCCCACTGCGGTGAGGAGGTGGACCTGGGCGACGATGTCTGCCCGCACTGCAATAAAGCGCTGTGCCCGGAGTGCGGTGCAGCCTTGAACGACGACGCGACCGAGTGCGCGGCGTGCGGGGCCAAGCTGGAGCTGTTCTGCCCGCGCTGCCATGCCAGCCTGGAATCGGGGGCTGAGCAGTGCCCGGAGTGCGGCGTGCGCTTCGTGCTGCCCTGCCCGGCCTGCGGCCAGTCCTTCGACCTGGGCGTGGACCTGTGCCCGCACTGCGGCGTGGATCTGTGCCCGGAATGCGGCGCGCAGTTAGAGGTGGACGACATCTTCTGCGCCAACTGTGGGGCCAGCTTTGGCTTTGTCTGCCCCATGTGCGCGGCCGAGGTGCAGCCGGGCGACACGCAGTGCGCCAACTGCGGCACCCCGCTGGACGCCAGCATGTTCGCCATCGACGCGCCGCCGACGCTGGTGCAGATGGCCGCGGCCACGGTGGTGGGCGCAGGTAAGGCCGCGCAGAAGGGCAGCGCCAGCCAGATTGCCGCCAGCGAAACGCCGGAGCACATCGCCTGTCCGCGCTGTCGCAGTGAAGTCTATGTGCTGGATGGCGTCTGTGCGTCGTGTGGGTTGATGATCTGCCCGCGCTGCGGCGCTGCGGTTGACGACGAGGACGACATCGAAAGCTGCGCTAACTGCGGGCTGACGCTGGTCTTTATGTGTCCGGGCTGTGGTTTTGAGCTGCTCAGCTCGGCCACGGCCTGCCCTGAGTGCAGCCGGCTGTTCATCCGCACCTGCCCTGGCTGCAGCCAGCCGGTGTTCGGGCCAGCAATCGCCTGCGACCAGTGCGGCCGGCAACTGCATCTGGAGGATCGTGTTGTGGCGCAGTTGGTGGATGTGGCCGGCGTGCTGCCGATGGTGGTCTGCCCGGAGTGTGCCACGCGCTACCCGCGCGGCGCGGGCATCTGCCCTGAGTGCCAGACGCGCGTTTGCCGGCAGTGTGCGCTGGTGCTGGACCTGGACGAGCTGGTCTGCCCGCGCTGCGGCGCTGAGGGTGCGCCCGTGCCCACCTTTGCCTGTCCGGTCTGCGGCGCGGATGTGCCCATGGGGGCAGGCGATTGCCCAGCCTGTGAGGCGGCGCTGTGCCCGGAGTGCGGCGGTGTGCTGGACGAGGATGCCCTGGAGTGTTTCCGCTGCGGCGCGAAGATCGGGCTGTACTGTCCGTCGTGCGGGGAAGAGGTGGACATGGACGATGAGACCTGCCCGCACTGCGGCGTGGTGTTCGAGATGGCCTAGCGGCGCAGGGTCAAACCGGGTGCAGGCGTGACGGGCCGCCCTATCGTGGCAACGATGGGGCGGCCCTTTTTTTTGGGTGCATTCAAAACTGGTTGAAGCCCCGTCATTGCGAGGCGTCTGCGCCGAAGCAATCTCGTCATGCCACGTGGGGATTGCTTCGTCGGCGGCCTCCTCGCAATGACTCGACCAACCCATTTTGAATGCACCCTTTTTTTTGTGGGCGGGATCTGCAAACTCCGCAGATCATAGGTGGCGAGTGCCGGGCGCAAAAAAGTTAATCAAATACTTAATTTAATTGATTATCTCTTGACATTTATTGATTAATATGCTATGCTCGCTGGTGACAGGTAGCTACTAAGGTGCCGGGCACTTGAGTCTACGCCTGCAACGATGCCTGCCAAACCCGTTCAAGCGGCGCAAGGGCTGCAAGTGCCCGGCACCTAAGGCTGAGTAGTTGCTGTGACAGGAGGATGAAATGCGCAAAATCATCGAAACGTGTCCTACGTGCCACAGCCGTGGCCTGGCTGTCAGTGAAGTGACCTGCGATGCCTGCGGTACCCAGGTGCGCAGCCGCTACAGCCCATGCCCCTTCTGCACGCTGAACGACGAAGAGCAGACCTTCTTGCTGCTTTTTGTGCGCAGCCGGGGCAACCTGAAGGATGTGGAGAAGACGCTGGGCGTCTCTTATCCCACAGTTCGGGCCAAACTGGATGAGATTATCGACCGGCTGACGCCTGCGCCGCCCGCCGCCCCTGCTCAGGGCCGCAGGGCAGTACTGGAGCAGGTGCAGAGCGGTCAGCTTGATATCGCCGAGGCCCTGGCTTTGTTGCGAGGGCCGACAGAAAACGCAGCCCATCCCACGGGGCCGGCGACCTAAGGAGAAGCAACCATGATGGAGATTGAACGCAGTTTTGACGTGGCTGAGATCAAGCAGGTAGAGATCAGTCTGGCATTGGGCGACCTGAGCGTGGCGGCCGGCGGCGACCAAATCGGGCTGCGGGCGCGTTTGCGCTCTAACGACGAGAGCGAGCTGGAGACGATCGTTGCCAACGGCGTTCTCACTGTCCGCAATCGATCTGACGGCGGCTGGTTGATTCGCAACACCGGCCGGATCGATGTGGCGCTGACAGTGCCGCACAACGCGGCTGTTGTGGTCACGGCCAAAACTGGCTTGGGCGATGTCAGCGCCGAGGGCGCCACCGGCCTGCGCGAGATTCACACCGGCAAAGGGGATGTGCGCGCGGTGAATGGCAGCAGCTCGTTGACGATCAAAACCGGCAAGGGCGACATTGCGGTGCGCAACTGGCGCGGCGATCTGCACGTCACGACTGGCAAGGGTGACGTGGTGGTCAGCAACCTGACCGGCGGCTTGCAGATGGTTACAGGCGCAGGCGACACCACGGTCGAGGGTTGGCAGGCTGGCAGCGGCGCTGATCACCAGATCAAGACCGGTTCAGGCGATGTGACAGTGCGCAACAGTCTGGCCCAAAGTCTTGATGTGACCACAGGCCGCGGCGACTGCACATTGCAGCAGGTTGCGCTGCGCGCGCTGCACGGCAAGACTGGCTATGGCGACTTCGCCATCGAGGGCGACCCACTGGGCGGGCAATGGGAGGTGCGCACCGGCAAAGGCAACCTGGCGCTGGGGCTGACGGCGCTGGCCGCTGCGCGCGTCGAAGCGGCCACCCGTCATGGCAGTGTGCGCAGCGAGCTGCCTCAGGTCAAAGTGGCGCGGCCGGGCCCGGTCAGCCAGCACGGCGGACGGACTATCCTGGTGATCGGCGAAGAGCCGCGTGCGGAGATCCGCCTGGAGACCAACAAGGGTGACATCAGCGTGCGTGCCGCCAGCGTTGCGTCTCCGGTTGTTGCTGTGGAACGGCAGCCAGCCAGCACAGAGACGGAGATGTTATACGCGGTGCGCGTGGAACAGCCCGCGCCGGTTGTCGAAGCAAGCCCTGATCAGCGTTCGGCGTTGACGATTCTGGAAAGTCTGTCGCGCGGCGAGATCAGCGTGGACGAGGCCGAGGCGCTGCTGCGATCGTTGGAGTAAAGTCAATTTCCGCAGGTAAAGCGCTCGATGGCCTCCAGCAATAAGACCTCCGGCAGCGATTGGTTCTTGTTGAAGACAGAGGCGCGGAAGCCGCGGCCGCCGCAATACCAGGCGGCCGCCGAGCCATAGGGCAGCGTGTCATCAGATTCGTCATAGCTGGCGACGACGGCAACGTCAAAACCGCCGACTTCCTCCATGCGCACCTCACCCTGCGCCTCGCCCAGTGCATTGGCGGCATCCAGCGCCTGTTCTTCGATCCGCCATTCCGAGCGGCCGACTCGCTCCCAGTCCACGGCCATCCAGGAGCCAGCAGTGTTGATGCCGATCAGAACGCCGAAGTCATAGTCGTTCCATGCATCGGGCGCGTCTACATCGGTCAGATAGGCGCCAGAGGGATGGCCGATGCAGAAATCGTACGCGCAGAACAGATCGGTCAGGTCAGGCATCGCCGCCTCAGTCTCTGGATAGGGCGTGTAGGTGGGGTAGGGCGTCGGTTCCGGGTAAGGGGTGTAGGTGGGGTAGGGCGTCGGCTCCGGATAAGGCGTGTAGGTGGGATAGGGCGTCGGCTCCGGATAGGGGGTGTAGGTGGGGTAGGGCGTCGGCTCCGGCGCGGCGGAACAGGCCGCCAGCAGCAGGATTGCTACGCCGAACAGCAGGATGACAGTCGATTTTCGCATGATGGTCTCCTCGCTCCCAAGTCAATTGAGTGATCGTTTGCCGCTGGTCAGGTTTGCTGATAAGCGGCGTATAGGGCGGCTCCCGCCCCGGCCAACAAAATACCACTGGTGAGCTGCAAGCCGCAGCAGGCCATGCCCGCGCCCACGCCGGCCACAAAGTCCATGACCGCCACCGGATCTAGCCCGCGCGCCAGCAGCGATTCGGTCATCTCCGGTGACAGGATCAGCGCTGCCTGTTCCGCGCCGCCGGCGATGGCCAGGCGCACAGGGGCCAGGAACATGGCTGCCAGCCCGCCGATCACCCCTGCGATCAGGCCGGCCACTGCGCCGCTCACTGCCGCTTCGCCCACGCCCATCGGCCGCTCCGAGACGCGCACCGCGGCCAGCCCGGTCAGGAAGAAGGCCACGGGAAAGAGGGGCATGGCCAGACACAACCCAACATAGGGCAACAGCGTGATGATCCCTAGCACCACAGCCAGCGCGGCGCCGAAAAGGCCCGCTTGAAGGTTGGCTCGTCGCATCGAGGACCTTTCGTACAATGAGATCGGGGAACCGTGATTCCGTCGTATGGAGCAGGTGACTGGTGTGTCACTGTTCACATTTATACCACGGTTGCCTGCATCCGTCAACGATCTGACCTGCGCTTATTTCCGGTGAATTGCCACGCCCTGAGAAGACGTGATATAATGTCACTTCGTCAGGGCCACATGTCTGACCGGCAGTCTTCCAGTAGACTTCTTCTATGCCCTTCTATGCCCACACAAACCACAGCGCAGCGCTCAGCGCCCGTTGATAAGCTCCAGGTGAACATGGTGCAGGTGGTGCGCACCGTGCCCTTGTTTGCGTCTCTGCCAGAAGACGCCTGGGATGAGGTCGCGGGCATGCTAAACGGTTTGTGTTACGCGCGTGACGCCTACATCTTCTTTGAGGGCGACCTGCCTGATCATCTTTACGTAATCTGGATGGGACGCATCAAGCTGGTGCGCCATTCGGTCGACGGCCGCGATGTGGTGCTGGATGTGCTGGGGCCGGGGCGCCTGGTGGGTGAGGTGGCGGTCTTCGAAGGCGCACCCTACAGCCAGACTGCCCAGGCCATGGAGGAAGTGGCCGTGATTGCCATCGCCCGCCACGATTACCTGGCGTTGTTGCAGCGTTACCCAACGCTGGCGCTGGCAGTGATCAACGAGCTAGGCCGCCGCCTGCGCGTGGTCAACGATCTGGTGCAGAGCCTGGCTGTGGATCGGGTTGAGCGCCGCATCGCCCGCGCCTTGCTGCGGCTGGCGCTGTACAACGGCACCCCAACCCGCGATGGCACCATGATTCAAATGCGGCTGACGCGCCAGGACCTGGCCGACATGACCGGCACCACGGTCGAGACAGCCATTCGGGTCATGAGCCGCTTTCGCAAGTATGGCTGGATTACGACACAACGCGGTCGGGTGGTGATCAAACTGCCCGAAGAGTTGAATCTGGTGGCCAACCAGAATTGACCCCTGGTCCCTCTCCCGCGGGGAGAGGGGTGGAGACATTTGTGGTCCCCTCCATGCTGCTGGCTGAACGGACGGAACTGGGCAAGGGCCTGCTGCTGCGGGTGCAAGGCGCGCGCGATCTGCTGACCTGCAAGCCGGGCCAGTTTGTGATGGTGCGCTGCGGGCCAGCCTGGACACCCTATCTGCGCCGCGCCCTCTTCCCCGTGGACATGCGCGACGACAGCCTGGCCCTCTGGATCGACTCGCTGGCAGATGAAGGGCTGGCATGGCTGAGCCGGCGCAAGGTGGGCGACTCCCTCGATCTGATCGGGCCGCTGGGCAAGGGGTTCTCGCTCCAGCCTCAGCAGCGCCGCTTGCTTCTGGTGGCCGAGGCCTCTCACGTCGCCCCGTTGTTGGCGTTGATGCAGATGCAACTTGCCCGCCAGGGCAGCGTTGTGCTGCTGTTGCAAGGCCAGACAGCCACCGACCTGCTGCCCGCCGCCGCGTTGCCCCCCTCCGTCGAATACTACACCGCCACCCACGATGGCTCAGCCGGCGATGCTGACGTCCTGGATGCGCTCTTGGCGCGCGCCGTGCCCTGGGCCGACGCGCTGGCCGCGGCTGGCTCCGCTCCCTTCCTGCGCCGCCTGCAACGCCGCATGGCTGAGATCCGGCCCAATCCCTACCGCGGCTTTGCCCAGGCCGTGGCGCCTGTGCCGCTGCCCTGCGGCGGCGGCGCCTGCCTGGCCTGCCTGGTGGAGACCGGCCGCGGGCATCACCGCGCCTGCCAGCGCGGGCCGGTGTTCGACCTGACGGAGTTGGCGCTGTGAGCACAGCCAGCCGGCGCGCGGCCGACAGGCGCACACTGGTCGAGCTGGCTCCGCGCCACAAGCTGGGGCTGACCCTCACCAGTCCCGTGCTGCTGGCGGCCGGCGTGATCGGCTATGGCGATGCTGCGCTGCCTGGCCTGGAACTGGGCCGGCTGGGCGGCTACGTGACGGCGCCCGTCACCCGGCGGCCTTGGCGCAACGACCTGCCCCAGGTGGCCGAAACGTCCGGCGGCCTGCTGTGGCGGCGCGGGCTGTGGAACCCTGGTGTGCGCGTCGTGGTGCGCGACTATGCCAACTTGTGGCGGCGCAGTCGCGCGCTGGTGATCGTCCATCTGGCCGGCGACGACCCTGACGAGCTGGCCGCCGTGGCTACGACGCTGGAAGACACGCCGGGCGTGGCCGGGCTGGAACTGGACCTGCTGCGGGCCTATCATGACGAGGCAGGCGCGCTGGAGGAGGCCGTTGAGCTGGTGCAGGCCGTGCGCGCGGCCGCTGATTTGCCCCTTCTGGCCCGGCTGCCCCTCACTGTCTCGGATGAGGCAGTGCAGACCCTGGTGGAGTCGGCGGCGGTCGATGCGCTGGTGTTGGCGCAGCCGCCGGCCGGTTTGCGCTATGACAGGGCCAACGGCGTCCAGGTTCACGGCCAGCTTCACAGCCGCGCGCTGGCCCCCTGGCTGGCGGCCCGCATCGCCGACCTGGCCGGCTGGGCGGGCGTGCCTCTGATCGCCTGCGGCGGCGTCCATTCGGTCGAGGATGCGCTGGCCTATCTGGCAGTCGGCGCTGTTGCCCTGCAAATCGACACAGCCGTCTGGGTCGATCCGCGCCTGCCCGGCCGGATTGTGGCCGCGTTAGGGGAGGAGTGACGGCGTGCCAGGGCTGTTGGTTGGCTGGAGCGCAGTGGATGGCTAAGGTCGTGACAGGCTGGACCGGCGGCTGGCCCTATTTTGTCTATGGCTGGCGTGAGGTGTTCGTGCCGCTGGTGGTGTTGATGCACAACGAGCACGGCCCTTCGCTGGCGGTGGCAGGGCTGGCCGTGGCAGCCGCAAGGCTGGGCGGCTGGCTGGTCACCAAGACCACGCTGTGCCGGCCGCTGCGCGAGGCCAGTCTGCTCTGCGGTGTTGCGCTGCTCTTTTTAGGGCCGGCGCCGGAAGAAGGCCCTGCCAGCCTGCTGCTCTGGTTCTTGTTTGGTCTTGGCTGGCCCGCGCTGCATGCAGGATTGGCTGGCCGGCTGTGGCACAGTTGGGCAGGGCTGGCGGCGCTGCTGTTGGGCCTGGTCGCTGCGGGGCCGCTGGCGCGAGGGCCTGGCGCCTGGCTGCTTGCCGCTGGCTGCTTGCTGTTGGCATGGCAGGCTGGCAAGCTGCCGCTGTCAGAGTCTGGCGCTGCGCCGCCGCCAGGCGACGAGCACCGTTGGACGCCCTTTCTGTTCAGCGTGGCCTACCTGGGCTGGGTCTGGCTTCTGCCAGTCCGCTTGGACGCCGGCGAGCGGATGCCAGAGTTGTTTGCTGGCGTGATGGCGGTCGGTTGGTTGGTGCGCAGCGTCAGCGCGCTGGCTGTGGAGCGCTACGCGGCCAGCCGCTCCAGCCGGGGCTATGATTTTGCTGCTGCCCTGCTGTTGATTCCTGCCCTGGCTGTGCTGGCGCTGGCCCGGCAATCCGTGGGCGTGGCGCTGGCCTTTGTGCTGGTCAGCGGCTTGCTGGGCGTGATTTCGACCGCGCCAGGCCTCGCACGCGGCGAACAGGGCCGCCTGCCCGGCCAGCGCCAGGCCTTGGGTGAATGGGCCGGTCCCCTGCTGGGCGCCGGATTGGTGCTGGTGGGTGGGTCAACGGCTGTGTTCGCGGCGGCTGCGCTAACTGCAGTAGCGCTGGCCTGGTCGCTGCGCCGCCAGCCAGCGGAGGTTATCTAATGCGAGCAGTGGTGCAACGGGTCAGCGAGGCGTCGGTGGTGGTCGACGGTCAGGTAGTCGGCGCTATCGGCCGCGGCTTGCTGGCGCTGCTGGGCGTGACCCATGCGGACGGCGAGGCCGAGGCAGCCGCCTTGGCGCGCAAGATCGCTGGCCTGCGTATCTTCGAGGACGCGGCCGGCAAGTTCAACCTGGGGCTGAGCGACGTGGGCGGGGCTGTGCTGGTGGTCAGCCAGTTCACCCTCTACGGCGACGCGCGCAAGGGTCGCCGCCCCAGCTTCACCGACGCGGCTCGGCCTGAGCAGGCTGAGCCGCTGATCCAACGTTTTGTCGAGTTGTTGCGCAATGCGGACATTCCTGTGCAAACCGGCGTGTTTGGCACCGTGATGGCTGTGCATCTGGTCAACGACGGTCCTGTGACCTTATGGCTGGATACAGCAGAGATGGGGCAGTGAGTGGAAAGGAGAGAAAAACATGGATCAACGACAGATCGAAACCACCCTGGCTATCGCAGATGCCATGGCAGACGAGTTGGCTGACTACTTGATGGGCGACAATCTGTACCGGCAGTTGATCGTCAAGACCCCCACGGGCGTCAAGCAGCCCAAAATGACGGTCGGCGCGCTGCTGGAGAACGTGCGTAACCTGGAGTGGGAGGAGGCTCAGCTCAGCGGCGATCAGAGGCGCCGGCTGCGGGACATCAAGGATCGCATCGCCCTGGAACGGGGCTCCTTCGGCGCGCCGTGGCGCACCATGTTGCGCCGCGAGTTCAAAGCGCTGCTGGACTCGTGGCGCTGGTATCTGGACGACGCCAGCCGCGACCCTGACGCACGCGAGAACTACAGCCGTGAGGCGCACATCCGCACCCGCATCGATGTGGTGCAGGAAGCGCTGGCCAAAGATCCGTTGTCCACCGAGTACCGCCGCGAGTTGAGCGGCCTGGATGCGCGGCTGCGACCCATGCTGCACAGTGGGGCCTACGTCGGCCCCAGCGGCTATGAGAACCGCTACCGCGCTGATCAAGCCTGGTGGCTCTACGGCCAGCCAGCCGGCGACTAAAGCGCATCCCCCGTAGGTCACGCTAACAGCGTGACAGGCGCTGTCCGGCTGGTAGCCGGACCTACGCAGACAGGCGCTGTCTACGCAGAGGGTTGTGCAGAAGGCTCGAAGTAGGGGCGCAGCCTGGCTTTGATGGCCTCGTCCTGCACCAACTGCTCGAACTCGATCCAGTCCAGGGTGGACAGCAGTGGGTCAGGTTTTAGCGGCGTGGAGATGCGTCTGGCTGCCAGCTTGACGTTGGCTTCTGCCGCGCTGGCATCGCCGTGCATAGCCCAGGCCAGCGCCAAGGCCAATGCCTCGGCGGCGTACATCACGCCGCTGTCCGCTGCCTGCTCCAGCAACAAGCCCAGCGCTGCATCTGGCTGCCTGAGCCAGCAGTAGGACGACGCGCGCAGCGTGGGACTGTCCGTTTCGTAGTCGTCGGGGGCGGCTTCGGCGACCTTGCGCCACAGATGGCGAGCGCGCACCGTGTCCCCGCGCTGTTGCGCGATCCAGGCGCGGTAGAAATCGGCCATGAGGTCGGTCAGCCACTCATCTCTGACATGCTCCAGCGCTTTGTCGTACAGGCCGGCCTCCAGGAACATGCGCACGATCACCTCGCGCATGTTTTCCATCTCCGCGTCCCACCGGCAGGCCATCTCCCACTCGTGGACAGCCTGTTGCCACTGGCGATGCGCTTTGAACAGCTCGAAGCGCACGATGTGGTGCGACGCTAAATCATCCGGGTCTTCGTTGGATGTGGCCAACCGGGCGGCGCGGTCGCTGGCCGTGAGCGCCAGGTCATTGCGCCCGGTTTCCCATGCCTTCAGCGCCAGGATGGACCAGTACGAGAAGCTGTCGGGGTTGGCTTCCGCCAGAGCTTGCAGGCCGGCGATGCCTTCCTGCTGCCGGTCGTATTGGATGCGCAGCACAAAGGGCTCGATGATCCAACGATCCGCGTATTCAGAATGATCTGCCTGCGCGGCCGAGCATAGATCATCCACGGCCGGCCAGTCGCCCTGCCTGGCGCGGATCTCGGCCAGCAGGATGCGGGCTGCCATCAGCGCAGTGTACAGCGGGCTGCCGTGAGCGCGGCGGCGCTCTGGCAGGCGGCCGATACGCTCGACGATGCGCTGGCAGATGACCGCAGCCTGATCCAGCTCGCCCTGGTTGAAGAGCCGGCGGGCTTCGTCGTTGCGCTCCTCATAGCTGCCGGGCAGGTAGTCGGGGTTGAGGTTGGGGGAGGTTGGCATGGTGGGATGGTAGATTGGTAGATTGGGAAATTGGTAGGTTGGTAGATTGGTGGGTCAGTCGGCGACGCTGGCGGGCGCGGGGAGGCGGTGGCGGCTGGGCAGTTGGCCGGGCGGGAAGCGCTGCTGGTTGGCGGCCAGCTTGGCCAGCACGGCCTGGCCGGCGTCGACATCCACGACATTGGCCAGGGCCAGGCAGTAGATCAACACGTCAGCCAGCTCGCTGGCTACGGCCTCGTGGACCTCAGCTTGCTGCGCAACCTGGCGCGAGGCGTCGTTGCCGTGCCACTGGAAATGCTCCATCAGCTCGGCCGCCTCGATGGCGATGGACATGCTCAGGCTCTTGGGCGTGTGGTAGACCTGCCAATCGCGCTCGTCGACAAAACGGGCGACCGCGGCTTGAAGCTGCGCTACAGTGGTGGTTGTGTCCATAGTTGAAATGATGAAGGATGAACGATGAACGATGAGTCCCGAATCCGGATTCCGGATTCATCGTTCATCATTCATCATTCATCGTTCTGAACTCCGAGACCACCATGCCCGCTACGATCAGCGCGCTGCCTGCGATCTGGCGCGGGCCGAGCACTTCGCCGATCAGCAGAAAGCTGAACAGGCCGGCAAAGACCGGCTCGGCGGCAAAGATCAGCGCGGTGTGGGTGGGCGAGGTGGCCTGCTGGGCGCGGCTTTGTACGAAGAAGGCGAAGGCGGTGGCCAGCAGGCCAGTGAAGGCGGCTGCGAACCAGACGTTGCCGGCCGGCCAGCCAAGGGGCCGCTCCACCAGCAGGGAGGCCGCGCCGCTCAGCACGGCCACCGTGGCGATCTGCACGAAGGCCAGGCGCAGCGGCGGCCACTCCGGGGCGTAGCGCCCCATCAGCAGGATGTGGGCCGCGAAGGCCACGGCGCAGGCGAACACCAACAGGTCGCCGCGGCTGACGCCCAGGTCACTTTGCAGGGTCAGCAGCGCCAGTCCCAGCGTGGCCAGCGCCACACCGACAATCGAGTTGCGGCGCGGCGGCCGGCGCAAAAAGATAGCCTGCCCCAGCGGCACCAAGGCCACCGACAGCCCTGTGATGAAGCCAGCCTTGGCCGGCGTCGTTTCCCGCAGGCCGAAGGTCTGGAAGGCATAGCCGGCAAAGAGGGCCACGCCCACCAGGACGCCCGGCAGCCAGCTCGTAGTAGCGGCTTTAGCCGCTCTCCGGCGCACAAAACGACTGAAATCGTTGCTACGAACCGCTTCTCCGCGCAGGAAGAAGGGCAGCAGCGCCAACGCAGCCAGGGCAAAGCGCAGGGCCAGGAAGGCGAAGACGGGGAACCCCGTCACCGCATCCTGCACCATGACAAAGGTCGCGCCCCAAATGGCAGTGACCAACAGCAGCGAGGCGTCGGCGGTCAGTTGCGCGCGTTTCATGGCAGTGGGGGTAACAGTAAACGGTGAACGGTAATCGGATCACCGTTCACGGGCTCCCCGCCAGCCGCAGGCCATCCTGCACGGTGCGCACCAGGCTCTCGGCGGCCAGCTCGGGCAGGCAGTAGCAGGGCGCGCCCATGGCCTCGGCCAGCGCGTTGGCCAGGCCACGGTCGAAGGCGGCGTGCTCCATGTTGACCACCACGCTGTTGAAACTGGCCTGGTGCAGCAGGCGGGCGATGTGCATGGCCTCCTCCTGGGCCGGCATGCCGGTCATGCTGACGTTGCCCGCGCCGTCGGTGAGCAGGATGATCAGCGGCCGCACCTCGGCATCGCGGCGCCGCGCGCCCTCGCAGATGCGGTAGGCCAGCAGCAGCCCGCTGCTCAGCGGCGTCTTGCCGCCTACGGGGATATCGCGCAGCGCGCGATGGGCCAGGTCGACGCTGGAGGTGGGGGGCAGCACCAGCCGCGCCCGGTCCTTCTGGAAGACCACCAGCCCCACCTGGTCGCGGCGCTGGTAGGCGTCCATCAGCAGGCTCATGATCGCGCCCTTGGTGGCCTCCATGCGCTCGGCCGCGGCCATGGACCAGCTCGCATCCACCACGAACAGGATCAGGTTGTTGGCCCGGCGCACGCGCACCTTGCGCTGCAAGTCCTGCTTGCGCAGTTCCAGCGCCATGGTCGCCTGGCCGCGCGCTTCGGCCTCCTCGTGGCGCTGCTTCTGGTGGACGGCTGCCTCGCGCATGGTGGCGTCGAAGGCGATGTCCTGCGGCTTCTGGCCGGCCGGCCGGCTCTTGATGTAGCGGCCGCGTTTGCGGTCAGTACGGGTGACGCTGCGCCGGCCGGCCTGGCGGCGCGCCAATTTGTCCAGCGGCGTGTCCAGCCGCTTGGATTGGAAGGTCTGGCCGACGGTGATCGGCTTGTCCTTGCCCTTCTGCTCGCCCGGTTTGCTGGACTGGGGCGCGGCGTCGGTGGATTGGGGCCCGGGTTGACTGTCGCTGTCTACCGATTCGGACCCCTCGGCGCTTTTTTTGAGGGGTCGGCCATCTCCACAGAGCCGGTGCTTTCGGTCATCGCCGACTGCGCCTGTTCCTGGGCCTGGCGCAGCTTCTGCTCGAGCTGTCCCTGGTCCAGCGCGGCTTCCTGGAAGGGCTGGCGCTTCATGCGGTGCGGCAGGGCCAGCTCGGCCGCCAACAGGATGTCGCGGTTGCTGATGGCCATGCGCCCCTCGTAGGCGGCGTGGGCGCGGGCGGCCTTGAGGATCACGATGTCGGCCCGGTGGCCGTCCACCTTGAAGTCGCCCGTCAGCGCGGCGATGGCGTACAGGTCGCGGTCGGTGTATTGGACCAGCGGCAACAGGTCGCGCGCCTGCTGGATGCGGCCGCTCAGCTCGCGTTCCCTCGGCTCCCACTCTGCGCCGAAGTCGTCGGCGTCCTGCTCGTAAGCGATGCGCCGCTTGACGATCTCGACGCGCAGCTTGGGGTCGTGGATGCCGGCCATGTCCACGGCCAGGCCGAAGCGGTCGAGAAGCTGCGGCCGCAGGTCGCCCTCTTCCGGGTTCATGGTGCCCACCAGGATGAACTCGGCCGGGTGGCTGAAGCTGATGCCCTCGCGCTCCACCACGTTGACGCCCATGGCGGCGCTGTCCAGCAGCAGGTCGACCACGTGGTCGTCCAGCAGGTTGACCTCGTCCACGTAGAGTAGGCCGCGGTTGGCCGAGGCCAGCACGCCCGGCTCGAAGTGGCGCTCGCCCTTCTGGATTGCCTTCTCGATGTCCAACGTGCCGACGACGCGGTCCTCAGTGGCGCTGACCGGCAGGTCGACGAAGCCAGTGCGGCGGGTGGCCACGGGCAGCACCTCGCCGGTCTCGACGCGCGCGCGGCATTCGTCACAGTAGGTGCTGGGCAGGTCGGGGTCGCAGCCGAAATGGCAGTCGGCCACCACCTGTATCTGGGGCAGGAGGAAGGCCAGCGCGCGGGCAGCCGTGCTCTTGGCCGTGCCGCGCTCGCCGCGGATCAGCACGCCGCCGATCTGCGGATGGATGGCGTTTAGGATCAGGGCGCGCTTCATGCGCTCCTGGCCGACGATGGCGGTGAAAGGGAAGATGCGTGACATGAAAAGCGAATGCTCCCAGTAGAAGGTAACGGTCTCAAGGACCGTCCTTGCCTTACCAAACGCAACTGATCAGTGAGCATGCCATGATCAAAGGATCGCGTGTGAGAATCGGAACCTTCAAGCGCAAGGCAGTTGCGGCGATCAATCGATCATGCAGTTCGGGGATTGTCTCCAATCGATCAAGCAAGTGAAGGTCAGCTACTGTGATTGGTGTGATCCTGTACGGAGGTCTTTCGAGCAGGCGTAATTCGGCGCTGAAATCCAGCGGCGCCTGGTATTTCTTGACTACTCCATAAAGCTCCAGCAACACGATGGGGGAGAGGATGAGCGTAGCCAGGCCCTGAGACGCGTCCCCAAATATGCGCCCGGCTTGTTCCGAGAGCTTTGCTGAGTTCGTCAGGTGCCAAAACAATGCATGGGTGTCCAGGACATACGATACACTCATGGCTGCGTTTCAGGCCATTCCAGTTCCCACTCATGGCGAAGCTCTGTCAGGGCTCCGTCGAGATCGAAGTCAAGTGGAAAGTAGTCACGCCATCGGCCTGCAAGATCAACAGCGGCGGTTGGCGCTTCGCTGGCCGCAATCACCAAGACGATATCCAGCGGGCCTGAGGGAATATCTCGCGGCAATGTAATCTCGAGCCGCCGATCAGGGGCTGGATATACATGCATAGTCATTGTCTTGATCATTTTTGGCCTCGTCGATCTATCAACGTTACGAACCTCGGACCTGACGCTGAAAAAGATTATACCCATCTGTTCGGCTTTTGGTAAAATCTCTCATCCAACGGGCATTGGAAGGAGTCGCAGGCGACCGCAGGTAGTAATCTCCTCCTCCCCTGACCCATTGGGCTACTGCCCCATCGCCCTCACATACGCCAGCACCCGCTCGTACACCCTATGCGTCGCCGACGTCGGGTTGTACGCGTCCAGGTAGTGGGTGGTGTCCTCGTAGAGCAGCAGCTTGTGCGGCACGCCGGCTGTAGCCAGCGCATCTGCCAGCGCCTGGGCCTGGTTGTAGGGGATCACCTCGTCGTTGGTGGTGTGGATGACCAGAGTCGGCGGCAGCCGGTCGGCATAGAACACCGGCGAGAAGCCGAAGAAGAAGGCCGGGTCGCGGTCAGGCCTGCCCAGCGCCGCCACTGCGCTGTCGTAGGGCGGTGGGATGGCCAGATCGGCGTCGTACAGCGCCTGCACGCCCAGGAACGCGTCGCTGACGCCGCCCACGGCGACGATGGCCGGCGGCATGGCCGGCAGGTCTTGCAGGGCCTTGAACATGATCAGCGAGCTGAAGCTGCCGGCCATGGCTGCCCAGCGGTCGCCCGGCCGGCCCAGCGGCGTGAGCTGCCCCTGCTGCCAGAGCTGCAAGGCCGCCCGGTAGTTGCGCGCGTGCTGGTCGATGTCCAGCCCGCCGCTGCTGTGCGGCCCCAGCGCCAGCACCGGGTTGCCGTCTCTCGTCAGCGCCACCGAGGCCGCGTTCCAGTTCAGCGGGTGGCTGGGGTAAATGATGACCAGGGTGGGCGGAGGGGAACTGGAGGAACTGGAGGAACTCGGCAGGTAGATCTGCCCATTGTCGATGCGCACGCTGTCCAGGGTGAAACTGAAGGGGATGCGCGTCGCCGTCATGGGCTCCGGGAACTGCGAGCTTTCCTCTACCCCCTGGCCGATGGCCAGATCGACCGGGTTGACCGGCTGCGGCCGGCGCGCAGGCAGTGTGAAGTCCACGCCGTTTTGCTGCTGGCCGGGGTTGAGCCGTAGGGCCGGCCCGTTGACCGCATCGTAGCCCCAAGCCCCGGCCATGGGCACATAGCGGCCGGGCGTGATGCCGTCCAGGCGATAGCGTCCCTCGGCATCGCTGCGGGCGTGGACCGCCTCGCCGCGCACCGTCGAGACCAGCACCACGGCGTTGGCGACTGGCTGGCCGGCCTCATCCCGCACCACGCCGCTCAGTCTGGCCGGCGCCGGCGGCTCGCGGTAGACCAGCACCGGCGGCAGCGCCTTGCGGATCTGGTACTCGGCCACGTTGCGCACCGTCTGCGCATCGACCGCGCCGCAGGCAGTCGCCAGCACGGCGCACGCCAGCAGCGCTACGAGCAAGGTAATACGATAGGTTGGATGACCGCTCGCCATAGCCTGACTCCTTCGCCATGATTATAGCCATTGCATGCCAGCCGGCAACCGCACGTTCACAGTTGCCATCTTTTCCGCAAAGATGGCAACTGTGAACGTGCGCAGCCAACCACTCTGTGGTATCATGCGGATCGTTGTTTTGGTCTGTATTTCAGCGGAGGTTACCATGCTCTTCCAACACGGCTATGCCTTGATCGTCGGCGTGGGCCGCTCAGCCTACCCGGCTTGGTCGCTGCCAACCACGGCCAGCGACGCGGCTGCGCTGCGGGCCGCGCTGACCGACCCCACCCTGTGCGCCTATCCAGCCGACGACGAGCACGTGCGGCTGTTGAGCGATGAAGGGGCAACTCGGGCGGCTATTCAGGATGGATTGGCCTGGCTGGCACGCCAGGCCGCGGCCGACGACGAGGCCACGGCGATCGTCTACTTCTCCGGCCATGGCTGGGTGGACAAGACCACGGGCGGCTACTACCTGTTGCCCCACGATGTGAAGCCCTTCGACGTGCCCGGTTCGGCGCTGGCCGGAGAGGACTTTGCGACCGCGCTGCGCGCTATCGACGCGCAGCGGCTGCTGGTGGTCGTCGATAGCTGCCACGCGGCCGGCATGGCCACGGCCAAGGACGCCGGCACGCTGGAGCTGCCCGGCCCGTTCGGCCAGGCCGCGCTGCCCAAGGGGCTGGCCGACGCGCTGAAAGAGGGTCAGGGGCGGGCCGTCTTTGCCTCGTCGCGCGGGGAGCAGCGTTCCTGGCTGCGGCCTGACGGCACGCTGAGCCTCTACACGCATCACCTGCTGGAGGCGCTCAACGGCGCCGGCAGCCGGCCAGGGGACGACGTGGTACGCCTCTCTCACCTGGCGGGGCACCTGAGCCGGACGGTGCCGGAGCGCGCGCGGCGACTGTGCGCGGCCGAGCAGACCCCCTTCTACGATTGGTCGACCGAGGACTTCCCGGTGGCCCTGCTGCGCGGCGGCAAGGGGCTGCCGGCTGAGGGCTGGCAGCCTGGCGAGGAGCTGGCCCAGCCGGCGAGTGGGCCTACCTACCAGGCGACCCTGCACGGCAGCGGCGCCATCGCCCAGGACGGCAGCGTGGCCGCCGGCGCAGGCGGGATTGCCATCGGAAGGATCGGGCATAGGTAGCAAGGAGCAGCTATGAACCTGGAGCAATGGAAAGAAGCCGCGCGGCGCAACTTGCAGCGCCTGGCCGGGCGCATCGGCCAGTTGGCGCCAGGGACGGTGTACGGCGCGCTGTGCAGCGCGTCGCTGTTACCGGTGGTCACGGCCGCGCAGCAGGGCGATTTCGCAGCCCTGGTGGCGCTGGGCAGCGTGGTCGGCGGCGTGGGCGGCAACCTGATCGCCAACCAGATCCAGGAGTGGCGCGACCGCAATGAGGAGGAACTGGCGGCTGAGTTGGCGCACCACGCGACAGCGGACCCGGCCTGGCGCGACGCGCTCGACCGGGTGTTGGCCGAGCTGCAAGCGCCGCAGGTCGTCCAGACAACCCTGGCCGAGGCCGACCGCGCCTGGTTCAGCGACGCGCTGCGCGCCGAGCTGGAGCGGCTGGGCAACCTGGCGCATTACGAGGCGTTGCTGTTGGGGTCGGGCGCGATCGCCCAAGGAACGGGCAACGTGGTTACAGGCGCCGGCGGCACAGCCATCGGTACCGTGCAGGGGAACGTCTACTTTGGCCCGGCGGCGCGCGATCCGGCCGAGGCGCTGGCCATCTACCGCCGGGTGTACGCCACGAGCTTCCGGCAGTTGCCCCTGCGCGGGGTGGATGTGGGCGCCAGCGACGCCACCGGCGGCCAGAAGCGCATCGATTTGGATCAGGTTTACGTGGCGCTGGACACCGAGGCCAAGGTAGAGAAGCAAGCCCTGGAGCGCTGGCTGCGCGGCCGGCGCGACGCGCTGGTGCTGCGCAAGGGCGTTGCCAGCGGGGAAGATATGGGGCTACGAGCAGACCCGGCAAAGCGCGAAGAAGCCGTACCCCTGCCGGCCCTCGCAGCGACCGCGTTGACCTCGCGCGTCGTTCTGCTGGGCGACCCCGGTTCCGGCAAGTCCACCTTCCTCAGCCACTTGGGCCTGTGCCTGGCGTTGCACGGGCTGGAGCCGGGGCGGAACTGGCTGGAACGCTTGCCGGGCTGGCCAGCCGGCGAGGGCAACCTGTTGCCCATCAGCGTGGTGCTGCGCGACTTCGCGCGCAGCCTGCCTAAGCGCCGGACGGAAGCTGCGCCGCAACACCTGTGGCAGTTCATCGAGCGCCGGCTGCGCAGCCAGAACCTGGCCTTTGCGGCAACCCCTCTGCACGATGCGCTGGAGCGGGGCCAGGCTTTGGTGTTGCTGGATGGCCTGGACGAGATACCGACCCGGGAGCAGCGCAGCCATGTGCGCGACGCAGTCGCGGCCTTTGCCGGGCGCTATCCCAAGAGCCGTATGGTGGTGACCTGTCGCACCCTTTCCTACCAAGACCCAGCCTGGCAGTTGGAGGATTTCTCAGCCTACGTGCTTGCCCCTCTGGACGAGGCCAAGATCAACCAGTTCATCGACGCCTGGCACGCCGAGCTGGGGCGGCAGCAAGTCTTTCCGGCGGAGACGGCCGATGAGCTGGCGCGCCGGCTGAGGCAGGCGGTGCGGCGGCCCGACCTGTGGCGGCTGGCGCCCAACCCGCTGCTGTTGACGGTCATGGCGCTGGTGCATACTCACAAGGGGCGGCTGCCCGACGCGCGAGCCCTGCTCTACGAGGACACGGTGGACATCCTGCTGCTGCGCTGGGAGGACATCAAGGGCAGCGGCGAGGCCACGCCGGCCCTGCGCCAGTTGCTGCTGGACGCCGGGCGCAACGATACGGACCTGAAACAGGTGCTATGGGAGCTGGCCTTCGAGGCGCATGGCCAGAGCAAGTCGTCGAACAGCGAGGCCCTGGCCGACATCGGCGAGCTGCGCTTGCAGAAGGCTTTGGCCCGGCTGCACCCGAAGCAGAGCAGCGATTGGGCGAACGCTGTGATCGAGACGATGAAGCTGCGGGCCGGGCTGCTGTTGGAGCGGACGCAGAATGTCTACACCTTCCCGCATCGCACCTTCCAGGAGTACCTGGCCGGCGCGCACCTGACCGGGCAACTGGACTTCCCGACGCGGGCCGCCGGTCTGGTGGCCGAGGGCGCGTTCTGGCGCGAGGTGATCCTGCTGGCCGTGGGCCGGCTGATGCACCTGGTGGGCGACACGGCGCGGCCGCTGGCGCTGGCGGCGGAGCTATGTCCCCGCAAGGCCGAAGACAGCGAGCTGGCCTGGCGCAAGGCTTGGCTGGCCGGCGACGTGCTGCTGGAGATGGGTCTCAACCGCGTGCAGGACAGCCAGCAGGGCCGCGATCTGTTGGAGCAGGTGCAGGGCCGGCTGGCCAGCCTGCTGCAGGCCGGCGCGCTGGCGCCGGTGGAGCGCGCCGCGGCCGGCGCCAGCCTGGCGCGGCTGGGCGACCCGCGCTTCCGCGCCGATGCCTGGTACTTGCCCGACGAGCCGCTGCTGGGCTTCGTACACGTGCCCGAAGGCCCCTTCCTGATGGGCAGCGACCCGCGCCGAGACCCTAGGGCCCGTGCAAAAGAGGAGACGCCGCAGCACGAGCTGTTGCTGCCGGGCTTCTACATAGCGCGCTACCCGGTGACCGTGGCCCAGTTTCGCGCCTTCGTCGAGCACAGCGGGCACAGGCTGCGCGATCCTGACAGTCTGGCCGGCCTGCCCAACCATCCGGTCGTTTGGGTCACCTGGCACGAGGCCCTGGCCTACTGCCGCTGGCTGACCGAGCGCCTGCGCGCCTGGCCAGGGATGCCCGAGCCGCTGGCCAGCCTCTTGCGACGGGACGAGTGGCAGATCACCCTGCCCAGCGAGGCGCAATGGGAAAAGGCGGCGCGCGGCCAGGACGGGCGTATCTATCCCTGGGGCGACCAGTTCGATCCTGGCCTGGCAAACTCCAGGGAAACTGGGATCAGCACGACCAGCGTTGTGGGCTGCTTTCCCGGCGGCGCCAGTCCGATTGGCTGCCTGGATATGAGCGGCAACGTGTGGGAGTGGACGCGCAGCCTGTACGGCCAGTACCCCTACCCTGCCGGAGGCAAGGCGTTGCAGCAGCGAGAGGACCTGACGGCTGACGATTCGCATAGCCGTGTGTTGCGCGGCGGTTCGTTCGGCTTCTTCAGCGAGTACGCCCTGCGCTGCGCCGCCCGCGGCAGGAGCTACCCGCTCGACGGGGACGGCAGCCTCGGGTTTCGGGTGTGTGCGTCCCCATTACCTCTGTCCTCTGGGGCCTCTGGCCTCTGATGCTCTGACTCTCTGGACTCTGTAGCAAAGGCATCAGGCATGAGGTGCGGCAAAGTTGCAGCCGGCGCGACCCGCCTCTGAAGCCGCCCGGTAGGGCGGTCGCCACAAGTTTCGTCATCAAGCGATTCGCATAGCGCAAGCATCGGCCATCGTGTGAGAATGCATTCATGCCCACGAGCCCTGCGTCGTCGTCGTGGGCTGGGCAGCACTCGTCGCCGGGGCAAGCTCCACACTTCCAGTGTGGAGTTCCAGCCCGACCCACGAGCCCTGCGGCGTCGTCGTGGGCTGGGCGGCACCCCACCTTGGAAAGGTGGGGCTTGGCCGGCCAAGCTCGTCGCCGGGGCAAG
>CAZVGR010000002.1:0-48659 GCA_964626845.1 uncultured Anaerolinea sp.
CTCAGGGTGACACGGGTTGCGTCCACTGTCATGCTGAGGGCCGCCGAAGCATCCCTCTACCGCCGGATGATCAGCGTGCCGGTCTGGCCGTTGCGCACGCCGCAGGCATTGGCCTCATCGGTGTCCAGGTGCACCTCGGTGCGCCAACCGGCTTTAACCCGCACCAGCAGGCCATGCAACGTCGCCGGCCGCGCGCCGTCGATGCGCAACTCCAGCAGGTCGCCGTGTTTGACGCCCAGCTCGGCCGCGGTCACGTCGCTCAGGTGGATGTGACGCCGGGCCACGAAAGCGCCGCCGCCAGCGCCGCCGGCCAGGCTGATCGCTCCTTCCGGCCCGACGATCGTCACCGGCTGCGTACCCGGATCGGCGCCCTCGGTGGCCACCGGCAGCTTCAGGCCGATCACCAGGGCATCCGACTGGGCCAGCTCAACCTGGGAATAGGCGCGCGTCGGCCCCAGCACCCGCACCTTCTCGATGCAGCGCTTGCGACCCACCACCATTACCTGCTCCTTGGCCGCGTAGTAGCCCTTCTGGTACAGCTCGTTGTAGATGTGCAGGTCGTACCCCTCGCCGAACAAGATTTGCAGATGCTCCGGGCACAGGTGAACGTGGCGCACCGACACCCCGATGGGCACCTGAAGTTCCAGCGCGCCATCGCGCCGTTGCAGGGCGGGCGCGGCGCCGTTGCCGTTGGTCTGCTGCATCAGGCGGCGCACCACCTCGCGGGTCATCTGTTCCAGGGTAAGCGGCGAGTTATCGAGTATCATCGACGCTGGCATTGTGGACTCCAGACCAGGGGTTATTCAGTCTCGGCCGGCCCAGCCAGGGGCAGCTCAGGCCCGGCAGGGGGCGGTGCAACGTCGGGCAGCGGGGCGATCAGGGCAGCGGCGGCCGGCGTGGCGTCAGCCGCTGCTTCAGCCGGCGCTGGCTCCACGGGTGATTTGGCGGCACGTCTGGCCTTGGCGGCAGCCGGCTTGGGTATAGGGGCCGGCTTGGGCTTGGCGGCCGCTTTAGGCTTGGCAACTTTAGCTGGCCCTGGTTCGGGGGCAGGGGTTGGCGCAACGGTCACTGGGCCGCGGTCGATCTGGGCGATCAGCCCCTCGATCTCCTGATGCGGCCGGGGGATCACCAGCGACGACTCGATGCGGCCGATGCGCAGCGCAGCCGCCACGCCGGCCGACACGGCCGCCTTGACCGCGCCCACATCGCCGACGAACTTGACCGTGATGCGGCCGCCGCCTTTGGTGTTCTCGTAGCCCAGCAGCTTGACATTGGCCGCCTTGAGCGCCGCATCGGCCGCTTCGAAGGCTGTCACCAGGCCGATGGTTTCGATCAAACCGAGCGCTTTCATGGTCACACAATACCTCTCTCTCTCAGGATGCGCACGACGATCCGGGCAATAGCCGCCACGTCGATCTCGTCGGCCGCAGACGCTTCGGATGCCGCGATGGCGCGGTCAGAAAGGTGGTTTTTCGGCTTTGGTTTGCTGGCCGGCTGTGGCGCTTCGTCCTCTACCGTGAAGCGCAGCGGTAGCCGCACGACCATACGGGCTGCGTTGCCGCCCATCAGCCGGCACCAGCGTGGGAAATCATCCTGTGCTGCGAAGGCCAGCACCGGTTGCGAGGCTGGCATGTGGCGCTCGTGCAACGTCACTTGGCCGGGGGCAATGCTGACGCCGATGTCGAAGCGGGAGCTCTGCGCCGCCTCGAAGGCCGCTGCCGTCGCCTCACCGGCCTCGGCCGCTACCCGCCGCGCCGGCACCCCTTCTTCCTCGGCGCCGATCTCGACCCAGCGGTACAAGGCTTCGTCCGCGCCTCCGATCAAGCAGACGTGGATGCAGGGACGGTCGCGTTGGTCGATGGCAGCCATAGCTCAGCCGGCCCTTTGCCGCTCGAAGTAGCTCAACACCAGGCCGGTGGCCACCGCGTTGACGGGACCCAACTGGCCGCGAATGTTGGCCGTGCCGACCACAATGCCAAAGGGATTGAGCTGCTCCATCAGCATCTGCGAAATCTCGAAGTCCTGGCCGGAGCCACCCACGATGGCCACAAAGTCGATGGAGCGCACGTTGCCGCCAGGGGCCACTGCGCTCAGCGCGCGCAGGCTGTTGCGCAGGAAGACCTTGCGCTTGGCCTCGCGCCGTACCGTGCGGATGCGGTCGATGGTGTGGCCGGTGGGGATCGGGACCAGCCCCTGCGGCGTGACCAGCGCCACCCGGCCGAACAGCTTGGGGTCCAGCGGCTCCTTGAAGAAGCGCACCGTGTTATCCTCAAAGCGGGTATGGAACAGACTCTCCACCTTGGCCAGGGGGTAGCGCTTGATCTGTTCGGCGGCTTCGCTGATGCCGCTGGCCGGCAGGTCCAGCTCGCGCTGGATCAGCATGGTGACCATGTCGCCCGCGCCGGCCAGGTGCATGCTGCGCACCGGCTCGCCCTTGCGCAGCAGGGCCGCGTCGGTGGAGCCTGCGCCCAGGTCCAGGATGGCCAGCGGCGCAGCAATGCCGGGGGTGGTCAGCGTGCCAAGGATGGCCATGTGCGCCTCGACACCGCCCAGCTCGACGCGAATGCTGAGCTCGCGGGCCAGCGCCTGGGCCAGCCGCTCCATCAGCAGCCGGTCGGTGTTGACCATGGCCGCCAGCCCGACCGCGTTCTCCAGCGAGAACTCCTGGGCCAGACCGCCGGCCACGGGGGCGGGCACCAGGCAATCGACGGCCAGGATGTCGCGAATCTTGACCTCGGCCAGCGGTTTCTCGGTCAGGTCGCTCATGGTCTGGCGCACCCGCTGCACCATGCCGCCGACGTTGGTGCCGGCCTCGCCCTCCACATCCAGCAGCGGGCCGGTCTGGCTCAGCGCGTCCATGATCACGTCGGCGCCTGTGTCCATGGGCAGCACCAGGGTGCGGTCGCGGCCGACCAGCTTCAGGCTGCCGGCCGGAATGCGCCGGGTCTGCACGTCGCCGGCTGGGGTGCGGATCACCACGGCCGAGCGCAAGCCGATCAGCGCCTTGGCGATGGGGATGACCAGCGCGGTCTCCTGCGGCGTCAGGTTGAAGAGGGTGGCGATGCCGTAGGGGTTGCTGAGTTGGCGAATGGCCTGGCCTTGCTCGGCCACTTCGACGGCGCACAAGATGTTCAGCGGCACGTGGTCGATCAGCCTGACTTCGTCCACGATGGGTAAAGTCTTGCGCAAGCGATTGGCGATCAGCACGCCGTCGTCGGCCTGCACGATGCCGCCCCGCACGTCGATGCCGTTGTCCAGCGCCCAGTTGACCAGGGAGGCGGCCACCTGGAAGTCGAATTCCTTGGGGATGACCACGATCACCGGCTCGCCGCGCCTGGTCGAAGCCAGATCGTTCAGGTGGGTGGTGACGCCCGCGCCGATGCCCAGCCCACCGGGCGAGTTGGGGTTGTGGCCGATCATCGTCGACTCGGTGATGATCGTCTCGGTGATCGTCTCCATGGCGATGTCGCCGATCACCGGGGTGGCCTCGTTGAGCAAAGCCATGTCGATCTGGCCGATGCGCAGTCCGGCCTCATCCACGGCATCTTGCAGGGCGCGCGCCACGCCGGGGATGTTGCTCAGGGTGCCCTTGATGCCGGTGGTGGGCACGCGGCTGGAGGCCAGCCAGCGGGGAGCCGGCTGCGCGGCGTTGATCTCGGCCAGAGCTACTTCAGTTGTGGAGTTGCCGATGTCGATGCCGGCGATGATCTGAGCCATAATAAAGGGCTTCGGAAGTGGCCGTTTCGTGGGCGAACAACGACTCGGTTGTGGACAAGGCTGGCTCCTGCCAGACGCTCAGCCACTTCCCAAGTCTGTTAGCGAAGAAATATCCGCTCTGGGTCCACATGGTCGCGCAGAATGCGCAATTCATGCTCCGTTGGCGGCAGCGTCTCCTGGGCGTCCAACGCGTCCAGGGGAAAACCCGTGTCGTCGACGACAGCCTGGGCCGACAGGCCAGGGTGATAGCTGGCCAGATACATCTCCCGGCTATCCGCGCGGAAACGCAACACCGCCTTGGTGGTCACGACCACCGCAGGGCCGCCCCAGCGCAGTCCGGCTTGCCGCCGGCTATCGCCGCCGTGCAGCCAGCCAGGGCTGGTGACGTAATCGACGCGAACAGGGAAGCGGCGCTTCTCATGCTGCGCAATCACCACGGTGCGGCGGGCCAGGCAGGCGATGTCGGCGGCGCCGCCGCTGCCGGAGAAGCGCACCTGGGGATGGCGATGATCGGCGCCAATGGCCGTGCTGTTGATGTTGCCGAAACGGTCGATCTGCGCGCCGCTGATGAAGCCCACATCGACCCGGCCGCTTTGCAGCACGAAGGCGAAGATCTCGCTCAGGCCGGCCGCCGTGGCCGCGCCGCGCAGGGTGCGCGGATCGCCGACGGACATGGGCAGGTGGGCGAGCTGGCTGGCCATGACGCCGGCTTCGAAGATGATGCAGCAGGCCGGGGCATGGGTATGCTGGGCCAGCATGGCGCCCAACATGGGCAGGCCCGTGCCAGCAAAGACCACTTCGCCGTCGCGGATCTCGCGCGCCGCCGCGACGGCCATCAGCTCGGTGAGGGAATAATCGGCCATCAGTCGAGCCTCCGCCGGCGCAGGGTGGGGCTGTAGCCCAACTCCGGATCAGCCCGCAGCGCGTCCAGCCGCGTTGCGCCGCCGATGGCCTCCAGATAGGCCGCATGGTCATGCACGCCGTACACGTAAGTATCCAGGTACGCGCCGAAGGCTGCATCATCGGCGGCGCAGTCATGGTAGCGCTTGAGCTGCCACGGGTCGTAGTCGTAGTAGCGATAGACCGCGAACGGGTGCGCGCCGTAGGGCACGTGGCACACGTGATGCACTGCGAAGTAAGGCAGCCGGTTGCGTTCCGGCTCGCGGCGCAGCACATCATCGGCCACGATCTCCTCCGCGCAGACGATCAACACCTCGGCGCAGAGGCCCTGCTGGAAGTCGGCGAAGTCCTGGCCCTCGATGCGCACGATGCCGCTGGGGGTGGCCTGTTGCACGTGCAGCACGGCGAATTCGGTGTGAATGGCCGGCAGCAGCACGACTTGATCATCGGGATCGAAAGGCGAGGCCATGACGTGCGCTTTTTTGCTGGCCGTGCGCGGGTCGGCCGCCCGCCGTTCGGGCGTCAGCGCCTCTTTGGCCAGCACGTCGCTGCCCAGCAGGCTGCGCACAGGGATGAAAGGCACGCCCATCGCGCCGGCCGTGAAGCGGGAGACCATGGCGAAGTTGCTGTAGTCTTCCCACTCGATCTCGCCGCGCTGGATGGCCAGCCGCCAACGCGGGCCGATGGTGCCAAACGCTTCGTCGGCCACGTAGGCTGCCTCGACGCGCTGGACACAGCCGGCGCCGATCAGGATGTCCCAATCGCTGCCGCCCGAGTGGCCGAACAGATACAGGCGGCGCCGGCGCAGCCGGATCAACTCGTAGACGAAGGCCATCGGATGGCGTTGGGTGGTGAACCCGCCAAACGAGATGGTAGCTCCGTCGGGAACGAGGGCGGCTGCCTCGGCGAGACTGATCAACTTGCCGGTCATCTTGTCTGATCCATCCTTCGCCTAACCCGCCCCGTGGGGCTCGTGCTGACGGCATGGGCGGGGGAATAATGATGAGCCGCACATGCCGAGAGCGAGGGTCCCAAGGGGCGGGTTAAAAGCGTTGGTAACACGATCGGACCTCAGTCCTTCTTCAGCACGCCGCGGCGCTCGTAGACGCCAGCGGCCTCGCGCACGAAGCCTGCGCACACTTTGGCGCCGTACTTGCCTTCCAACTCGTCGGCGATGGCCAGCAGATCGGCCTTGGTGGAGCGGTTAGGGCGCAGCGCGTTGTACATCTCCAGGATGCGCTCGTCGGGCACGGTGGTCAGCTCGGCGGCGCGGCGCAGGTTGCGGGCAAACTGCGGCCGGCCGATGCTCTCGCCGACCTGGGCCTGGTACTCGAGAGTCTGCGGGGTGATGCGGATTTCCTCGGCCTTGACGGCGCCGCTCACCACGGCATCCAGGGTGATGTCGGCCAGCGACTTGCCGGTGGCCGTTTTGACCAACTCGGGCCGCTTGGCGGCCAGCGGATAGTCCCGCCGGTAATCCAGCTTGTGGCCGTTGCCAGAGGGCGCGGCCGGGGCGACCCGGCTGCCGCCGTTGAGCTCTGACAACACCTCACGCACGATGGCGCTGATCAACTCTTGTTGTGACACGTTATTCGCCTCCTCGCTGGATCAGCGGAACTTGATGTCCAGATCGACCGGCTTGGCGTCAGACTTGACGAAGCTGGTCTCACGGATGTGAAAGACCGCGGCGATGGCCTGGTACTTGGGCCGGGCCATTTGGTCGTTCTTCTGCGCGACCGGGGCCGGCGTCTCGCCCTTGGCGTAGCGGGCCGCGTTGCGGCCGATGGCCCGGTAGGTCTCCAGATCGATCACCGGCGCCTGGGGGAACAGTTCCAGGTTCTGCAAGGGGTTCAGGTCGCGCTGGTGGATAACGGTGGTGCCGCGTGACTGGATGCCCACGGCGATGCCCGACCCGGACAGTTTGGCGCCGGTGTGCGAGACAAAGGCCACGTCCGAGGTGTGCAACACCCGGATCACCCGGGCCTTGGCGCCGGCCTCTTCCACACCGGCCAGCACCTCGCGCAGCACGGTTGCATGGGGGATGCCGGTGATGGTCTTGCGGCTCAGCTTGTCGCCGAAGGCCGGGGCCAGGGCGATGATCACTTCGTTGGTGGCTGTGCCGGGCTTGGCCACGCCCAGCTCGGTGATCTGCATCTCGGCGGCGGGGCTGGAGGCGACGGCGGGCTGGCTGGCGGCGGCAGAGCCGTTTTGCGCCATCTGCGCCAGCAGCTCCCGCACGACATCGCGGACCATCGATTCTGTTATCTGCGTCATGAGCTATGCTCCTTTGGCCTCGCCTAGATATCCTCAGGCCGGATCGCCTGGCGGATGTTGGCCAGCTTCTGCCAGCGCTCGCCTTGCAGGCGATAGCCGGTGCCGGGTCCCTGGTAGTCGTTCAGGTCGTTGACCGCAGCGATCACGTTAAACTGCGGGTCGAGGATGGCCGAGGTGTGCAGGTAGTCGCCCGACACGCGCTGCTTCTGAATGTTCAGCACTGCGTTGGCGACATCGGTGAAGCCACGCTTGGCCAGCGCCTTGACCACGTCTACGCCAGTGACACCGCGCTTCATCATCTCCTGGGCGGCCTTGGTGTCTTGCACCTTGTCGCGCTCAGGCATGTCGGCGCTGTTGTAGGCGTAAGTCGCAACCTCGACCTCGGCGTCGGTGATGGGCGGCAGGCCCAACTCCTCAAACACCGCCTGCAGGGCCCGGGCAGCCTTGTTGCGCACCGCAATGATCTCCTCCTCAGCCGCCGGCTCCAGGCCGCCGTCGATCTTGAGGTCGCGCTGGATCACCAACCAGTCGTCCATGTCGTCGGCGTCCACGTTGGAACCGGCGAACATGTTGTCGTAGTTGGGCACGGCGCTGTAGCCGGAGCAGACGAAGTCGGTGCCGGGCAGGAATTGCATCAGCAGGCGGGCGGTGCGGCGCATGTCCGAGTGGGAGAAGGTCTGGTCGTTGCCGGACGCCACTTCCAGGTCCAGGCAGGTGGTGACCAGGTTCTCGCCCAGGACGGCGCGGATGCCGCCCGGCACGCCAGCCGGCACGCCGATGCAACTGATGGAGCCGTTCTGCAAGCCCTGCACGCCGGCCGCCTTGGTCAGCATGATGCACTTGATCTCCAGGTAGAGCATCGACTTGCCCTCGGCATAGGCCATCTGGACTTCGGAGCCGGTGCCGGAGGTAAAGCGCATCTTCAGGCCGCGCGACGCGTAGGCCGAGGCCAGGAAGGCCTTGGACCAGGGAGTGTCATCGCCATCGACGAAGACCCGCTCGGTGCCGTAGACCGACACGGTTTCAGCGTAGGCTGTCAGGCCGCGCATGCCCAACGACAGTTCGGTGGCCTCTTCCAGGGCGTCCTGGCTGAGCACGCCGGGCCGGCCCACCTGGCCGCCCACCAGCAGGGCCAGGGCGTTCATTGGCCCGTAGTTGAACACGGCGACGGTGGTCTCGATCTCGTTGAAGCCGTAGGCCGTGGCTTCGGCTGCGTCAGCGGCCAGCAGCACAGGGTTGTCCTGCAGGTTGGTTACGTGCGCCTGGTTGGACGGGGTGCGGCGGGCGCGCATCTTCTGTACACCCATCATCATCTCGACCACGTTCAGTTCGTCGATGACGGCCGCGATTTTGGCTGGGGTCAGGCCAGAGAAGACCTTGACCACTTTCTCGCGCGGCACGTTGATATCGACGATCATGCGGGCGATGTCCACACAGGGGATCGCCATCATCTCTTCGGCGATCGCGGTGTTGATGGCGTAGTTGGCGATGAAGATCTCGTTGAAGTCGAACTCCTCGCGGCGCTTGCCATCCATCTCTACAATGACGCCGTTCTGTACCTTGATGCTGGGGCTTGGATCGTTGGGGCTGCCCATGGCGATCATGCCAACTTCCGGCCACTCGGTGACGAACCCGTCCTTGTTGACAGCCCGCTGCTCCAAAGCCTCGAACCTTCGATGTCGTTTGGCCATATCAGTACTTCCTTACTGGCGTTGTTGCCAGGTGCGAGTTCCTAGATGTAGGGCACACCCAGGCAGGCGGGCTGATCGCCCAGCGTGCCCAGCAGCCGGACGCCGACTTCGCGGGCGGTGATGATGGCCTGGCGCACTGCGCCGGCGTCGCCGCTGAAGAAGCCGATCACCTCATTGGACCACGAAGTGCCCTTGGCCGGGCTGGCATAGCCGATCAGATCCACGTCGGCCGACTTGACAGCGGCATCCACCATCAGCACGCCGATGCCGGCCGGCGCGCCCACGCACAGGCCGAACGCGCGGCCGATGGGAGCGCCAAAGGCCTTCTCGCAGGCGAAGCTGGCGCGGGCCGTGTACTGCAGTTCGATGTGGCCGGCGTCGTTGGCGTAGACGTCGCCGAAGGTGCGGGTCAGGTCCTTGAGAGCTACCTCGACGGCCCGCCGGGCGTCGGAGACTTCCTCAGCGCCCAACAGGATCAAGCAGCCGTGGCCGGCGCCGCCCTTGGTGTCGCGGGCCAGCTCAATGGAAATGACCTCGGTGTTGGTGGCCTTGACAGCCTCATCGATGGCCATGATGTGCGGGCCAGCGCCCGTGCGGCCGCCGAAGATGCCGATGGAGCGGTACTTGGGATCCAGCCCCATCGACTTGTGGAGGGTCGGGTCCAGGTTGGCAATCACCAGGCCAATGGTGTCGCCAAAGGCGGTCCCTACGAACTCGGTCATGCCCGGCGACTTCAGGCCGGTCAGCGAGCTGGCCGGTGGGGTGGACTTGCTTCCGTTGCCGGCAGCGACTTTCTGCATGACCTGCTGCACGACGAGATCGACCAGTTTGTCTTCCATGCTACGCGTTACCTCCTATGGCTCTGGCGCGAACCAGGGCTACTTGGCGCTTTTGGGCAGCAGCGTTTCGGTGTCGCTGTGCGGGCGGGGGATGACGTGTACCGAAACCACCTCACCCACGCGCTGGGCGGCCGCTGCGCCGGCGTCGGTCGCAGCCTTGACCGCGCCCACGTCGCCGCGCACCAGCACGGTGACCAGGCCGGAGCCGATCTTCTCCATGCCGACCAGCGAGACGTTGGCCGCCTTGACCATCGCGTCGGCCGCTTCGATCATCGCGACCATGCCGCGGGTCTCGACCAGGCCTAAGGCCTCTCCTTGACTGTTTGCCATGTTCATTCTCCTTGTGACTGGCTATGGGCTAAAAGCATCTGCCTCAGTTCGCTGAGGCCCGATCCTGTGATCGCCGAAAGGTAGTAGATGTCACCCTGCACGCCGATCTGGCGCAGGATGGCGGCAGATCGCTCCAGGTTAGCGCCGGCGGCGTCAATCTTGCTGACCACACCGACGACAGGCTGGGTGAACATACGGAAGTAGTTGGGCGGGAAGTTGGTGGTAGGGCGGGTGGCATCGTGGAGCACGAGCATCAAGTAGACGTCAGCGCTGGCTGCCAGGAGATGGCGGCGCAGGTCGCCCATCTCGCAGTACTCGCCGGGGGTGTCGACGCCCCAGCCGCTGTAGTCGACCATTTGTGTCTTGCGAACGCCTTTGTTCTCCTGCTGTTGCAACGCCTGAAGCAGGGTCGTCTTGCCAGCGCCGACCCCGCCCCACAGCATGAACAGCCGTTTGTAGGCTTGCTTCATAGGACTGACAGTCCTGCCTGCTCACCTACGTCCGCGTGATCGGCGCGGGGTGGAAGCCCAGAATGCGCTCCAGGCCGCGGTTGGCGGCCTCGGTGGCCACCTCGACGCTGACCAGACCGCCGGTCACCACCAGAGTCCCGCTGAAGCGGTCCAGAAAGCCGATGCGCACATCGGCCGCCTTGAGCGCCAGGTCGCCGGCGATGATCGCGCTCTCGCCGGGGGTGAGGGTCAGCAAACCGATAGCCTCGGCCTCGTCCAGCCCCACCAGCCGCGCCAGCGTCTGGTCAGGATTGGCGATGATGTGCGCGATAGTCACCTGGCGGCCAGGGACGTATTCCTGGATGATGCGTGAGATGGCCTGGTCTTGATCGAGTGCTCTGGTCATAGCGGTCTAAGCATACGAAGTCTGGCCCCAACATTCAATACACGAAGCAAGGGTAAATATGCACAATTCAACGGGGAATTCTGGCGTGATTCGACTGGTTGAGGAGTCTGGCGGCGAAGCGACGCGGTGTTTTGCCAAGACAATGCGCCAATTCAGGCAAAAAGATGTCTTCAGCCGTCGGGTTATCCAGTCGGCAAGCTACGTTGGCGCCATATCCTGCCTGGAAGACAGTGGAATAATGTATAAACCGCGTGGCTTTCGTGATAGCCGTCGCGCCCGTTGGCGATTATCCTTGTTAAGGCAGACTCGCTGCCGTCCAAGTTTGACGCTCATCCGGAGTCCCTCTCGTGAAAGCATTGGTCTATCATGGCCCCGACGACATTCGTTGGGAAGACAAGCCTATGCCGGCCATTCAGGCGAGCACTGACGCGATTGTCCAAATCAGTAAGACCACCGTTTGCGGCACTGACCTTACCATTCTTAAAGGCGGGGTGTCCACAGTCAGCCCGGGCCGCATCCTGGGCCACGAAGCCACCGGCGTCATCAGCGCCATCGGAGGGGCTGTCACTGGTTTCCAGGTCGGCGACCGGGTGCTCATCCCCTGCACCACCTCCTGCGGGCGTTGCCCAGCCTGCCGCCGCGGGTTGCTGTCGAGCTGTGAGCGCGGCGGCTGGCTGCTGGGCAACACCATCGACGGCGTTCAGGCCGAATACGCGCGCGTGCCGCTGGCCGACAGCAGCCTGCATCACCTGCCCGCCTGGGTGGATGAAGAGGCCGCGTTGATGCTGGCTGACATCATCCCTACCGGGTTGGAAGTGGGCGTGCAAAAAGGCGAGGTCAGCCTGGGCGACACCGTGGTTATCATCGGCGCCGGTCCGGTGGGCCTGGCCACCCTGTTGGTGACCCAGTTCTACGGGCCGGCCGACATTATCGTGGTCGATCTGGACGAACACCGGCTGGCGATGGCCAGCAGGCTGGGCGCCACCGTGGTCATCAACAACCGCGACGGCCGCGCCGAGGAGCAGATCATGGCGTTGACCGGCGGCCAGGGCGTCGATGTGGTGATCGAGGTGGTGGGCCATCCATCCACCTGCGCGCTGGCCCAGGCCATCGTCGGCGCCGGCGGCCGCATCGCCAACGTCGGCGTACACAGCCAGAGCGTCGAGCTGCACAACGATATCCTGTGGACGCGCAACATCACCATCCGCATGGGCGTGGTCAACACCCACACCATTCCGACGCTGCTGCGCATGGTCAAGGTTGGCAAGCTCGACCCCGGCGTCCTCGTCACGCACCGTATGCCGCTGAGCCAGATCGTGGCGGCTTACGATATCTTCAAACGGGCGCCGGCAGAGCGGGCGATCAAGATCGTGCTGAGCAACGAGGCGTCGCCTGGCCTTCCCATCGCTGACGATATGATGTTGCTTCGCCAGATCGTCGCCCAGGTGCTGGCGAAGCTGTAGCTCCCAGTTCAGACCCTGCGGGTTTTCAAAACCCGCAGGGTCTGGCGCCCAAGGAAACGACCATGATCCTGACCATCAACTGCGGCAGCTCGACCATCAAGTACCAGCTCTACACCAGCAACGTCCAGCAGGTGATGGCCAAGGGTATCATCAGCCGCATCGGCGAGCCTGGCTCCTACGTGGAACACCAGACATTCCCCCCTGTCATGCTGAGGGCCGCCGAAGCATCCCCGTCCAGCCCCAACCACCCTGTCATGCTGAGGGCTGCCGAAGCATCCCCTGCCAGCCCCAACCACCCTGTCATGCTGAGGGCCGCCGAAGCATCCCCGTCCAGCCCGAAGGTGCGGCATGAGTTGCCCGTTCCCAACCATCACATCGCCTTCGAGGTGGCCATCCAGTATCTGCTCCATCCCCAGCACGGCGCCATTCACGACATCAACCAGATCGAAGCGGTGGGGCACCGGGCCGTACATGGCGCGGACATCTTCATCGAGTCCACGCTCATCACCGACGAGGTTATCGCCAAGCTGGAGGAATGCACACCGCTGGCGCCGCTGCACAATCCGCCCAACCTGATCGGCATCCGCGAAGGCCGGGCGTTGCTGCCAAAGACCCCGCACGTGGCCGTTTTCGACACCGCGTTTCACCAGACCATGCCGCCCAGGGCCTATATCTACGCCTTGCCTTACCACTTTTACCTGGAGCACAGAATCCGCAAGTACGGCTTCCACGGCACATCCTGCCGCTACGTCAGCCGGCGCACGGCCGAAGTGTTGGCCCGGCCCATCGATAAGCTCAGGATGGTCGTCTGCCACCAGGGCAATGGTGTGACCATGACCGCCGTGCAGGGCGGACGTTCGGTGGATACCAGCATCGGCTTCGCCACCTTCTCCGGCATCATGATGGGCACCCGATCCGGCGACATCGACCCTGGCCTGATCTTTCACCTGCACCGCCAGCTTGGCATGAGCCCCGACGCCATCGAGCAGGTGCTGTACAAGGAGAGCGGGCTGCTGGGCGTTTCGGGCGTCAGCAACGACATGCGCACCATCCTGGAGCACGCCGCGGCCGGCAACGAGCGCTGCCAACTGGCCGTCGAGATCTTCGCCTACATGACCAAGAAGTACATCGGCGCCTACGCAGCGGCCATGGGCGGCATCGACGCACTGGTGTTCACGGCCGGCATCGGCGAGAACAGCCCAGCCGTGCGCGCCATGGCCTGCGAGGGCCTGGAGTTTCTGGGCATCGAGCTGGATCCCAGGCGCAACGCCGAGGCGGTGGGCAAGGAAATGCTGATCAGCAAGCGCACGGCGCGCACGGCCGTGTTAGTCGTGCCCACCGACGAGGAGAAGATGATCGCCCTGGACACCATGCGGCTGGCAGGGCTGGGTTGATCCTTATGAACCCTGAACTCGACATGATCTTGCAGCAGGCCTGGCGCGTGCTCAACGACGCAGAAAGCGCCCTGCCGGCTAACTTTGACCGCAGCCGCCCTGTCCATGTCGGCGTCGACCTGGGCACGGCCTACACAGTTCTGCTGGCGCTGGATGAGCATTTCCACCCGCTGGCCGGCCGTTATCAGTTCGCGCAGATCGTGCGCGATGGGCTGGTGGTGGACTTCATGGGCGCGGTGCGGCTGCTCAGCCGGATGAAGGCCGAGGTGGAGGAGCAACTTGGCTTTCCCCTGACCCACGCGGCGACATCGTACCCGCCCGGCGTCGCCCCAGCCGAGGTGCGCGCCACGCAGAACGTGCTCTACGCCGCCGGTCTGGAGTGCAGCAACTTCGTCGACGAGCCGACCGCTGCCAACGCGCTCTTGCAGGTCGAGAACGGCGCCGTGGTCGACGTGGGCGGCGGCACCACAGGCATCGCCATCGTCCGCAACGGCCAGGTCGTTTACACAGCCGACGAGCCGACCGGCGGCACTCATTTTTCGCTGGTCATCGCCGGCGCGCTGCGCGTGCCCTTCGAAGCGGCCGAGGAAATCAAGAAGGACCCTGCACAAACACGTATGGTCTTCCCCCTGGTGCGGCCTGTGATGCAAAAAGTGGGCGCCATCGTCGCCCGCCACATCCAACCCTTCCGCGTCGACACCCTGTACCTGGTGGGCGGCACGTGCATGATGCCCGGCATGGGGGAGGTGGTGGCTGAAGTGACTGGCCTGCCCACCGTCGTTCCAAACCATGCGCTCTTGGTCACTCCCATTGGCATCGCCATGCAGGATCGCTGATCGCTGCTCCCCTGCTCAACTCACCGTATCATCCGGTCTTGCGGTACGCGGCCGGCGTGGTGCCCACCTCGCGCTGGAACAGCCGATAGAAATTGGTCACATTCTCGTAGCCCACTGCTTCTGCTACCGAAGCGATCGTCATATCGGTGGTGCGCAGTAGCTTCTTCGCCTCTTCCATGCGCAGCGCAATCAAATAGTTCCTGTAGCTGAGGCCAACGCGCTCTTTGAGCAGATAGGCCAGGTGCGATGGACTAAGGCTGACAGCTTCCGCCACCTGGCTGAGGGCCAGGTCAGGCCGGCTTTGATGGCGGTGGATGTAGTCGATGGCGCGTTGCACGGCGTCCGCGCCGGCCGGCTGACCAGGCGGAATAGCCGCAGCTAACTCGGTAAAGCTGTGCAAGGCCCAGGCGCGCATGTCGGTCAGCGTGTTCAGTCTGTACAGCGTGGCCACCTGCTGATGCGATAGCTCCAGAACGTCCAGGCTGGTCGCGCCCGCCTCGATGATACTGCGCGCCATCAGAGCGTTCAACTCAATCAGGCGACTGCGGAAGACCTCTGGTTTCTGCCGGAACTGATAGGTCAGGTGGTCCACCATCTGGATCAACAGCTCCGCACATGGTTCAATCTCGCCCTGACTGATCAGCCACAGGAGCTGATGCTCCAATTGGACGGGATAAGCCAGTCGTTTGCGGTTGTTGATCTCGTCGATATCTTCGATGTGGAAGACGTACTGCTGAGCATCGCCTGCGTAATGACGGCATGCCAGGCTGGCCTCGGCATAGGAGATAGGGATCGCCTCGATGTCGGCGTAGCGATGGCCGATGCCGACCACTACCGAACGGTTGAGCCGGATCTCCAGCGCCTGCTGGATGATTGACCCCAACTGCCTGATCTGGCCTATGGCTGCCAGATGATGGCGGGTAGACACGATGGCAATTACGCGCCCGGGCGGGTTGTAGCCGACCAAAAAGGTCTCGCCCCCGCCGATCACACTGGGCGAAAGCTCGGTCAAAGAACTGTAGGCGCTGCCCTCGCTAACTGTATCGAAATTCTCGACTACTGCGACCAGTACCGCCGGCCATGAGAGCGTCTTGCCTAACTGCTTAAGCGATGCGGCAACCACCGCTGGGCTTGGGGAACGACCATGCACCAACTGGTCGACCAGGCTTGCCTCTAACAGAGGCAACGTTTTCTGCAAGGATGTCTTGTTCTCGTTCGCCTCTTGTACCTGGCGCCGCTCTACCTGAAGCTGGCCATAGACCTCGTCGAGTACTTCGAGTAGCTTGGCCGGCCGCACAGGCTTCAGCAGGTAGTCCACAGCCCCCAGCTTCAGCGCTTTCTGCACATAGGGGAACTCATCATAGGCGGTCAGGATGATGACCTTGGCGTCAGGCGCTTCCTGGCGAATCAGGGCCGTAGCCTGCAGGCCGTCCATGCCTGGCATCTTGATGTCCATGATGACGATATCCGGCCGGGTGCGGCGCGCCAACATCACCGCCTCCGCGCCGTTGCTTGCCTCGACAATGGGCGCCAAATCTCCCCTGTTCCGCGCGATGATACGCGCAATAGTAGACCGCACGACGGGTGCATCGTCAGCCAGCAACACGCCGGCCATGGTCAGCTCCTTGGCCGAGCCCAACTGCTCGGATCGATCTGAGGGGCAAAGGCAATGCGGCCCTGAACGGCTGCCTAGTACGCCGTAAACAGATTAACTACGTATCGGTGCCCGGCACTTTGGCGATGATTCGTACATGACCAGAAGCGCGTGTCAAGTGCCGGGCACCGATACAACTTTGTTTACGACGTACTAGTAGGGTAAAGGCAGGGCCAGTCTGACGTGAAAACCCTGGTCCGGCGCGCTTTCCGCAGTCAACTTGAAGTCATCGCCGTAGACCTCCTGCAAGCGGCGCAGCACACTGGACAGTCCGACCGCAGGGCGCTGGCGATCAGCCAGGACTGGCGGCGTCAACCGGTTCAAAGCATCGACGATGGAAGCAGGTGCGCCCGCGCCATCGTCGGAAATCTCCAGCAGCGCGTAGTCACCCTCGCGCCAGACGTTGACGCGCACCGTGACGGGGCGCGCTAGCGGTTGAGCGCCATGCACCACGGCATTCTCGACCAAGGGCTGCAACAACATGCAAGGCAACTGCATGTCACGTAAAGAGGGGTCCAAGGCGACGTTGCTGCACAGCCGGTCGCCGAAGTGCATCTGCTGGATCGCCAGGTAGCGCTCCACCATCTCCACTTCCTCGCGCAACGACACCATGCTGGCTGCGTTGCGCAGGCTGTAGCGCAGCAGCTCGCTCAACGTGTAGGCGATCTCCTCGGTGTGCGGCGCGTTCTCCTCCAGGGCGGTGTAGCCAACCAGTGTCAACGAGTTGAACAGAAAGTGCGGATTGATCTGTGATTGAAGCGCTTGCATCTGCGCGTTTTGCAACGCTGCCTGCAAAGTCGCCTTCTCCTGCGCCTCTTTCAACAATCGGGCCTGCGTGAGATTGGTCATGCCGATCTCAATGATGTGGTTGGCCGTCAACATCAACATCTCGACAGCCGCATCCAGCCGTTCCTTAGGAACGATGGGAATGCGCTGCACGGCGGCTACCACTTGCTTGTAGGGCAACCCTAGCGATGTGTTGCGGCGGATGATATCCTTGACAAAACTTTCATGGTCTTCGCTCAATATCACCTGGCCGCACAGCAGGCAACCCAGATACTCCCCTTCAATGGTAATAGGCGCTGCCACGTCCACCAAGCCGCCCATGCAGACGTAAGCCTCGGGTTTGTCGGAGCAGTAAGCCGTCATGCCGCCCTGTGCATCCGACTTCATGCAGCGCGCCAGGCCATCGGGTGTGGAACGGATCAACCGGCAGATAGGTTGGAAATTGCTATTGCGGGTTACGGGCGTACCCGACCTGTCGACCGTTACAGCCGCCACCCCCATTGCTTTGGCAAACGTATCCTGGATACGCTGCATGGCGTTGATGTCTATCAGGCTCCTGATGTGCAAATCTTCGAGGGGAGGTACAGACATGGTCGACACTCCTATGTGGCGACGGCGTGTGGGTGGTCTGAGGTCAGCAGAGCCGGGCTGCCTGTCATCTGACAAGCCGCAGGTGAGCGGGCAGCGCACGTGCTTTGGTGTATGCGCATTGTAAGCTACTGGGCCGCTTTGTCAAGCAGCCCAGCAGCCAGGTTCATGCCATGCCAGCTCACACCACGTTGTGCTCGCGTACCAGGTCGCCCTCGGCGAAGCGGCTGAAGCGCAGTTGGTCGATGTCCAGGCTGTGGGCACGGCCGTCTAGCAGCAACTCGGCGATGAGCAGGCCGGTGATGGGACCGTGCATGAAGCCGTGGCCGCTGAAGCCGGCCGCCACGTAAAACCCTGTGGGATCAGCCAACCCGTCGATCACCGGGTGCGCGTCGGGCGTCACCTCGTACAGCCCCGCCCACTGGCTGAGCAGCCCGGCCTGGCTGAGCAGCGGGAAGCGCCACGCGGCCAGCTCCAGGTGCTGCTCGGTCCAGGCGTTGTCCACCGACTGGTCGAAGCCGGGCGTCTCGTGGGGATTGGACTGGCCAGTGAGGATGCCCTCACCCTCGCGGTGGAAGTAGAGGCTGCGGCTGAAGTCGATGACGAAGGGGAGATCGGCCGGCAGGCCGGTCAGCGGCGTGGTCACCACAATCTGGCGGCGCAGCGGGGTGATGGGCAGGTCTACGCCGGCCATGGCGGCCACCTGGCCCGCCCATGGCCCGGCCGCGTTGACCACGGCCGGCGTGGCGATGACGCCCTGCGAGGTTTCGACGGCTGTCACCCGGCCGCCCTTGACCTGGATGCCCGTGGCCTCGACGCTGGTCAGGGTCTTGGCGCCCAGCCGCCGCGCGCCCATGGCATAGCCCTGCACCACGCCGTTGGGGTCGGCCAGGCCGTCGCCGGGGTGCCAGGCCGCAGCAATGATATCGTCCATGTGCAGCAGCGGGGCCAACGACCGGGCCTCGTCCTGCCCGATGATCTGTGTTGGCACGCCCAGCCGGTTCTGCATGGCCACGTTGCGCTGAAACGTCGCCAGGTCTGCCTCGTTGTCCAGCAGAAAAAGGTAGCCCGGCCAGCGCAGGTCGATGTCCTGGCCCAGCTCGTCGTGGAAGCGCTCCAGCATAGGCAGGCTGAGCAGGGAGAGGCGCACGTTGATCTCGGTGCTAAACTGGTAGCGGATGCCGCCGGCGCATTTGCCGGTGGCCTCCATACCCAGAAACGGGCCGCGCTCCAGCAGGACGACGTCGGTGCAGCCGCGCTGGGCCAGGTGATAGGCTGCGCTGGCGCCCATGACGCCGCCGCCGATGATGACCACGTCTGCGGTTTTCGGTAGCATGAATGACTCCTCTACAGGCAATAATGGGCAGGATTATACCATTTGGATAGCGCAGGGATCAAAAGCGCAGCGTCACATCGACTCTGTGGCTTTTTGTTCTTTTGCCCGCTATCGGCTAGAATCCAGCTACCGCCGTTACTACTCAGGCCCAGGTGCCGGGCACTTGCATTGGCGCCTGTTGACGAAGTGTGTACAGCCGATTTCAGCCGCCAATGAACTGCAAGTGCCCGGCACCTGAGTAGCTACCTATCGCCCTTGCTGCCCGGCAGTCGGGGGGCGATTCAAGTCCAAATTCAACCCCAGGAGAGAGTCAACGTGACCAAGAAGAAATCAGCTCCCGCCAAGAACCCGCCAGCTTCTGCCAAGAATCCGCCAGCTCCTGCCAAAAGCGCATCAGCTTCCAGTGAGAGCACGCTGAACGCCGAGGCCAGGTACGCCAGCCTGCGCCGTTTCAACCTGATCATGGGCTTTTTGCACCTGATCCAGGGCATCCTGATGATCGTGTTGAGCAACGCGACCACCTATCCGATCTACACCAACTACCTTAACTTTGACGTGGCCACCCGCTCGCTGGCTCCCGATCCGCAACTGCTCTACAATCTGCGCTTCGGGCCGGCGGTGGCGCTGTTCCTGCTGATCTCGGCTGCGGCCCACTTCTATCTGGCGACCATCGGCTACCCCCGCTATGTCGCCAACCTGAAGAAGGGTATGAACCCTATCCGTTTCTACGAGTACGCGCTCAGCTCGTCGCTGATGATTGTGCTGATCGGCATGTTGGTCGGAATCTGGGACCTGGGCGCGATCATCCTGATCTTCGGCATCAACGCGATGATGAACTTGTTCGGCGTCCTGATGGAGCTGCACAACCAGACTACCAAGAAGACCGACTGGACTTCATTTATCTATGGCTGTATCGCCGGCATCATCCCCTGGATCGTGATCACGCTCTACTTCGTGGGCGCGGTCAACTCGGGCGATGCCAAGCCGCCAGCCTTCGTCTACATCATCATCCCAACCCTGTTTATCTTCTTTAACATCTTCGCCATCAACATGTACTTGCAGTACAAGAAGGTGGGGCGTTGGGCAGATTATCTGTTCGGCGAGCGGGTCTACATTATCCTCAGCCTGTCGGCCAAGACCGTGCTGGCCTGGCTGATCTTTGCAGGCACGCTGGCTCCCGTGTGAGCCCCGTTCAGGACGTTCTCCCCAGGCGCCCGGCGCTTTTGTCACGATTCGAGGGAATGACCCCAGATCGGATCAAGCGCCGGGCGCCGCAGCCTGTGCTTGCTGCCAGTTGGCGCGTAGAAGGGCGGCCAGCCGGCGCCGCTGGCGGTTCTCTTCATCCCGGCGCAGTCGATCCCAGACCGGAGCCAGCAGCAGCTTGGCCAGAATCCACGGGCCGGTCTCGCGCGGGCTGGCGGCCAGCCCGACGCGCGGGACAGCCAGCGGGTCTGTGGCTGAACCGAAATAGCCGCTGTCGGTGGTCAAGGCCAGCTCGACGCCGGCCGCCCGCAGAATCGCCTGTTCGCGCGGGCCGTAATCCAACCCAGCCGCGCCGTTGGGGTATGCGAAACAGCGCACCGGACGGCCCAGCAGGGCCGCCAACTGGGCTACCGAACCGGCGATCTGCCGCTGCGCTTCGGCGTCGCTTTCGTTAAGCAGTACAGGGTGGGTCAGTGAGTGGGCGCCAATGCTCACCAAGGGGTGACGGTCCAGCGCAACAGCTTCTTGCAGCGAGATGTTGGCCGGCGGGGCGGGCGACAGGCCATGGCCCTGCTCCAACGCATCGATCACCTGCCATATGGCGGCCAGAGGCAGCGCCTTGAACAGGACAACGATCGAATAGGGGGCAAGCTGCACAGCATCCCAGCCCATCTGCGCAGCGATCTGGCGGCGGATGGCGTCGTCGGCCACATGCTGGCGCAGGTAGTGCAGCTCCTGGAACCAGTAGTTGCGGCCGCTGGCCAGCACATCAGGCGCCACGAAAAGGGTCGCCGGCGCGCCCAACGCCTCCAGCACCGGCAGCGCTACCTCCACGAAACTGCGGTCGCCGTCATCAAAGGTGACGTGGCAAGCGCCGTTGAAGCGCTGTCCGCCGTAGAAATAGGCTCGCAGGTCGTCGATCGCCACGAAGCGATATAGCCGGCCGACGGTCTCCAGCGCCTGACGAAACCATGCCGCCGAGGGCGTGCGGTGAAAGTGCAGCGCGAGATTAGTGGAGGTGAAGGGGGAGAGGGGATGGAATGGCACGGTTTAGGCGTAATGCGTAACAAGTAATGCGTACCGGAGTGCGCCCGCGCAGACTCTCCGGGTTTACGCATTACTCGTTACTCGTCATTCGTCGTTCTGCAAGCTGTGGCCGACGCAGGCGAAAGATCACGGCCGCCGCCGTTACCACCGCCCAGGCCACGCCGCCGAGGGCGATGGTCAGCTCGCGGCTGGGCAGGGGGAAACGGGCGTACCAGTAGTGCAAGGTCGAGGCGAAGGTGGCCGCGGCGATGATGGCCAGCATGGCCCGATGCGGCCAGATGTTCTCCTGGATCACCAGGGCCAGCAGCCAGTAGAAAGCCACAAAGGCCGGGGCCATCAGCCGCTCGTTGGCTGAGCCCAGCAGGCTGCTGACGAACGTGAGCAGGATCAGCGTGACCATGAACCAGTTGCCGCGCGCCCAGCGCAGGGTCGTTCCCAAAAAGATCAGCGGCAGGAAGCTGAGCGGCTTGAGCGAGTTGGCGAACTGACGGGCCCAGAACTCAGGATCGACGATTTTGGGGGCGAAGCGCAGGAAGGCTTGCAGCGGCTCCAGGCTGCCCACCACCTCGGCCCGCAGCAGGGTGCGCAGCAGCACGGTGACGAGCAGAGCCGGCAGCACGGCCAGCAACAGCTTGCCCAGGTCGCTGCGCAGCAGGCGCCGCTCCCACAAGAAGACCAGGGCGGTCGGCACAGCCAGCACCCAGGTCTCGCGGCTCAGCGCGCCCAACAGCAGGGCCAGCCCGAACAGCCCCCAGCGCCGCGCCATCATCGCCCACAACGCCAGCAGCAGGAAGAGCATGGCCAGCGAGTCGTTGGTGTGAAAGGTCAGCCAGGCGGTCAGCCCAAACAGGTGGGTGTTCATGGTGAACAGCGCCGTGCTGAAGGCCGCCACTGGCCGCGAGATGCCCGCGTAGCAGAGGAAGAAGTAGAGCAGCGCCACCACAGCCAGCAGCGCGGCGTAGTTGACCACGAAGAAGCCGGCGATGTACTGCTGGCCAAAGAGCAGGCCGACTGTATAGGTGCCCAACACCCGGTAGCGGAAGGGCGCGGCCGCCACTTCAGACAGCCCCGGCGCGGCCTCGGCCATGGTGCGGTAATGCCAGCCATCCCAGCGGTCGGCCGGCGGTATGTGCCAGTTCACGTTGCCCCACAGGAACAGCATCAGCGCGCTGAAGCCCAGCAGCGCCGCCAGATAGACGCCGTGCTGGCGCCACAGGGCTTTGAGTTTTTTACTGGACATAATCAGATCGGAGACCGGTTCGTAGTAGCGGCTTCAGCTGCTCCTGGCGCTGAACACCACGGCACGGGATTACTGGCCAGTCTGGCCCTGCTTGCTGGCCGTCACCACATAATGCCGGCCGTTGAGGGCCACGATATTGGCGAAACCAGCCCGGCGCAGCTCGCGGCTGATGCTGGCATTGGTCTGGAAGGACTCGTAGTGGCCGCCCAGCGGCGAAGAGACCAGCCGGCCGCTGACGTGCAGAAGAGCGCCATTTGCCAGCACGTAGGAGCGATAGAGCACCCGCTTCCACTGGCCGCTGCGCAGGCTCTCGCCCAGGTCGCGCACGGTTTTGTCCAGCGAGTGCAGCACCAGCCACAGATCGCCGCCCGGCGCCGTCACCCGGCCGATCTCAGACACAGCGGACGGCAGGTGGGTCAGGGGCAGGGTGACGCGCGACAGCACCAGGTCAAAGCTGGCATCAGGAAAAGGCAGATGCTCAGCCTGGCCTGCTGTGAAGCCGACGCGCTGCGTCAGCTCCCGGCCCAGCAGCAGCGCCTCAAAATCAACATCCAAGCCGGCTGCCTGCACGTCGGGCGCCAAGTCGCTGGCGATGAAGGTTTGGCCCGCGCCGCAGCCGATGTCCAGAATGCGCCGGTGGCGGGGGAGGATCGCCGGCATAACGTGGCGCGGGTCGTCGGGCGCTTGGGCGATGGCAAGCTCTCGTAGATGATACTCTCTTGAACTCATGGCTAACTCACGCTGATCTGCGAACCGTCGGCGGTCTTCTCGACCTCGATGCGGGCAGGGAAAAGGTCCTTCAGCTCGTCGATGTGGGTGATGACCAGGATGCGCTCGAAGTCGTGCTGGATCGAGGTGATGGCCTGCACCAGCCGCTCGCGGCCTTGGGCGTCCTGGGTGCCGAAGCCTTCGTCGACGATCAGGGTCTGTAAGGCTGCGCCGGCGCGGCGGGCCAGCAGCTTGCTCAAGGCGATGCGGATGGCGAAGTTGGCGCGAAAGGCCTCGCCGCCGGAAAACAGGCTGTAGTCGCGGCTGCCCAGCTCGTCGCTGAGAATGATGTCCAGCGTCTCGCGCACCTCCTGGGTGGTTTTGGTCTCGCGCTGCGTCTCCATGCGCACAGACATGCGCCCATCGGTCATGCGGTTCAGCAGCCGGTTGGCCTCGCTTTCGATCTCAGGAATGGCGGCCTCGATGATCATGGCCTGCAAGCCCTTTTTGCCAAAAGCGGCTTGCAGCTCCTCAAAGGTGGCCTGGCGCGCCAGCACGGCCTGTAGGTCTGTGGTCAACGTCTGGCGGCGGATGGCCTGCGCGCGGCAGGCTTCCAGCTTTTGGTGCGCGGCGCCGACCCGTTGCCGGGCGTCGTTGGCGCTGCGCTCCAGCCGTTCCACCTGGCTGACCTGCTGGCTCAGCTCGCGCTCCACCTGGGGCAGGCGCGCCAGGGCTGCGGTCAGCTCGGCGCGGCGCTGTGCATCGGCTGCCAGCCCATCGTTCAGCAGACGGCGCGTCGCCTCAGCTTGCTGAATGCGGGCGTGCAGGTCGTCGGCGCGGCTGGCGGCCAGTTGCAGTTGGCTGTGCCGCTCGGCATAAGGCTCCAGCGCCAGCACAGCGTCGCGCACGGCCTCATGGGCGGCCGGGTCATAGCCCAGCGCCGCTAACTGATGGCTGACGTCTGCTAACCCGGCCTGGGCTGCGCTGGCATAGCTGCCCGCGCGCAACTGGCCGGCCACCTGGTCAAGCTCACCCTGCGCCTGCTCAAGCTCAGCGCTCGCTTGCGCAGCCTGGGCAAGGCGCTGCTCGCTTTGGGCTTCGCTGCGCTGCCAGCGCGCCCGCTGGCGCAGCTCGCGTTCGATCGCAGCCAGTTCGGCCTCGGCAGCCTGGCCCTGCTCGCTGATCGCAGCAATGCGGGCCTGGTTGGCGCGGAACAGATCGCCGCGTGTCTTGCCCTGCTGGGTGTAGCCATCCAACACCCGTTGGCGCTCCTCGTCACCCAGCGGCTGGCTGCACACCGGGCACAGCGCGCCGGCGTCTGGCAGTTGGGCGATCTTCTCCTTGAGCTCCTTCATCTCGTCATGCAGGCCCTGGTTCTGAGCCTGCAAGGCTGCGATCTCCTCTTTCAACCCCTGAACCAGCAGGCGCAGCTCTGCCTGGCGAGTGTCCAGCGCGGCTAACCGGGCCAACTCAGCCCTGGCTTTGGCCAACTGGGCCTCTAAAGACTCCACCAGGCCAGCGTCTTCTTGCAGCCGGGCAAGCTGGTCAGAGAGCGCGCGGCGGCGTGTCTCCAGCTCGAAGCGGGCCTGGTTGATTTGACTCTCCAGCGCGCTGCGTTGAGCTTGCAAGACAGCCTGCTGGCTGAGCTGGCGATTCATCGTCTGGTCAGCCTGGCGCGCCTCCAGCAGCCGGCGAAAGCCGTCGTCGATCTCGGCCTGCTGGGCCAACAGCATCTGATCCGCAGCCAGCCGGCCCTGATCGCGCTGCAACTGGACGTCAATTTCGGCCAGTTGGCGCTCGGCCTGCTGCACGCGGCCTTGCAGGTCGTCCAGCATGCGCCGCTGGGCCAGCAGATCCTGCCGCTCGCTGCGCAGGCTTTGCTGGACCTGTTCGGCGGCCCGCAACTGTTCGCTCTGCTCCGCCAGCAGCGCCTGCGCCTGGGCCAGCTCTTGTTGGTAGGCCGGCTCCAGGGCTAACTCGGCGTTGATGCTGTCTAGCTGGGCAACCAGGCGCGTGGCCTCCTGCTTCTCCTGGCGGACGCGCTCCTTGGCCCGGCTCTCGTACTGATCGTAGATCTCCAGGCCCAGGATGTCAGCCAGGATTTGCTTGCGCTGATTGGCCGGTTTGACGGTGAACTCGTCGGCCCGGCCCTGGACCAGAAAGGCCGAGTTGATGAAGGTCTCGTACTCCATGCGCAACAAACGGACGATGGCCTGCTCGGTGTCGCGCAGCGTAGGTTCGGTGAGGGCGCGCCAGTCGCCGCTGGCTTGCCAGATTTGCAACTGGAGGTCGCTCTTGCCGCTGCGCGCCTTGCGCTCCCGGCTGCGCAAAACGCGGTAGCGGTTGGGGCCAAGGGCGAACTCGAAATCGACCGACATGTCACTCTGCCCCAGGTGGATCAATTCATCGGCCTGGTTGCTGCGCGCCTTGCCCCACAGCGCCCAGGTGAGGGCGTCCAGAATAGCCGACTTGCCGTGGCCGTTGTTGCCCGACAGGCAGGCCAGGTGCATGCCGCTGAAGTCCAGGGGCGCAGGATCGCGGTAGCACATGAAGTTGTGCAGGGTTAGCTTGAGTGGGATCATAGCGTGCAATCGATTTTCTGCAGCCAGCCGCTGCCCGCGCGGCGCTGGCTACTCAGCCGCCATCCGGCCGCCGTCGATGCTGGCGGTCAGTTGCTGTTCGATCTCCTCGGCCACAGTCATCACGCGGATGGCCTCTTTGCTGCCGACGCGGGGGGGGCGTCCCTCACGCACACAGGCCAGGAAATGCTGCAGCTCGGCGTAAAGCGGTTCGATCTGCGGCACATAGACCTGCTCGATCAACCCCTCCTGGCGATAGAGCACCTCGCCGCGCTGAGCGAAGTAGTCGGCCGACGACTGGCGATGCACCATCACCGTGCGGGTCAGGAAGTCGGCTACCACAAACGCCTCGGCGCAGGTGACGGCCATCTGGCGCACTTTGTGCTGCGTGACCTTGCTTGCCGACAGGCCGGCCACCTGGCTGGTATCGAAGGTGAGCAAGGCCATGGCATGGTCGTGCTGCGGCGAGCGGATACGGCTGCCGGTGGCGCTGACGTTGCGCAGCGGGGCCGGGATCAGGTTCAGGATCAGGTCGAGATCATGCACCATCAGATCATAGACCACGCTGACATCGGCGGCGCGGGTGGCAAAGGGGCTGAGACGGCGGGCCTCGACGGCCAGGATTTGCAGGTCGGTCAGGACATTGGCCAGCTCGACAAAGGTGGGGTTAAAGCGCTCCACGTGGCCAATTTGCAGCACCAGGCGCGCCTGTTCGGCCAGCGCGGCCAGCTCATAGCCCTGCTGCACCGAGGCCGCCAGCGGCTTCTCCATCATCACATGGACGCCGCTAGCCAGGCAAGCCAGGCCGATCTCGTGGTGCATGGTTGTGGGCGCGGCCACGCTGACTGCATCGACCTTGTCGAGCAGCGTGCGATAGTCGGCGTAGGCCGGCACCTGGTAGCGGGCAGCGATCTCCTGCGCGCGCTGGGGGTCAATATCGGCAATGCCAACCAGTTGGCTGCCGGGGAGCGAGGCATAGATGCGCGCGTGGTGCTGTCCGATGTTGCCGACGCCGATCACGCCGGTGCGAATCTGGTGGTTCAAACGTGTGCTCCTTCCAACGCCTCATTCTCGCAGCGCCCAGACTGGTTGTCAGGCCAGCTTCAGGCCAACACAGCCGCTTGGGGATGCTGCGTCGCGACCGCTGCGGCTATGCCAGGCTGAAGTCACGGTTGCAGGCGGCGCAGTGGCCATGCCGGCCGGCTGGCGTCTCTTGGGTCGCAAGCCGGGCGCCGCAGCTACAGACATAGCCCACCAGCCGGGCCGGCGCGCCCACGACCAGGCCATGAGCCGGCACGGCGCACGTGACGATTGCGCCAGCAGCGGTCATGGCCCAGGGACCGATGACGACGCCGGGCAGGACGATGCAGCCCGCGCCGATGGAAGCGCCGTAGCCAACGTGGATCGGTCCCACCTGCCAGTCATCGGCCGCTTTGAGGGAGCCGTCGGGGTTGATGGCGCGCGGCTGGCGGTCGTTGGTCAAAATTGCGCCTGGGCCGACAAAGACGCCATCCTCCAGCGTCGCGCCATGGTAGATGTAGGCGCTGTTTTGCAGCTTGCAGTTGTCGCCAATGCGCACGTCAAAATCGATGTAGGCCCCCTTGCCCACGATGCAGTTGCGGCCAATGCTGGCGCCCTCGCGCACCTGCGCCTGGTGCCAAATCTGTGCGCCGTCGGCGATCTGTGCCTGGGGGGAGACGTCGGCGGTGGGATGGATGCGAACCATGAGACTCCTGGCTAGCGGCCCTGGCCGGGCCGGGCTGATACAACAAGGCAAGTGTACCATCAATGCGCCGCTCTGGCTATTTCCGACTCAGAATGCAAACTGCCGCCGCATCGAACGTGACACGGCGGCAGCTTGCCAGATCAGAAAAGGTAAGCTGTATCGGCGCTACTGCTGTCGGCGCACGCCGGGTATGAACTGGTACTTATAGGGCTGATGGGCGAAGTCCATCACCACCGGATTGCCAGCCTCAACGAACACGTTGACGTCGCTGTACTGGGCCGGGACATAGCCGCGCGGCGCTGTCTGCACCACGCGGTAGGTCAAGTTGGGCGTCAGGAAGGTGAAGTTATACAGTCCGTTGGCAGCAGTCACTTGCAGATTGAGCAACTGTCCAGACAGATTGTAGAGCTCTACCCGTCCCCCTGCCAAAGGCTGGTCAACGCCAGGGTCATAGGTTCCGTTGCTGTTCACGTCATGGAACACCCGGCCTTGGACTGTGCCGTAGGGCACGCGCGTTGGTGTGGCCGTGGGCGTCGCGGTGGGTGTGGCCGTGGGCGTGTTGGTGGGCGTCGCTGTGGGCGTGGCCGTGGGCGTGTTGGTCGGCGTGGCCGTTGGCGTATGGGTTGGGGTGCTGGTCGGCGTGTTGGTTGATGTAGGCGTGGCCGTCGGGCTGGGCGTGGCCGTGGGCGTGTTGGTGGCGTCGGGCGTCGACGTGGGCGTCGTGGTGCGCGTCGGCGATGGCGTCCAGGTGGGGGTCGGGGTGCGCGTCGGACCACTGGTCGGCGTGGGCGTCGCGGTGTGCGTCGGGGTCGGCTGAGGCTCAGGGCCATCCAGCTTCTTCAGCTCGACAAAGTGGATCCACTCGTTGCCGTCGTTGGCGCCTGTTTCGCTGCGACTGTCCAGCACGAAGTCTGCGCCGCCGGTCATGGCGTTGCTCATCCGCGTGTCCGTCAGCACAAAGGACGCAGTCAGGAAGGTGTTGCTGTTGGTCTTCTGCACCCAGGGATCTGTGCCGCCCGCAGGCACGGCCGCCCGCTCCTGCCCGCTGCTGTCCTGATACTTGAGCTGCCAGCGGTCTGTGCCGCGATTCCAGTAGGTCACCTCGATCTCGACCTGGTTGCCGTCGCCGTAGATGTAGCCATCGTCGGCCGAGAACCACATGAAGGGATTGCCCGTGGCTTGATCGGTGCGGCGGATCACCCAGGCCTGATAGGCGTTAGCTGGAAGGCTGGGGTTATAGGCGTTGGCCCAGCAAGGGGAGCCGGGGCAGTTGCCCAGGCCGACCGGCTGGCCGGCCTCGGTGGCCTGGTTGGTCTCTGGCACTGTCCGGCCGCCCGGTATGTCGTCGCGCTGATAGAGCCAGAACTGATAGTTGCCTAGCTGCGGGCGGTCGCTGGTGAGGGCAACGCTGCCGGTAGCGCCGTAGCGGAAGGGATTGCGATGCTCGCGCATAGCTACCCAAATCGACGGCGTGGTGTCCAGGTCTTTGCCAAACCACTGGCTGGACCAACCCATCAGGTTGGTGTAGGCCGGCACAGGCTGATCGTTGGGGCCGAGATACCAGCCGCCATAGCCCGACAGGCGCAGATAGTCGGTCTTCTTGTCGAGGGCGTTCATCAACCCCCAGAAGAACTCTGACACCGAGGGCAGCATGTAGCTGTAGGTTTCGAAAGCGATGGGTACGGCATGATTAAAGGCGACGAGCTGGTCAAAAGCGCCTGCGCAGTTAAAGTCCGGATTCGGGTCGCCGCACATGAACACGTTGTTGTAGTCAGCATAGAGGCCGTTAAAGGACAGCCCCACGCCGCGCTCAGCCGCGTAGACCGAAAACTCCTTGCGCTCGCGCGGCACGATCTGGAAGGGCGCCATCTGCAAGAGCAGATTTTTGCGCAACTGGCCCCCTTCGCTGAAGGCGTTGATGTACATGTCGGTGATGGCGTTGACCGTGTTGATCCACACTTCCGAGGTGACGCCGTTGGCCTGTGAGGCTGGCCGGTCCACCGGCTCAGTGGCGCGCGTTTCGCCCCACATGCCCGTGCCGATGGCGACAAATTCGACGCGCGGATCGTTGCGATAGCGCGCGCCCAGGGCCTGCACGAAGGTCTGGTAGGCTTGCTTGTACTCATTGGACCAGATCTTCAGCAGGATCGGCGTGGTCGTCAGCGACACCTCGTCGAGGAAGAAAGATGACGGCGCGTTGGCGTCGTTGACCACCGTCACCCGCAATTCGACGTTGCGGTCTTCGTAGGCCGCCAGGTTGAAGACGTAGCGCTGCCAGGCGTTGCGCGTGGCGGCGCTGTTGACAGACTGCACAGTGACCATTACGCTGCCGCTGTTCACGTCCAGCAGCTCCACGCGCATGGAGTCAGCCGTGCTGCCGGCCGGCTCGCTGCTCTCCAGCCGCCACCAGTAGGATATCTCGGCGTTGCGCAGATAGGGGGGGATGCGCATGGTATACTGCCGCAGCAGGGCGGTGGAGTTGACCGACCCGCCCAGGCGCACCGATTTGGAGCCAGCCAGAACCGGCGTGCTCACCGTGCTGACCGGCCCGCTGAAGTCCCAGGCTGCGGCCAGGTCGCCCTCGAAAGCGCCGTCGTTGACCTCGTTGCGGGTGACGCCGTCGTACATGATGGCGGGATTGCCGCGCACAAAGCCGGGCGCAGGCATGCTGGCGCCGCCGTTGCGCCCTTCCGATGGCACGATAGCGATGCCAACCTTCTTGCCGTTGACCGCATGGGTCGCCAGATAGCTGTCGATGTTGTTCCAGTTGAAGACCCCCGGCTCTGGGTTAAGCGGACGCCACCAGAAGAACTGCATGTCGCCAGCGTGGTAGAACTGAGCGGGGTCGAGATTCTTGCTGCCGACCAGGTAAAAGCCGGGCGCGTCCGTGGTCGGCGCGGCCTGGCTGGCGACGCCAGCGCTGCTCGACGCGGCCGGGCTGGCCAGCAAGAGAGCAGCGACCAACAGCAAATAGAGCCATTTCAAACGTTTGGATGTCATATCTCACACCTTCTTCAAGGCGCCAACGGACGCAGCACTACACGGCCTTGAGCGCCTGGTGAATAGTTGCCGCCCACTGGGTCGGTCCTTACGTCCCGTGAAGCGTATCAGGTTGTAGGTGAAAGTCGGAGGGAGCAGAGGAGAGGCGATGCGACACGCCGCCGCCCATCTCAGCCGTTGTTGCTGCCGGTGAGCACGACGGGGATGGTCTTGAACAGGATGAGGAAATCCAGCCAGATGGAACGGCGGTCGATGTATTCGATATCGAGGCGAATGATCTGGTCGAAGGCCAAAGCGCTGCGGCCGCTGATCTGCGCCAGGCCGGTCAGGCCAGGCGGCACCTCCAGGCGGCGGTAGTGCCAGTCCTTGTAGTAGTCCAACTCGTAGTCAGCCCAGGCGCGCGGCCCCACAAAGCTCATGTCGCCCCGCAGAATGTTCCACAGTTGGGGCAGCTCGTCCAGGCTGGTCTGGCGCAGCACCTTGCCCACGCGGGTGATGACCAAACCGTTGTTCAGCGGCTTGTGAATCCCGTTGCTGGTCTCTGCGCTCTCGCCGCCGTTGGCATACATCTGGACGTATTGGCGATGCACCTCGATGTGCTGCGGGCTATAGCTCATCGAGCGGAACTTGAAGAAGTTGAACGGCCGGCCATAGCGGCCTGTGCGGCGCTGCACGAAAAGCACCGGGCCAGGGCTGTCGAGCTTGATCGCCAGCGCCAAACCCAGCAGAAGCGGGGATAGAAGCAGCAACAAGCTGGCTGCCAACACGATGTCGAAAACGCGCTTCATGCGCTCATAGACAAACGTGTGGGTCTGCATGCGTTGCAAAGTCTTCGGATATGATGTGTCGCTGTACCAGGTGGCCATGCGTGTTTGTGTATCCAACATCGACCTATCTCCCTTCGTTTGACTTTCACGCTCATAGCGTAACACGGCAAGATGAATTCTCGATGAAAAAAATGCCGTCCTAAGATGACAGTTTCTTCATACAGCCGTTCAGCAAACGAAGCGCCGCTGTTGGAGGAGTGGCCAGGGCCAAGCTTAATACGACACCAGGCTGGCCAGTCGCAAGGGCCGACCAGCCTGGCTAGACAGTTCAGATCAGTTGCCTCGTGTAATCAGAGGCAGGTAAAGGTTGCGCACCACTGGCGTGCTAGTCGGCGTAGCGGTGGGCGTGTTGGTTGCCGTGGGCGTAGCCGTGGCTGTGTGCGTGGGCGTAGCCGTGGGCGTGTTGGTGGCGGTCGGCGTGACCGTGGGCGTGTTGGTTGCCGTGGGCGTAGCCGTGGGCGTCGAGGTGCGGGTGGGCGTCGGTGTGTTGGTTGGCACAGCCGGGTCATACTGGCGCACGTCGACAAAGTGGATCCACTCGTTGCCGTCCTTGACGCCATCGCTGTTGCGTGAGTCGATGGCGAAGTCGGTGCCGCCAGGCAGACTATCAGCAAAGCGCGCATCGTCCACTGTGAAGATCACCTTGCGGAACTGGTTGGAGTTCTGCTTGGTCACTGCCGTGCTGGTGGTTCCCTTGATGCGGGCGTACTTCGGTCCGCTGGTTGAGTCATACTGCAAGCGGAACTGGTCGGTGCCCTTGTCCCAGTACGTGACCGTGATGTCAGCGGTGTAGTTGCCGCTGAACATGTAGCCAGGGTCGATGTCGAAGTACATGAAATTGTTGTTGGACGCCTGGTCAGTGCGGCGAATCACAAACGACTCGCGCGCTGTCGGCAGCTCCGTGTTGTAGGCATTGGTGTAGCACGGATAGTTCAGCGGGCCGTTGCTGGTGGGCGGGCACAGGCCCAGGCTGGGGCGCAGAGAACCCTGCGCCGACGTCTGAATGAATTCCAGGTGGGTTTCAGGGATCGTCCTGCCGCCAGGGGCGCTATCCTTTTGATACAGCCAGAACTCGTAGTTGCCCAGCGGCGGCCAGTAGCTGGAGAACTCACAGTTGCCGCGGCTCCAGTAGCAGATCGGCGTCATGTGGTCGCGCATAGCTGTCCAGACGGACGGCGTGAAGCGTGGGCTGTTGCGGTCCAGCGTGGCGCCAAAGTAGGGCTTGGCCCACAGCATGATGTCGGTGTAGTCGCGCACCGGCGTGTCGTTAGGCCCCAGATACCAGCCGCCATAGTACGACAGGCGGATGTAGTCGACGTGCTTATCCAGCGCATTGAGCACGGACCAGTAAAAGGCGTCGGCCTTGTTGTTGCCAATGCTCAAGCCGATCGTGTCGCCAATCATGTAGCTGTAGGTCTCGAAGGCCGTGGCAACCCGGTTGCCGTGCTGCAACATGGGGTCGAAAGCGCCCAGTCCATAGTAGCTGCCTGCGTTGGGGTGAATCACCGACTCGGCGCCGTTCCAGTCATAGTACAGACCATTGAAGGAAAGGCCCACATCGCGGCCCGCGGCGTACTCAGAGAAAGCCTTGCGTTCGGCCACCTGATACTGGAAGGGCGCATATTGAAGCTGCAAGACCTTGCGCGGCGCGCCGCCGACGCTGAAGGCCAGGCGATACATGTCGGTGATCTGGTTGACGGTGGTCACCCATGCGTTCCAGTCAGGCAGGCCGCCGGCCATGGTGGCTGGTCGATCTTCAACGCCAGTGGCGCGCGTCTCGCCGAACTGGCCGGTGCCGATGCCGATGAACTCCAGGCGATCATCAGCGCGGTAGCGGGCGCCCAAGGCTGTGACGAACTGGTTGTACAGGGTCTGATAGGCTGGATCCCAGTACTTGGGAATGATCGGCTGAACCTCGGCTTTGACATCGTCGACAAAGACCACTGTGGAGGTAGCGTTGCCGTTGTTGGTCAACGAGAAGCGCACCGTGGCATAGTGGCCGTCATAGGGCACCAGGTTCAGCGACACCTGCTGCCAGCCGCGCGTGCCGATATTGGTGACGTTGAGCACCTGCACCACCAGGGAACTGCCGTCAAGGATCTCGACCTTGAAGGCGTCGCCAGGGTCGGCCACGTTACCGGTTGCCTCGGAGCGCCACCAGAAAGAGAAGGTGCCTGCATTCAACACGAAGGGAATGCGCACACTGTATTGCTCTAGCTGGTCAACGCCAGTGTACGGCACATCCGGCCGGCCCATGCGCACTGCATTAGGCGCGCTGTTGGGATTGGCCGTGCTGATTGCCACCTCACCGACTTTCTCCCAGAAGTCCAGGCCGTCGTTGAAGCTGCCATTCCTGACCGAGTTGGTCATCACGCCAGGGATCGTGGTGTTGGGCGTAGCGCGCACCCATTCTGGCATCAGCTTGGCGCCGCCATCGCCCCGGCCATCATAGGTGGTGATGGCAATGGCTGCCTTCTTGCCGGGCTGGCCAGGGCCAGGGGCCAGATAGTGTTCAGCAATGAACTGATCCAGCCGGTCCCAGTTGAAGGAGTTGGGACCCGTATGCAGGTTGGCCCAGCCCCAGAACTGCATTTCACCGGAGTGGTTAAACTCGGCTGGCTCCAAACTCTTGCTTCCGACCAGATAGAAACCTGGTGCGGTGACGTATTGAGAGGACTCCGGTTGGGCCTCACCTTGCTGAGCAGGGTTGCCCGCGCTAGCCAGCGATGTAGCCAGGAGGGCGACGATCAGCAAGGCCAGCAGCGAAACCAGTACACTTTTGCGTCTCATGTAGTTTACTCCTTGTGCCGCAATGACTGACCCATTCAACTCGTATTTCAAACGTTCTAAGGTAGCGACAGCGCGAGCCGATAGGTGCAGTGACCAAATTTACGATCTTAAGATTAAGATTGCATGAAATCGGGGCGCTTAATAGATGTCAGTTTTGTCAGGTTTGCGGCAGTACACCGCCGCAGCCAGAAACGAGGCTGCGGCGGATTGAGGCGATAATAACACACGTAGCGCGCTTTGGCAAACCACTGCGCGCGTGAACAGTGCTGCCAGAATTCACCACAAAGGTGTTGAGGCGCCCGGCACTTGACACGAGACTCTGATGATGTGCGAGTCGGCGCCAAAGCGCCGGGCCGATACGCAGCAACTTTGTTGACGGTGTGCTCAATACAGCGTAAACAAAGTAGTTGCGTATGTCATTGCGAGGTCCGCCGAAGCAATCCCACGCTTGGCAAGACGGGATTGCTTCGGCGCCGACGCCTCGCAATGACTGGCAAGAACTTAATTTACGTTGTACTCAATAGGTCTTGCGGGCGGCCAGCAGAATAGGAGAGGAGATGCTGGCCGGCAGGATGCGTCGCAACTGATTGACCGCAGTCGAACGCTCGGCCGCGCCTGGAATGCCGCGCAGTTCCAGAATGTGCATCCCCAGATGACGCAGATGATACGAGATGTCCTGCGGATTGCACAGCCAGACCGCATCATAATCCGCGCCGTAGCCTAGCAACCGATAGCGCTCAGCATTGGCGAAGTCGGGCTGGCGGGGGCGAAAGCGCGGCTGCTGGGTGAGCCGGCTGCTGAACAGCGCGCTGCTGTTGCGTACCAGCAGCGCCGCCGACTGAAGCACGTTATCGCCGCTTTCAGGGCCATACTTGGCTCGTCTGCGCCGCGATACGAAACGCTTCAGCGGCCGCAATGGCGACAGCAGGTTAGGAAAGGTCAGAACCAGCAGCCCGCCTGGCATCAGCACCCGCACCATCTCCCGCAGCGTTCGCGCTGGCATGGCCACGTGCTCGATGGTGTTGACGGCGGCGATGGCCCAGAAATGATCCGACGCAAAGGGGGTCATCGGGCCGGCGTCCAGAGCGACAAAGGCCAGATGCGGATAGCGCGCTCGTGCGCTTTGTACAAAAGGCAGCGAAATGTCAGCTCCGACAGCCTGATAGCCGGTGCGGGCCAAGATCGCCGTCAGGTCGCCGACGCCGCAGCCGTAGTCCAGTGCAGCGCCGCCCTTGGACAGTTGATAACGCTTGAGCGCGCCCAGCACAGCGCCGTATTCCGGCCGCCAGCCTGCGTCTTCCAACCTTTGCAGATAGTCGGGCGATTGATTATAGAAACGATAGGTTTGGTTGCTTATGGTCGTGGTCATGAGTAGCGGAATTATACGGTGGCTTGGGCAACGCGTCAAACCGCCGAAAGCGGCTGGCTTGACAAGAGCCTGAACACCGATTATAGTAGTCCGACCTTTGCCGAAGCAACTGCGGCTGCCTGGCAGATCGCCATGACGGCAACGTTTTTACGCTGTATTGTGAGGATTTCAGACGTTCAACCGTGATCGTACTCGAACCATGAGCACTATTAAACCTGTCAAAATCCGCCTGGAGGCCTCGTCGGCCTGCCAGTTGCGCTGCCCCTCCTGTCCTACTGCCCAGGGAATCATCGCCAAAAGCGCCGTCGGCGTCGGCATGCTGAAGTTCGAAAACTTCAAGGCTCTCCTGGACCAAAACCCCATTGTGCGCGAGATCGGGCTTTCTAACTGGGGCGAGGTCATGCTCAACCCGCAGTTGGTGCAGATCCTGGCCTACGCCCATGAAAAAGGGGTCAAGATCAACCTGATCAACGGCGTCAACCTGAACACCGCCTCTGACGAGGCGCTGGAGGCCCTGGTCAAGTACGGCGTGGAGGAGATCACTGTCTCCATCGACGGCGCCAGCCAGGAGACCTATGAGCAGTACCGCGTGCGCGGCCACTTCGAGACCGTGATTGGCAACGTGCGCAAGATCAACGCTTACAAGCGCCAATATGCCAGCCAGCAGCCGCGGCTCTACTGGCAGTTCGTCATCTTCGGCCACAACGAGCACGAGATCAACCAGGTCAAGGCGCTGTGCCAGGAGCTGGACATGACTTTCCGGCCCAAGCTGAACTGGGATCCTGACTTCTCTCCTGTGCAGAACAAGCAGCAGGTGATGCTGGACGCAGGCATGTCAGCCACAACGCGCCAGGATGACTGGGAGCAGACCCATAAGTTTGAACAGTGCTTGCAGCTTTGGAACGACCCCCAGATCAACTGGGACGGCAAGGTGCTGGGCTGCTGTGTCAACTATTGGCAGGACTTCGGCGGCAACGTCTTCAGCGATGGCCTGGAAGCGGCGCTCAACGACGACAAGATCAGCTATGCGCGCGACATGCTGATGGGCAAAGCTCCGGAGCGCGCCGACATCCCCTGCGTCAACTGCACCAAATATCAGCGCATGGCCGAAGAGCACGCGTGGGTCAAGCAGAGCGATGTGCTGATGGGCCAGCGCTGGATGGTTCGACTGCGCCGCGTCCCCCTGGCCCACCGCGTTGCGCGCTACGTTGTCAACAACCTCGGCTAATAATGCAACTGCAAAGTGCTCAGGCGCCGGGCACTTGCAGTCCATGCACAGCTTGAATACACCGTAAACAAATTAACTGCGTATCGGTGCCCGGCACTTTGGCGACGATTCGCACATGATCAGAGGCTCGTGTCAAGTGCCGGGCACCTAAGGGGACAACTGCTTAAAGAAGTTGAGCTTCTTCTGTTCAAAGCGGCTTATTCCATGGGGAAACCGACCTCTTGCCAGGCAGCCAGGCCGCCCAGAATGGCCGCAGTGTTGTTGTAGCCCTGGTCCAGCAGGTATTGCGCCGCACGGGCGCTGGTTTCCTCGGCCGGTCAGGTGCAGTAGAACAGAACAGCTTTGTCCTTTGGCAGCTCAGAGAAACGCGCTGGCAGCTCATTCAGCGGCAGCGAGATCGCCCCACGGGCATGGCCCATCTGATAAAACGGAAGATCGCGCACATCGACGAGCACTGCCTCGCCCGACATCGCGCTGATGTGGGCTTGCTCTACTGAAACACGCGCCACATCGGGGTAGGGGATGTTCTGGCTTGCAACGGGAACGGTGGGGATCATCACGGCCGGGCTGGCGGCCGGCTGTTGCGAGTTATTGAACCACACCAAGGCGCCGGCTGCCGCGGCCAGCAGCAGCACAACAGCGCCAATCGCCAACCAGGGGCGGCCGCGCTGGCGGCTGGCTGCCGCGGCTGGCCGCTTCGACGCAGCCGGATCGGCCGCGACCGGCGTCCCGCAGGCCGTACAGAACTGGGCATCGGCTCGTAACGCTGCGCCGCATTGCGGGCAGAAACGGGCCGATTGAGACGATGAACCATCTGACATGACAAATCACCTCGTAAAGATAGTCGGCGCTTTGGTTAATCGCCAGGAATTGCTCTGACAGAGCGCAGCCACGCCACCGCCCGTTCGATGGTCTCCCTTAACGGCGTCACCGTCCAACCCAGCTCAGCCGCCGCCTTGCGGTTGTCGGCGTAGATAAAGCGACTGCCAAAACGCAATACGTCGCCGGCCAGAGGCAGCCGCCTCGGCGAGACCCGATTCATGCTGTCCAACGTCGCAGCCAGCGGGCCGATCAACGGCTGAGGGATGACGCCGGCCGGACCACGCACCCCCAGCAGGTCTGCGATCTGGCGGGCCAGATACAACAGCGTCACGTTGTGCCCGGTCAGCAGGTAGCGCTGGCCGGGCTGGCCTGTTTCCAGCGCCAGCAGGTGGCCGCGCGCCAGGTCTTCGGCATCGACGATGTTGACGCCGCCAGGTGGAACCAGTGGCAGGCGGCCAGCTTGCACCTCCAGGATAATGCGGCTGTTGTAGCGCGTTGCGTCGCGGGGGCCAAGCACCACCGACGGATTGACGATCACTGCGTGCAGCCCGCGACGCGCTGCGCCCAGCACCACCTGCTCAGCCAAATATTTGCTGTGGCCGTAGGGGTAGACCGCGGGCGCCAGGTTGAAGGAATGTGTTTCGTCGATGGGGATCTGGCCATCGCCAAAACCCAGCGCAGCCTGCGAGCTGGTGAACACAAGGCGCGGCACACGGGCTGCCAGCGCAGCTTCCGTCACGTGGCGCGTGCCATCCACATTGATGCGATAGGTCAGGGCCGTATCTTGGCTCCAGTAGTCGGCCACCACGCCAGCCGCGTGAAAAACTGCATCAACGCCCTCCATGGCTGCTGCCACTGACCTGGGATCGGTCACGTCGCCAAGGGTTGGCTCGTAAGCCAGGCCCTCCAGCGCGGCCAGCGATGATGTGCGGCGCAGCAGGGCGCGCGCCTGCCAACCGGCTGCGTTCAACGCGGCGATAATATTCGCGCCTACAAAGCCGCTGGCGCCGGTGACGAGAGCTTGCATGGATGAGGAGCTCGTGGGAGAACAGGGAAAGGACGCAAAGGAGGGAAAAGAAAGGGGTAGACCGCACAGGCGATCTACCCCTGAAGCGCACTGTCAGGTCAGACTAGGTGAGGCGCTGCTCGGTCTTGGGGTCGAACATATGCATGTTGTCCATATTGACCACCAGGTCCAGAGTCTCGCCGACGTGGGCGCGGGTGCGCGGGTCGAGGCGGGCTACGAAGTTCTTCTTGCCTGTCACCAGGTAAGCGAAGATCTCGCTGCCCATCATTTCGACCACGTCCACGGTCGAGTCCATGTAAGCCGGAGCGATGCCGGGCGGCGTGAACTCGCGCGACTGGACATCCTCCGGCCGGATACCGAAGACGATCTGCTTGCCCTTGTGCTTGGCGGCCAGATCGTGGTTCTTGCCCGGGACCTCCAGGCGGAAGGTGCCGCCATCGACGAAGATCTTGCCGTCGGCCTCAACCAGGGTTGCGTCGAAGAAGTTCATCGACGGGCTGCCGATGAAGCCGGCCACAAAGACGTTGTTGGGATGGTCGTACAGGTGCGTGGGCGTGTCGCACTGCTGCAAGATGCCGTCCTTCATCACGGCGATGCGGGTGGCCATGGTCATGGCCTCCACCTGGTCGTGGGTCACGTAGATGAAGGTGGTGCCCAGCCGCTGCCACAGTTTGCTGATCTCGGCGCGGGTCTGGACGCGCAGCTTAGCGTCCAGGTTGGAGAGCGGCTCATCGAAGAGGAAGACCTTGGGATTGCGCACGATCGCGCGGCCGACGGCCACGCGCTGGCGCTGGCCGCCAGAGAGAGCCTTGGGCTTGCGGTCGAGGAACTGGCCGATGCCCAGCGTCTCCGCAGCTTCCTTAACGCGGCGATCGATCTCGTCCTTGGGCATCTTGCGCAGCTTGAGGCCGAAGGCCATGTTGTCGTAGACCGACATGTGCGGATAGAGCGCGTAGCTCTGGAACACCATGGCGATGTCGCGATCTTTGGGCGGCACGTCGTTGACGACGCGGTCGCCGATCAGGATCTGGCCGTCGCTGATCTCCTCCAGGCCGGCCAGCAGGCGCAGGCTGGTGGACTTGCCGCAGCCCGACGGGCCGACATAGACCATGAATTCCTTGTCTTCGATTTCCAGGTTGAAGTTGTTGACGCCAATGACGTCACCCCAGCGTTTGTAGACGTTGCGGTAGGATACGCTTGCCATTTGAGGCAGACTCCTTAAAGGGAAGTTGGCACGTGTGCGAAGACAGAACTTTGCGGTCAGGCAGTTGACAGCTACCTGGGCATTAGCGCCGAAACCGCTCTTCCACAGCGTGCATCCAGGTCATAGGTGGGCGGAATGAGGGAGGCCGAAGCAGGCCGGCGTTGGGGTCGTGCAGGCTGGAAGGGCGCTGCTGAACAGAAATTGCAGCTTCCTACGAGCGCTCCCGCCAGGAGCTCGTATCGTCGCCAGACCTAGAGGATGTCACCTCCTTGACAGATCCAGGGACAGCGCCAGCGCTGTCGTGAGGAATGGCTGGAGGCCAGCCGAAAATGACGGCGGGATTATAGCATATGGCTTGCCGATTGGCAAACTGCCGCCTCCCTCAACGGCCAACCAGGCCCAGGGTGATGCCCCTGGCTACCGCCGCCGAGCGCGTGTTCACGTCCAGCTTGGCAAAGATCGCCTTCAGGTGCCGCTTGACCGTGTTCTCCGAGATTATCATCGCCTCGGCGATCTCTTTGTTGGTCAGTCCTTGTTGCAGCAGCGCCAGCACCTCCAACTCGCGGGCGGTCAGGTCGCTATCTCCGGCGCCAGCCAGACGCAGGGCATCGGCCACGGCCCGGCGCAACGCTTCTCGATCAAAAGCCCGTTTCTCCAGGAAGGCGACGATGTCATGCTCCTGGTAGGCGCGCTCCACATGGTCGGGCAGGGCCGAACCGCTGACCACAATGGCCGGGATGCCAGCCTTGCGCGTCGCCCCCAACAGGCGCAGCCCATCCACATTGGCGTCTGGCGCCAGCGAGCTGGCCAGCGTCAGATCAACCACGGCCAGCGCGTAAGTCGTCCGCCGCAGATGGCCCAAAGCCTCCCCATAACTGCGACAAATATCGACGGCGAAGCCCGCCTCGCCCAGCAGCTCGGCCAGAATGCTGCCCCAACCGGCGTCATCCTCAACCACCAGCGCATGGCGCTGTCCGGCGGCAGGTCGCGCGCCAGGCTCTGGTTCAGCCAGCGGCGCCTGAGGCAAGGTGGGCAGAGTCGGCGCGACGGCAGCCAAGGGCAACAGCCCAGGCTCAGCCGCCGCGCCAGGCGCGCTGGCCAGAGCCTGCCTGACCACGCTGCGAAACTCCCGACGTCGGAAGGTCTCCTTGCGCAGGCAGGTGAAGGCGCCGTGTTCGGTCAGCGCGCTGACGGCTATCTCCACCGTCGCATAGCCACTGAGCAGCAAGGCGGTGCAGCCGGGGTCGTGGCGGCGCAACGCGTCCAATACCCGCAGGCCGTCCTGGTTGCGGTGGTCATCCAGGCCCAGCGATAGATCGACCACAGCCAGCCGGTGTGGCGCAGCGCGCATACGGGCCACGGCCGCGTCCAGGCTGCCGGCCACGTCTACATCCATGCCTTCGTCGTTCAGTATCTCGCTCAAGAGCTGCTGCCAGGAGGGGTCATCTTCGATCACCAGGGCGCGGAGTTTCGTGTTCATTGGGCTTGATCTGCCACCGGCAGCCGCAGCGTAAAAGTTGCGCCGCGCCGCCCATCGCTGTCGACAGCTACGGAGCCGCCAAAGCGGGCCATCAAGGTCTTGACCCACCACAGGCCGAAGCCCAGCTTGCCGGCATGAGCCTGGCGGCCGGAGAAGTTGAAGTCGAAAATGCGTTCGTGAAGCTCTGGAGGGATGCCAGGGCCGGTGTCGCTGACTTGCACCTCGACCCAGGGGCCTTGTACCGTCCCGCGCACTGTAATGGCGCCAGCGCCTTCCATGGCCGCGGCCGCGTTCTCCAACAGGTTGGTAAAGACCAGGCTGAGGCGGCGCGGGCCGGCATGCACGGGCGGCAGGCCGGCCAGGCCATCGCACAGAACGGTCACGGCCGGCGGCAGTGTGCTGCTGGCAATCGCCTCAACCACGCACTCGGCCAGGCTCACCGGCGCCAGATGGATCGGCCGCAGGTGGAACAGCGTGTCACGCATGACAGCCATAGCCTCAGCCGCGCTGCGCTCGATCTCGGCCAGATTGTGCGCCAGGTAGGGATCGGCGGCCAGCATGGCGGCTCGCTTGTCCTGAATGCCTTCGACCCGTACCGGGATGGTGCCGACCTGGTTGTTGACCCGGTGCAGCAGGTTGGCGGCGATGTCGCCCACGGCGGCGAAGGTCTCGGCCACGGCCCGCTGTTCTTCCGCGGCGCGCAGCGCCTCCCGCCGCGACGCCTCCTGCACGGCCAAGGCTGCGTGGTGCGCCAGTACAGCCAGTACTTTCTTATCCCAATCGGCCTCGGCAAAGCGCCGCGGGTCGGCGTCGTTGCTGTAAACGCTGAACGCGCCCAGGGGCTGCCCTCGCTGGCCTGCCAGCAGGGGAACGATCAATGCGCCTGTCCAGCCTTGCTGTTCTGCCAGCGTTCGCAGCATGAAGTGCGGCTCAGCCCGCACATCGTCAGCCGTCACCGGGCGGCGCAGCAGGATGGCCTGGCCGGTCAGACTGTCCTGCACAGGCAGGCGCGCGCCGCGTTCCAGGCTGCCGTTGCTATTGCTGGCTTGCAGCACCAAATCGTCTCCCTCCAGCACCCAGATCGACCCAATTGGCACGTTGAGCAGCTCGCAGGCCAGCGCTACCAACCGGTCGAACACTTGCTGCGGCGGTTGGGTCAGCAGACGTTCGGCGATCTCCTGCAGGGCGTCCAGCAGCCGCACCTCCTGGATGGCGATCACGGCCTGGGTGGCCAGAGCCTGCAAAAGCCGGCTGTCCTGCTCGCCGAACGCGCCGACGGCTGGACTCTCCAGGTTCAACACACCTTCCAGGCGGCCGCTGGCCCCAATCAACGGCACAGCCAGCTCCGAGCGCATAGCTACCTCGTGGTCCAGGGGGTAGTAGACACGCGCCCAGGGTTCGGCCTGCAAGTCAGTAATGAGCAGCGGCTGGCGCAGCTTGGCGGCCCAGCCCATGATGCTGGTGGTGTTGATGGGCAGCGCCTCCACGGCCGGGCGGCCCAGGTCGCCGGCTACGGCTGCCGTCACCAGCCTGCTGCCGCTGGGGTCCACCAGGCGAAAGATGCCGTAGTGCGCGCTTGTCACCTCCAACGCCATCTGCAGGATCGCCTCCAGCGTATCTTGCAAACGCAAGCGCGAGGAGATCAACAGGTCGGCGCGGCGCAGGCGGGCCAGCTCGTCGGCTGTGCGCGCCAGGTCAGCCTGCACAAGGGCCAGTTGGCGGGCCTGAAAGATGGCCATGGCTGCCTGATTGACGAAGTTTTCCAGCATCAACAGCTCCAGCGGGCTGAAGCGGCGCTGCTCAGGCAGATAGACATAGAGGATGCCCAGCGGCTCATCGGCCACCACCAGCGGAAAACAGGCCGCAGCCTGCGCGCCAGCCTCAGTCTGCACTGGGTGGATAGCCAGGGCTGGCTCCTGGTAAGAGAGCACGGTGCGGCGTTCGTCGATAGCGCGGCGGCCCAGTCCGTCGGGCCGCGGACCGTCGCCCGGCACCGGCATGGCCAGGGGGCCGGCAGTGACGCGCGAGGCCAGATCGAACCCGCTGGCTGCCGCGTCGTAAGCATAGATCACGGCCGACGAATCATGCGCCACCTGAACTGCGCTCTCGACGATCAAGCGCAGGGTCGAGGCGCTGTCGGCCTCTCGGTCGGAGCCGATGCGGTTGACCGTGCGGCCGATGCGGTTCAGGCTGGCCAGCGCATCCAAAAGGCGCGGGCTGGGATCAGATGGCAGGTGCATAGTGACAGGTTGCAGGTGGCAAGGCGATGTAGGTCCGGCTTGTAGCCGGACTGGATTCTGGGTGGTACGGCGATGTAGGTCCTCCGGCTACCAGCCGGACGCCTTTCACAGCGCTCCCGATTATAGCGCGGCTGGGCCAAAATGGTAAGTGACGCGAGAAAAGACATTTCTTCCGCAGAAATGTCTTTTCTCATCGTCCCCCGATCGCTGCCTTAACGTCTGATAACCGCAGGCAGGTAGGTCGTGTTGACCGCAACCCGGTAGGCCACGCGCAGGCCGCAGAGCTGCATGCTGGCGCCGGTCTGGTTGGGCTGCCAGTTGAGCACGTAGGCGCGGGCGGCGTTGTTGACCACGTGGTTGACAAAGGGGCTGAGTGCCGTGCCGTAACCGGTCGCGCCGGAGGAGCTGACTGTGGTGAGGTCGCTGAAGCCGCCGGCTGCGTCGTAGGTCGTGATCCAGGCGGTGCTGTTGTTGCCGCTGGTGTCGCGGTAGTACAGCCGCAGGTAGTCGATGCGCGCGCCCTGGGGCAGGTCCAGGTGCATGCTGAAGATGTCGTTGCCGCCGCTGGCCGAGACGCAGCCAACGCCCTGGTAAGTCCAGGCTGTCGCGTTGCTGCGCGGCGTGAGCGAGCTGCCGGCGACGTGGAAGTAGGCAAGGTTGATGGAGAAGTCTTCGGGAGCCGCTTCGCCCATGCGGTTGGCTGCGGCGGCTGCTGGCGTGTCAAGCCCGTTCTCGGCCGACACTACCGCCGTTGCCGCGACCAGCAAGAACAACGAGAGGCCCAAGACCAACGCTCTCCAGAGTCTTGTCAGAGGTAACATCAGGGTACTCCTTTCACTCCATTCTGGTGAGAGTTAATCGAGGCCTTTAGGTCGGCAGCCGGTAGGCTACGCGCAGGCCGCACAGCTGCATCGACGTGCCGGTCTGGTTGGCCTGCCAGTTGAGCGAGTAGGAGCGGCTGGCGTTGTTGACGATGTGGCTGACCAGGGGGCTCAGGGTCGTGCCGTAGCCGCTGTTGCCGGCCGAGGAGACGCTGGTCAGGTCGGAGAAAGCGCCAGCGCCGTCGTAGTTGGTGATCCAGGCCGTGCTGCTGTTGGCGCTGGTGTCGCGGTAGTACAGGCGCAGGTAGTCGATGCGCGCGCCGGTGGGGATGTTCAGGTCGACGGTCATGAGCTCATTGCCGTTGTTGATGTAGACGCAGCCCACGCCCGGGTAGCGCCAGCCGCTGGAGCTGTCGCGCGGCCGCAAGGAGCTGCCAGCCACGAAGGTGTAATAGAAGTCAGTCCATTCAGGGCCCTTGTTCTCGCCGTAGCCGGGCTTGTCCGGCTGCGGCCCGGCCATCAGCGCCTCCCAGTCGGGCGCATCGGCAGCCGTGTCCTCGGACGCCGCCAGGTCGCCGTCGAGTGCGGCCGGCTGTGGACCGCGATAGCCTAGCTCGTCAGGGTCATCGCCGATCACATCATCCACCCGCCACGCGCCGGGCACGATCTGCGCCAACAGTTCCAGATCTTCGCTGACTTCCTCTTGGGCCGGCGGCCGGGCAGCTACCACGGTCACGGCCATAATCATAGCCAGCGCAACCAGCGCCAGCGCCGGCAGAACACGAAAATGTCGGTTGTTCATTGGATCGTCTCCTTTCAGTTGAACTAGCCATCAGCAGACATGATGCAGAGACAGTCTTGTCTCTGCATAAATATTAAACGATCTCTGGGGCGGTTTTGCGTCATGCCTGCCCTGAGCGCCCGTTTTGGCGCGAATCCGCCTGCCACAGATTTGACAGTCAAGTCGAGAATAGATAGAATTTAGCTTAGAATAAAAAATGAGTTAGTAAATGATAAATCTAGACATTTCCCCAGCCCATCAAGACTATCTCAAGGCCATCTACCTGCTGCTCAGCCGGGGCCAGGAGGCGTCGAACTCGGCCATCGCCCAGGCGTTGGGCGTGGCGCCAGCCTCGGCCACCAACATGGTCAAGCGGCTGGCCGAAGCCGGCCTGATCGAGCACACGCCCTACCGCGGCGTACAGCTTACCGCGTCCGGCCAGCAGGTCGCGCTGGAGATGGTGCGCCACCACCGGTTGATCGAGCTCTTCCTGCACGACATCCTCGACATGTCCTGGGACCAGGTACACGTCGAGGCGGAGCGGCTGGAGCACGCCATCAGCGAGGAGGTGGAAGAGGCCATCGCCCGCAAGCTGGGCTATCCCGCCTTCGACCCCCACGGCGACCCCATCCCCGACCGCCATGGCCGGCTGGCCGAGACGCTGCCCGAGGTCCCGCTCACGGAACTGGAACCTGGCTGCCCGGCGCGGCTGGCGCGGGTCCACGCTCAGGACGGCGACCGGCTGCGCTATCTGGGCCAGTTGGGCCTCTACCCCGGCGCGCAGGTAGCCGTGCTGGAGCGCTCCCCCTTCCAGGGCCCGCTGCTGGTTGACGTGGATGGCCAGCAACGCATGTTGGCCTTCGATCTGGCTCTGGAACTGTCCGTGGAAGTTCGCGACTGAGAGGATGCTCCATGTATGATCCATTGATCGCCTTGACAATCGGCGCGCTGCTGCTGACGGCTGGGCTGGCCATCGTCTGGCCACAGCACGGCCTGCTGGCGCGCTGGCAAAAGACCGCCCGCGTCAACCAGCGGGTGCGCACCGAGGACGCGCTGAAGCACATCCACAAGTGCGAGATGCACGGCCGCCGGCCCACGCTGGAGAGCCTGGCCGGCGCGCTGCAGCTCTCCACCGACGAGGCCGCCGCCCTGTTGAGCCACATGCAAGGGCTCGGCCTGGTCAACGCAGCCGGCAGCGACTACACACTGACCGCGGACGGCCGCGAAGCCGCCCTGCACATCATCCGCGCCCACCGCCTGTGGGAGCGCTACCTGGCTGACGAGACCGGCTTCAGCGAGCAGGAGTGGCACGGCCAGGCCGAACGCTGGGAGCACGCTTTGCAGCCGGAGCAGGTCGAGGCGCTGGCCGCGCAGCTCGGCCATCCCACCCACGACCCCCACGGCGACCCCATCCCCGACGCCGCCGGCAATTTTATCTACCACGGCGGCCAGCCGCTGACTGCGTTGGCGCCGGACACACCCGCCCGTATCGTCCACATCGAGGACGAGCCCGAGACGGTCTACGCCCAACTGGCGGCCGAGGGGCTGTATCCCGGCATGGAGGTGCGCCTGCTGGAGCTCTCGCCGACGCGCGTGCGCTTCTGGGCCAACGGCGACGAGCACTTGCTGGCCCCGCTGATGGCCGCCAACGTGTCGGTCGTGCCTGTCGAAGCAGCGCTGCCGGCCAACGGCGCAGCCAACGCAGCAGCGCCAGGCGAGACACTGGCGGTGCTGCGCCCCGGCCAGCAGGGCCAGGTAGTGGGCATCTCGCCGCGCTGCCGCGGGGCCGAGCGCCGCCGTATGATGGACCTGGGCATCCTGCCGGGCGCGGTGGTCGCGGCCGAGCTGGTCAGCCCCAGCGGCGACCCGACGGCCTATCGCATCCGCGGCGCCATGATTGCCCTGCGCCGCGAGCAGGCCCAACTGATCAACATACAACGCCTGACGGAGGCGATGGCATGAACGAACCCAACAAGCAAGGCAACGGCAACGATCTGCTGCCCCTGGGCGTCGATGAGCAGCAACGCTTCCAGGCGCTGCTCGATGACGACGACAGCTTCGTGCTGACCATCCAGCCGCCGCCGGCCGGCCACAGCGCCGACGGCTGTACGACCTGTCCCTCGCACAACGCGGCCCACTTGCAGCGGCTGGGCATCGACATGGCCAGTTGGGACTACGTGGTGGCGCTGGCCGGCAACCCTAACGTGGGCAAGAGCACCGTCTTCAACGCGCTGACCGGGCTGCGCCAGCACACCGGCAACTGGCCCGGCAAGACCGTGACCCGCGCCGAGGGCGGCTTCGAGTACGGCGGCAGCCGCTACAAGCTGGTGGACCTGCCCGGCACTTATTCGCTGCTGGCCACCAGCCTGGACGAGGAGGTGGCGCGCGACTTCATCCTCTTTGGCCAGCCCGACGTGACCATCGTGGTGGCCGACGCCACCCGGCTGGAGCGCAACCTGAACCTGGTCTTGCAGGTGTTGGAGATCACCGACCGCGTCGTGGTTTGCCTGAACCTGATGGACGAGGCGCGGCGGCACGGCTTGGTGATCGACGAGCGCCGGTTGGCGCGCGATCTGGGCGTGCCGGTGGTGCCCACCGAAGCCCGCCAGCGCAAAGGGCTGGGCGAGCTCTTGCAGGCGGTGGACGACGTGGCCAGCGGCCGCACCGTCACCAGGCCGCACCGCATCAAAAGCGAGCCGCCCGCGCTGAAGCGGGCCGTCAGCCAGTTGGCAGCGCAGCTCGAACGGGCCTTTCCTGGCCTGCCCAATGCGCGCTGGGTGGCGCTGCGCCTGCTGGATGGCGACGCCAGCATCGTGGAGGCCGTGCAGCGCGGCGCGCTGGGCGAGCTGAGCGACGCCAACGCCAGCCTGCTGCGGCCCGCCGCGCTGGCCGGCGCACCGTAGGGCAATCCGCTGGATTGCCCGTTGCCACACGCCAGCGGGTCGCAATCCGGCGGATTGCCCTACAGATACCCCTCGTCTTGCATAGCGAGTTTGGCCTATTGAGTACTTGAAGGATGATCCATATGACTGCAGGATTTGCACCTGCGCCGGGTGTTCAGCCCGGCAGCAAACACGATACAACTGACGCCTTACCCAACGCCGAGAGCATCCTGGCCGCGGCCAAAAGCCTGCGCTGGGAAATCGGCGGCGACTTCCATCAAGCGCTGATGGAGGCCATCTACACCGACGCGGCCGCGATCGCTGACCGCGCCGTGACCCGGCCGGGCGAGAAGCCGCGCTTCGACCTGGACCGCGCCATCGACCGCCTGGTCACCAGCCGCGTCTGGGGCTTTCCCTTGATGCTGCTGCTGTTCACGGCCGTGTTCTGGATCACCATCGTCGGCTCCAACATTCCTTCGCAGTTTCTGTTCAACATCCTGGTAGGCACGATCTACCCCTGGCTACAAGGCGCAGCCGCAGCCATTGGCCTGCCCTGGTGGCTGAGCGGGCTGCTGATCGACGGCATGTACCTGGCCACGGCTTGGGTGGTCAGCGTGATGCTGCCGCCTATGGCCATCTTCTTCCCGCTTTTCACCCTGCTGGAGGACTTCGGCTACCTGCCCCGCGTGGCCTTCAACCTGGATAATCTGTACAAGAAGGCCGGCGCGCACGGCAAGCAGTCGCTGAGCATGATGATGGGCTTCGGCTGCAACGCGGCCGGGGTGGTGGCCACCCGGGTCATCGACAGCCCGCGCGAGCGGCTGATTGCCATCATCACCAACAACTTCGCCCTGTGCAACGGCCGCTGGCCGACGCAGATCCTGATCGCCACGCTGTTCATCGGCGCGCTGGTTCCGGCGCATCTGGCCGGGCTGGTCTCGGCGCTGGCCGTGGTGGGTATCGCCGTGCTGGGCGTGGCGCTCAGCTTCCTGGTCTCCTACGGCCTGTCCCGCACCGTGCTC
>CAZVGR010000002.1:48669-139436 GCA_964626845.1 uncultured Anaerolinea sp.
TCCACCTTCAGCCTGGAACTGCCCCCCTACCGGCCGCCGCGCGTCCTGCAAACCATCTACACCTCGCTGATCGACCGCACGCTGATCATCCTCGGCCGCGCGGTGATGTTTGCCCTGCCGGCCGGCGCGGTCATCTGGCTGATCTCCAACATCACCATCGGCGGCGTCAGCCTCGCTGAGCACCTGGTCGGCGCGCTGGATCCCATCGGCCTGCTGATCGGGCTGAACGGCGTGATCCTGGTGGCCTACATCGTGGCCATCCCCGCCAACGAGATCGTCATCCCCACCATCCTGATGCTGACGGTGCTGACCACCGGCATGGCCGGCGCGGGCGCGGGCGTGATGTTCGAGACCGACAACCCGGCCGACCTGATGGCCCTGTTCGCCGCTGGCGGCTGGACGCTGTTGACCGCGGTCAACCTGATGCTGTTCAGCCTGATCCACAACCCGTGCAGCACCACCATCTTCACCATCTTCAAGGAGACCGGCAGCCGCAAGTGGACCGCCGTGGCCGCGCTGACGCCGTTGGCTATGGGCTTCATCGTGACCTTCTTCGTGGCGCAGATTTGGCGGCTGGTAGCAGGAGCGCTATGATCGAGACCAGAGATTCCACCGCAGTTACTCCCGCCGCACCCTCGCTGGCGACGGCGCGTATTTCCGGCAACGACGCTGGCAAGGTGCTCCTCCGAGCCGATTTTGATGATCCGCTGCCGGAGTTCGAGGGACCATGGAGCAAGAACATCTTGAACCTGCGAACCTTCATCGACGCAGTCCGTGAAACCGGCGACCTGGCCACGATCAAGAAGCCGGTCGATCCGTACCTGGAGATGGCGCCGGTGATCGCCACGCTGGATGGCCGGCCGGTGCTGTTCGAGTCCGTGGCCGGCAGCGCCTTTCGCGTGCTGTCGGGCCAATGCTCCGACCGGCGCTACTTTGCGCTGGCGCTGGGCTGCCCGGTGGACCAGGTGGTGTTCCGCCTGGCCGACGCCTATCGCAGCCCGCAGACGCCGCCGGTGGTGGACCGCGCCGATGCGCCCTGCCAGCAGGTTGTCATGGATCAGGTTGACCTGCTGCGCCTCCCCTTCCTGACCCACTACGCGGGCGACGCCGGCCCCTATGCCACCGCAGCCATTGCCATCGTCAACGACCCTGACAGCGGCCCCAACGTCAGCTTCCACCGCTGCCTGCGCCTGGACAGCACCCGTCTGGCCGCGCGCATCGTCGAGCGCCGCGGCACCGACACGGCGCTGAAGAAGACGCCTGACGACCTGCCCGTGGCCATCTGCATCGGCCTGCCGCTGCACGTGCTGCTGGCCGCCAGCATGGCCCCCGACCCCGGCATCGACGAGCTGGCCATCGCCCACGCCCTCGCGCCGACGCCGGTGGTCAAGTGCCTGAGCAACGATCTGTACGTGCCGGCCGAGGCCGAGTTCGTGCTGGAGGGACGCATCACCCATCGCACCGTGGCCGAGGGGCCGTTCGTCGACCTGACCGAGACCTGGGACATCGTGCGCCAGCAGCCGGTGATCGAGATCGACTGCATTACCCACCGCCGCGATGCGATCTACCACGCCCTGCTGCCCGGTATGTTGGAGCACAAAATGCTGATGGGCATGCCCAAGGAGCCCAGCATCTACGCCGCGGTCAACGAAGTCGCGCCCTGCGTCAACGTCAGCATCACGCCGGGCGGCACCTCCTGGCTGCACGCGGTGGTGCAGATCGACAAACAGCAAGCCGGCGACGGTCGCAACGCTGCCGAGGCCGCCTTTCGCGGCCATCCCTCCCTCAAACACGTGGTGGTCGTCGACACGGATGTGGACCTCTATGACCCGCACGACGTGGAGTGGGCCATCGCCACCCGCTTCCAGGCCGACCGCGACCTGCTGGTGTGGCAGAACCAGCCCTCGTCGTCGCTGGACCCCTCGGCCACGCACACGCCTGGCCAGAAGTCACGCAGCGCCAAGATGGGGCTGGACGCCACCATCCCCTGGGACCAGCCGGACCGCTGCACGCGGCTGCAAGAGTTCCAGCGAGTCGCGCTGCCTACGGCTGACCTGAACGAGTATCTGTAGGCCGTGTGTTCAAGATGAACTGAGGGTGAAGAAGCAAAGAAGTTCGACTTCTCCGAGAAGTCGAACTTCTGAGACGGCCGTCTCACGCAGCGCGCATCTTTGGCTTGAGCAGCCCGGCAGCCATGAAACGTCCTGTGCTTTCTATAGCCAAGCGCCGCGGCAGGAGGCGGGTCTGGGTGAACATGAACGCTCGATTGACCAGGCCAGGGATGAGCACCGGGCCGGCATGGCCTAGCGCATCCAGCGTCTCGACGGCCACCGGATCAGTGTCCATGATCATCCACTGCGGATAGCCGGCCAGCGCATCGCCCTGGGTGTCCATCAGGCCGGGCGCCGCCACCAGCACGTCGACGCCGCTGCCTTGCAGCTCGTACCACAGCGCCTCGCCCAGCGCGCGCTGGTAGGCCTTGTTGGCCGAGTAGGCTCCGGTGTAGGGCGCAGTCTGTAATCCGGCGCCGGAGGTGACGATGACGATGCCGCCCTGCGCCCGCCCGACCATCTGGCGGCCGTAGGCGTGGATCAACACCGTGTAAGCGCGGGCGTTGATGTCGAGCATGGCCATGTGCGTCGCCAGGTCCATCTCCATGACGGTCGGCGTGTCCTTGGGCGTCCACATGTGGTTGCAGACCAGCAGGCCCACGGTGATGTCGGCCGTCTGGGCCAGCAGCGCGCCCAGGAAGTCGTCACGGCCCAGGTCTAGCGTCACAGGCCGAACCTTGACCAAGTATTTCTTCTGCAATTCTTCGGCGCGCGCGGCCAGCTCGTCCCCATCTATGTCGACCAAAACGAGATTGAAGCTGCGGCCGGCCAGGTGGCGGGCAAAGCTGTCGCCCAGCCCCTCGGCCCGCGCCGCGCCGGTTACCAGCGCCCACGGACCGTACTTGCGCAGGAAAGCGTTGCCGGGATCGGTCTGCTCCTCGGGTCGGCGTTGGCCGCGCACCTGACGCCATACCAGCCCGGTGGCCGCGCCGGCCAGCGCGCCGCCGGCCAGCAATGGTTTGGCAATGTTGCGCATGGATGATCTCCTTATCTTGATATCCCAGGCGCCGGGCACTGGGTCTAGCGTCACCCGCCCAAAAACACAGGCCCAGTGCCCGGCGCCAAATCTATTGACTTAGTTGTGGCTGAACGCTGCCGCCAGCGGGGCCGCGCCAGCCTCGGCCGGCCGCCGCGCAGCCTGGGCCAGCAGTTCGCTCTGCGGTTTCCGGCGGTAGCGCACGATGGCGCAGTCCGGCCGGCTGGCGCCCAGCCCGCGCTGCACCTGCGGATGCCTGGTCTCCAGCGCCACGTCGAACTGCTGGAAGAGCAGCGCGGTGATGACGGTCATCTCCATGTTGGCGAAGTTCATGCCGGTACACTTGTGGGTGCCGCCGCCGAAGCCGATCAGCGCGAAGCGATCCTGTTTGTCCTCCGCCCGGCCGGGCGCATAGCGCAGCGGGTCGAAGGCCTCCGGGTCGTCGAACAGCGCAGGCAGGTTGTGGGCCACGTCCTGCGCCACCTGGGCCAGCCAGCCCTGGGGAATCACGTAGTCGCCCACCTCCAGGTCCTGCTTCACCGTGCGCATCAGCATGTCCACCGAGGGCCGCATGCGCTCCACTTCGCGCACGGCCCAACCGATGTGGTCGAGCTGCGTCATGCGCCGCGGATCGATGTGTACGCCGTAGGGCGCCACCTGCAGGATCTCCTGTTGCACCAGGCGCAGGTAATGCGGGTTCTGCAGCAGCAAGATGATGGTCCAGGCCGTCTGACCGGCTGTGGTCTCATGGCCGGCGAACATCAGGGCCAGCAGCAAGTTGATAATCAGCTCTTGCTCGGCCAGCCGGCCGTCGGGATAGCGCTTGTTGACCAGGTCCTGCAAGAAGTCGTCGTAGCGCTCCGGGTGCTGGCGGCGCTCGGCGATCACCGGCTCCAGGATGCGGTGCATCTTGGCCTTGGCGCGGTCGCGGCGGATGAACTTGGGCAGCGGCAGGTTGGGCGGCAGCAGCGGGTCCAGCGCCTTGGACAGATCGATGTACAGGTCCCAGAACTCACGGCCCAGTTGTTGGTGGACGTCGCGGCCCAGGAAGCAGTTGCCGGCCACCTCTTGCACCAGGTGGGTGACCTCGCTCACCAGCTCGATCTCGCCGGCGTCGCCCAAGCCATCCAGCCAGGTCTGCACCACCTCTTGCATCACATCGGCGTAGTGCAGCATCTTCTCGCGGCGAAAGGCCTCCAGCACTACCGGGCGCTGCTCCAGGTAGACCTCGTGCGGCGCCAGGAAGAGCACCTCGCCGAAGGTAGTGGTCAGGAAGTGGTAGGGTTCCTGGATGCTGAGCGCCTTGTCGGTCTCCATGAAGAAGGTCTTGTGGTTTTCCGGGCCGACGAGAATGGCCACGTTCTGGTTGGCCAGCTTGATGGCGAAGAGGTTGCCGTGCTCCTCGAAGCCGCGGCGCATCAAGGCGGTGCGGTCGGAGCGAAACTCCAGGGCGTGCCCCAGACCGGGTAGCGCGCCCGATACCAAAGGCGGTGTTGGTTTGGACATGGCTGTTTCTCCTGTCGATTTCAAGACTTCAGAAGTCTTTGTTTTTATGATACACTGTGTATCATAAGTCATCATACCCCCATTGGCGCGGCTGCGCAAGTGGCCCATCGCACAATTCAAGGAACGCTATGGCAACCGACCCCCGCGTGCAACGAACTCAGGAGCGTTTGCGCCAGGCAATGGCCGATCTGATCGACCAGCGCGGTTATGACTCGATCACGATCCGTGATCTGGCGGCTGTGGCTGGCGTCGGCTACGCGACTTTCTTTCGCCACTATCCCGACAAAGACGCGCTGCTGCTGGACCTGCTGCAGCGTTCGATCCACGACCTGGCGCGGCTGCTGCCCCCTGGCTTGGACGATGACCCTGCCGAGGAGGGGCGGGTGATTTTCACCCATGCTGCGCGCCACGCGCAACTCTTCCACATTCTGCTGCGCGGCCAGGGGACGCTGGCCCTGCTGGAGCAGGTGCAGGCGGCCGCGGTGGCTCAGGTAATGAGCCGCTTTGCCGGCCAGCGCGAGCCCGCCATCCCGCTGGAGATCCTGGCCCATCACCTGGTGGCCTCGATCATCGCGCTGATCGGCTGGTGGCTGCAGCGCGGCCAGCCCTATCCCCCGCAACACATGGGCGACATTTACGCCGAGTTGATCATGCGGCCGTTCGCTGCCTTGGTCGCCAAGGACAGGGAGTTCGATGTACCCGCTTCATCTCCCGTTGGTTGATTTCCTGCTGACCCCCGAGGCGCAGGCCGCGCTGGCCGAGCTGGCCGGCCAGGACCTGGGCGAGCAGGCCACCCTCGACCTGCTGACGCGCCTGCGCCGCACATGGCCAGCCGAGCAGGCGGCCGCGCTGCTGGATCAGGCCCGCTTGCGAGCCAAGGCTGGCGACAAATTTCCCCACCCCGATCGCCTGCTCTTCGACGACGAGGCCCTGCAGCAAGCCAGCAGCCGCGCCGTCGCCGCCTACCGCGCCCAGCAGTTCGCCGCCGCGCTCCACCGCTCCCCGCTTTCCGCTCCCCGCTTGCCGGCCGCGGTCGCCGACCTGGGCTGCGGCATCGGCGCGGACACCATCGCGCTGGCCGAGGCGGGGCTGCACGTGCTGGCCGTGGAGCGCGACCCGGTGCGGGCGCGTTTGGCAGAGGCAAATGTGGTGGCATTGGGGTTGGGGGCGCGGGTGAAGGTTGTATGCGCAGACTGGCTTACCCTCACCCCACGCTTCGCAGTCTCCCACAGGGAGAGGGGGCCAGAGGGCGCACTCCCTCTCCCATTGGGAGACTGCGAAGCGTGGGGTGAGGGGAAAATCGCCGCCGCCTTCATCGACCCCAGCCGCCGCGCCGGTGAGCAGCGTATCTTCCGACTGGCTGCGATGGAGCCGCCCATCTCTGCCGTGCTGGCGCTGCTGGAACACGTCCCCACGCTGGCCGTCAAAACCCTGCCCGGCATCGCCGACGAGGACATCCCGCCTGGCGCGGAGGTGGAGTTCATCTCCGAGCGCGGACAGATGAAGGAGGCGCTGCTGCGCTTCGGCAATCTGCGCACCGGCCCAGCCCGGCGGGCGACGTTATTACCCGGCCCGCAGCACCTGGACAGCAACGCCCCCGTGGATGCCGTGCCTGTCAGCCAGCCGTTGGCGTATCTCTACGAGCCGGACGCGGCCGTGATCCGCGCGACCCTGGTGCAGCATCTGGCAGTGCAGCTCGGCGCGGCCCAGCTCGATCCCACCATCGCCTACCTGACCACCGCGCGACCGGTGGAGACCCCCTTTGCCCGCCGCTGGGCGGTGCTGCGCCATGGGCCGTTCCACCTCAAGACGCTGAATCGCTGGCTGAGAGAGCTTGGCGCGGGCGCGGTGGTGGTCAAGAAGCGCGGCTCAGCCGTTGATCCCGACGACTTTCGCCGCCGCCTCAAGACCACGCCGGGCGGGCCGGCCGTCGTCGTCTTCCTGACGCGCGTCCAGGGCCGGCCGTGGATGGTGCTATGCGATGCAGGAGAGGCTCACCGATGAACACGGAACACACGGATCAGAGGCGGAGGCTGGACGTCAAGCTGGGGGTGCATAGCTACCTGTGGACGGAGTTTTGGTCGGATGCGTCGCTGGATATTCTCGATGCGGCGCGCGGGCTGGGGGCGGAGTTCGTGGAGATTGGCGTGGGGGATGATGTCCAGTTCACGCCGCAGTTGACGCGGCAGCGGGCTGAGACGCTGGGGCTGGCGCTGTGTATCGGGCCGGGCAACGCCTGGCCGCTGGCCTGCGACCTGTCGTCGGAGCCGGCCGAGGAGCGGGCGATGGGGCTGGCCTGGCACCAGCGCCAGGTGGACCTGGCCGCCGAGCTGGGCGCCATCGCCTACGGCGGCGCGCTGTATGGACATCCGGGCGTGGTCAAGCGCCGCATTGCGCCGCCGGACGAGTACGAGCGCATCGCCGAGGGGCTGCACCGGCTGGCGGAATATGGCCGGCAGCGCGGCGTGCTGATCGTGGTCGAGCCCATGAGCCACTTCCGCACTCACATCGCCAACACGCCCCAGCAGATCATGCGCCTGGTAGCCATGGCCGATCATCCCACCCTGCGTGTGGCGCTGGACACCTACCACATGATTACCGAGGTGCGCGATTACCGGGCGGCCATCGCGGCCACGGCCGGCAAGCTGTGGGGGCTGCACGCCTGCGAGAACGACCGCGGCGCGCCGGGCGGCGGGCTGGCGCCGTGGGACCAGGTCTTCGCCGGCCTGGCCGACATCGCCTTCTCGGGCTACATCCTGCTGGAGAGCTACAACTCGGCCCAGGGCGACTTCGCCCAGCGCCGCGGCATGTTCCACGACGTCTGCCCCGACCCGGCGGCCTTTGTGCGCCAGGGCTTCGGCTTCATCCGCAGCCAGCTCTCCGGCGATCTGTCGCGCGGTTAGCGTCCCACCAGCAGCCGATCCAGCAGCCGGCCGGCGGGGTCCCAAAGCATATTCCACAGAATGACCGACACGACAGCCCAAAGCGACCGAATCAGGCCCGCGGGCAGCAGCGCGTGCGCCAGCCAGTAGGGCAGAGCAAAGATCGCAAAGAGCAGCGTCACCATCAGGAGCGCCTTGATGAAGGCATTGCGTACGGCGCGAGCGGGGAAGAAGATGTGATTGTAGTCCGCCAGCGCGGAGCGAAATATCCACAGACCCGTTCCACCCAACAGCGCGACCAGCAGCAGCGTTTCCCAATGCGCTGTAAACCACGAGAGCAATGGGTTATCCGGCATGGTCAGACGTCAGCGGCGCACGATCGACGTTCCAGTGGCCCAAAGAAAGCCGATAGAGCGCATAGTCAAACGTGTTGCCGGCCATGTTGCCAATGCGGATGGTGTGCAGCGCCAGCTCGATGGCCTCGGTGGTCTCGGCGCCGTAGAGATCGACGATGCGAGCGCGCGCGGCGGGGTCAGGCCGGGCGTCGCGCTCCGCCCAGTGCTGCGCATAGAGCACGGCCGGCAACTGCTCCAGCGGGCAGCCGTCCATCACGCCGGCCGCCAGCGCCTCGGCCTCCTCGGCCGAGATGCCCACCACCAGCGCCTGGCGGGCGTGGTAGTAGCTGCAATAGCGGCAGCCGTTGACCGCCGTGACGACCAGCATCAGCCGCTCGCGAAAGGCGGGGTCCAGGCTCTCGCCGCGCATGACAGAGCGCATCTGGCGCGGCCGGCCCATAGTCGCGCGCAGATCGGACACAAAGTCGGCCAGGCTGGGGTAGAGGCGTCGCTTGAAGGTCTTGTTCATGGCTGTTAGCTTTGCTCGCCATCCTCCGCCGGACGCACAGCTTCCAAAATGCGCCACAGGTAGTCGTAGGTGACCCGCTGCTCGTTGATGGCCCGCTGTTCGTCAGGGGTGGAGAAGATGAACTCGCCCAGGGTCTCCAGGCCGGCCACCATGCCAGCCAGGCCCGGCGAGCGGGTGTAGAACTTGTTGCGCGGCACGAAGTAGAGCGACACGGCGCCCTCCTCCCACAGCGCAATGATGTTGGCCGAGGCTGCCTCACCCGCGCGCCGGTCCCAGTCCACGGTCAGAGCCACCACTGCCTCCACCACGTCCGCCTTGGAGCCCCGCACCTGGTAGGCGGTCAGGGGATAGTCGGGGATCTGCACCACCTGCGCCGGCTGGTTGCCGTGGATCTGGCTGAAGAGCGATTGGCGGGCCAGCCGCGCCGCGGTCTGGATCGGAAAGCTGCCGTGGCCGTCGGGGATCTCGAAGAAGTGAAAGTGCAGGTGCTTCTCGATGCTGGCCCCTGCGCCGGCGCCGTTGTAGAAGCCGACGAAGGTGGGGAGCTGCTCAGTGATGCCGTACAGGTCCTCGACGATGCGCCGGATGCGGTCGTGGGTTTGCTCGGCGTCGCCGGTGATGTGAAAAGACTGGCGCAGGTGCTCGCCAGCCGCCATGGTCAGGTGAGTGCGGATGAAGGGGAAGGGATTACACAGCGCGTTGTAGGCGCGGCCGTTGATGTGATACTGATAATAGCTCTGCACGCCGCGGTGCTGCCAGCGGATGTTATCGACGCACAGGTAGCAGGAGGTGTCAGCCACCCCCTGCACCGTCGCGCCGCGCGGCAACGCGCTGCGGCCGGCGCCCTTGAAGCGCTCAGCGCGGCGCGGGTTGAACTGCACAATGAAGAAGTGCTGGCTGTGGTTGCCTGGCGCACGGTAGCGGAAATAACTCACCTGGCTCAGGTCATCCTGGATAAAGCCGATGTCTACCTGCTGGTCATAGAGGGCGCGCAAAGCAGCGGCCAACCCGTGCTGCGCGGCCAGTTGATCCAGCTCAGCCTGCAAGATGGTCTGCTGCAATCCATAGATGCGGTCGTTGTGCTGGCCCATTGCCGGCCGCTGGGCCGGCGCGGCATACTGAGGCAGTGGACTGGAGCGAAAAGTGTGCAGAAGCTCAGCAGAGGTTGTGTTTTGCATGGAGGTCCTTCGAGAACTAGCAAGCTGGTCCAGTCACGTCAACCCGATGGCTTCGTACAACGTCAACGCAGTAACGAGGCGCCTGGCGCCGATGACTGGATAGGCGCCAATGAGCGTTATTCTAGCACAACGAGCGGCAAACTGCCCAAGCGCACGAGGACCAAGGCAACCATTTGACAGCCGGTTCGGGCTGCGTACAATTGCAAATCAAGCGGCAAACAACCGAACAGACGCGACAACAAAGGATGCAGGCGGGCCATGCCAGACGGCGGGATCCTCACCATACACCTGCTGGGCGGCTTTCGCATCACCACGGGCGACCAGGGGGTGACGAACCTGGAACACGCGCGCCTGCAAGACCTGCTGGCCTATCTGCTCTTGCAGCGCGGCCGGCCGGTGTCGCGCCAGAATCTGGCCTTCCTCTTCTGGCCCGATTCCCCCGAAAAGCAGGCCCGCACCAACCTGCGCAGTCTGTGGCATCGCCTGCGCCGCGCCCTGCCGGAGCTGGACAGCCTGCTGGTCAACGACGAGACCGCCATCCAGTGGCGCGCCGGCGCGTCGTACACCCTGGACGTGGCCGAGTTCGAGGCGGCGCTGGACCAAGCCAAGGCTGCGGTCGATCCGCTGCCCCACCTGGAGCAGGCCGTGGCCCTCTACGGCGGGGAGTTGCTGCCCGGCAGCTACCACGACTGGCTGCTGGCCGAGCGGGAGCGGCTGGCCCAGCTTTACGGCCGCGCGCTGGCGCAACTGGCCGCGCTGCACGAGGAGCGCCGCCAGTATCGCCGCGCCATCGGCCACGCCCGCGCCCTGCTGCGCCACGATCCCCTGCACGAGCCGGCCTACACCCACCTGATGCGCCTGCACGCGCTGGTGGACGACCGCGCCGCGGCCCTGCACACCTACCACACCTGCGTCACGGTGCTGCGCCGCGAGCTGGACGTGGAGCCGGGCCCAGCCATCAGCGAGCTGTACGAGCGGCTTTTGCAGCAGGCCCACGCGCCGCCCAGCGCGCCCGCCCAGCCCCTTGCGCCCCCGTTGGTGGGACGCAGCGCCGAGTGGGCGCGGCTGCAAGCGGCCTGGCGCGAGGCGGCTCACCGGCCGCGGCTGGCTTTGATCAGCGGCGAGGCCGGCATCGGTAAGAGCCGCCTGGCCGAGGCGTTGGCGGAGTGGGTGCAGCGCCAGGGCATCGTCGTGCTGGCCGCGCGCTGCTACGCCGCCGAGGGCGACCTGCCCTATGCGCCCGTGGTGACCTGGTTGCGCTCCCAGCCACTGCCGCCGCTGGCCGACCCCACCCTGCGCGAGCTGGCCCGGCTGCTGCCGGAACTGCTGGTGGAGCATCCCAACCTGCCGCCGCCCGGCCCGTTGGTCGAAGGCTGGCAGCGGCTGCACCTGTTCCAGGCGTTGGCGCAAGCTCTGCTCCACAGCCACGGCGCCGTGCTATTGGTCCTGGAGGACGTGCAATGGTGCGACCGCGACACGCTGGACTGGCTGCAGCACGTCTTGACGGCGCGGCGGGGCCACGAAGTGCGGCCGCAGGTGCTGGCAGCGGCCACGCTGCGCAGCGAGGCCAGGGAAGAAAGCCCCACCCTGGCCGCCTGGCAGGCCCAACTGATCCACGCCGGCCGGCTGGAGGAGATCGAGCTGCGGCCGCTCAGCCCCGAGTCTTCGCTGGCGCTGGCCAACCATGTGGCCGGCCAAGCGCTGGACCCGGCGCTGGGGCCGCTGCTCTACCAGGGAACCGAGGGCAACCCGCTCTTCATCGTCGAGATGGTGCGGGCCGGCTTCGATCGCGCGGCGCCGGTCTCGCACCAGGCTGGCCATGCCCTGGCCATGCTGGCTGCGCCCGCGCCGCTGCCGGCCCGGGTGCGCCAGGTGCTGGAGGCCCGCCTGGCCCAGCTTTCCCTGCCGGCCCGTGCGGTGATCGAGCTGGCCGCGGTGTTGGGGCGGGAGTTCCGCTACAGCGTGCTGGCGCGGGCCAGCGACCTGAGCGAAGACCAACTGGTGGGCTGTCTCGACGAGTGCTGGCGGCGGCGCATCATCCGCGAGCGGGGCGAGGAGGACTACGACTTCAGCCACGACAAGCTGCGCGAGGTGGCCTACGCCGGCTTGAGCCGCACGCGGCGGCGCTGGCTGCACGGCCAGGCCGCCCAGGCGCTGCAGGCCGTCCACGCCCACGACCCGGACTTTGCAGCCGGCTTGGTTGCCGGGCACTACGAGGCCGCCAACCGGCCCGGCCAGGCCATCCCCTTCTATCAACAGGCCGCGGCCGCGGCGCGGCGGGTCTACGCCCACGGCGACGCGCTGGCCATCCTGGAGCGAGCCATCGCCTTATTACCCGCGCTGCCGGCCGGCCCGGCTTGCGACGAGCCGGCCGCGGCGCTGCACGAAGCGCTGGGCGACCTGACCCACTGGCTGACCCAGCACGACCGCGCCCGGGCGGCCTACGACGCGGCCCTGGCCTGCACCGCGCAGAGCGCCGCGCTGGACCGGGCGCGCTTGCAGCGCAAGCAGGGCGAGACCTGGACCGGCCAGCGGGCCAGCTACGACCTGGCGCTGGCTCGCTACGAGGCGGCCGAGGCGCTGCTGGGCTGGCCGCCGCACGACGAGAGCGAGACGGCCTGGTGGGAGGAGTGGTGCCAGGTGCAGATCGACCAGTTGCTGCTGCACTACTGGTGGGACCAGCCTGACGCCATGGCGTCGCGGCTGGAGTGCGTGCGTCCCCTGCTCGAGCGCCGCGGCACGGCCATGCAGCGCTCGGCGCTGTACAGCAACCTGGCCCGGCAGTTGAACCGCAGCAGCCGCTTCGGGCCGTCCGATGAAGCGCTGGACTACGCCCGCGCGGCCGTGGACGCATTGCCGGCCGACGCGGCGCCGGAAGTGCGCGGCTGGCCCCAGTTCAGCCTGGGCTTCAATTTGCTGATGCACGGCGACCACGCCGAGGCCGAGGGGGCGCTGCTGGCGGCGCTGGCCGTGGCCGAGCAGACCGGCGACCTCGCCATGCAGACGCGCTGCCTGGCCTACCTGACTGCCGCCGCGCGCCGTCAGGGCCACGAAGCCGGCGTCGAAGGCTACGCGCGCCGCTGTCTCGACCTGGCCCGGGCCGCCAGGATGTTCGACTACATCGGCGTGGGCCAGGCCGGGCTGGCCTGGGTCGCCTGGCAGCGCAGCCTGGCCGCCGCGGCGCCGGCCGACTTGGTGGCCGAAGCCGAACGCCGCGGCCAGTTAGCCCTCGAAGCCTGGCAGCAGCACCCCGCGATCTATCCCCTCCGCTGGCAGGCGCTGTGGCCGCTGATCGGCGTGGCGCTGGCCCAAGGCCGCATCGCCGACGCCATCCCCCACGCCCGCACGTTGTGCGCGCCGGAGCAGCAGGTCCTCCCCTCCGCGCTGGCCGATCCCCTGGCCGCCGCCCTGGCCGCCTGGGAGGCCGGCCGGGCCGATGAAGCGCACGAAAAGCTCCAAAACGCCGTCGATTCGGCGCAGATGACGAAATATTCCTGAAAATTGGTGGGATTTGGGGGTCTGTGAAACGCTGGTAAAACGCTGGGGGTGCTATGCTGGGGTCGTCGTATACCTTATCAAACGCAGAAGGAGAGTTGGAACAATGCAACACAAGACCCTCATCCACCTGGCAGCGCTGCTGGCGCTGCTCGTTCTCATGCTCCCGGCCGCAGCCTCGGCCGGGCAGCCCACGTCCAACGCCGCGGCCACGGACGCGGCCATCCTCGCAGCCCCTGAGGGCGGCGGGCAGTGCCCGGCCGGCCCGGTGGACGGCGAGCTGACCGCCAGTTCGCCCACCTACAACCGCACGGTCAACTTCGGCAGCCGCTGCATCCTGACCGGTCTCGGCACCAACGTACACTACGCGGTCCACTCGTATTATCTGAGCGGGCCCGCGCCCCACGACCTGTTTGCCAGCGTGGTGGGCGGCACCGCCGTCGACACCGTCATGATCTTCTACCAGGCGCCCGACGGCTCGGCCAATCCCTTCAACCCGGCCCAGCCCTGTGTCAACAGCGTCGGCTTCAACGCCTTCTACGACGGCGGCGTCCAGTCGGCCATCAACCGGGCCAACCTGGCGCCCGGCTGGATCGACGTGGTGCTGACCACCTACTTCAACGGCGCCACCGGCCCCTACACCATGCAGGTGTCCAGCCAAAGCTGCGGCGGCGGCCTGGCCGAGATCGACGTCAGCCCGCTGAGCCTGGCCAGCACCCAGGCGTCCAACACGGTGACCAGCCAGACGCTGGACATCGGCAACACGGGCGCCGCGCCGCTGACCTGGGCCGTGGGCGAGGAGCCGGGTGGCGCGCCGGCGGCGCTGGGGCCAGGGGAAGGCGGCATCTTCAGCGAGGGCTTCGACAGCGTCGCCGCGCTGCCGGGCCTGGGCTGGCATCTTCAGAACAACAGCTCGCCCCTGGGCTCGTTCACCTGGGGCCAGGGCGTCGTCAACGCCAACACTTTTCCGGCCCAGGCCGGCGCGCCCACGGCCTTCGCCGCCGTCGGCGGATCCAGCACGACCGCCATGGGCACCGCCAGTGACTGGCTGCTGACGCCTGAGCTGCCCCTGGACAACGGCTACGTCTTCTCCTTCTGGACCCGCACCATGCGGGATTTCCTCTGGGCTGACCGCATGGAGGTACGGCTGAGCACGGCCGGCGCCAGCACCAACGTGGGTACGCTGGCCAGCGATGTGGGCGACTTCAGCCGGCTGCTGCTGACCATCAACCCCACCCTCGCCCAAGGCGGCTATCCGATGTACGACTGGGCGCACTACTCGCTGCGCCTCCACGGGATTTCGCCGGGCGCCACGGGGCGCTTCGCCTTCCGCTACTACGTCACCGAGGCCGGGCCCAGCGGAGCCGGCACCAACAACGGCGCCTATATCGGCCTCGATACCGTGGAGTACGTCAGCGGCGAGGCGCGGCCCTGCGACCTGCCGGCCGACGTGCCCTGGCTGAGCGTGCTGCCGGACAACGGGACCACGGCCGCCGGCGGGAGCAGCGCCGTGGAGGTGACCTTCGACTCCACCGGCCTGGCGCCGGGCGAGTACAACAGCCACCTGTGCATCAGCAGCAACGACCGCGACGCCGGTCCCGGCAACAACACCGACCTGGTAATCGTGCCGGTGTCGCTGGTGGTGGGCGATCCAACTGCCGTGACCCTGAGCGGTCTGAGCGCAACCCAGGCGTCGTCGCCGGCCGCCGGCCTGCCCGTGGCCGCCCTGCCGGCGCTGGCCGGTTTGGCGCTGGGCGCGGCCTATGCCGTGCGCCGCCGCCAAGATTAAACGCAACTATTCAGGCACGGGCAAAGAAACCGGGTTTTTGTCTCTAAGACAACTGTCATGGTCCCAAGTACGGTGTGCGCAGACACAAAGTCGCTGGCGCACAAAGAAAAACCCGGTTTCTGAGCGTTTGATGAATAGATACGATTAAACTACACACGCAGACCCTTGGGGTTTCGGAAAACCCCAAGGGTCTTGCCTGTGAAACGCTGGTGAAACGCCCGCTGTGATATGCTGGTGTCATCCGATCAAGGAACCCAGCCGATGACGCCAACTACCCAACCACCCCGCCTCTTCACCCTGCGCCTCTGGCAGGCCGCGGCGCCCGACGACCCGGCTGCGCTGGAGTGGCGCGGCAAGGTGCAGTCGCTGCCCGATGGCGAGGCCTATTACTTCCGCAACTGGCCGGGGATGTTACAATACCTGGAGATGATGCTGGGTGCGGAAAGCACGCCATCGGCCGACCCAGAGAAGGACGTGGAGTGACAGATAGGTATCGGTGGTGCGGTGTGGGCGTCTGGACCACGAACGCGCGAAGGGGCGCGAAGTCACGAAGCGCGAAAAACGCGAAGCGCGCGTCGTGCATGGTCAGGCATTGCGCTTACCTGGTTGCGCACCTTCGTGGCTGTGCAGTACGAGACTTGGCGCCTCTTCTCGGCGCTGGTGGGCCAACATGGCCGCAGGCGCCCCTTCGCGCCTTCGCGTTTCGCGCCTTCGCGCCCCTTCGCTCCTTCGTGCTCCAAACGCTTCCGTGATCCACACTCCTCGCCCGCTCATTCAACCCGCAACTGGAGGTCCCCCATGATCCTAGTCGTCGGAGCCACCGGCCGCCTGGGCGGCGCGATCACCCTGGCCTTGCTGGCCCAGGGACGCAGCGTGCGCATCCTGCTGCGCGAGAACTCGCCGTCGGCGCGGCTGGCGCCGCAGGGCATGGCCACTGCGGCCGAGACCCTCATCGCAGCCGGCGCGCAGCCGGCCAGCGGCGACCTGAAGGACCGCGCCTCGCTGGACGCGGCCTGCGCGGGGGTCGAGACCGTGCTCACCACGGCCACGTCGGCCCTGCGCGGGGGCGAGGACAACTTCGACAGCGTGGACCGGCGCGGCCTGCAAGACCTGATCGACGCGGCGGCCGAGGCCGGCGTGCGGCGTTTCATCTTCACCTCGGCCGCGCGCAGCGATCCCAACCATCCCCACCCGCTGTTCCGGGCCAAGGGGCAGAGCGAGGCTGCGCTGCGGGCCAGCGGGCTGGATTACACCATCCTCAAGCCGGGGGTGTTCATGGAGTCGTGGCTGGGCGCGGTGATCGGCGCGCCGCTGCGGGCCGGCCAGCCGGTGACGCTGGTGGGCGAGGGCAAGACCAGGATCGCCTTCGTCTCGGCCGACGACGTGCTGGCCTACGCCGTGGCCGCGGTCGACCATCCGGCCGCCCGCAACGCGGACATCTGGATCGGCGGAGCGGCCCCGGCTTCGTACAGCGAGGCGGTGGAGGCGGCCGGCCGCGCGCTGGGCCGGCCTTTGCCCGTGCGCTTCGTGCAGCCGGGCGAGCCGCTGCCCCTGCTGCCGGAGACCATGGCCCAGTTGCTTGCTTCCATGGAGACGGGACCGGACCAGTTCATCGACATGAGCCAGACATCCGCAGTGTTTGGCATTGAGCCGACGACGCTGGAGGCGTTTGCGGCGCGGTTCTTTGGCGAGGGATAATCGGTGCAGCGCAGGAGAAGTCTAGCGCTTCATGCGCGGATCCAGCGCGTCGCGCAGGCCGTCGCCCAGCAGGTTGAAGCCGAGCACGGTGAACATGATGGCCAGGCCGGGGAAGATGACGATGTGCGGGGCGGAGACGATGTAGGTGCGCCCCTTCTGCAACATGTTGCCCCACTCGGGCACGTCGGGCGGCGCGCCCAGGCCCAGGAAGCCCAGGGCCGCGGCCGCCAGGATGGCCGCCGCGATCTGCAAGGTCGACTGCACCACCACGGGCGCGGTGGTGTTGGGGAAGATGTGGCGGAAGAGGAGGCGGAAGCCGCTGGCGCCGGTGCTGCGGCTGGCCTCGACGAAGAGCTCGTTCTTGGTGGCCAGAGTGGAGCTGCGCACCAGCCGCGCGTAGATGGGGATCGACACGATGCCGATGGCGATCATGGCGTTGTTCAGTCCAGGACCAAAAGTCGCCACCAGCAAGATGGCCAGCAAGATGCTGGGAAAGGCCAGCAGGATGTCCATGAAGCGCATGGACACCAGGTCGGTCTTGCCGCCTGCATAGCCCGAGATCAGGCCGATGGGCAGGCCGATCAACAGCCCGATGCTCACCGAGATGATGCCGATGATCAGCGACAGCCGGGCGCCGTGCAGCAGCCGTGAGAACAGGTCGCGGCCCAGCTCGTCGTTGCCGAACCAGTGCTCCGCGCTGGGACCTTTGCGCGCCATGCTGAAGTTGGCCTGCTCGTAGTCGTGCGGCGCGATCTGCGGCGCAAAGAGGCTGATGAACACGAAGACGACGACGATGATCAGCCCCAACACCGGGCCAGGGCTGCGCAGCAGACGGCGCAGCGCGTCGGGCATGCGGCGCTTTTTGCGCATCACCGGCGCTACATCAGGGACTTGCGTGGCAGGAAGGGTTGATTCCATCGCAGGGCTAATTATAGTGAATGCGCGGATCCAGGTAGCCGTAAAGCACGTCGACCGCCAGGTTGATCAGCACAAAGCCGATGGTGATCACCAACACCGTGCCCTGAATGACCGGATAGTCGCGGTAGCCGATAGAGTCGACCAGCAGCCGGCCCAGGCCGGGCCAGCCGAAGACGGTCTCGGTCAACACGGCGCCGCCCAGCAGCGTGCCGAACTGCAGGCCGACGATGGTGACGATGGGGATCAGCGCGTTGCGCAGCGCGTGGCGGTAGATGACCCAACGCTCGGCCACCCCCTTGGCGCGCGCGGTGCGGATGTAGTCGGCCCGCAGCACCTCCAACATGCAGGCGCGTGTCATACGGGCCTGGATGGCCATGGACGCGGCCGCCAGCGCGATCACCGGCATCACCAGGTGCTTCCATGTGCCGCTGCCGGTGGGAGGCAGGATCGGGCCGGACAGGCCCAGCCAGCGGGGCAGGGCCACGCTGAAGAGGATCATCAGCATCAGCCCCAGCCAGAAGATGGGCATGGACACCCCCAGCAGCGCCAGAATCATGCTGCCGCCGTCGACCCAGGTGTTGGCGCGCGTGGCCGAAAGCACACCCAGCGGGATGCCGATGGCCGACGCGACCAACAGGCTGAGAAAGGCCAGTTGGATCGTCTTGGGCAGGCGGTTAGAGATCTCCTGCCACACCGGCAGGCCGCTGCGCACCGAGCGGCCAAAGTCCCCTTGCAGCGTGCGTTCCAGGTAGATGCCGTACTGCACCAACAGCGGCTTGTCCAGCCCCATGTCGGCGCGCACCCTGGCCACCAGCTCGGGGGTGGCCAGCTCGCCGGCGATGGCGATGGCCGGGTCGCCGGGCACGAAGCGCACGCTGGCAAAGACCAGGAACGACGCACCCAGCAGCACCGGAATAGCAAGCAGCAGGCGGCGGACGATGTAGGTAGCCATGGCGAAGAAAGCGCTGCAAGGCAGGCATTGCCCGCCTTGCAGCGCTGTGGGTCACGAAGTTTACTTCTTGGAGGCGCCGGTGGCGATCAGGCTCTCGTCAGGATGCACCACGAAGCCCTCGACGTTGTCACGGATCGCTGTGAGTTGCACCTCGCTGTAGAGGAAGAGCCAGGGCGCCTCCTCCCAGATGATGGCGATCGCGTCGGCGTAGGCCTTCTGGCGGGCCATTGAATCAGGGTTGGTGCGCGCCTCGTCCAGCAGCGCATCGACCTCGGGGTTCTCGTAGAAGGCGCCGTTGAAGCCCGGCGGATGCTGGCTGCTGTGGAACAGCGCGTACAGCGCGTAGTCCGCATCCATGGTCGGCGTGCCCCAGCCCAACATGGCGAACTGCACGTCGTTGTCCGGCTTCTCCTTGCGTACCGTCGGCACGTACTGCGGCCACTCCAGCGTCTTCAGCTCCACCTCCAGCCCCACATCGCGCAGTTGCGAGCGCACGGCGTCGGCCACCAGCGCGTCCTGGATGTAGCGGCCGGTGGGATGGTAGAGCACGACCTTGGTGCCCGGCGCCACGCCGGCCGCTTCCAGCAGCTCCTTGGCCTTGTCTACGTCGCGGGCATAGGGGGTCTGGGGCGAGTAGCCGAAGATGGGCGGGGCGAAGGGGGCATCGCTGACGCGCGCCGCGCCCTCGAACAGCGCGTTGACGATTCCTTCCACGTCGACCGCGTAGTTCACAGCCTGGCGCACGCGCACGTCGGTGAACGGCTCCTCGGTGACGTTGAAGAAGATGTAGATGGTGCGCAGGCCAGGGGTGGTCACGATGCTGATGTTGGGATCGGCGTCCAGACGGGCGGCCTCGGCCGGCGGCACGCGCACAGCCACGTCAGCCGTGCCTGCCTCAATCTCCACCAGGCGGGCGCCGTCCTCCTTGACCACCTTGAAGACCACGGTGTCCAGGGTTGGGGCGCTGCCCCAGTAGTTGGGATTCTTCTTGAGGGTGACGGCCTCGTCGCGCTGCCAGCTATCCAGCAGGAAGGGGCCAGTGCCGATGGCGTTGGCGGCCATGGCGTCGGCGCCCTGCGCCAGCAGGTCAGGATGGACCATGGCCAGCGCGCCGTGCGACAGGTGCGCCGGCAGCGGAGCGAACTCGCTGAGCAGCTTGATGTCCACCGTGGTGTCATCCACCACTACGACCTCCTCGATGCGGTCGATCAGGAAGCGGAAGGTGGCGGCGTTGTCGGTGTTCAGCACCCAGTCCAGGTTGGCCTTGACCGCGTCGGCGGTGAAGGGGGTGCCATCGCTGAAGGTAACCCCCTCGCGCAGCTTGATGGTGAACGATCCGTCGTCGTTGGCCGTCATCTCCTCGGCCAGCAGCGGCTCCAGCTCGCCCTCGGTGTTCATGGAGAACAGCGTCTCGTAGATGTGCTCCAAGACGCTAAACGAGGGCGACGCGGTGACCACGTGGATGTTCATGTTCTCGATGTCGGTGCCGCTGGCGATGGTCAGCGTCTGCGGCACGGCGGGCGCGGCCGGCTCGGCAGCCGGCGGCTCGGTGGGCGCGGGAGCGGGTTCCGCCGGCGCAGGGGCGGCAGGCTCGGCGGGCGCGGCTGGTTGGGCCGGAGCAGCGGGCTGGGCCGGGGCGGGCGCCGCAGAGGGGCACGCGCTCAGCACCAGCATGCTGATCAGCAACAACAGCACGAGGAGGGGGCGGCGGCGGTGGGCAAGTTGGGTAACGTCCATGTCGTCTCTCCTTCCGGGTGACATATAGGGTTGGATGGTTCTGAAGCGGCTCTGCCGCCTCAACGGCGGGGAATTGCCTGCGATGAGGCTGCGTAGGATTGGTGCGCTATTCTACGTTACTTTTCGATTCTTGCCAAACGCGTACAGGCGATATGAAGCCAGCGCTTCTGCGGCAGCTTGCCAATCTTTTACCTTCTGTGTATCATTGGGCCAAGCTGGCTCTCCGCCGCCGTCTCACCGGCATATCCCAGGATCAACGTTGATCGGCTGCCAGCAGCAATGAAGCAAGGGAGATCCCAGATGACTGCACGACTGACTATCGGACTGCCCCAAATGCATCATGAGGCCGGCGAGCGCCGTGCTTTCTTGCCCTCGTTTGTTGCCAAAATTGAACGCTTGGGCGCGCAGGTGACGCTGGAAAGGGGCTACGGCTCAGGCATGGGCTACCGGGAGGGCGACTATCGCCGCGCTGCGCCGGCCGCTCGTTTCGCATCGCTGGAGGAAACCTACCATCAAGACTATGTGCTGGTGGTGCGCTATCCGCATGCAGCCGAGATCGATCTGATGGCCCCAGGCGGCTGCTTAATCAGCATGGTCCACTATCCGACGCGGCCAGAGCGGGTGGCTGATCTGCGCCAGCGCGGGTTGGATGCCATCTCTCTGGACTCGATCAAAGATGACGTGGGCCGGCGTTTGATCGAGAACCTGCGCTCAGTGGCCTGGAACGGCATCGAAGTTGCTTTTCAGGTGCTGGCCGAGACCTATCCGGCGCCTGGCTTTGCCAGCTCACAACGGCCGCCCATTCGGGTGACGCTGATCGGCGCGGGGGCCGTGGGCAGCCAGGTGGTTGGCGCGGCCATTCGCTACGGCGATGAGGCGCTGCGCCGCCGCATGATGGCCCTGGGCGCGCCCGGTGTGCAGGTCACGGCCATCGATTACGATCTGACCGGCCATCACGCGCCGATGCGTGATCTGCTGGCGGGCACTGACATTTTGGTCGATGCCACCCAACGCCCCGATCCCAGCCAGGTGGTGATCCCTAACGACTGGCTGGCCTACCTGCCAGAGCACGCGGTGCTGGTCGATCTGTCGGTGGATCCTTATGATTGCGCGGCCGATCCGCCTAAGGTCAAGGGGATCGAGGGCATCCCCCAGGGCAGCCTGGACCAGTACGTCTTTGCGCCTGACGATCCGGCCTGGGATAATGCGCCCCCTTGCCTGTCGACAAAGCACCGCCGCACGGCCGTCTCCTGCTACTCCTGGCCTGGTCTGCATCCCAAGTCATGTATGGAAGTCTATGGCCGTCAAATGCAGCCGATCATGCGCACGTTGATTACCCACGACGGCTTGGCCGGCATCGACCCCAATGGCCGCTTCTTCGAACGCGCCATCGCCCGCGCCCAGCTCACTCGTTGGCAGGCATAGCACCTACTACTTGCTGTGGCCGGTCTCCGACCGTGCCACGCTTGGTTGCCCAAGCGGGTGCAAGGCGGGCACGGTGGCTGCGCCCAGACCGGCCCGAACGTGACAGTGTTAAGTAAGGAGGTGATCCATGACCCCACCGCACAGCATAGGCTTTCCCCGCATGATGAAAGAGCCGGGCGAGCGCCGCGTCTTTCTGCCCGAGTTCATCCAACACCTGGCCCAGCATGGCCTGGAGGTGTACATCGAAGAGGGCTACGGCGCGCGCTCTGGCATCACCTTCGACGACTACCGCCAGGGCAACGAGTTGGTGCGCCTGTGCAGCCATGAAGAGGCTTACCAGCAGGACCTGGTCATCGTTTTGCGCTCGCCGACCGTAGAAGAGTTCGAACTGATGCCGGCCGGCGCGGGGCTGTTGTCAATGCTGCACTATCCCACCCGGCCGCAGCGCGTCGATCTGCTGCGCCGGCGGGGCATCAAGGCTATCTCCATGGACAGCATCGTGGCCGACAACAACCTGCGCCTGGTGGAGAACATGAAGGCGGTGGCCTGGAACGGGCTGGAGGCGGCCTTCGATGTCTTGCAAAGCCGCTGGCCGCGGCTGCGCCGGCCCGACGGCCAGCCGATTCATGTGCTGGTGATGGGCACGGGCATGGTGGGCAAGCACGCAGTGGAGGCTGCCACCAAGCTGGGCAGCGTGGTGCGCAACCAGCAGCACATGCAGCGTCAGGGACCAGGCGCAATTGCTTTGGCCGCAGGTCGCAACATCACCGACAACGCCGATACCATGCGCTGGCTGCTGGAACAGGCCGACATCCTGGTGGATGCCGTGCAGCGCCGCAATCCGTCCAAACCGGTCATCCCCAACGAATGGATCGGCTGGCTGCCAGAGCATGCCGTGATCGCCGACCTGGCTGTCGATCCTTACACGCTGGACACCAACCCGCCGGTGGTGCGCGGGGTCGAGGGCATCCCCCAAGGCAACCTGAACAAGTACATCTTCCAGCCCGACGACGAGGACTGGGACGAGACGGTGCCGCCGTCGATCCCCAGCCAGCAGCGCCGCGCCGTGGTCTCCTGTTATTCCTGGCCGGGCATCCACCCTGAAGCCTGCATGCGACATTACGCGCAGCAGCTCACGCCGCTGCTGGAGCCGCTGCTGCACAAGGGCTACGATCGGCTGTCGCTCAACGGCGGCTACTTTGAACGAGCTCTCTACCGCGCCACCCTGCGCGCCTGGCTGCGCGCTGAACACTACGAGGCGCGCCCGCGCTAGCGATGCGCACATTGCCCAAATCGAGCGGGTCGGCTATAATCGGTTGCGGCTTATGCCAGTCACACTGCGCAGCCCAGACGCTGCCCCTGCCAGAGATCTGTACCACCTATGACCCCACAGTCCAAGCGCTGGATCGTCCATCCAGCAGCGCCCGACGGCCATTTTACCCGCCTCTCCCATGTCGCGCCGCTGTTGGTCCAATTGCTCTGGAATCGCGGTATCGATGATGCAACGAAAGTCGAAGCCTTCCTCAAAGGTGAGACGACGCTGGACAATCCCTTCCGCATCAAGGGCATGAACGAAGCGGTGGAGCGCATTCGTCGCGCCATCCGCCAGGGAGAGCGCATTGCGGTCTACGGCGATTTTGACGCCGACGGCGTCACTGCCACTGCGCTGATGGTGCAGGCGCTGAGCGCGCTGGGCGCGTTTGTGCGCCCTTACATCCCGCACCGCGTCGACGAGGGCTATGGTCTCAACAACAACGCCCTGGCTGAGCTGGCCCGCGACGGCCATCGCCTGATCATCACCGTGGACTGCGGCATCCGCTCGGTGGAGGAAGTGGCCTTCGCCAACCGGCTGGGGCTGGACGTGATCGTCACCGACCATCATTCCATCGGCCCTGAGCTGCCGCCTGCGCTGGCGGCCATCAATCCCAAACGCCAGGATTGCCCCTATCCTTTCAAGGGCCTGGCTGGCGTCGGCCTGGCCTTCAAGCTGGCCCAGGCCTTGTTGCGCTCCCAGCGCCAGTCGCCGATTCGCAGCGGCCAGACTGTAAACCTGGCCGAAGAAGAATTGCTCGACCTGGTGGCCTTGGGCACTGTGGCCGACCTGGCTCCGCTGCTGGATGAAAACCGCACCCTGGTGCAGCGCGGCCTGGCCCAGCTCAACCGCACGCAGCGGCCCGGCTTGCAGGCTATGATGGCCGTGGCGGGCGCTGCGCCGGGCAAGGTCACATCAACCAGCATCGGCTTTGCCCTGGGGCCGCGCCTTAACGCGGCCGGCCGGCTGGACAGCGCGATGCTGAGCTACGAGCTATTGGTGACCGACGATGTTTTCAAGTCCAGCCAGCTCGCCGAGCAGCTCAACCGGCTCAACGCCCGCCGCCAACAGGTCACAGCCGAGGCGTTCGAGCAAGCTCAGGACCAGATCGAGGCCGCCAGCAGCGACAGCTATCTGCACATTGCGGCCAGCGAGCACTTTCTGGCTGGCATCGTAGGGCTGGTTGCTGGCCGGTTGGTGGAGCAGTATTATCGCCCGGCCATCGTGATAGAAATCGGCCAACAACAAAGCCGCGGCAGCGCGCGCAGCATCAGCGAGTTCGACATCACAGCCGCGCTGGATCGCTGTGCGGCCGAGGGGCTGCTGGTGCGCCACGGCGGCCATGCGGCGGCCGCAGGCCTGACCGTGGAAAACCGCAAGTTGCCAGCCCTCACCGAGCGGCTAGGCGCAATCGCCGCGCAGGAACTGGCCGAAAAAGACCTGCGCCCGCCGCTGCTGATCGACCAAGAGATCGCTCTGGGCGACGTAGACTACGCCGTGCTGGGGCTGTTGCAAGAGATGGAACCCACCGGTTACGCCAACCCGCAGCCCCGGTTGCTCAGCCGGCGCTTGCAGGTCAAAGATGCGCGCAAGGTCGGCGCGGACGGCGCGCACCTCAAGCTGACAGTCAGCGACCCTGCCGCCGGGCCGCGCAGCAGCCAGAGCTGGGACGCCATCGCCTTTCGCCAGGGCCATTGGTACGGCAAGCTGCCGCGCGTCGTGGACCTGGTCTACTCGCTGGAAGAGAACATCTGGAACGGCAACCGGCGGCTACAACTGGTGGTCGAAGATTTGCGGCCCGCCGAGTCTCAGAGATGACATTTCTTCCGAGAAATGTCATCTCTACCCCCTCCTCAGGACACCCCCTATGATCATTCGCATCGCAAAAGTTGGCACTCGCAACCGGGTGGTGCTGCCGCCCGAGGTGCTGGATGTGTTGGGCGTCGAGGCGGGCGACGCCGTGTTCTTTATCGTGAACCAGAACAGCGTGCGCATCAGCCGCAGCCCTGAGACCTTCGGCGAGTACCTGCAACTGCATGCCGGCACGCTGCCCGCCATGGACGATCCTGACGATGTGGATCCCAACCAGATGCGTTTTGACTGGTACCAGGAGAACCTGACTTTTGATGAGCACTCCCACAGCTAAGCCTTCATTTTGGAAACGTCTGTCCCTCCCTGTGCGCATCGGACTGCTCGCTGCGGCCGTGGCCATTCTGCTGGCCGTGATCGGGATCGCGCGCGGCAATGTGCCGCTCAACCCCCTCAGCATCCTGCTGGCCCTGCTGATCTCCGGCGGCACGTGGGGCCTGGTGGCCTGGGCTGTGGCCACGGCGGCAGTCGATGTGGAGAGCGACGTAACGAGTAACGAGTAACACGTAACCCGGAATGGGAGAAGCCTCTCCGGTTACGCATTACTCGTTGCTCGTTACAGGATATCGGCGACCTGCCATACCAACCCACGCCCCCCACTCATCCGGTTACGCATTACGCATTTCGTGTTACGCACTACCCCAGACCTGCCATGACCACACACGTCTCCCTTTCCTCCGCCCGCGCCTTCCTGCTGGACGGCGACGGCGTGCTGTATCGCGGCGCTGAGCCGCTGCCCGGCGCGCGGGCCTTCATCGACGCGCTCAACGCCAGTGGGACGCCCTATCTGCTGCTGACCAACAACGCGGCGCGCACGCCGCAGCAACTGGCCGCCAAGATGGTCCCGATGCAGATCGCCATCGACGCTGAACACATCTTCACGTCGGCCCAGGCGACGGCGCTGTGGCTGCAATCCCGCTACCCGGCTGGCGCGCGCGTGCTGGTCGTGGGCGAGGACGGGCTGCGCGTGGCGCTGACTGAAGGCGGTTTTGTGCTGGTGGATGACTATCAGGCGGCCGAACTGGTGGTGGCCGGGCTGGATCGCAGCGCAACCTATGCCCGGCTGACCGAGGCCACGCTGGCTATTGGCCGCGGCTGCCCCTTCATCGCTACCAATCCCGACCTGTCGATCCCCACTGAGCGCGGCATCGAGCCGGGCGCGGGCGCGCTGATCGCGTTCTTGCAGGCTGCCACCGGCGTCACCCCGCCCATGATCGGCAAGCCAGCCGCGCCGTTCTTTCACCAGGCAATGACTCGCCTGGGTGTTGATCCCCATGAGACAGTGATGGTCGGCGACCGCTACGAGACCGACATTCTGGGCGGCCACAACGCCGGAATTCGCAGCGCGGCCGTGTTGACTGGCGTCAGCAGCGCGGCCGAATTCGCCGCCGCCGACCCGCCGCCGACCTGGGTGTTCGAGGACCTGGCCGCGCTGCTGGCGGCCTGGCAAGGCGTATTGTAGAACAATCCGCTGGATTGTTCGACCGCAATCCGGCGGATTGCGTTACGGGGCAGGAGTCTGGCTCGCCACCCACTGGATCAGCTCGACCTGTTCGGGGCGTTCGGCGTAGGAGCCAGCCGAGTAGACGCGCTGGCTGGCCTCTGCAGCCGGAATCCCCAGCGCGGCCAACACGCAACTGGCGACCGTGCCCGTGCGGCCCACCCCGGCTGCGCAGTGCAAGAGGATGTTGTCGCCGTTGCGCAGGTCAGCCGCGAGGCTGTTGACCAGATGCAGAAAGCTGGCCCGGTCGCTGGGCACGCCGTAATCGACGATAGGGAACATGCGCTGCCGCCAGGGCACATCGTTGCCCTGTAACGCGCGGGCGTAAGCGGGGGCTTTGCCAGCGATCTCTTCCAGCGAGGTCAGGCAGACCACCTGGGTGATCCCCTTGATGCGCACTGCATCCAGGGTGGCTTGAAAAGGCTCGTAGCGGCCAGGCATACTGTGCAAATAAAGCCGGCCCGGCACATCAGGGGGCAGATCGACTAGTCGAAACATCAACGCCTCAAAAATTCGGAAAGGGTAACTACTCAGCCACAGGCGCCGGGCACTTGCCTTTGCACCTCCAGCGACGTCTGTCGAACCGATTTCAGCCGTCCACGGGGTGCAAGTGCCCGGCACCTGTGTAGTAACCTGGAAAGGGTGATTTACGCTGCGTCGTCCTCAAACATAGCCGCCAAGGCATCGCTCTCCTGTTCGTCCAGGATTTCGCCCAGCTCCTCGCGGCTGAAGATGTAGCGCTCGTGGCAGAAGTGGCAGTCGACGACCGCCTCGCCTTCGACGATCAGAGCCAGCAGGTCATCCTCGGTCAATACTTTGAGCGCCTGGCGGGAGCGCGCGCGGCTGCACGAACAACTGAAAGCCAGCGGTTGCTGCTCCAGCACGGTGTAGGCCAGGCCATCCAGCGCCCGCTCCACAATCTGTTCTGGCGTATGGCCGGCCGCCAGATAGCTGGCCAGCGGCGGCAGGGCGGCCAGGTTTTCCGCCACCCGCTGCAAGACGTCGGCGCTGGCCGCTGGCAGGGGCTGAAAAAGCAGCCCGCCGGCCGCAACCAGCGCGCCCTGCGCATCCAGAAGCGTGCCGATCTGCGTCAATGTCGCCGTTTGTTCCGATTTCTCGAAGTAGTGATTGAGGCTGGCGCCCACGCCGCCGTCCTGAACCGCCACTGCGCCCTGGTAAAGGCCGCGCAGGCCCAGGTCCTTGACCACGGTCAGCAGGCCAACGCGGCCCAGCGCAGCGGCTGCGGCGTCGCCATCGATGGGCAGCGGCCAGGGCGTGTCGTGGGCGGCCACATAGCCGCGCACGCGTCCGTTGGCGTCCGCCTCGACCACCATCTTGCCCAGCGGGCCATCAGCCTCGATCTTCAGGGCTACCCGCTGCCGCACCTTGAGCAGCCCGCCCAGCAGCGCAGCCGCAGTCAGCCCATCGCTCAGCGCGGCTGCGGCGATGGGCGTTGCGCTGTGGCGGCGCGCCCCCTCGCGCGCCAGCTCGCTGGTGACGCAGACCAGCCCGCGCAGGCCGGCTTCTTTGCTCATCACACGTATTGTATAATCGTTCATGAAAGATTTTCCACGCTCTCAAAATGGGTGTAACACTTGGCTGGCAAGGCGTTTGCTTGCGCCCGACGAGCGCCAGCGCCACCCGTTAATCATACCCGCAAACCGCACGATGGTCAAAGCGATAAGACTGCCGCTCTCTTTGACTGTTGGGTCGCAACAGCTATAATGATGTCGGGGACGCGATTTTCGTCTCTTTTCGTCTAATAAAACAGCACGGTTCGCTGGTTCAACACTGCACGATTTCAGTCCAACGTCAAGCCCCCAAGAACGTCAAGTCCAGCAATCCTTGGCGTTCTTGGCGACTTTGCAGAAAACTATGACCTGCTGAGTTGAAGCACTGCGCCGCCCCTCTGTTATCCGCCTTAGTGGTGCCTATTTCAGGAGAAAACCCATGTTTACTATCCGCAAAGCCTTTGGCGCCTTGATGATCCTGGCTTTGATCAGCGTGGCGATCTGGCTGCCGGCCGGCCCTCTGCAGCCAGCAGGCCAGGCTGATCTGCGCAGCACTGGCAGCGGGACTGCGTCGCTCAACGCGTCCTGGCAGCAGCAAGCAGCCGGCGACCTGCTGGTGAGCGAACCGATCGAGCCCTTCCTGACGGCGGCGTTGAGCACGCTGCCGGCAGCCGAGTCGGAGTACTGGCTGGACCGCGAGATCAACCCGCGCCTGCACCTCGGCGCCCAGTTGGATGAGACCTACAACCCTGAGCTGGGGCCAGACCCATTGCTGGCCGTGCAGGAGGGCGCTGCGCCGGCCGCGCCGGATGCCTTTGGTACGCCGTTGCTGAATTACAACGGCCAGGGCTTCAGCGGCGTCAATCCCCCCGATACCGTCGGCGACGTGGGGCCGAACCACTACGTGCAGATGATCAACAACAGCAGCAGTAGCCGCGTGACGATTTACAACAAGAACACCGGCGCGGTGATCACAGGACCTGCTCTGCTCAGCGCCCTGGCGCCTGCCGGCGATCCTTGCCGCACTGGCGCAGGCGACCCGATCGTGCTGCACGATCAACTGGCCAACCGCTGGCTGTTGAGTGAGTTCGCAGGCAGCGGGAACAACCTGTGCGTCTATGTCTCCACCGGCGCCGATCCGGGCGGCACCTATCGCTTCTACCGCTTTCAGACGCCTAACTTCCCCGACTACCCTAAGTACGCGGTCTGGCCGGATGCCTACTATGTGTCCACCAACGAGACTGGCGGCCCAGCCGTCTATGCGCTGGACCGGACGCGCATGCTGGCGGGCCTGTCGGCCACCTTCCAGCGCCGCACCGCTTCTTCGCTACCCGGCTTCGGCTTTCAGGCGCTGACCCCGGCTGACCTGGATGGCTCGGCCGCGCCGCCCTCTGGCACACCCGGCCTCTTCCTGCGCCACCGCGACACAGAAGTACACGGGCCCAGCGGCATGCCCGGCAACGACCTGTTGGAGATTTGGGCTTTCACGGTCAACTGGACAACGCCAGCCAGCTCCACCTTCAGCAAGATCCACGACATTCAGGTGGCCGAGTTCGACTCGGCGCTGTGTGGCCTGACCTCTTTCTCCTGCATCCCGCAGCCCGGCACGTCGGTGCGGCTGGACCCGCTGCGCGAGGTGGTCATGTGGCGGCTGAGCTACCGCAACTTCGGCACGCGCCAGGTGCTGGTGGGCAACTTTGCCACCGACGTAGGCAGCGACCGGGCCGGCGTGCGTTGGTTCGAGCTGCGCAAGACTAGCGCCAACTGGACGCTGTTCCAGGAGGGCACCTACGCGCCTGGCAATATCAGCCGCTGGATGGGCGCCATCGCCATGGACCGCCAGGGCAACATGGCGCTGGGCTACAACGTCGGCAGCAGCAGCACCTACCCGGGCCTGCGCTACGTGGGCCGTCTGGCTACCGATTCCGCGGGAACCATGCCCCAGGGCGAGTTCACCATCGTCAACGGCACAGCCTCCAACGGCAGCAACCGCTATGGCGACTACTCGTCGATGAACGTTGACCCGGCTGACGACTGCACCTTCTGGTTCACCGGCCAGTGGAACGACGCCAGCCAGTGGAAGACGCGCATCGCCAAGCTGAAGTTCGACCAGTGTGGTCAGCAGGTTCTGCCGCCGCGCGCCTATCTGCCAATCACGCTATACCGCGCACAGTTCCAGGCCACTGGGACCATAGCCGGGTGGGTGCGCCAGGCCAGCAACAGCCAGCCGATCTCTGGCGCCCAGGTCTGCGTGCTCTCCAACAACCAGTGTGTGACCACAAATGCACAGGGCAATTACAGCATCGCCAATGCGCCGGCCGGCAACCAGACTGTGCGCGCAGCCGCCAGCGGCTACACCGCCTTGCAGCAAGCTGTGACAGTGCCTGTAGGCGGCAGCGTCACGGCTAACTTCTCGCTGACCGCGTCCGCTGCCCCGCGCACTATCACCCATTCCCAGTCGCAGTCTATTGTCACGAACAACTCAGTGTCGTGCAATATGAACAACTACCACACCGACAACGCATACCTGCGCGAGTTTACGCTGACCGACTTCGGCATCAGCGGCTCCTTTGCCGTCAGCTCAGTCCAGTTCGGTGTGGAGTTCGCCCTGTCAGGCAGCGGCGGCTCTCAACCTGTCGAGGTCTGGCTGTATCGCAAGACCAACCCCGCAGGGCCGCTGACCTACAACAACCTGACCACTATCGCCTCGGTCGGCGTCAACATCCCCAATCAGTCGTTATCGCTTTACACGGTACCCATCGCTGGCACGGCGCCAGCGGGTTCCGTGTTGGTCGTAGAGGTCTTCACGCCCAACGGTCAGGCTGTCGGCCACGAGTTCTTCATCGGCTCCAACCCGGCCGGCCAGACTGGCCCCAGCTACATCGCTGCGGATGGTTGCGGCGTCCCTCAGCCGACAAATACGGCGGACATTGGCTTTCCCAACATGCACATCGTGATGAATGTGACCGGCGTCACCCCTGCGGCGGCGCCAGAAGCAGGACTGGATGCCGGCAGCGCGGCCGCTCCGGTCCGAGTCACCCTGTCGGGCAGCGCCCCCAGCGGCGGGAACCAATTCCGCCCGCATAGCGACAGCCGCTAACAGGACGCCTGGTAGCGGTTAACAGTTTGTAGTGGCGACTCTTGGCGCCGATGGCCGCAGAAAACGACCAAGGTCGTCACTACAAACTGTTTCACACCCGGCGCCCCACCGCGGCCCGGCGCAACACAACCGATCAGACAGACAGCACCAACCCCACCGGGCAATGATCGCTGCCCATGACATCGGGGGAGATGAAAGCGTCCACCAGCCGCGGCCGCAGCTCGGCCGCGGCGAAAAAGTAGTCGATGCGCCAACCGACATTGCGCGCCCGCGCGAACGTCACCTGATGCCACCAGGTATACTGGTCGCGCAAGTCGGGGTAGAAGTGACGGAATGTGTCGATATAGCCCAGGCCGGTGATCTTGTCGATCCAGGCCCGCTCTTCGGGCAAGAAGCCGGTGACGGTCTGGTTCTCCTTGGGCCGCGCCAGGTCAATCTCCCGGTGGGCGGTGTTGACGTCGCCGCAGAAGAGCACCGGTTTGCCGGCCGCGCGCAGCGCCTCACACCGGTCCAGGAATGCGTCGTAGAAGGCCAGCTTGAACGGCACACGGCCGTGGTCGCGGCCGCCATTGGGAAAGTAGCAGTTCAACAGCGTGAACGTTGGGTACTCGGCGATAATGGTGCGTCCCTCGCGGTCGAACTCCTCGATCCCCAGGCCCATTTCGACGTGCAGCGGCGCTTCACGGCTCAGGATGGCCGTGCCGCTATAGCCTTTGCGGGCGCGGGAGGGATTCCAGATCGCGTGGTACCCGGCCGGCTGGCGCAGGTCATCGGGCAATTGGTGCTCCTCGGCGCGCGTCTCCTGCAGGCAGACGACGTCCGCGTCGCTGGCGGCCAGCCAGTCCATGAAGCCGTTCTTGTACACGGCTCGCGCGCCGTTGACGTTCCAGGAGAGGAGTGTGAGGGTTGGGGGCATGCTTGTGCCCTGCGCTTTCTGGTTGGTGGCAGCTTGCGCACTCTGCAAAGACGAGCCCGCAAACCTGCAACGCTATTGTGGCATAGATGTCAGAATGAGGCAACATCGATTCGGCGTGCGACAGCCCAGGCGGCTATTTTTCTCATCTTTGTAGCGAAAATTTGACAGCCCTGTGGATTTCGGCTAGCATCCCTTCAGAAACCGGGTTTCGGAAAAGCCCGGTTTTTCCAGTATCCGACCATGCGTGTCAACATTTCTCTCAGCCAACTTTGCAAGCCAGCCCGACCCTCGCAGGCTGCGTCACAACGACCAGCGCCGCGCGGGCTTGTAGTCGCCAGCGCCGTGGTTGTAGGACTGGTGCTGCTGCCGCTGGCCTATCTCTTGCTGCGCGCCGCCGCTGCGCCGCCGTCGGCCTGGCAGCAGTTGTTTCAGCCGCGCACGCTGGCCATCATGGTCAACAGCGCGCTGCTCACGCTGGCTGTTACGGCCTCTTCCATTGCCTTGGCCCTGCCCCTGGCCTGGCTGCTGGTGCGCAGCGACCTGCCCGGCCGCCGCGTCTGGACCGTGCTCATGATCCTGCCGCTGGTGGTACCCTCCTACGTGGGCGCGTTCAGCCTGCTGGCCATGTTCGGCCCGCGCGGCATCCTGCAAGGCTGGCTGGCGCCACTGGGTATCGAACGCCTGCCGGAGATCTATGGCCTGCCCGGCGCCTGGCTGACCCTGACTCTCTTCACCTATCCCTACGTGCTCTTGACGGTGCGCGCCGGCTGGCGGCGGCTGGATGCCAGCCTGGAGGAGGCCGGCCGCAGCCTGGGCCATGGCCCCTGGGGCGTCTTCCGGCGCGTTACGCTGCCCCACCTGCGCCCATCGATTGCAGCCGGCGGCCTGCTGGTAGCGCTCTACACGTTGAGCGACTTCGGCGCGGTTTCACTGCTGCGCGCCAACGTCTTCACCCAAGCCATCTACACCCAGTACCGTTCCAGCTTCGACCGCAGCTATGCCGCGCTGCTGTCTTTGGTGCTGGTCGCTGCGACGCTGGCGATTTTGTGGGCTGAACAACGCGCCCGCGGCCAGGCCCGCACCAGCCGCGCCCACGGCAGCAGCAGCCGGCCCCTGAAAACCATCGCCCTGGGCCGCTGGCGTTGGCCTGCGCTTGCCCTGGTTGGCGGCGTGGCGCTGCTGGCGCTGATCCTGCCCGTGGGCGTGATGGTGGATTGGCTGGCGCTGGGCATCCAGCGCGGCGAAACCTGGCCGGGGCTGGGGCGTGCTGCGCTGAATTCGTTGAGCGCGGCCGGGCTGGCGGCTGTGGTCACCGTGCTGGCTGGCCTGCCCATCGCCGTGTTGGCGGCGCGCTACCACACCGCCCTGGCGCGCGGGCTGGAGCGGGCCAGCTACATCGGCTTTGGCCTGCCTGGCGTGGTCGTGGGCCTGTCACTGGTTTTCTTCGGGGCCAACTACGCGCCCTGGCTCTATCAGACCCTGGCCTTGTTGGTCTTTGCCTACGCCGTGCGCTTTTTGCCTGAAGCGCTGGGCGCAACACGCAGCGCGCTGGTGCAGATCAGCCCGCGCATGGAGGAAGCCGCGCGCAGCCTGGGACTGTCTCCTTTGCGCGCTTGGCAGCGGGTGACGCTGCCGCTGGCCCGTCCTGGCATACTGGCTGGCGCAGCGCTGGTCTTTCTGACGGTGATCAAGGAATTGCCGCTGACATTGATGTTAGCGCCGACCGGCTTCACCACTCTGGCCACCCAGATCTGGAGCGCCACCGCCGAGGCTTTCTATGCCCGCGCGGCCCTGCCCGCGCTGCTCTTGCTCGCCGTGTCATCTCTTTCTGTGAGCATCATCATCTCCCAGGATCGTGACCATGCCTGAACTGACACCTTCGCCGGCCCCGGTGGTCGAGCTGCACTGTGTGGTCAAGAACTACGTCCACGGCGACCACGGCGACGTCAGAGGGTTGTCGTTGATGGTTATGGCTGGGGAGCTGTTGGTGCTGTTAGGCCCCAGCGGCTGCGGCAAGACCACGACTCTGCGCCTGATGGCCGGCTTCGAGCAGCCCGACGCAGGCACGGTGCGCATCGCCGGCCAACTGGTCGCCGACCGCACGCGCTCCCTGCCGCCAGAGCAGCGCGGCCTGGGCATGGTGTTCCAGGACTACGCGCTCTTCCCCCACCTGACCGTGGCTGACAACGTGGCCTTCGGCCTGCACCGCCTGCCCAAGCAGCAGCGGGCCGGCCGGGTGGACGAGGTTTTGCAGATGGTCGGGTTGACTGAGCTAGCCGGGCGCTACCCCCATGCCCTGTCTGGCGGCCAACAACAGCGCGTGGCTCTGGCCCGCGCCCTGGCCCCGCAGCCTGCCGTGATCCTCTTCGACGAACCGTTCAGCAACCTGGACGCCGACCTGCGCCAGCAAATGCGCAGCGAGGTGCGCCGCATTCTCAAGGCCAGCGCCAGCACGGCCGTCTTCGTCACCCATGACCAGCAGGAGGCGCTGTTGCTGGGCGACCGGGTGGCCGTGATGCGCCAGGGCTATATCGAACAGATCGACGTGCCCGATAGGGTCTATCACCGTCCCCAGAATCGTTTCGTAGCCGAGTTCATGGGCGCGGCCGACTTCCTGCCTGTGCAGGCGACGGCTGCAGGGCTGGTCAGTGAGATCGGCCTGTTGCCGGCCGCCAGCGCGCTGCCGCTGGGCCGGCAGGCCGAGGCTATGGTGCGGCCCCACGACTTGCGAGTCGTGCCTGCGGCAGAGGGCAGCAACCACGGGCTGATTAGCGCGGCCGATTTCGTCGGCGACATGTGGCAATACAGCGTGCGCCTGCCCTCCGGCCGCAGCGTGCGCTGTCACATGCCCCACACCGCTGCTTATCCCCTGGGCGCGCCCGTGCAGGTGCGGCTGGAGGCGGGGCATGGCCTGGTGTGCTTCGACCGCGGCCAGCGAGTGAGCTAAAAGCTGTCTGCAGACCACGCTGTGGGGAGATTTGTGGGCAGGCCGGTGCGGCGGGAGTTGCGATTGCACAAGTCATGGATTCTTCTGTTTGCCGCTGATGTTTGGTATAATGAGTTCGTCACCCACACGACCCACCAGACGAAAGGAGCACCCATGATCGAGTCAACTGCGCAAGCCATTCAGATTTTACAAAATCCCCGTCTGCCAGAGAACCAACGCGCGGATGCCGCCCATTTCCTGGCCGGCGATCCTACGCCCGATGTGCTCACGGCGTTGGTAGCTGCCCTGAGTGATACTGACCATGGTGTGCGTTGGGCCGCCGGCAGCACCCTGGCCCAAATTGGCGATCCAGCGATGCCGGCCGTGCTCAATGCGCTGATCCAGCCAGGTGTGGACAAGACGCTGCGCGACGGCGTGCGGCATGTGCTGACCGACAACCACAGCGCCAAAGTGCGCCAACTAAGTGTGCCGCTGATCAAGGCGCTCAAGGGGCCAGAAGCCGACATCGCTGCCATGCAAGAGGCGTTGAAGCTGCTGCCCAGCTTTGACTGAGACGAATTACGAACGCTCAGCGTTACTACCCAGGCCCAGGTGCCCGGCACTTGCATTTGCGCCTGCTAACGAAGTCTGTGGAGCCGATTTCAGCCGCCGATGAACTGCAAGTGCCCGGCGCCTCAGTAGCTACCATTCAGCACGCTTTCGAGGAAGACCATGCAAAAATTCTTCTCTGAGGATGATGTCAGAGAGACTGTGCGTCAGGCCAAACAACAGGGATTGACGCCGCTGCTCAGTCGCCGCGACCTGTCATCGTTGGGCCTGTACGGCGCTGACCTATCTGGCGTCGACTTTCATGGCTCAGACCTGGGCAACGCCAATCTGGGACGCGCCAACCTGGCCGGGGCTGATCTGACCGGCGCCGACCTGGGCAACGCCGAACTGGCTATGGCTAATCTGGAAGGCGCGCTGTTGCACTCAGCCAATCTCTTTGCGGCCAATCTGCGCGGGGCTAACCTGAAAGGCGCCGATTTGAGCGGGGCGGAGCTGAGCGATGCCACGTTGACCGACGCCAATCTGGAGGGCGCCAACCTGACCAACGCGCAGTTCAACCAGTACACGCGCTGGACCATCGGCTTTGACGCCATCGGGTCTGGGGCGGTTTTCAAGCTCTAGAAGCGCTGCTGGCGCTGCCTGCGCGCTGTCCGGGCGCGGCAACGACAAGAGGAGGCGCAATTAAACAACAAGGTCCTTATCAAGTCGGTTCAATCCTGTTGGCGCTAATCCACCTTGTCTTGCATACGAACATTCGTTACTACTCAGCCATAGGTGCCGGGCACTGGAATCTGCGCCTGCAATGAAGTCTGTGGAGCCGATTTCAGCCGCCTATGAGCTGCAAGTGCCCGGCACCTGAGTAGTAACGAACATTCTTTGTTATTGCTCAGGCTGGGCTTAGAGAAACCGGGTTTTTGCTGCGGAAGCGGCTATCATAGCCCCGAGCAATGCGTTTGCAAGCTCAGAAATCATTGCCCAACGAGAAAAACCCGGTTTCTGACCGGCCGGCTGAGCAGTTACCATTCTTTCTTTATCAAGGAGACTCTCATGTTGACCAGTGAATCGTTTCTGGCTCTGACCTGTGCTGCGCTCATCGCCCTGACCTATGGCATGTTTCTCAGCTTTATGGGCTACCGCCTCTTCATTTTGCTTCTGCCTATCTGGGGTTTCTTCTTCGGTTTCGCCTTTGGCGCCCAGACGTTGCAAGCGCTGTTCGGCGAGGGCTTTCTGTCGACCGTAACCAGTTGGATCGTGGGTTTCGTCGTCGCGGCAACCTTTGCCATCTTGTCTTACCTCTTCTACGCGGTCGCGGTAGCCTTGATCGCTGGCTCGCTAGGCTACGCTATCGGCGCCGGGCTGATGTCGGCCATCGGACTGGATCTCACCTTCATCACCTGGGTGGTGGGCATGGTGGGCGCAGTGATCATGATCATTGTGGCCTTTGTCTTCAACCTGCAAAAGTGGGTCATCATCGTGGCCACTTCGGTGATGGGCGCAGTCACCATCGCCGGCACCTTCGGGCTGCTCTTTAGTCCATCAGCGCGCATGATCGAGCAGCCGGTGCAGGCTGTCGTCAGAGCATCGCCGCTGCTGATCGTCGTCGCGCTGGCGGTGGCTGTGGCAGGCATCGTCGTGCAGGCGCGCACCAATCGGTACTACGAGATCGAGACCTACAACCGCTGGGAACAGACACCGGCCTGATCCCAAGCCAAGCCAGCCATGCACGCGCCTGTAGCTTGCTGTCAAGCAGCAGGCGCGTTGCGTTGTCATGAAGGGAGACATGCCCAATGACTGCAGCCAATCCATCCTACGACCCCAACCTGACTAAACAGAACAGCAGCAACAACCCGGCTCTTAACGACCAGGCTTTCGAACGCGCGCTGGCCCGCTCCGGTCCCGTCGAGAAGGCCGGCATGACTGCGCGCGGCGCTTACCTCAAGACCGGCTTCCTGCTGATCCTGATGATCGCCGCCGGCGCCTGGGGCTGGTCCCAGGTGCAAATCATCAACATCGCCGGCCAGCAGGTGGCGGTTCAGCCCGGTTGGACCTTCCTGGCCTTCTTGCTGTCCTTCATCTTCGGCATGGCAGGCGTCTTTGCCGGCCGATTTATCCCCATCTTCGCCATTGGCTATGCCCTGTCCTACGGCGCTATCCTGGGCGTCGCAGCCCACTTCTTCAACCTGGAGTGGGACGGCATTGTCTTGCAGGCCATCGTGGTCACCATCGCCGTCTTCCTGGCCACCTGGCTGCTCTACATCACCAACGTCATTAAAGTGACCTCCCGCTTCGCCATGGGCGTGGTGATCGCCATGGGCGGCCTGCTGATGCTCTACCTGATGGCCTGGCTGCTGTCGCTGTTTGGCGTCAACTTCAGCTTCCTCGCCACCCCCACGCCTCTGGGCATCGGCTTCGCCGTCCTGATCGTGATCCTGGCCGCGCTTAATCTGCCGCTGGACTTCGAGTTTATTCGCCGCGCCTCGGCCGCCGGCGCGCCCAAGTTCATGGAATGGTACGGCGCGTTCGGACTGATGCTCTCCATCGTCTGGATGTACGTCTCGATCCTGCGCCTGCTGGCCCTGCTGCGCTCGCGTTAGCCAACTGGAAGCCGCCTGCCAGACCGCAGCGTGGCATCTCCATACAATCAAGGTAATCTCTACTCACGGAGTAACCTCCCAATCACGAAAGGAAATCACAGATGAGTGAATTGATCGTCCTCGCCTTCAAAGACGAGGCAACGGCCGCCGAGGCCAAAGCTGAGCTGTTCAGCCTGCAGAAGCAGCAGTTGATTACCCTGGCCGATGCGGCGCTGGTCACCCGCCGGGAAGACGGCAAGGTCAAGGTCAAGCAGGCCAACGACCTGGTGGGCGCGGGCGCGCTGGGCGGCGCTTTCTGGGGTATGCTGATCGGCCTCTTCTTCTTCATGCCCTGGATGGGCCTGGCCATCGGCGCCATCAGCGGCGCGCTTGCTGGCAAGTTTGCCGACTACGGCATCGACGACAGCTTCATTAAGGAAGTGGGCGAGACGGTGCAGCCCGGCGAGGCCGCGCTGTTCCTGATGGTCAGCAAGGTCACCGAGGACAAGGTCATCCCCGAGATCGCCAAGTTCCACCCCACCATTCTGCGCACCAACCTGAGCGCTGAGGACGAGGCCAAGCTCAAGGAAGCCATGGGCGTGGCTGAGTAGTTGTCTCTCTGACGCAGCATACAACAACAGGCGGAGCAACGCTCTCTACAGAGCGTCGCTCCGCCTGTTGTTTTTTCAACCCAAACTGCGGCTTGGCAGGTCGCTCTAGCTCTGGCCGGTCTCCTGACCGAGCCAGCTTGTGAGGCTCAACCCTACGCGGCGAGCCGTTCCACGAACCGCTTCACCTCCGCCTTGACCGCGGCCGCATCGGGCAGGTTCACCACGCGCTGCGCCAGGCCCTGCGCGTCGGGCACGGCCAGCCGGGCCAGCAGCGCCTTGGCGGCCGGGATACTGGACGCCGACATGCTGAACTCGTCCAGACCCAGGCCCAGCAGCACGGGGATGCCCTCTGGCTGGCCTGCCAGCTCGCCGCACAGCCCTACCCACTTGCCGCCAGCATGGGCCGCGTCGATCACCTGGCTGATCTGGCGCAGCACAGCCGGGTGCAGCGGATCGCCCACGCTGGCCACGCGTGCGTTGCCCCGGTCGGCAGCAAAGGTGTATTGGGTCAGATCGTTGGTGCCGATGCTGAAGAAATCCACCAACGGCGCCAGTTGGTCGGCGATCAGCGCTGCGCTGGGCACCTCCACCATGATGCCGGCGGGGATGCTGGCAGCATGAGCAATGCCCTGGCTGGCCAGCTCGCTGGCAGCCTCGGCCAGCAGCGCCTGCGCCTGGGCCACTTCCTCCACGGTGGCGATCATGGGGAACATCACCAGCACTCGGCCATGAACGGCCGCACGCAGAATGGCCCGCAACTGCACCTTGAAAAACTCCGGCATGGCCAGTGAGATGCGGATCGCCCGCCAGCCAAGGAAGGGGTTGGCCTCAGCCGGCAGTTGCAAGTACGGCGCTGGTTTGTCGCCGCCGATGTCCAGGGTGCGGATCACCACCGGCCGGCCGGCCATCGTCTCGGCAACCTGGCGATAGGCGGCGTACTGCTCCTCCTCGCTGGGCGGATCGGTGCGGTCCTGGAAGATAAACTCCGTGCGCAGCAGGCCGACGCCTTCCGCGCCAGCTTGCAGCGCGGCTTGGGCATCGGCGGCTGTGGCCAGGTTGGCCACCACCTCGACATGCCTGCCGTCCGCTGTGCGGGCTGCGGCCTGTGCTTTGCCGAAAGCAACGGCGCGCGCCGCCAGGTCGGCCGCTTGCTGCGCGCTGAAGGCTGCAACGGTCTCCTGGTCAGGGTCGATCAGCAGCACGCCAGCCGTGCCGTCGACGGCCAGGGCCATTCCCGATCGCACCTGCGCCAACAGCGCTTCGCCAAGACCCACCACGGCCGGGATGCCCATGCTGCGGGCCAGGATGGCTGTGTGCGCAGTTGGCCCGCCCAGCGCAGTGCAGAACGCTACCACCCGGCGGCGATCCAGCGCGGCGGTCTGCGAGGGTACCAGGTCGTCGGCGATGACAATAGCCTGGTCAGGCAGATCGGGGATAACCACGCCGCCGCCGCTGCCGAGGGTTCGCAGCAGCCGGCCGGCCAGGTCGCGCAGGTCGGCAGAACGCTCTTGAAAACGGGCGCCGGCCATGTCATGCAACCGTTCCGCCTCGGCCCCGAAGGTGTCGTTCAAGGCTGCTTCGGCGTTGATCTGCTCCTCATAGATGGCTGCATGCACCTTGCTTTCCAGGTCTTCGTCTTCCAGCAGCATGGCGTGGGCTTGAAAAATGCGGCTTTGCTGAGCGCCCAGCTCGCGCGCCATGCGCTCGGCCAGCGCCAGCAGATCGCCGCGGGCCTGATGAACGGCAGCCTGGTAGCGCGCCCACTCCTGAGCAGGTTCCTCGATCCGATAGCGGTGGACAGCCGGCGCAGCAGCCGTCAGCAGCACGGCTGCGCCAACGGCGACGCCGGGTGAGGCCGCGATACCGCGCAGTTCCAGCCAGCCGCGTCCCTGGCTGTGGCCGGACACAGGAAGAGACGTTTCCTCCACCGGCGCATCCGCCTCGCCAAAGCCGCTGGCGGTCAGCGCCAGCAGCGCGTCCACGGCCGTCTGCGCGTCCGGCCCCTGGGCGCTGATCTCGATCGCATGGCCCTGCTCGGCGCCCAACGACAGCACCTGGTTGAAGCGTTTAGCGTTGGCCGGACCCGCGCCGGTGGCCAGGTTGATCACGCTGATCTCTGCCTGGTGGCCGGCCGCCAACTGGACGAACTGCACGGCCGGGCCGAAGTGCAGGCCGGCCGGGTTGATCAGCATGGCCTGGCCGGAGATCGATGCGGTGGCCTCGTCCTCAGAAATGACTTTTCTCTGAGAAAAGTCATTTCTAGACTCATCATCTGCACTCGCTCCCAGGCTTTCCTGCTTCGGCCTCATGGCCTCCAGCGCCTCGGCCGCCACCGCGTCGATATCCATGCCGATGGACGCCTGCACCGACGCGGCCATGGCGCCCTCGATGAAGGGCGCGGGGCTGAGCCGCACGCGGGCCGCCTGGTCGGAGTCCATGAACTCCAGCGCGGTCTCGGCGCTCATGATGGCGCTGCCCAGGTCCATCAAGACCAGCACGCCGTCGTCGCTGTAGACCGACTCGATGGCCGCTAGAATCGCCATCGCGTCGGTGCCGAAGGGATGTTCGGGGTCGCCGGTGCCGCCGACAGCCGCAATGGCCGCGCGGCCCTGGGTTTGCTGCTCAGCCAGCGCCTTGACGGCCGCAGCCAGCTCGGCGCTGTGGGAGACGAGTACGAGTCCGACCATGAGGGGGCTCTCTTTCCAGGGCGTAACTCGTAACACGTAATGCGTAACCCGGAATGGCGCACGCGCTCTCCGGATTCCGGGTTACGAGTTACGAGTTACGCATTACGTGTCACAGGATGATAGTCACTCAGCCAACGCCTTCACCAGCTCGCGATTGAACGCCGGTATATCCTCCACGACGCGGCCCCAGACCTGGTTGCCGTCGCGGAAGGCGGGTTCGTCGACCCAGGTCGCGCCGGCGTTGACCAGGTCGTCCTTGATGCCCAGGGAGCCGGTGGCGCGGTGGCCAGCAACGATGTGGGCCGAGATGCCCACCAGGCCGGCGTGGCAGATCATGCCGACGATCTTGCCCTGGTCGTGGATGCCCTTGACCAGGGAGGTCACGGCCTCGTAGCGGCGAATCTTGTCGGGCGCCCAGCCGCCGGGGATGACGATGGCGTCAAACTGGTCGGGCGTCACGTCGGCCGCGGCCACATCGGCCTTGGCCGTCAGCCCGCCGCTCTTGCTGGGATAGACGTCGCCGGCCTTCAGCCCGACCACCGTCACCCGCGCGCCCTCCTCGACCAGGCGCATGTAGACGGCCCAAAACTCCAGGTCCTCGAAGCCGGGGCCGGCCAGGAAGGCGATGTGTTTGTCTCGTAGTTGCATGGGGAACCTTTCTTGGGGGGTAGATTGGTAGATTGGTAAATTGGTCAGTCCGCGTGCATGTGACCAATCAACCAATCTACCAGTCTACCAGTCACCAGGGCTGCACGCCGGGCATCCTTCGACGTCGGTCACGTGTTCTATCGTTGCCTCTGTCACCGTGGCAGGATCATCGCCGACCCAACCGGTGGCGCCGCAGCGGCGGCAGGCGTACCAGCCGCCGGCAGCGCTGCTGAACGGTGCGGCGGGGCCGAGGTCGGTCACCTCGACGCCCATGCCCCAGCGCGCGTTGGTGATCAAACGCTGGCAGCCGGCCGCGCGCAGCTTTTCAACGTACAGCGCATAGTGGGTGCAGTGGCGCATCAGCAGCACGGCCGCAGTCACGCCCGGCGGCACAGCCTCGCTACGCGCATCTGCGCAGACAGGGCGCAGCCTCTGGTCGCTTTCCGCTCCACGCTCTCCGTTCCACGCCGCCAGCAACTGCGGCTGCATCTCCCAGGCGATGACTTGCCTGGCCTGCTCGGCCATGCGCCGCGCCAGCCGCAGGTCGCCCGCGCCGATGTCCAGCACCACGTCGTCCGGCCCGATGGCGGCCAGCGCCGCGGCATAGGTGGCCTCGTCGTAGGGCGCCCAGCGCGCTTCCCAGGGGGCAAGGTCACGCCCGATGCCGGGCGCTTGATCAGTGTGTTGAGTGCATCGTGTGGCCATGAAGTGCCCGGCATCGGGGGGCGGCTATCGTTCTTTGATCAAGCCGCTGCGGTAAGCGTCCAGCAGCGCGCGCAGCTCGTCGATCTGGCTCTGGATATTCTTGCCCAGGTCGGTGTCGCGCACGCGGATGCGGCGGGTGTTGGTTTCCAGGATCTCGGTCTGGGAGTAAGGCCCGCGGCCGCCATCCAGGATCTGTTCCACCGACTCGAAGGGCTGGTGCGAGGCCAGCAGCAGCCCGTAGGAGTTGAAGATCAGCGTGTAGCCGGCGATGCCGGTCTGGCCCTGGTATGCCTTGGAGAAGCCGCCGTCGATCACCAGCAGCCGGCCGCCGGCCTTGACCGGATTCTCGCCCCTACGGACTTTCACGGGCACGTGGCCGTTGATGATGTGCGAGCGCTGCGGGTCCATGCCGAACTCCTCCAGGATACGGCTGACCGTCTCCGGCCGGTCGCGGTAGTCGTAGTAGGGGTTGCGTTTCTCCTCGTGGGTTGTCTTATCGTCGACGAAGTAGCGCTCGAAGGTGGCCATCTTCTGCTTGCCGAACAGCGGCGACTGCGCGCCGGTCCACAGGTACCACATCATGTCCTGGCCGTACTGCTTCTGCGCGGGATCGGCCGCGAAATAGGCCTGGCGCACCAGCCGGTCGATGCGGTCGAGCAGCGCCCGCCCGCGGAAGCTCTCGCCGTTGATCTCGAAGGCGGCAAACGCGCCATCCTGCTCCATGGGGATGCAGCCATGGTAGAGCAGGTTGCCGTTGTAGGCCCGGTACATGCCGCCCACCGAATAGAGGAAACTCACGTGCTGTTGCAGCCGTTCGTTGTCCTGGAAGCTGTAGACCAGCCGCTGCAGCACGCTGCGCTCCTCCTCGCTCAGCGCGTAGGGATCGGCCGGGTTCAGCGTGGGGAAGAGGGTGTCGTTCAGCGGATAGCTCTGGCCGTCCACCAGCACCGTGCCCGCGTCCAGGTCGATCTTGTCTAGCAGCAGGCGATCGGCCATCTGGAACTCCGGCCGGCGCTGGATGATGTCCGCCTCCAGCTTGAATTGGATGATGGAGATGGCCTTGTGCATGCGCGCCATCAAGAGCAGCTCGTTCTGGGTGTACTCCTCGCCGGTGGGAGGGGCCTTGATCTTGAACTGGCGGCAGGGGTCGTTGCCGTAGACCTCCATAGCCAGCGTAGCCAGCGGCAGCAGGCTGATGCCGTAGCCTCCCTCCAGCGTCTCCAGATTGGCGTAGCGCAGGCAGATGCGGATCACGTTGGCGATGCAGGCTTCGCTGCCGGCCGCCGCGCCCATCCAGACGATGTCGTGGTTGCCCCACTGGAAATCCACCGAGTGGTAGGCCATCAGCGCGTCCATGATCACGTGCGCGCCCGGCCCGCGGTCGTAGACGTCGCCGATGATGTGCAGGTGGTCGATGGCCAGCCGCTGGATCAGCTCGGCCATGGCCACGATGAAAGCCCGCGCCCGGCCGGTGCTGATGATGGTGTCGACGATGCTCTGGTAGTATTCCTGCTTGTTCTCGATGCTCTCCTGCTCGTGCAGCAGTTCCTCCAGGATGTAGGCGAAGGCCGGCGGCAGCGCCTTACGCACCTTGGAGCGGGTGTACTTGGAGGACATGACGCGGCAGACCTGCACCAGGCGGAAGAGGGTCACGCGGTACCAGTCCTCGGCCGCCTCGGCGCTGAACTGGCCCAGCCGGCGGGTCAGAACTTGCTCCGGGTAGTAGATCAGCGTGGCCAGCTCGCGGCGCTCGTGTTCCAGCAGGGTGCTCTGGAACACCTCCTCGATGCGCCGCGACACCGTGCCCGACCCATTGCGCAGCACGTGCAAAAACGGCTCGTGCTCGCCGTGGATGTCCGAGAGGAAGTGCTCGGTCCCTTTGGGCAGATGCAGGATCGCGCTGAGGTTGATGATCTCGGTGGAAGCTGCCTGGATGCTGGGGTATTGCCGGGCCAGCAATTCGAGGTAGCGCAGGTCGTTGTTTTCAGTCCCCAAGGTGTTCTACTCCGTTCTAGGGGGTGTGTTGACTCGCTGTCATGCTGAACGGGTCGAGCAACCACGGATGTTAGCGCACACAACGTACTCTTATGGCCAATGAGCTTGAGCGCTGTGCCGTTAGTGAAGCATCCCCACGCCGCACGGGGATGCTTCACTAACGGCGTTTCCTGCGATGGCAATTGGCTGCCAGACAATGCTTTTCCGCTATCATGCTGGCCGCACGACCCGTTTAGCATGACACGCAGCGGCGGTGCCGGGATGCTTCACTGGCAGCGCGTCCTGCGATGCGGAGTGGCCGCCAGACCATGCGTCTCTGCTATCACGCTGGCCGCTAGACCCGTTCAGCATGACACGCAGCCACAGTGCGGGGATGCTTCACTAACGCCGCGTCCTGCGACGATGATTGGCCGCCAGACTATGCGTCTCTGCTATCACGCTGGCCGCTCGACCCGTTCAGCATGACACGCGGCCGCGCCGACCAATCTACCAATCTACCAATCTACCAATCTACCAATCTACCACCTACTCCCTCGTCAACTTCCGCTTCTCCAAATCGTACAGCCCATAGGCCGCGGCCAGTACCTCGATGGGATGGCGGCAGGGCAGCTTGGTGGCCGACTCGATGTGCCAGCGGCAGGTCTCGGAGGTGCAGGCGGTCATCGTCACCTGCGGCCCCTGGTCGCCAATGAAGGTGAACAGCTCCTGGCCCACATCCATGGCGATCTGGTACTTTTCCTTCTTGTAGACGTAGGTGCCGGCGCCGCCGCAGCAGCGCGCGTGGCTCTCCCTCACGTCCAGGCCGGGGATCAGCGGCAGGATATCCATCACCGGCGAGCCGATGTGGTGGGCGCGGTACTGGCAGGGCGGATGGTAGGGCAGCACCATGTCGATACGCTGGAAGTCGGTCTTGAGCTGGCCCTGCTCGTGCAGCTCCCGCAGCCACTCGAAGATATCCCACACCGCCATGGCCAGGTCATGGGCCTCCGGCGTGTGGATGTCCAGCATGTCGGGCGCCTCTTCCTTCAGCGTCAAGGTGCAGCTCGTGCTGGTGCCGACGATCTGGTAGCCCTGGCGCGCGTAGGGGACCAGCCACTCCAGGTTGCGGTGGTGATATTTCTCGGCCGCGGGGAATTCGGCGTTGTTCAGCAGCGGCAGGCCGCAGCAGCCCTGCTCCGGCACGACGACCTCGAAGCCGTTGTGCTCGAAGACCGCCATGGCCGCCTTGCCCACGTAGGGCTCGTAGTACATAGTCGAGCAGCCGTGGTAGTAGACCACCTTGCGCTCCGACTTGAGCCGGTTGGCCGCGCTGCGTTTGAGCCACGACGCGAAGGTGCCCTCGGTGCTCCATTTGGGCATCTGCGCGCCCTTGGAGATGCCCATCACCCCTTCGGCGATGGAGCGGGCCAGGCCGTTGTTCATGGCGAAGTTGGCCAGGCCGGGGGCGATCATGCCCATCTTACCCAGCATGTCGCTGCGGCCCAGCAGGCGGTTGCGCAGCGGGATGCCGTGCTCCGCAGCCGCCTGGGCGCGCGCCCGCGCGTTCAACTCGGCGATGCGCACGCCCGTGGGGCAGACCTCGTTGCAGACGCGGCAGCCGGAGCAGTAGTCCACCGAGTGATCAGGCGACTGCGGCTGGCCGTTCTCGCGGAAGCGCTGCGCCTGCGGGCCGGAGTACTTGGGGCCGTGGAACTTGTCGGTCACCTCGGCCACGGGGCAGTAGCTGGTGCAGATGTTGCACTTGATGCACTCGTCGAGCGACGGCCCGACCGATTCCCAGGATGTCGTATGCATTGGCATAAGTGATTTCTCCGTTTGGCTCAGGTGCCGGGCATTTGAGCGGTGATAAGCGGGTACGTAGAGAAATGCCCGGCACCTAATTGCCAGCTACTGCGCCAAGGCGCGCACGATGGCCTGGCCGGCGGCGATGCCCGTGGCGATGGCGATGCCCTCCAGGCTGTGCTGTTGAATGGGGTCGACGCAAGCCAGCGCGCCGCCAGCCGCCCACAGGTTGCTGTAAATGACCTTGCCGGCCGCGTCCACCGGCTGCATGCGCTGGTCAACCGCCACGCCGCCGTTGAAGACCGGATGGCCGGCCGGGTCCATGAAGGCTGGCCGGAACCACTCGTAGCGCTTCTGCGGGATGGTCAGCGGCAGGCCGAAGACCGTCTCCCAGATCTTGCCGGTGTGGTCGCTGTCGAAGCCGCCGCCCAGGATGCCGCCGGTGGCCAACAGATAGGCCTTGGCGCGGTTCTTCATCGGGCGGCTGCTGGTGGCCGTCTCGACCCACTGCACGCGGCCGGCCGCGCCGTTGGCCGCGATCGTCTCAGCGCCGATAGCCTCGATGCCCGCATACAGTTGCACATCCATCTGCCACAGCCGGGCGCGCAGCGCCTTGAACAGGCGCATGCCCGGCACGCTGGGCGGCAGGGTGGGGATCTCGAAGATGGGAACGCCGGCCGCGGCTTGCAGGTCGGCCAGGGCTGCCATGTGGTCGTCCAGGCCGAGAATCGCCGGCAGGCCGATACGCTCGCCCGGCTGGCCCAGCCGGGCGAGCTCTGCGCCAAGTTTCATGCGACGCGCCTTGTCGTCCAGGGCCAGCGCCAACTGCACGTTGTTGCGGTCGCTCTGTTCCGTCAGCAGGCTCAGCGGCAGGAAGGCCGCGCGGGCCTGAAAGCCCTGCTTGAGGAGGTTCTCGGCGATCAGCTCCGGGTAGAAGTCGCGCAGCCCGTGGAAGCCGACGATCAGCATCGGCTCCGCCCGGCTGGCATCCCCGGCCAACTGCGCTTGCGGGGCCAGGAAGGTGGGACGCAGCGCGCCCACGGCTGACGGCAGCAGCAGATTGTCGCCCGTCGTGGCCGCGCCGGCGTAGGGCAAGCCCAGCTCGCCAGCCAGCGCAACGAACTCGTCCAGCGCGCCTTGCACCTGATGCGCGCCCAGCAGCGCGTAGGGATGCTCCGGGTGGCTTGCGCTCAGCGCCTGGATCGCGTCCAGCGGCCGGCGGACAGGACGGCTCATCTCTTCTGCGGTGTAGCCCATGACGTCCACCGTGCCGGCCGACCAGTGCATGGAGCCCAGGCCCTTGGCCGCCACCTGCACCCGCAGGCCGGCCTTGGCCGCCGTGTGGGCCGCCAGCAAGCCGCTCAAACCGGCGCCAACGATAAATAGATCGCTCACGGATGCACCTCCTTCTCGTTGGGCGTGGTATCGTAGAGGTAGAAATCAGTCACCGGGCTGGCCAGTTGGCCGTCCGGCAGGTGATCGGCGTTCATCACGCCCATGTAAATCAGCTCATCCAGCCGTTCCTGCTTGAGCTGCCGGCCCCACAGGATCGGCACGACGCCCTTCCAGCGCTCCTGCAAGAAATCGCGCAGCAGCAAATTCGGGTTAAACAACGGCGGCGTCTCTCCGCTGCCACCTGCAACCTGCCGCTGCGGCAGCATGCCACCTGCAACTTGCAACTTGCCACTCTCAGGAGAATTGCGCGCCGGCGACTGGATATAGGCCACATCCCATTCCTCGGCCGCGTGGGTCTGATGGCCGGCGTCGCCCTCCCACACGCCCGCCTTGCCCAGCTCGTGGACGATGCCGACGGCGCGGTAGGTGCAGAAGCCACCCTGGCAGGGCCCCATGCCCAGCCGCACGTCGCGGCGCAGGTCGTCCAGGGTCAACAGCGGGTTCTGTTTGGCTGCGTTCTCCAACATGCTGCGCGTCACCAACTCGCACTCGCAGATCAGCTCGCCTTGCAGCTTTTTCTCCTCGACCTCGTGCAGACGGTGGCCCAGCCAGTAGTGGCCTTGATCCACACCAGGCACAGGGGTGCTGGCCGTGACGCAGGGCTTGCGCTCGCCCAGGTGCCTGGCGGCCAGATCTACAGTCTTCTCGGCCATCAGGCGGAAGGTGGTCCACTTGCCGCCGGTGATGGTGATGAAGCCGTCGATGCCGTGGCGCTCCTTGTGGTCTAGCAGGGCGAACTTGCGCGTCGCGTCGCGGCTGGCCCCGGCGTAGTCCTCCTGGTAGAGGGGGCGCACGCCGGCCCAGGCCCGCACCACTCGCGCCTTGCTGAGGTGGGGCACCATCTTGTCGCCCTCCTCCAGCATCAGGTTGACCTCCCACGGCTCGATGCGCAGGTTTTCGGGGTCGGTCACCCGCTCGTCGGTGGTGCCGATGATGGCCACCGTGTGCAGGGGGACAATGATGTCGCCGTCGGCCGGCATCTTGCAACGGTTGACCACGGTGTTCAGCGCGCGGTGGTTCATGGCCACCATGGTGCCCTTGCCCGGCACCACGCTGATGGTGACTCCGGCCATTTGGGTAACAACGCCAGCCCAGGCGCCGGTGGCGTTGATGACCATCTGGGAGCGAATCTCGACATCCATGCCCTTGGCCACGTCACGCACCTTGGCGCCTACCACTCGTCGGTGGCCGTCGCCGCCCTCAATGATCAGATCGACCAGCTCGTGGTAGATCAGGATCTGCGCGCCGGCGTGGCGGGCAGCCTGCACCGTGGCATGGGTGGCCAGGAAGCTGTCGGCCGAGCCGTCGGGCACCTCGAAGACGCGGCTGATGCGGGGGTTGAGCAGCGGCTCGCGGCGCAGCGCTTCGCTCACAGAGATTTCAGTGCAATCAACCCCGGTGGCGCGGCAGCCCTCGACAAACTTGTCGGGATAGGGGCCTTCGTCCTCGGGTGTGACCACGAAGAAGCCGCTGGTGGCCTCGATGCAGTGGGTGTGGGTTTTGCGCAGGACACGATTTTCGAGAATGCACTCGGTGGCGCTAACCGGGTCTTTGACCACGTAGCGGCCGCCGCTGTGCAGCAGGCCATGATAGCGCCCCGTGGTGCCGTGGGTCAGGTCGCGCTTCTCGATCAGGACAACCTTAAACCCCCGCAGCGCCGCATCCCAGGCGACTCCGGTGCCCGTGGCGCCGCCGCCGATGACCAGGATCTCGGTCTCGATGCGTTTCATGATGTGTACCTCGATGGGCAATGAAAGACCCTTCGGGTTTCCGCGCGCTAGCTACGTCATCTGCTCGACCAGTAGGCTTGATGAACGGCAAGTCGTGATCGGTCACAGAAACCCGAAGGGTCTGGCGAGCAGGCGAAAAAAACAGAACCGCGCAGACGCGATGGACGCAAAGTGCAGTCGGTCGCTTTCCTTTGCGTGCTTTGCGTCTCCGCGGTCAAACGATCGGCGAAGGCAAATGCAGGCGGTTTTGTCTGGGGTGGTTTTGTTTTCTAGTGCGTCGCTGCAAGACCTCCAAGGTTTCTGAAAACCTTGAAGGTCTTGCAGGGGTTAGACCCTAAGGGTTTTCGGAAACCCTTAGGGTCTGGGGTAAAACTCAGTCCTCGAGCCAGTTCATCGAGCGCTGGACGGCCTTCAGCCAGCCCTTGTACAGGGTGGCGCGGGTGTCCTCGTCCATCTTCGGCTCATAGGTCTTGTCGATCTGCCAGTTCTGGCGCAGGTCCTCCAGGTTGTCCCAGTAGCCCACGGCCAGGCCGGCGGCATAGGCCGCGCCCAGCGCCGTGGTCTCGGCCACCACCGGCCGCACTACCGGCACGCCCAGGATGTCGGACTGGAACTGCATCAGCGTGTCGTTGTAAACCATGCCGCCGTCGACCTTGAGGGCCTTCAGCGTCACGCCAGAGTCCTTCTCCATCGCGTCCAGCACCTCGCGCGTCTGGTAAGCGGTGGCATCCAGCGCTGCGCGGCACATGTGGAACTTGTTGATGTAGCGGGTCAGGCCGACGATCGCGCCGCGCGCTGAGGACTGCCAGTAGGGGGCGAACAGGCCAGAGAAGGCCGGCACGAAGTAGATGCCGCCGCTGTCCGGTACCTGCTTGGCATAGTCTTCGATGTGCTTGGAGAAATCGAAGAAGTCCATGTTGTCGCGCAGCCACTGCACCAAGGCGCCGGTGATGGCGATGGAGCCTTCCAGGCAGTAGACCGCGGGGGCGTCGCCCATCTTGTAGCCCAGGGTGGTCAGCAGGCCGCTCTTGCTGGGCACGATCTCGGTGCCGGTGTTGATCAGCATGAAGCAGCCGGTGCCATAGGTGTTCTTGGCCTCGCCGGCGGCGTAGCAGGTCTGGCCCACCAGGGCCGCTTGCTGGTCGCCCAGGTCGCCGCAGACCGGCACGCCCTGCCAGTAGCCATAGACCTTGGGGTCGCTGGAGGGGCGGATCTCCGGCAGCATCTGCTTGGGGATGCCCATGATGGCCAGGATCTCGTCGTCCCAGTCCAGGGTCTCCAGGTTCATCAGCATGGTGCGGCTGGCGTTGGAGACGTCGGTCACGTGTGCGCCGCCGTTGACGCCGCCGGTGATGTTCCAGATCACCCAGGTGTCCATGTTGCCGAAGACTGCGTCGCCCCGCTCAGCGGCCGAGCGCACGCCCTCGACGTTGTCCAGGATCCACTTGATCTTGGGGCCGGAGAAATAGGTCGCCAAGGGGAGACCAACCTGGGGGCGGAAGCGATCCTGCCCGCCGTCCTTGGCCAGCTCGTTGCAGATCTTGTCGGTGCGGGTGTCCTGCCAGACGATGGCGTTGAAGTAGGGCTTGCCCGTGTTCTTGTTCCACACCACCGTGGTCTCACGCTGGTTGGTGACGCCGATCGCAGCCAGGTCGCCGGCAGTGAGGCCGGCCTTCTTGAGCGCCCCGTCCATCACATCATTGGTGCGGGCGATGACCTCCATCGGGTCGTGCTCGACATAACCGGCCTGGGGATAGATCTGCTCGTGCTCGAGCTGGTGGACGCTGACGACGCCGCCCTCGTGGTCAAAGACCATGAAACGGGTGCTGGTGGTGCCCTGGTCGACGGCACCTACATACTTAGGCATGTTGCGAACTCCTTTGTTCAAGATTGTGTCAGATCGTTCTGACGGTTGATACGCGATTTACTTGCCCAACACGTCGGCCGCGCAGCGGAACAGCATGGCTGACGACGTGGCGCCTGGGTCCTGGTGGCCGATGCTGCGCTCGCCGAGGTAGCTGGCGCGGCCCTTGGTGGCCAGCATAGGGATGGTGTCCCGCATGCCCTGCTCGGCCGCGGCGGCGGCTGCCTCTAGCGCCGCTTTGGTGTCGGCGTCGCCGGCCAGGCTGGCTTGCATGGCCGCGCAGGCCGGCGTCATGGCATCGACCATGGTCTTTTCGCCAGTAGTGGCCTTGCCGCGCTGCTGCACACCGGCCAAGCCGGCCTGGAAAGCGGCCAGCAGATCCTCGGCTGTCACCTCGGTCTTGCCGTCCAGCGCCATGCCGGCGCGCATGAACCAGGTGCCGTAGAGCGGGCCGCCGGCGCCGCCGACCGTCGAGACCAGGGTCATGCCGATGGTCTTGAAGATCGAGCCCAGGTCCTTGTCGGCCACCGAGGGCAGCTTGTCCACCACGGCCGCAAAGCCGCGATCCATGTTTGCGCCATGGTCCGCGTCGCCGATGGCCGAGTCTAGTCGGGTCAGGTAGTCTTTGTTCTCGCCAATCGTCTGGCGATAGCATTTCAGCCAGGCGAGGATGTCGTCTCGTGTTACCACTGGGCGCCTCACTAATTGACAATTGGCAATTGACAATTATCAATTGTTAATTGACTACATACCCCACCGCAGCCCCGGCGTCTTGACCGGCGCATCCCAGTAGCCCAGGATTTCGTCGTCGGCCTTGAGCAGGGTGATGGAGCAGCCGGCCATCTCCAGCGAGGTGATGTAGTCGCCGATCAGGTTGCGGGCGATGGTGATGCCGTGGGCCTCGCAGATCTCGGCCAGCTTGCGATAGACGATGTAGAGCTCGATCAGCGGGGTGCCGCCCATGCCGTTGACCATGACAATGACCTTGTCGCCCTTCTCGAAGGGCAGGTCCTTGATGATCGGATCGGCCAGCATCTCGGTGATCTCGTCGGCGCTGGCCAGCGCCATCCGCTTGCGGCCCGGCTCGCCGTGGATGCCGACGCCGATCTCCATCTCGTCCTCAGGCAGCTCGAAGGTGGGCTGGCCAGCGTGTGGCACGGTGCAGGAGGTCAGCGCCATGCCCATGCTGCGGCCCCAGCCGTTGACCTTGCGGCACAGGTCGGCCACTTCTTTCAGGCTCTTGCCAGCCTCGGCCGCCGCGCCGCAGATCTTCTCAGCCAGCACAGTGGTGCCGACGCCGCGGCGGCCGGCCGTCCACAGGCTGTCTTGCACGGCTACGTCGTCGTCGATCACCACGCTCTCGACCTCGATGCCCTCGGCCATGGCCAGCTCAGCCGCCATCTCGAAGTTCAGGATGTCGCCGGTGTAGTTCTTGACGATGTGCAGCACGCCCGCGCCGCCGTTGACCGCCTTGGTGGCCTCCAGCATCTGGTCGGGGGTGGGGGAGGTGAAGACCGCGCCGGGGCAGGCTGCGTCCAGCATGCCATAGCCGACGAAGCCGCCATGCATCGGCTCATGGCCGCTGCCGCCGCCGGAGACGATGCCGACCTTGCCGGCCACCGGCGCATCGGCGCGCACCACGTAGGCCGGGTCGAAGTACACCCGCACCTGATCCCCGTGGGCCAGCGCCACACCCTGCAGCTCTTCCTTGACGACATCAGCGGGATTGTTGATCAACTTTTTCATACGCATCCTCCGAACTTACTTAGGGGTTAGATGTTGTACTGAAAGCAGCCCCGACTGCACCGCCAGGGCTGCTTTCATGGTAATTGAATTAGAGCACTGCGCCCGCCAGCAGGGCAGCGATTACGGCGCCGATGATCGGGCCGACCACCGGGATCCAGGAGTAACCCCAGTCGCTGCTACCCTTGCCAGGGATCGGCAGGATGGCGTGGGCAATGCGGGGGCCGAGGTCACGAGCCGGGTTGATGGCATAGCCCGTGGTACCGCCGAGCGCCAAACCGATGACCAAGACGGCCAGAGCCACAGTGAAAGGCCCAGGCAGACCCCAGTTGGCTGGGATGGCCAGAATGGCGAACATCAGCACGAAGGTGCCGATGATTTCTGAGATCAGGTTCCAGGCGGTGTTGCGGATCGCCGGGCCGGTGGAGAAGACGGCCAGCTTCAGGCCAGGATCGTTCGTCTCTGCCCAGTGCGGGTAGTAGTGCAGGAAGACCAGCACTGCGCCGATGAAAGCGCCGACGAACTCGCCGATGAGGTAAACAGGAACTTCAGCCGCGGGGGTGGCGCCAGCGACGAAGAGTCCAATGGTGACAGCCGGATTGAGGTGAGCGCCGCTGCCCAATGCGACAGCCGAATAAGCGCCGACAAAGACCGCCATGGCCCATGCCCATGTGATCACGATCCAGCCCGAGTTGTTGCCTTTGGTCTTGCCCAACAGGACGTTGGCCACGACACCATCGCCCAACAGAATCAGCAGCATAGTGCCGATGATTTCGGCGACTAGAATAGTCATTCTATTCCTCCTTGAACGGAATGGTCTAAGAGATAGCGAGTTAAGGTTACGTCGTTGTACCGATAGGTTGGCGAAAAAGTTGATTTGGTGTGAGAGGACGTAGGAGCAGGACACCTCCTTTTCATGATGAAAGGATATGCAGACTTTACCTCAGTCACAACAAAGTCCGCGTGTGCAGCGCCATCAACACGTGGCCTACAGGCAACAAAAAAAGAGCCTGAACCAATGGGGGTTGCTGCCGCCTGGTTGCTAGCCAAGCCAGCAAGTAAACTGAACGGGCTCTTGTAGGATTCTTGCTACCTTCAGCGATAGTTTAGCACCATTGACAAATTCTGACAAATTATCTGTTGCGCAACTGGAGTACAAGTTGCAAACCGATGGAAATGCGCAAGACAACAGAGAAAAGTCACAAGAGTCTGACTCGTATTGAAAGCACAAAAATCATTTTACACCTGTTCTCCAGAGAATAATATGATCTCTATCATATTACAGACGCAAGTTCAGTCAATCTTGCCCTGACTTGTCTTCTTCGCTATAATTGGTGCTATGAACACAGTTGATCGTCTCGTCATTGTTATTCTGGCTGGCGGCAGCGGCACCCGCCTCTGGCCGCGCAGCCGCCAGGCCTTGCCCAAGCAGTTTCTCGACCTCACCGGCCAGGGAACCATGCTGCAAGAAACCGTGGCCCGTCTTACGCCCTTGGTTCCCGTCGAGCGGTTGTTGGTGATCACCAACCAGCAATACGTCGATCTGGCGCGCCAACAGGTTCCCGAGCTGCCGGCGGCGAACATCGTCGGCGAGCCATTGCCGCGCGGCACGGCCGCGGCCGTGGGCCTGGGCGCGGTCATGGCACAACACCTGCGGCCGGACGCGATCATGGCCTCGGTGCATGCCGACCACCTGATCCTCAAGCCCGATCGCTTTCGCGCGGCCCTGGCCGCTGCGGCCGAGGTGGCGGAACGCGGCTCGCTGGTCACGCTGGGCATCCAACCGACCTTTGCCCACACCGGCCTGGGCTATGTGGAGCAGGGCGAGGCGCTGCCTCTGGCCGGCGGGCATCCGGTCTACCGCGTGGCGCGCTTCGTTGAAAAGCCCGACCAGGCCACGGCTGAGCGCTTCCTGGCCGGCGGCCGCCATAGCTGGAACTCCGGCCTCTTTGCCTGGCGGGTCGATCGTATCATGGCCGAGTTCAAGCAGCACATGCCAGAGCTGCACGCCGGCCTGGCCGAGATCGGGCGCGCGCTGGGCACGCCGGCCGCCCACGAAACCTTGCAGCGCGTCTTTCCCACCCTGCCCCACCAGACCATCGACTATGGCATCATGGAGCGGGCCGCGGACATCGCCGTGCTGCCGGTGGACATCGGCTGGACCGACATCGGCAGTTGGGGCACGCTGTTGGAGGTGCTGGACGGGGACGGGGCGGGCAACGTGGTGCGCGGCGGCGATCCGGTGTTTACGCAGGACACGCGCAACACCCTGATCTACACGGCCGGCCGGCTGGTGGCCGCCATCGGGTTGGAGAACCTGGTGATCGTCGACAGCGGCGATGCGCTGCTGATCTGCCCCAAGGAGCGCGCCGAGGATGTGCGGCTGGCGGTGGAGTGGCTCAAGCAGACGGGGCGGGAGGGGTATTTAGTCGACGCGGTGAAAGCGGAGGGGTGATCGGTGACCGGTAATCGGTGATCGGTGATCGGTGATCGGTAATGCGATCCCTGTCTGCGATCCGTTTACCGTTCACCGATTACTGATCACTGATCAGCTCGGCCTGTTCGGCTGCGCATTGCGGGCAATAGCCGGCCTCCTTGAGCTGTACCATGTGCTTGGTGCAGACGGCAAAGGCCTCCATGCGCGGGCCAAAGGGGAAGCGCTTGCGGATGGTGCCCTCCAACGCCAGGTGGGCGCAGTTGGTCTCGCGCACGATGCCGGGCACAGGGCAACTGTCGCACACGTTGCGCTCCCAGCGCAGCGTGTCGCGGCTCCTGGGCAGGCGGCACTCGGTGGTCTCCTTGCCGCGGTGATAGTCGTCGTAGAAGTAACGGCAGTTAGGCTTGGGTTTGGTGGACATGACAGCTCCAACTAGAGTAAGACCAGCGCGATGCCTAGCAACGTTACCAGCACTCCCGCCATCTCATTCAGCGCGGGAACCTCGCCCAGGATCAGCGCGCCCAGCAGGATGCCCAGCGTCACTTCTTGGGTGGCGATCAGATTCGCGGTGGTGGCGTGGGTGCGGCGCAGCGCAGCGTTATACAGCGTGTGACCGATGCCTAACGGGATGATGCCCAGGGCTAACACGGCCAGCAGCGGCCCCAAGGTGTAGCCGGCCGGCGTGAAGTTGGCCGCGGCCGCCGGCAGCACCCACAGCGCGGCCAGGCCATAGACCGCGATAGCATAGGGGAACAGGGCATAGCGGGTGCGCTGCCGGCGTCCGGCCACCGAGTACAGGCCGAAGGTGATGGCCGAGAGCAGGGCCAACAGATCGCCCAGGGCCATGCGCGCGTTCCAGTTGGGCTCGAAGCCAGCCAGGATGGCGACGCCTGCCACCGCCACCAGCACCCCCAGCCACTGCCGCGGCCGGATCGGCTCCTTCAGAAACCAGGCCGAAAAGATAGCCACGAAGATCGGCGCGGTGTAGACGATGGCCAGCGAGTGGGCGATGGTGGTGAAGTTGAGCGAGGCGACGTAGGCCAAAAAATGCACGGCCGCGATCAGCCCGATGCCAACGAAGAGCGGCAGATCCCGGCGCGTCAGCCGTAAGCGCTCGCCGCGCAGCCGTGTCAGCAGCCACAGGCCCAGCGCCGCCACCGCCAGCCGGCCGGCCGTCTTCTCGTAGGGGCTGAGCGGCTCGGCCAGCCGCACCAGCACCGGTGAGGTGGCAAAAAAGAGCACCGCCAGCACTGCCAACCACACACCGCGCTGGCGGTCGCTGCCGGAACTGTCCGATGGGGCGGCTGCGGCCTGGCTGGCGCCAGGCTGTTGCTTGCTCAAAGCTTAGGACGGGGGCGTCAGCGCAACTGCAATGGTGCTGATCAACATCGATAGAACAATCAATGCGCTGATAGCGAGAAACATGATACGCCGCCAGTCACGACGCTGGCGTCCTTTGTTTGTTTTTGCCACGAGTACGGGCCTCCAAAGTTCAATATTGCCGCAATTATACCACAGCAAGTAAGGGGTACAAAGCAACGCGCCTCTCTGATTGACCTGTCAGCGGTTCACAGGTATAATGACAACAGCTTGTGACGTTGCCTGCAAGCCAGATGCTGGGTCAGCCAGCCGGCACTCCGATGGATGAATAACGGGCGGGCTCGGTCAGGAGACCGGCCCGACGCTTTTCCAGACAGCCGAGAGCTGTTCCCGCAGAAGGAGGAAGCCACCTTGTCGGGCCTTCTTGACGCAGCCAATAGCACCACCCTCAACTGCATCTACTTTTCATCGTTGGTGTCTGGACTGATCCTGGCGCTGGCATCGCTTTTTTTGAGCGACTTCGGCGGCGATGGCGCTGATGTCGATGCTGGCGTTGACGGCGATGGTTCGGGCGATCTGGCTATCTTCAGCCCGGTGACCATCGGCGCTTTCCTGGCCGTCTTTGGCGGCCTCGGGTTGATCCTGACCATAGGCTTTGACGTGGACGCGCGGCTCAGCCTGGTGTTAGCCGGTTTCGCGGCGGCGCTGATCGGCCTGTTGGTGGCTTACACCTACAGCCGGCTGTTGATCGAACTCCACGGCAGCACCAACATCTCGGAAAACGAGATGGTCGGCGTCCAGGCCGTGGTGACCACGCCCATTCCGGCCAACGGCCTGGGCGAGGTGCGCTTTGAAGTCCACAGCGAGCGCATGAGCCGGCCAGCCCGTTCGGTCGATGGCGCGGCCATTGCCCGCGGTTCGACGGTGACCATCGAGCAGGTGTTAGGCGCAGGGGTGGTGATCGTCCACCAGCGCCCGCTCAACGGATAGACAGGCTTGTGCGGGCAAGCCGGTGCAGTCCTGCGTTGGCAGCTTCCATACTCGGCGGCGGCGCACCAGCGCTGCCCCATTTCGTTCGCTGTTACTCAACAGGAGAGCAACTATGGATCAAATTGTTCTGCTGGCTTGCGTGCCAATTGCGCTAGTGACCGTTGTGCTGGCTTTTGGCATCGTCTTTGCCAACCGCTATCGCAAAGTCGGCCCCAACGAGGTCTTGGTCATCTCTGGCGGACGCCGGCGCAAGGATGGCCAGGCCTTTCGTATCGTGCGCGGCGGCGGCACCTTTGTCTTGCCCGCGCTGGAACGGGTCGACATGCTGTCCATGGAGGTCATGACCATCGACGTCGTCACCCACCGTGTCTACACCGTGCAGGGCGTGCCCATCACCGTGGACGGCGTGGCCCAGGTCTCCATCGACCCCAGCGACGCGGCCATCCGCACCGCCGCCCAACTCTTCCTTTCCAAGACCGAGGATGAAATCCGCAACGTGGCCTTGCAGACATTGGAAGGCCACCTGCGCGCCATTCTGGGCACGCTGACCGTGGAAGAGGTCTACCGCGACCGCGACGCCTTCGCCCAGCAGGTGCAGGAGGTCTCGTCGGGCGACATGGCGGCCATGGGCCTGCGCATCATCTCCTTCACCATCCGCGACATCCAGGACGACCAGGGCTATCTGGACGCGCTGGGCCAGAAACGCACGGCCGAGGTCAAGCGCGACGCGGCCATCGGCCAGGCTGAGGCCGCGCGCGACGCCACCATCAAGAGCGCGCAGGCCCGCCAGGAGGGCGAGACGGCCAAGTACGTGGCTGAGACCCGCATCGCCGAGTCGCAGAAGAGCTACGCGGTGCAGAAGGCCGCCTACGACCAGGAGACCAACCAGAACCGGGCTATCGCCGACCTGGCCTACAAGCTGCAAGAGACCAAGACCAGCCAGTCGGTCAAGGAGCAGGAGATCCAGATCGAGGTGGTGGCCAAGCAGAAGCAGATCGAGGTGCAGCAGCAAGAGGCCCTGCGCAAGGAACGCGAGCTGGAAGCCACGGTGCGCAAGCCGGCCGAGGCTGAGCGCTACCGCATCGAGACCCTGGCCGACGCCGAGAAGTTCAAGCGGCTGGCTGAGGCCCAGGGCCAGGCGGCCGCCACCCAGGCGCTGGGCGAAGGCGACGCCGCCGCCACCCGCGCCCGCGGTCTGGCCGAAGCTGAGATTGTCCAGGCTAAGGGCCTGGCCGAAGCCGAGGTAGTGCGGGCCACCGGCTCTGCCATGGCCGAGGCGATGGAGAAGAAGGCTGAGGCCTGGAAGCAATACAACCAGGCCGCCATCATCCAGCAGTTGATCGAGGCCCTACCCCAGGTGGCTGCGGCCATCTCGGAGCCGCTGTCCAAGACCGACCGCATCGTGGTGATCAGCACCGGGGGCGACAGCAATTCGGGCGCTGGCGCGTCCAAGATCACGGCCGACATCACCAACATCGTCGCCCAGGTGCCGGCCACCGTCGAAGCGCTGACCGGCGTCGACCTGATCGGCGCCTTGCAGCAGTTACCCGGCATTCGCGCCGACAGCAAAGCCGGTGATTAGGATAAACGCAGGCTGGTGGTGACGACACCAGTCGTTTCTGATGTTATGTAGTGACGACTTCAGTCGTCTGTGGTCTTAACGACGGCTAACGACGGCTAAAGCCGTCACTACCAACTGCGCAACGGATCGAAAACACTTCTCAAGGAGGAGAAACTTTGGTTACCGGAAACACAGGCATCCTCTTCGCCCTGGTCATTGCACTTTTGGGCATCGTCTTTGTGGTCGTGCAGCTTCGCCGCGTGCTGAGCCACGACACAGGGACCCAGCAGATGCAAGAGATCGCAGACGCCATCCAACAAGGCGCAGCAGCGTTCTTGCAGCGGGAGTACACCTTCCTCTCCGCATTTGTCGCCGTAGTGGCGGTGGTCATCGCCCTGTTCATCGGCTGGCAGACGGCCCTGGCCTTCATCGCTGGCGCCATCGCATCGGGCGCGGCCGGCTATCTGGGCATGTACGTCGCCGTGCGGGCCAACGTGCGCACCACCGCCGCCGCGCAGCGCAGCCTGGACGAGGGACTGCGCGTGGCCTTTACCAGCGGCTCGGTGATGGGCATGGCCGTGGTCAGCTTCAGCCTGCTGGGCATGACTCTGCTCTACCTGCTCTTCGACGGCAACATCCAGTACGTCACCGGCTTCGGCTTCGGCGCCAGTTCCATCGCCCTCTTTGCCCGCGTGGGAGGCGGCATCTACACCAAGGCGGCCGACGTGGGCGCGGACCTGGTGGGCAAGGTCGAGTTCAGCATCCCCGAGGACGACCCCCGCAACCCGGCCGTGATCGCCGACAACGTGGGCGACAACGTGGGCGACGTGGCTGGCATGGGCGCCGACTTGTTCGAGAGCTACAGCGGCTCGATCATCGCCGCCGCCACCCTGGGCGCGTTTGTGGCCGACGGGGCCGGCATCGTGCTGCCCTTCCTTGTGGCGGCCGTCGGCATCATCGCCTCGCTGATCGGCACTTTCCTGGTGCATACCAAGGAAGGCGCCACGCTGGGCGATCTGCTCAAGTCGCTGCACCGGGCCATCTACGGCGCATCAGCGCTGGTCTTGGTGCTGATCGCCGTCGTGGTGTTGCTGACCGGCGTCCCCTGGGCCTTCTTTGCGGTCATCTTCCTGGGCTTGCTGGCCGGCATCGGCATCGGCTACTTCACTGAGCACTACACCAGCTACACCGAGAAGCCGACGCAGAGCATCTCCGAATCGGCCCAGACCGGCTCGGCCACGCTGATCATCCAGGGCCTGGCCGTGGGCATGCAGAGCACCGTCGCCCCGGTGCTGATCATCGCCGCAACCATCCTGGCCGCGGTGGCGCTGGGTGCATCCACCGGGGTCAGCGGCGCGGGCCTCTACGCCGTGGCGCTGGCTGGTGTGGGTATGCTCTCCACCCTGGGCATCACCCTGGCCACCGACGCCTATGGCCCCGTGGCCGACAACGCCGGCGGCATCGCCGAGATGAGCGAGCTGGAGCCGGAGGTGCGCGAGCGCACCGACGCGCTGGACAGCCTGGGCAACACCACCGCCGCCACCGGCAAGGGCTTCGCCATCGGCTCGGCCGTGCTGACCGCGCTGGCCTTGATGGCGGCCTTCGTGCAGGCGGCCGGCATCGAGACCATCGACCTGCTGGGGCCGACCATGATCCCTGGCCTGATCATCGGCGCCATGCTGCCCTTCCTCTTCAGCGCCCTGACCATGACCGCAGTCGGCAAGGCGGCCTACGCCATCGTGATCGAGGTGCGCCGCCAGTTCCACGAGATCCCCGGCCTGATCGACGGCCACGCCAAGCCTGACTACAAGGCCGCCGTGGCCATCAGCACCCAGAGCGCGCTGCGCGAGATGGTGCTGCCCGGCGCGCTGGCCGTGATCGCGCCGCTGGCCATGGGCTTTTTGTTGGGCGCCGAGGCGCTGGCCGGCATGTTGATCGGCGCCATCGCCTCCGGCTTCATGCTGGCCGTGATGATGGCCAACTCCGGCGGCGCCTGGGACAACGCCAAGAAGTGGATCGAGACCGGCCAGTTCGGCGGCAAAGGCTCGCTGGCCCACAAGGCCGCGGTCGTAGGCGACACCGTGGGCGATCCCTTCAAGGACACCAGCGGCCCCTCGCTCAACATCCTGATCAAGCTGATGAGCATCGTCAGCCTGGTCTTCGCCGGCGCGTTTGGGTCGGGTCTGCTGAATATCTTCTAGGGAGTAGCAAGTTGCAGGTTGCAGGTTGCAGCCGGTTGCTTGCTGCTCGTTCGGTTTGAGTGTTCAAGCAAGGAAACAGCCACCAGATCGGCGATCTGGTGGCTGTTTTTCGTGCATTCCCAATTTCGTGCATTCCCAATTAGGTTACGCTAATCCGGGTGTAAGTTGTTCCAGTGTATTTGCTCTAGCCGGTTCCGTGAACCGGCGGGATTTGGCCGCCAACGCCGCCGGTTCATGGAACCGGCTAGAGCGGCAACTGTGGGCGAAACTACGCCACCCCGTCCACTGGCAGCGTGACACACCGCTGTCGGACTATCAGTCGGACCTACAGTGCGTCGCTGCCCACGATCACATCATAGATCGCGCCCAACTCCTCCTCGGAGTAGAAATGGATCACCAGCCGGCCGCCGCGGCGGCTGCGGTAGAGGTTGACCTTGGTGCCGAGGACGTTGCGGAAGCGGCTTTCCAGCTCGCGCGTCTCCGGGCTGACCTCCTCCTCGCCGGCCGGCTCCTCAACTTTGGGCTCGGCGGCCTGCTGGCTCATGCGCCGCACCAGCTCCTCGGTCTGGCGCACGCTCAGCTCGTTCTCCAGCACCAGCCCCAGCGCTTGCTCGATCAGCTCGTCGTTGGGCAGCCCCAGCAGCGCGCGGGCGTGGCCTTCTTTGATCTGGCCGGCCACCACCGCTTCCTTGGCCCGGTCGGGCAGGCGCAGCAGGCGCATCATGTTGGTCACAGCCACCCGGCTCTTACCCACGCGCGCGGCCACCACGTCCTGGGTCAGGCCGAACTCCTCCACCAGCGCATGGTAGGCCGCAGCCTCCTCCAGCGGGTTCAGGTCGGCCCGCTGCACGTTCTCCACCAGCGCCAGCTCCAGCATGCCTTGGGGTGAGACGTCCTTGACGATGGCCGGCAGCGTCTTCAAGCCGGCCAACTGGGAGGCGCGCCAGCGCCGCTCGCCGGCCACCAGGTAGTACTGCACGGCCGCGCCGGCCGGGGCCAACGTCAGCACCAGCGGCTGGATCAGCCCGTGGGTGCGGATCGACTCGGCCAGCTCGGCCAGCGCCTCCGGCGCCATGTGCTCGCGCGGCTGGCGCGGGTTGGGCGCGATCTGCTCGCTGGGGACCTCGGCCAGGCCGGAGGCGGGCAGCGCCGAGGGGGCGTTGCCTGGCCCGCTGGGGATCAACGCGCCCAGGCCCTTGCCCAGGCCGCTGCGTTTGCCGTTGCTCATGGTTGTCACCTCCCGATCCTGGCCTCGCCGGCCTCGCGCGCCAGCAGTTCCTGGGTCAGCGCCAGATAGGCCAGCGCGCCCGGCGAGCCTGGCGCGTAGGCCGAAATCGGCTGGCCGTAGCTGGGCGCCTCGCTCAGCCGCACGCTGCGCGGGATCACAGCCTCGAAGGTCTCGCGCGGAAAATGCTGCCGCACCTCGGCCACCACGTCGGAGGCCAGGTTGGTACGGGCGTCGAACATGGTCATGATAATGCCAAAGATGCGCAGTTGGGGGTTGAGATGTTCCCGCACCAGGCCGATGGTCTGCGTCAGCCGGCCCAGCCCCTCCAGCGGCAGATACTCGCACTGAATGGGGATGAGGACGCCGTTCTGGGCTGTGGTCAGCGCGTTGACGGTCAACAGGCTGAGGCTGGGCGGGCAGTCCAGCAGCACATGGTCGTAGCGGTGCAAGACCGGTTCCAGCGCTCGCTGCAACAGCCGCTCGCGGGCGATCATGCTGACCATCTCCACGTCTGCGCCGGCCAGCCGGGGCGACGAGGGCGCCAGGTCCAGCCGCAGCGTCGGCGTCAGGGTGATGATCTGGTCCAGCGGCGTGCGGTTGATCAGCGTGTCGTAGAGCGTCGCCTCGAACTCGTCGCCGCTGACGCCCAGGCTGCTGGTGGCATTGGCCTGCGGATCGCAGTCCACCAGCAGCACGCGGTTGCCGGCCGCAGCCAGGTAAGCGGCCAGGTTGACCGCAGTGGTGGTCTTGCCAACTCCGCCCTTTTGGTTGGCCAGCGCGTAGACTCGGGTCATGCTACCATCCATGCTCAGCCAGATAGGCGTCGACCTGGGCGCGGGTGGGCACGCTGCTGTAGCTCAAGCCCTCCACCGAAAAGGAGGCGGCTACGTTGGCGAAGCGCGCGGCCTTGATCGGGTCGCCGGTCTCATTGAAAGCGATCAGAAACGCGGCCATAAAGGTGTCGCCCGCGCCTGTGGGGTCGAGCTCGCGCGCCGGCCGGGGCCGGACGTGGGTGACGTGGCCGTTGAAGTAGACATCAGCGCCGTGCAGGCCGCGCGTCAGCACCACAACCTTAACCGTCTCGGCATAGCACTGAGCCAGGCTGACGTCGTGGTTGACATCTTCGGTGCTGACTACCAACACGTCGGCGTAGCGCAGCACCTCGGCGTCACAGGGGATGGGCACGTGGGAAACGCGCCCCTGTGCGTCCCAGCGGCGCATCCACCCCTGCGGCGCCACACCGCGCAGCGCGTTGGGGAACAGATCGGCCACTTGCGGGTCCAACTCACCGGCCAGCGGGCCGAGCAAAACGATGGCCGGCGCGGCATCAACCAATGCCTGGGGCACGTCGGCTACACCAATGGCATCAGCCAAGGCGTGGATAGTCTGCACGCGGCCGTCGGGGGTGTAGATGTTCTCGAAGGTCAGCGTGTGGTTTGAAGGCAGCGCGTACAGGTTGATTTCGCTGTACACGTTGGGCAGTATCAGGTCAGGCCCCATGCGCGTTAGCACGCCAACCCGGCAGCCTAGCCGCACGGCTGCCACCGAGGCGTAGGTAACTGCGCCGCCCACCGTGTAGCCGCCGGGGATCAGGTCCTTGGTGATGTTGCCGATGGTCAGGAAGTCCATGGCCGCTATTGTAACATAGGCCGCGCGGGCGGGCAAAGCGAGACCAGCGAATCGGCAGAAGCTTCGCTGTTCTGTGTCAGACAGGGCTAAAGCCTCAACTCCCCCACCCTGCAAAGTTCATCGGAAACGTGTCTTGTGGTATCATGCAGCCATGTCCGAGCCCCACGAAGTCAGGCCAGAGGTGCAGACCAATCCTACCGCCGCTGCCCAACAATTGCCCTCATCGGGCCGTCCCGGTTGGGATGCGCTGCTGTTGGCTGTGCTGCTGCTGGCGCGGCTGCGCATCAACACCCTGGCCGAGGCGGGGCTGTTCGAGCACTTCCAGAACGTCACCAGCCATTCGCTGCTGGGGCGCATCCTTAGCGAACAGGCCGAGGCCGCGTTCGGCCCCTGGTTCGGCGATCCGATTGCGCTGCTGCTGGCCGCGCTGAGCCTGGCCGCGCTGCTGGTCTATTTGGTGGTCGATCTGGCTGGCAGCGACAGGGCAGCGGGCACGGTCGGCCCCTCCGGGGGGCTTCGCACAGACCGGCCCGAGCGAATGCGGGTCAAGACTGTGCTGGTCTGGCTGATCATCGCCTTCACCGTGCTGCTGCCGACGCTGAAGCTGGCCCTGCTGCGCCACGAGAACCTGCCCCACAGCTACAGCCATGACGGCGGCGTCTTGCAGACCGAGGCCGCCGTCGATTTCTTCCTCAGCGGCCGCAACCCTTACGTCGAGGACTACCGCGACACCCCCATGGCCGAGTGGGGCCTGCCCGAGTTCCGCACTGCGCTGGATCACTACCCCTACCTGCCCTGGACCTTCGTCTTCTCGGCGCCGGTCAAGCTGGCCAGCGAGGCGGTGTTGGGCTGGTACGACCAGCGCTTCGTCTACCTGCTGGTCTTCGTGATTGCTCTGGTTTTGGGCGCGCGCCTGGCGCCAACCAGCCGGCCGCGCTGGCGGCTGGCCCTGCTGATGCTGCTGGGCCTCAACCCGATCATGGGTCTGGACCTGATCTTCGGCCAAAACGACCTCTTCGTCTGGGCCTGGATCGTCCTCGCCCTGGCCCTTTTACCCCGCGCAGTCCCTGCATTAACCGTTCACCGTTCACCGTTCACCGTTCACCCTTCCCACTTCTGGCTCGCCGCCCTGGCCTTCGGCCTGGCCTGCGCCAGCAAGCCCACGGCCTGGTTCATGGCCCCCTTCTTCGCGTTGTTACTGGCGCGCGACCAGATCAGCTCCTGGCGCGACATTCCACGCGCCATCCCGACCATGCTGCGCCGCGGCTGGCCGGCGCTGGCCGCATTCGCCCTGTTGATGCTTCCTTACCTGCTCTGGGACGCCAACGCCTTCGTCGACGACGTGTGGCGCTGGGCAGCCGGCAGCACGGCAACGCACTATCAAATCTGGGGCTGGGGCGCCAGCAACTTCGTGCTGGCCTTTGGCGGGCTGGAGAGCCGCTTCGATCAGTGGCCGTTCTGGATCCTGGAGGTGGCCGTGGCCCTGCCGCTGCTGCTTTGGCTGGGCTGGCGCCAGGCGCGCCATAACACCATCGCCGCAGCCGCCTGGCACCATGCGCTGCTGCTGTTCGGCTTTCTCTATGTCTCGCGCTTCCTGAACGAGAACTACCTTGGCTACATTCTGGCCTTTCTGGCCCTGGGCTACTTCGCGCTCGAAGAGCCGCACTCGCCATCGTAACGCAATCATAGGTGCCGGGCACTTGAGTCTGCGCCTGTAACGATGTCTACCGAGTCGATTCAAGCTATGCAAGGGCTGCAAGTGCCCGGCACCTAAGTAGCAACCCGGCGGATTGTTCTACGGGCAAGATCTGGATCATGACAACCACAGCGTCATCGGACTCGCAAGAGGCAGCGCATCTCGCCCGGTTGCGCCAGCGCTGGTGGCTGGCGGCGGGCCTGTACGCGCTGGCGGCCGTCCTGGGCTATCTCGCCCTGCGCAGCCTGGGGCTGGCCGAGCCTGGCTGGCGCTGGGCCTTGCCAGTGGCGCTGGCCATGGCCTACACGCTGGCCCTGCTGCGCCACAACCTGCCAGCCAACCACCGCCGCGGCGAGACAGCCCTCTTCCCCAACTTCGGCGCCGCCAACGCGGTGACCCTGCTGCGCGGCTGCCTGTTGGGCCTGTTCGCCGGCTTCCTGCTGTTGCCGCGGCCGCCCGGCGGCCTGGCCTGGCTGCCGGTGATCGTCTACACCGCCGCGGCCCTGACCGACTTCGTGGACGGCTACCTGGCGCGCATCACCAACCGCGCCACCGTGCTGGGCCAGCGCCTGGACCTGGAGTTCGACGCGCTGGGCGCGCTGCTGGCCGTCAGCCTGGCCGTGGCCTATGGGCAACTGCCGGCCTGGGCGCTGCTGATGGGCCTGGCGCGCTACCTGTACGCGGCCGGGTTGGCCTGGCGGCGCTGGCGCGGCCTGCCGATCCACGATTCGCCGCCCAGCATCTACGGCCGCGTCGTGGCTGCCCTGTTCATGAGCTTCGCGGCTGTGGTGCTCTGGCCGGTGCTGGACCCGGCCGCCACCCGCTTCGCCGCGATCTGGTTCGCCCTGCCGCTGGCGGCCAGCTTCGGCCGCGATTGGCTGATCGTCAGCGGACGCATCGACGCGGCCTCGCCGGCCTACCGCGCACGGCTGGCCAGCGCACAGCGCCTGCTGATCGGTCGCCTGCCCGTGCTGCTGCGGCTGCTGGCCGCCCTGAGCTTTGCGGCGCTGGCGGCGGCCGCTCTGAACGCGCCGGACGGGGTGCTGGCCAGCTTTTACTGGCCAGGGGTGCTCGGTCCACAGGCCAGCGCCAGCCTGGTGCTGATCCTGGGCGCGATCGGTTTTGTATCGACGCTGCTGGGCATCGAGGCGCGGCTGGGCGCATTGCTGCTGTTCTTCCCAGCCGGCGCCAGCATCGCCGTCACCGGTCTGAACCCGGCCAACGGCCTGTTGGGCGCTTGCGCCATCACGCTGCTTTTTACCGGCGGCGGCGACTGGGCGCTCTGGCGTCCTTCCGACCGCATCTTCCTGCAACGCCTGGGCCGGCCGCGCAAGTAGCCCGCTAGTCTGAGGTCCGTCCATACCATCGTACAGCGATTTTCCCAATCGCTGCTCACGGTTTGGAAAATCGTGTTCCGGTAGTTATGCCGAACAAACGCCGTCTTCTGCCGCTGCTACCCTGGGTCATTGCGCCACTGTTGCTGGTGTGGGTGCTGCGCGCGGTGCCGCTGCGCGAGGCCCTGGCGCTGCTGCGCGAGCTCAGCCTGGCTGAGCTGCTGGCGCTGGCGCTGCTCAACGGGCTGATCCTGCTCAGCTTCAGCGGCCGCTGGTGGATTATCCTGCGCAGCCAGGGCCATCGCATCCCCTACCTGCGCCTGGTGGGCTACCGGCTGGCCGCGTTTGGCGTGACCTATTTCACGCCTGGCCCGCAGTTCGGCGGCGAGCCGGTGCAGGTCTTCCTGCCGGAGAAGCGCGACGGCGTGCCGCGCAGCACAGCCGTGGCCGCCGTGGCCCTGGATAAGTCGCTGGAGCTGCTGGCCAGCTTCGCCTTCCTGGCTGGCGGGGTGGCGCTGATCGTGCAGCAACGACTGCTGTCCGACGCCGCCGAGCGGGTGGCGCTGGCCGCGGCGCTGATCCTGTTTGCCTTGCCGCCCCTGTTTCTGCTGTCGATCTGGGCGGGCGGCCGGCCCATGACCCGGCTGGCGCAGGCGATAGTCTGGCCGGTGCGAGCCTGGCGCCGGCGGCCGCGGACCAACCGTGCGGCAGCAGCACCCTCCAGGATTGACCGGCTGCTGGGCGGCGTCGCAGCCAGCGAACAACAGGTAAGAGCCTTCTGTCGCCAGCACCCGCGCGCCCTGGCCGCGGCCATGGGCGTCACTCTGCTCAGTTGGCTGGGCATGATCGCCGAGTACTGGCTGGCGCTGTGGGCGCTGGGCATCGTCCTGACGCCGGTGCAGGCCATCGTCGCCATGACCGCAGCGCGCATCGCGTTTTTGGCTGCGCTGCCGGCCGGTCTGGGCGCGCTGGAGGCCAGCCAGGTGCTCGTCTTCGGCGCGTTGGGCGTCAACCCGGCGGCCGGGCTGAGCCTCAGCCTGTTGATCCGGCTGCGCGACACGGCGCTGGCTGCGCTGGGGGTCTGGTGGGGCTTGCGGCTGTTCAAGCCAATAGATGCCGCGCGCCCTGCCGAAAGCTTGCCGCGTCAGCCGTTTTATGCTACATTCACGCGAGATTCTGTAAACTTGGGCGAAGCTGAGTCGCGAGCTCCCCACCGCCCAACCATTACTTTAGGTTTCCAAATCAGGAGGAAATTTATGGCATCGAAAACTAAGTGGGCTGTCGCTGCGTTAGTGCTGATCGCAGCGCTGGTGCTGTCTGCCTGCCAGCCGGTGTTGACGCCGCCGCAAAGCGCTCCGGCGCCAGACCAGCCGCCGGCCGCCGAGCCAGTAGTCGTTACCCTGGCCTACAACCGCTTCTTGCAGATGTCCTTTGGGCCTGGACCCGCGCCCATCGACGTGATCCGCGAGGAGGTAGCCAAGAAGTACCCCAACATCGACGTGCGTCTGAACCTGATGCCCGACACCATCAACGGCATGCGCGAGGCGCTGGCCGTCTGGATTGCGTCGGAAGATCCGACCGTAGACATCTACGGCATGGACACGCCCTGGACGCTGGAGTTTGGCCGTGCCGGCTGGGCCGTGCCGCTGAACGATCTGCTGCCCGAGTTGGAGCAGAACTTTGTCACCAATGGCCTGGACGTCTTCTCCTACCAGGGCCAGCGCCTGGGCGTGCCCTTCTGGAGCAGCGTGTCCGGCACCTTCTACCGCACCGACCTGCTGGAGGCGGCCGGCTTCGAGCCGCCGCAGACCTACGACGAACTGGTGCAGATCGCCCAAGCGATCACTGCTGAGAACCCGGATCTGTCGGGCTTCGTCTGGGCCGGCGTCAAGGACGAGGGGCTGGTGATGGTCTGGTCGGAGTTTCTGCTGGGCTTCGGCGGCCAGTACTTCGACGACGCCGGCCAGTGCGCGATGAACTCGCCCCAGGGCGTCGAGGCGCTCAGCTTCATGGTCAACCTGATCGAGAGCGGCGTCTCCCCGCGCGAAGTGCCGGCCTGGAAGAGCGAGGAGGCGCGCACCCGCTTCGCCGAGGGCAAGGCGGTCTTCCTGCGCCACAACCATGACATCGTGGTCTGGCTGGACGACCCGGAGCGCTCGGCGGTGGCCGGCAAGTGGGCGGTGATGCCCAACCCGGCCCAGCCCGGCGGCCAGGTGGCGGGCGTGACCGGCGGCTTCGCCTTTGCCATCAACCCCTACAGCGACACTCCCGAGGAGGCGCGCCAGGTGCTGGAGGTAATCGCCGGCCTGCCAGCGCAGAAGGGCTTCGCCATCGCCTGGGGGCCGGTGCAGTACTACAAGGGTGTGCTGGAGGACCCGGACGTCCAGGCGGCCAACCCCAACGCGGACACCATCGTCCCGCTGCTGAACAACGCCGTGCCCCGCCCGCCTAGCGTGCGCTACACCGAGCTGTCCAGCATCCTGCAGGACGAGATCCACGCCGCGATCACCGGCATCAAGCCGGCCGAGCAGGCGCTGAACGAGGCGTGCCAGCGGATTGACGCGCTGGGGCAGTAGCCCAGGAATAGAAGCCCAGGGATTGGAAATCCCTGGCTGACAGCACGAAGCGCCCTCAGGCGCTGGGAGCGCCTCCGCAGCCGCTGAGGCGGCTTCGTGCTGTCAGCCGGTGAATTTCATTCACTGGTCTGCCAGCCGGTGGATTTCATTCACGGTGTTCATATGCGTCAACGCGAGTCCACCATCGCCCTGCTCTTCCTGGCCCCCGCCTTCCTGGCGCTGGCGGTGTTCCTGTTCTATCCGATCGTGCAGACGGCCATCTACAGCCTGTTCGATCTGGAGTACAGTACCCGCTGGCGCCAGGCGCCGTTTGTCGGGCTGGCCAACTACCGCGAGGTGCTGGCCAGCCGTGCGTTTTGGGGCTCGCTGCGCTTTACTTTGCTGTTCACAGTGGCCGCGGTGACGCTGGAGTTCGTGCTGGGGCTGAGCATGGCGCTGGCCACCTTCTGGGTGGCGCGGCCGTTGCGCGGCATCCTGCGGGCGATCATCGTCTTGCCCTGGGCCATCCCGCCGATCATCCAGGCCTCCATGTGGCGCTGGCTGTTCAACACCGACGTGGGGCTGATGGGCGCGCTGGCCGTGGGGCTGGGCCTGGCCGAACGGCCGCCGCTCTTCCTGGCCGACCCAACCCTGGCCGTGTGGAGCGTGATTCTGGCCTACGTCTGGCGCGGCTCAGCGATCACGGCCATCTTCCTGATGGGCGGGCTGGCTATGGTGCCGCAGCACCTGCACGACGCCGCCAAGATGGACGGGGCGCGGGCCTGGATGCGGCTGTGGCGCATCACCCTGCCGCTGATCCTGCCCACGATCCTGGTGGTGCTGCTGTTCCGCACCCTGGACGCGCTGCGTGTCTTCGACATCGTTTATGGACTGACCGGAGGCGGGCCAGGCACGACGACCGAAACCCTCAGTTCCTTCGCCTACAAGTTCTACTTCACCTTCGTGCAGTTCGGCCGCGGCTCAGCCTATGCCATAATCACCTTCCTGCTGGTCATGGTTTTCAGCCTGCTCTACATCCGCCGCATCACGCCGCACCTGCGGTTTCGGTGATCGGTAAGCAGTGAACGGTGAACGGTAAACGGTAAACGCGGGACAACCGCAACTTTCCTCGTTTCCCTTCCTTCCCTCCTTTCCTTATCTTCCATCCCTACCATGCGCCGCCCTCTCCACCTCCTCGCCTCCCTGGCCGTCACCGCCGCTGTGGCCCTGTTCAGCTTGCTGCCGCTGTACTGGGTGCTGATCACCTCCTTCAAGCGGCCAGGGACTGAGTTTCGCCTGCCGCTGCGTGCCTGGCCGGCCGAGATCTCGTGGGAGAGCTACCAGACAGTGCTGGGGCCTGGCTTCGAGGTGCAAAACGCGATCCTCAACAGCCTGATCGTCTCTTCAGCGGTGACGGTGGGCGCGCTGCTGCTGGCGGCGCTGGCCGCTTACGCCATCGCCCGCCTGCGCTTCCGCTACAAAGTGCAGTCGCTGGTAGCGATCCAGATGGCGGGCATGGTCCCGGCCATCGTGGTCATCGCCCCCACCTTTGTGCTGATCCGCTCCCTGGGCCTGCTCAGCAGCCTGCCCGGCCTGATCCTGCCCAACATCGCCTACAGCATCCCGCTCAGCACCTGGCTGCTGGCGGCTTACTTCGCCAACCTGCCCTTCGAGCTGGAGGACGCCGCGCAGATGGATGGCTGGCCGCCCTTCCAGGTCTTCCTGCGCGTCATGCTGCCGCTGGCCGCGCCGGGGCTGTTCTCGGCCGGCGTGCTGGTCTTCCTCGGCTCCTGGGGCGAGTTCATGCTGGCGCTGACCATCAGCCTGGGCCTGCCTGAGGCGCAGACCGTGCCGGTGGCCATCCTGGGCTTCAGCCAGGCCTTCCAGTTGCAATGGGCCTGGGTCTCGGCCGGCATCGTGTTGTCCTTGCTGCCAGTGATCCTGCTGGTGTTGATCTTTCAGCGGGCTGTGATCCAGGGGCTGACGGCCGGCTCGGTGAGGTATTAGCATGGCTGAAGTGGCCGTTGAGGGCATCAGCAAGCGCTTTGGCTCGGTCACGGCTGTCGATGAGCTGAGCTGGCGCTTCGACGACGGCCGGCTGACGGTGCTGGTGGGGCCGTCGGGCTGCGGCAAGACCACGCTGCTGCGCATGATCGCGGGGCTGGAGGAGGCCAGCAGCGGGCAGGTGCTGTTCAATGGCCGGCCCGTCACGACCGTCCCGCCCTGGGAACGCAACGCAGCCATGGTCTTTCAGAGCTACGCGCTCTACCCGCACATGACCGTCTTCGCCAACCTGGCGTTCCCTTTGCAGGCCCGCAAGCTGAAGAAGGACGAGATTCGCCGCCAGGTGGAGCGCACGGCCCAGGCGCTGGGCATCGGCCACCTGTTGCAGCGCAAGCCGAGGGAGCTGTCGGGCGGGCAGATGCAGCGCGTTGCCCTGGGCCGGGCCATGGTGCGCCAGCCGCAGGTCTACCTGATGGACGAACCGCTTTCCAACCTGGACGCCCAGCTCCGGGTGGAGATGCGCGGCGAGATCAAGCGCTTGCAGCGCGAGCTGGGCGTGACCACCATCTACGTCACCCACGACCAGGCCGAGGCCATGACCATGGCCGACACGCTGCTGGTGCTGCGCGACGGCCGCATCGAGCAGGCCGGTGACCCGGAGCACATCTACCGCCGGCCGGCCAGCGCCTTCGTGGCCGGCTTCATCGGCAGCCCAATGATCAACCTGATCGATGGGCGGCTGGACGGGGACGGCATGGCCTTCGCGGCCGGCGCGACGCGTGTACCCTTGCCCGACGAGCTGCGCCAGGCGGCTACGGGTCAGGGCGGCCGGCCGCTGCTGCTGGGCATCCGGCCAGAGGACGTGGTGGTGAGCCTGACGCCAGCGCCGACCTTCGTGCCGGCCAAGGCTGTCGTGCGGGAGCCGCTGGGCAAGGAGGCGCTGTTGCTGCTGGCTGTGGATTTCCTGCCCCCCGGCAGCCTGCTGCGCGCCATCACCCCGCCGGAGTTGCGTCCCGCGCCCGACGAGACGGTCTGGCTGCGCTTTCCGCCGGAACGGCTGCATTTGTTTGATGGGGCGAGTGGACAGACGCTGCTGCCGGATGATGTCACGTGAACACCATCCCTGTCGGTCAGGATACTATCACGATTTGATGCGTTGAACACTGGCGACGCCCATCTCGCAGTGCATGGTCCAGAGCGAAGGCTTTGTTCGTTGATGGGTATAGTGTTAAAATAGCAGCGTAGGTTGGTTGGCCATCACCAATTGAGTGGAGAACAGATATGATGTATCGCGAGATTGCAGCCGAGTTCAAGCAATTGCCGGTCGACGAACGTTTGATGCTCCTCGAAGAGCTGGCTCGTTCGCTTCGCCTGGAGTTAGCCGAGAGCAATGCGGAGCCACAGAAGCAGACAGCCCGGCTATGGCGCGGCATGCTAAAGTCAGCGGCGCCACCACCTTCCGACGAAGAGATCGATTCCTTATACGTCGACTATCTGGTCGAGAAGTACCAATGATGCGCGTCCTGCTTGACACCAACGTGGTTCTCGACTTTCTTCTCGACAGAGAACCGTTTGCGGAGTCTGCTGCCGCTGTGTGGGAGACCAATCGCCGGGGAGAAATCGTCAGCTATGTGTCAGCCATCACTCCGGTCAATGTGTTCTACATCGCTCGCAAGCTCAGAGGCATTGAAGAAGCACGCAAAGTCATCGAGGGGCTGCTTGCGGAGTGCCAGATTGCCTTTCTTGACAGCGCCGTGCTACACGAGGCGCTGTCGCTGCCCCTAAAGGATTACGAGGACGCAGTCCAACACGCCAGCGCGGTTCATAGCCAGCTTGACGCGATCGTGACGCGCGATCCGAACGATTACGCCAGAGCGAGTATCCCTGTCTATTCCCCACCGGGCTTACTGGCGATGCTCTCAACAGCCAACTGACTTAGACGTTATGACAAAACCAAGATTAATCCTCGTCACTGGCGCCACCGGCTACGTGGGCGGCCGGCTGGTGGCCCGCCTGCTGGAGGCCGGCTACCGCGTGCGCGTGCTGGTCCGTGACCCTGGCCGCTTGCAGGGCCGCCCCTGGTTCGACCAGGTCGAGGTGTGTACCGGCGACGTGTTCCAGCCGGAAACGCTGCTGCCCGCCATGGCCGGCGTAGACGCGGCCTATTACATGATCCACAGCATGCAGAAGGTAGGCGAGGGCAACGGCGAATTTCACGAACGTGACCTGCGCGCAGCCCGCAATTTCGGCCAGATCGCCGCGGCCGCACAGGTCCCGCGCATCATCTACCTGGGCGGGCTGGGCGACCCGGATGCTGACCTGAGCCGCCACCTGCGCTCGCGCCAGGAGACCGGCGACGCGCTGCGGGCGTCGGGCGTGCCGGTCACTGAGTTCCGCGCCGCGGTCATTGTTGGCTCGGGCAGCGCTTCCTTCGAGATGATCCGCAACCTGACCGAGCGCCTGCCGGCCATGATCTGCCCCAAGTGGCTCTACACGCGCGTCCAGCCCATCGGCATCCGCAACGTGCTGGACTACCTCACCGCGGCGCTGGATGTGCCGGAAAGCGCCGGCCGCATCGTCGAGATCGGCGGCGCGGACGTGCTGACCTACGAGCAGATGATGCTGGGCTACGCCGAGGTGCGCGGGCTGCGCCGCTGGCTGGTGCCGGTGCCGGTGCTGACGCCCCGTCTGTCGTCCTACTGGGTGCATTGGGTGACGCCCATCCCGGCTGAGATCGCCCGCCCGTTGATCGAAGGGCTGCGCAACGAAGTGGTGGTGCGGGATGACACCGCCCGCCAGATATTCCCCGACATCGAGCTGCTGGACTACAAGACGGCGGTTGAGCGGGCCTTGCAGCGCCTGGACGCTGGCCATCTGGAGACCACCTGGAGCGACGCGCTGGCCACCACCCAGCGCGACGTGGCGCCGGTCAAGTTCACCGTGCAGGACGGCATGATGATCGAAAAGCGACTGCGCGTGGTGGATGCGCCAGCCGCGGCGGTCTTCCGCGCCTTCACCGGCATCGGCGGCGACCGCGGTTGGCCCAGCTTCAACTGGGCCTGGCAGGCGCGCGGCATCATGGACCGCATGGTGGGCGGCGTGGGCTTCCGCCGCGGCCGGCGCGATCCGGTGGACCTGCGCGCGGGCGATGCACTGGACTTCTGGCGCGTCGAGGCGGTGGAGCCGGACCGGCTGCTGCGCCTGCGGGCCGAGATGCGCGTGCCCGGCCGTGCCTGGCTGACCTTCGAGGCCAAGCCGCAGGAAGATGGTCAGACCTTGCTGGTGCAAACCGCCTTCTTCGCGCCCAAGGGCCTCTTTGGACTGATCTACTGGTACAGCCTCTACCCCGTTCATGGCCCGATCTTCAACAGCATGATCGAGACGCTGGGCAGGGAGGCGGAAACCGGAAAATGATCAATGGTCAATGTTCAACGGTCAATTGTCAAGTACGCAGCAGGCTTCGGCATTGACCATCGACAATTGAGCATTGACCATTGACCATTCTCCGAGGAGACTATGACGACAGCCACATCATCTCAACTTACCCGCCGCCAGGCCTGGTGGCTGGCTATTCGCCCCCGCACGCTGCCGGCCGCGGTTGGGCCGGTGCTGGTGGGTGTGGGCCTGGCCATCGGCGATGGCGTGTTTCAGCCGCTGCCGGCGCTGGCAGCCCTGGCCGGCGCGCTGCTCTTGCAGATCGCCAGCAACCTGGCCAACGACTACTACGACTTCGTCAAGGGCTACGACCAGCCTGATCGCAAGGGGCCGACGCGGGTGGCGCTCAGCGGGCTGATCTCGCTGCGCGAGCTGCGGCTGGGGCTGATCCTGGTGCTGCTGGTTATCAGCGCCATCGGCCTGTATCTGATCTACGTCGGCGGCTGGCCGATTCTGGCGGTGGGCGTGGCGGCAATGATTGCGGCGGTGGCCTACAGCGGCGGCCCCTTCCCCTTGTCAGCCAACGGGCTGGGCGACCTGTTCGTCTTCATCTTCTTCGGCCTGGCTGCAGTGGTCGGCACCTATTACGTGCAGGCATTGACCGTCACGCCGCTGGTCTGGCTGGCGGCGCTGCCGCCTGGCCTGCTGATCACAGCGATCCTGGTGGTCAACAACCTGCGCGACATCGAGACCGACGCGCGCGTGGGCAAGCGCACCCTGGCCGTGCGCCTTGGGGCCAACGGCGCGCGCTGGGAGTACACCTTGCTGCTGGCTGGGGCTTACGCCGTGCCACTGGCGCTGCTGCTCACGGCGCCAGTGCTGGGCGCGTTTGGCCTGACCGACCTGCTGGTGATGCTGCCCTGGCTGACATTGCCCGAGGCCATGCGGCTGCGGCGCATTGTTTACACGGCCACCGACGGCCCGACCATGAACCAGGCGCTGGCCGGCACCGCGCGGCTGAGCCTGTTGTTTGGGGTGTTGTTTGCTGTGGGGTTAGCAGTGTAGAGGCCTGACGGCGCCGATCGATCAGCGCCGTCAGGCATGGCCGAACTCAGCCCTCTTCATGCCCTCTATCCAAGTGAAACGCGTCGTGGATTTTGCGCACGGCCTCGTCTGCGTCGCCGCGGGCGATGACCAGGGAGATGTTGCACTCGCTGCTGCCCTGCGCGATGGCGATGACGTTGATCTGCGCCTCGCCCAGCGCGCCGAAGATGCGCGCGGCAATGCCAGGCGTGCCCTTCATCGCTGCGCCGACAATAGCCACGATCACGATGCCGTCCAGCGGCCGCACCTGGTCGATGTGTTGGCTGGCCAGCTCGCGGGACATCTCGTCCTTAAGTTGAGCCACCACCGCATCCCGCTCGCTCTCGCGAATCACGAAGCTAATGCTTTGCTCCGACGATGACTGGCTGATCATGAGCACATTTGCGCCAGCGCGGGCAACGGCGGCGAAGGTGCGGGCAGCGATACCAGGCACGCCCAACATGCCGCGGCCCTCGACGGTCACCATAGTCAATCCCTTGATGACCGAGATGGCCTTAGCCACATCCTTGCTGGGCTTAGGATCCTTCACGATCAACGTTCCGGGGTGATCCGGCTCGAAGGTGTTGAGCACGCGCAGGGCGATACCGCGCTCCACCGATGGCAGGATGGTCTTGGGATGCAGCACTTTGGCGCCGTAGAATGCCAGCTCGGCCGCTTCGATGTAGGAAATTTCCGTGATGGTGCGCGCTGTCGCCACGATGCGCGGGTCAGCCGTCATGATACCGTTGACGTCGGTCCAGATCTGTACTTCGTCGGCATTCAGGGCCGCGCCCAGGATGGCCGCCGAGTAATCCGAGCCGCCGCGGCCTAGAGTTGTGCTGATGCCATCCTGTGTTGCGCCGACAAAGCCAGTAACTACCGGCACAACACCCCCTTGCAGCAATGGGCTGAGCCGGCGCTGGGCGTGCTGCACGGTGGGATCCATCAGCGGATCGGCGCTGCCGAAACGGTCAGTAGTGACGATGATCTCGGACGCATCGACCCATTCGGCCGCCACGCCGTTTGCTCGCAGCACGGCCGCCAGCAACGGAGCCGCCAGCCGTTCGCCTGTGCCAGAGATCACGTCCAGGCCGCGCGCGGTCAGCTCGCCCAGTACCTCGACGCTGCGGCAGAGCCGCTCGAAAGCTGCCAGCCGCGACTCGAAGAGCCGGCCTAAGGCGGCCCGTTCCACGCCGTCGTTGACTAACTGGCCGGCCACCATCTGATGCTTGGCCAGCAGCTCGTCTCGAGCTTCGCGATAGGGGCGCCGGTCGCCGGCCGCGGCTGCTTTGGCCGCGTTGATCAGAATATCGGTCACGCCGCTCATGGCTGAGGTAACGACGATGACTTCGCTGTCCTGCTGGTGGGCGCGGGCCACAATCCTGGCCACTTGGCTGAACGCGTCGGCGCTGCCGACTGAGGTGCCGCCGAATTTAAGTACACGCATACGGTGATCACTAAGCTCCTTCTGAACGAATTGCCGCTCTGGGGTCACTACTCAGGCCCAGGCGCCGGGCACTTGCATTTACGCCTGCTAACGAAGTCTGTGGAGCCGATTTCAGCCGCCGATGAACTGCAAGTGCCCGGCACCTGAGTAGCTACGCTCTGGGTTGAAGTCGACGGACGGGCGCTGCGAGGCAACAAAAAGCCCCGCCATCAACGATGCGGGGCGTGCAAGCGGGGATACGACCTGATCCTCGCCTCTCATCTCCCAGCTTTCGCTGACGGAATTGGCACCATGGCAAGTAAACAAGTAGACAAGTACACAAGGAAACAGGAGACAAGGGTAAATCCGGGCTGACGTCCTTGTCTGTTTGTTTACTTGTCTACTTCCTACCTGTCTACTCTCATCCTGGTTGCCGAGGCATCATCGGGCCGGTCCCTCCGCCTCTCTGGATAAGAGCGTTCAAGGCTATAAAATTGTGGGCGGGATAGTAACATAGCGAGTGTGATTTGTCAAAAGCGGGTAACTATTCGGCCACGGCGCCGGGTGCTTGAGTAGTAACATCAACCGATCGAGAGTTGAGCGAGGCTGATCTGGAATCGCCTCTGATGATTTTGCGTCCCACCCTGGTTGTGGTATAATCTCCATCGTTCGGGCGGTTAGCTCAGTTGGTTAGAGCGCCACGTTGACATCGTGGAGGCCATAAGTTCGAGTCTTATACCGCCCACTGGCACAGGACGACAGGCTGAAAAAGCCTGTCGTTTTTTGATAGTGCTACTCAGGTGCCGGGCACTTGCAGTTCATTGGCGGCTGAAATTGGCTCCACAGACTTCGTCAGCAGGCGCAAATCTAAGTGCCCGGCACCGGGGCTTGGCCGGCTGTCAGGCCGGTCTTGCGCCGCACGTTTGACAAGACTGTGGATTGCTCCTATAATCAGGCTGTACTCAGACACCGAGCCAATTGCCCGGCGTCTGACCCATAACGAACGCGTTGACCGGGACGAGTAGACGTCAGCAAAGCGCCAGAGAGCGGCAGCCGCGGCTGAGAGCCGCCGCAGCAGAGCAGCGTCGAAAACCACCCGGGAGCGGTTGGCGGAACGGCAAGCGGTATTCGCTAAACGGTAAACGGTCAGAAGATGACGGATCACCGGTTACGGATTACCGATCCCCCAGTATGCTGGCCCGGCTGGCCCCGTTACAGGCCGCAACGAGATGGCGTATAACCGCACGATTTGGAAAAGCGTGCTACGGTCAGCGCCTCAAGTTGGGTGGAACCGCGATCGACCCTCCTCGCCCCAACAGGTGAGGAGGGTTGTTGATTCACGCAGCAGTTCGGTAGATGGGTAGATTGGTGAACTGGTAGATTGGTGGGGCGTGCAAACGACCAATTTACCAATCTACCACTTTACCAGTCCGCCACAGGAGAGAACATCATGGCAAAATCCAGCGATTTGGCAAAAGACAACCTCTACAAGCTGCGCCACAGCGCGGCGCACGTGATGGCCCAGGCGGTGCTCGAAATCCATCCGCAGGCCAAGATCGCCATCGGCCCGCCCATCGAGAACGGCTTCTACTACGACTTCGACCTGGGCAAGGGCGAGGACGGCAAGCCGCGCACCTTCACGCCTGAAGACCTGGAGTCCATCGAGAAGCGCATGCGCCAGGTGATCGGCGGCCGGCATCCGTTCCAGTACCGCCAGGTCAGCGCGGACGAGGCGCGCGATCTCTTCGCAGACCAGCCCTACAAGCTGGAGCTGATCGACGGGCTGGCCCAGGGCGGCATCGACGAGTACGGCAACGAGACCGATGAGGCGCCGGTGATCAGCACGTACAAACACGACACCTTCGAGGACCTGTGCCGCGGGCCGCACCTGGAGCACACGGGCCAGATCCCGGCCGACGCCTTCAAGCTGATGACGGTGGCCGGCGCATACTGGCGCGGCGACGAGGCCAACCCCATGTTGCAGCGCATCTATGGCACGGCCTGGCCCAACAAGAAGGAGTTGCAGGCCTATCTCCAGATGCTGGAGGAGGCTAAGAAGCGCGACCACCGCAAGTTAGGTCGGGATCTGGACATCTTCATCTTCGACGACGAGGTTGGGCCCGGCCTGCCGCTTTGGCTGCCCAACGGCGGCATCATGATCGAGGAGTTGGAGCGGCTGGCCAAGGAGATGGAACTGCGCGCTGGCTACCAACAGGTGCGCACGCCGCACGTCACCAAGGAAGCGCTCTTCCAGCGCAGCGGCCACCTGCCCTACTACGCCGAGTCCATGTACCCGCCCATGGAGCTGGAGGGGGTGCGCTACTACATCAAGCCGATGAACTGCCCCTTCCACCACAAGATCTTCGCGGCCAAACCCAGGAGCTACCGCGACCTGCCGGTGCGCCTGGCCGAGTACGGCACCTGCTACCGCTACGAGAAGAGCGGCGAGCTGCTGGGCTTGTTGCGCGTGCGCTCCATGCAGATGAACGACGCCCACATCTACTGCTCCGAGGCGCAGTTCGAGGAGGAGTTCATGGCCGTGATCGCCATGTACCGGGCCTACTTCGACCTGTTCGGCATCGACCGCTACGTGATGCGGCTGAGCACGCACGGCAAGAAGGGGCTGGGCAAGAAGTACGTGGACAACGAGCGGCTGTGGCTCAAGACCGAGGAGATGGTGCGCAACGCCATGATCCACGGCGGCGTGCCCTTTGTGGAGGTGCCGGACGAGGCCGCGTTCTACGGCCCCAAGATCGACGTGCAGATCTGGAGCGCAATCGGCAAGGAGTTCACGCTGGCCACCAATCAGGTGGACTTCGCCGTGCCGGAGCGCTTCGACCTGACCTACGTCAACGCCGAGGGCCACGACGAAACGCCGCTGTGTATCCACCGCGCGCCGCTGAGCACGCACGAGCGCATGATCGGCTTCCTGATCGAGCACTACGCCGGCGCGTTCCCGGTTTGGCTGGCGCCGGAGCAGGTGCGGGTGATCCCGATCACCGACGGCCATGTCGAGTACGCTTCGCAGGTGGCGGCGCAGCTCCGCGAGGCCGGCATCCGCGGCTCAGCCGACCTGGGCAGCGAGCGCATGAACGCCAAGATCCGCAACGCGCAGTTGATGAAGGTGCCCTACATGCTGGTGGTGGGCGACCAGGAGATGGCCAACAACGCCGTCTCCCTGCGCCGCCGCGACGGCAGCCGCCAAAACGACCTGCCCGTGGCCGAGTTCATCGCCGCGACGGTGGAGCGGATTCGGGCGCGGTCGAGTGAGCTGTAGCAAGGAGTGAAACGTGATGAGTGAACTGGGTCCGTTGTCGATCTTTCGCCGGACAGGCGCGGAGCGCTTTCGTTACGATGACGAAGATCTTGGTTTTGACCTTCTAAGCTTCTGGCAGTGGAGCACATCGGACCTGGTTAGCAACGCCACGCGTGGCGTCCTTGCAGAGTACATCGTTGCGCGCGCCCTCGGTCTGCAGTCTGAGGGCGTGCGCAACGAATGGGCAGCCTATGACCTCCAAACGGAAGATGGTGTCAAAGTTGAGGTAAAATCGGCCGCCTTCGTGCAAAGCTGGCATCAGGAAAGGCTGTCCACGATTCAATTCCTAGTCCGCAAGACACAGGCTTGGGATCCAGAAACAAACCTGCGCGTGCAAGAGCGACGACGCCAGGCTGATGTCTACGTCTTTGCCTTGCTGGCCCATCAGGACAAGCACAGCATCGACCCGCTGAACGTTGGTCAATGGCAGTTCTATGTGTTGCCAACATCAACGCTTGATGCTCGGCAGCGCAGCCAATACTCGATCACCCTGAAATCACTGCAACGCCTGTGTGGCCCGCCAGTGGGCTATGGAGAATTGGCTGAGGCCGTGAAGCGGGCAGCCGCAGTCAATGTACAGGTTGAACACGTCGAGCAGACATCGATGTTTGTCACTGAAGACAATTTGCACGAGCGCGCCAAACGCGGGAGTCGGAGTCGCTACGACGCGGCTTTGGCCCAGGTACCCAATGCTGAACCACTGGAGTACGACAGAATCCAGCCTCCACTGGCAACCGGCAAATCTCGACCAGCTCAGAACCCGGTCATCCACGAGCCGGGGGAAGTTTATCAGGTTGAAGTGGTGGACAGTGCTGCAAACGCCGAGACCGAGGCGTGAACGGTCGCGCCGTAGCCCTCAAAGAGTTCCTCCTCACCGAGCAGCACTGCCCGCCGGACTGGCGGCCGTTCGACCTGTACCTGTTTCGTGACGATGAGGTCGTGTTCTACGTGGGGCAGTCCTACGTGGCCTTCGACCGGGTGTGGCGGCATATCCTGGATGGCTACAAGGGGCGCTCGGTGGTGGGGCGTTTTATTCACTGTAACTGGCCGGCGTCGATGCGCTTCACGGTCGAGCTGCTCAGCGCACGCAGCCCGCAGTTCGCCGATCTGGGCCACGACCTCAACGCAGCCGAGCGGCGGCTGATCGAGCGCCATGCCCCCTGCTTCAACGTCTCCCTGAACAGCCAGCCTACCCCGCTGCCGGCCTGCTATGCCCCGCCCGGCCAGCGCATCACCTCCCCGCGCAGCCTCACCAGACTGATCAGCCAGGCCAGCATGGCCGTGCAGGCCGACAAGCGCCGCGCCTGGGCGCCAGCAGAAGATTAGCCGCGCAAACGACCAGAGTCGGCGCCATAAAACTACATCCCCCCTTGTCACCGCGCGACAGCGGGTGTACAATGTTGTTGTTGGCTTTGTCGACCGTTGGCCGCGGCGTTCTCCCTGGAGGTGTTGCCCATGCCCACTCGATTTGCCTGCAGACTCAACTGGCATCCACGGGAAGCCGGGGGTGTGTACCGCCTGCATCAACCACAGGGCAGCTATAAAAGCGCTCCGTTGCTCTGGGGACTCGGTTTAACGCTGATGCTTTGGGCGCTTTGGGCTGCCCCTGCGGCGGCGCAGCCCGCGCCGCCGCAGCCGACCAATCTGGTCGTAGCGCATCGCAACGGCCAGACTTTCCTAACCTGGACGGAGGTGGCCAGCCTCAGCGGCGAGGCCTATCACATCTACCGGCACACGGCGCCCATCAACGCTGCCACCCTGGCCCAGGCCACGCAACTGACCGCGCCGTGGGGGCCGGTGGGCGAGGGATCGGCCGCCTTTGACAGCGACCGCGAGCGCGGCGGCGGGGGCAGCACCTACCCTGGACTGCGCAATTACATCATCAGCGACCTGGGGCCGCAGTTGAGCGATGGCGTCGGCCTGTTTGTCTGGACGCCAGCCGCGGGCGGCCCCTTCTACTATGCCGTCACCACAGTCCAGTCAGGCGTCGAGAACCGCAACAGCTTCAGCGCAGCCAACAGCCTGGCCGGCCCGGTGGCCGAGGTGGTGGCCGACCCGCAGCCTGTGCTGGTCTGGCAGTCGCCCAGCGGCCGCGGGCGAGTCTACACCCAGTTCCTCGACCTGGCCGGTTACAACCCGACCTTTGGCGCAGCCCGCGCACAGGGCTATGTCTACGCCTACAACTACGCGCTGCTGCAGCCCGATCCAGCCCACTGCCCCGGCGGCGTGCTGCCCTCCAGCTTGCCGCTCTATCTTTATCTGCAAGGTTGGGGCGGCCGCTACGAGGTGGAGGAGGCCTCGCCTTACTGGTGCGCCGTGGCGCTGAACGGCGACGACCCCTGGCAGACCTGGTACTACGGCCACAGCGCCAGTACAGACTATCGCCAGGAGGACCCCTTTGCCAGCAGCGGCCCCATCGTCAACTTCACCGAGCAGCGCCTGTTGCGCGCCATCTACGACACCCTGCGCAGCCCAGGTCTGGTCATCGACCCCCAGCGCATTTTTGTCTACGGACAGAGCATGGGCGGCAGCGGCGCGTTGGCTTTGGGCCTCAGGTATCCTAACGTCTTCGCCGCTGCCCATGCCGGCCAGCCGATGACCAACTTCCGCACCTCAGGCGACGGCGGCGGCGGCAGTTGGCGCAGCGATGTGGATTGGAAGTGGGGCAGCGTTGCCGCCAACCTGCCCATCGAGAACCGCGGCCGCTACGCTGCCCACCTGGCAGCCTACAACGGCCAGGGGGTCTGGGACTGGCAGAATCATCAGGGGCAACTGCTGGCTCGGCGGGCCGACGAGACCGCCTTTATCAGCCTCGATCACGGCGTGCTGGACATGGTGCTGGAATGGAGCACTCAGGGCCGGTTGGCCTATGAGCCCTTCTACCTGAGCCGCCGCGCCTTCTCGGGCGCCGCTGTGGAAGCAGATCATACCTGGCTGGGCTTTGCCGGACTGGGGCCCACTATGGGCGATGTGAATTGGACCGGGCCGTTCTATGGCTTTCGCGCCGTCCGCAACGAGACCCTGCCCGGCCTGACCTACGGCAGCGGCAGCGGCGCAGTCCCACCGCCAGGGCCTGTCGAGTACAATGACACGCTGGAGTGGTCAGCCTCCTGGAACGCCTGGGACGGGCCCCCGTCCGACGCGCCTGCATTCTGGCGTATCAGCCTGCGCAGCACAGACGGCTCCAGCCAGACGGTTGACGTGACGCCGCGGCGGGTGCAAGCCTTGATCGTCACGCCCGGCGCGGCCTATGCCTGGGAGAACCGGCGTGTGAGCGACAATGGCCTGGTTGCGGCCGGCCAGGTCTACGCCGACGCCGATGGGTTGGTCACTGTGCCGGCCTTTCTTGTCACGCCTGGCGGCAACCGGCTGATTCTCCAGCCAGCCGGCGGCCCAACGGCCACGCCTACAGCCACCGGTCTGGCAACGGCCACCCCCACGCCGACGCCGAGCCGCACGCCCACCACCACCCCCACCAGCCCGGCTGGAGCTACCGCCACGGCGACCCCGACGCCTATCAGCGGCGACGCCATCGTCTTTCAGCAGGGCGTCAGCCCTGGCCCGGCCTACGACGGCGCCGCAGATACTGTGCTGCTGAGCGACTTTCCTGGCATCAACTTCGGCGGCGTGGATCACAGCGAGGTCTTTTGGGCCGAGGGGGAAATGCGGCGCAGCCTGTTGCGCTGGGAGTTGACCGGACTGCCGGCCGGCGCGCAGGTGCGCAGCGCGCACATCGAACTCTACCGTGAGGACGGGGACGCCAGCAGCGCTATGCCCATTGCCCTCTATCGCGTGACCCGCGCCTGGATGCCGGGCACGCAGTGGGAGCTGTACCCCGGCCCCGGCTATCAGCCTGACGGCGCTACCTGGCAAATCGCCGCGCCGGGCATCCCCTGGAGCGCGCTGGGTGGCGATTTCGACCAAACCAGCAACTACGGCCACGGCGCCAACGGCATCCTGGACCAGATCACGCTGGCCGCAGGGCAGGCCAACGGCTGGATCAGCCTGGATGCAACGGCAGCGGTGCGAGGCTGGGGCGATGGCAGCCTGCCCAACTACGGCCTGTTGCTGCGGCCGCTGGGCGGGACGTTCACCTACCACTACTTCACCGCCAGCGAGGGGATGGCAGCCAATCAACGGCCGCGCCTGGTGATCTACCTGGGCGACGACTGCCCGGCCGACCTGGATGGCGATGGGCAAATCGATCTGGCTGACATCCTGCTGGCAACGGCGGGCTGGGGCATGGCGGCAGGCCAGCCGGGCTTTAATCCGGCGCTGGACGTGAACGGTGATGGGCACGTGGATGTGATCGATGTGCAACTGGTGGCTGCTCGCTTCAATCTGACCTGTGCAGAGGCCCCGCCCATCCCCACGGTCACGGCCACGCCGACGCCCACGGGCGTGCTGACCAACACCCCGACGGCGACGCCAACCCACGCGCTGACCATCACGCCGACCCCCACGGCCACATCAGGCGCGGGCGGCGCGGCGCGTCCCTGGCCTGATAGCAACAGCCGCATTCAGGTGTTCAACGACCAGTTAGCCAGCTCGATGAGCCCTGAGCAGATTCAGTTCGCAGCCACCCACTATGCCGGCACGCAGAAGATGACCCGCAGCCAGGCCAACGCGCTGCGGGCCGTCAATCCCGCCTTCCTGATCCTCCACTATCGACTGGGCCATGGGCTCGGATATCGGGCCATCCAGCCGCCCTGCCAGCCTGACGGCGCCTGGTTGCACATCATTGATGGCGACTGGGTGCAGGAGTGGCCGGGCGAGGCCGCGCTGAGCGAGCCTTGGTTCTACCACTGGCCAGAAAACAGCGCCACCCGGGTGCTGAACTGCGATTGGGGCTGGTATCTGATGGACGTGAGCCAGCCCGGCTACCGCAGTTGGTGGACCGGCCAGGTGCTGGGCCAGTTGGCGGCCAACGACAACGACGGCATCTTTGCCGATAGCTTGAGCGTGCCCAATTACCTGGGACACGACCACTACAGCCCCGCGCTGCCCGCCGTCAACGCGGCTTTCGAGGCCGCATGGACGCAGCGCATCGAGGATTGGATCGACTACCTTCAGGGCCAGCTTGGCGGGCGCTACTATTTCGTCCCCAACGCCGGGGCCTGGGTCAACGGACGGGATGCCACCGACTACAGCGCCGCCGACGGTGTGATGATCGAGGGCTTCGCCGAATGGGGGCCAGGGGATCTGTTCGACCTGGACGATTGGCGCTTGCAGATGAACCGCGCGCTGGGGCTGATCGGCCAGGGGCGGGCCGTGTTGGCCCAAAGCTATGTAGACCCCGACAACGTGCCGGATCGTCTCTTCCAGTTGGGCGTTTATCTGTTGATCAAAGGGGGACGCACCTATATCAACTTTGAGTTGGACCTGGAACCGGAGTGGTTCCCGGAATATGACATCGACCTGGGTGCGCCGCTGGATCCCCTGCCCGCAACAATCGACGATCTGCGCCAGGCTAATGGTCTCTACCGCCGCCGTTATGCCCGCGGCGAAGTGTGGGTCAACCCAGACCCGGCCGGCAGCTCGGCCACCGCAACGCTGGGGACTACCCGCTGGCTGGCCACGCCGCAGGGCGGCGGCTTTGTGCCGGCCAACGGCGTGCTGCCAGCCAGTTGGCGGGTGAACTACAGCCCGGTGACCGCAGTCACCCTGGCGCCGGGCCAGGCCGCCATTCTGCTGAACAGCCAGCCCTAAGTAACTGTCCGCAATTAACTTCGCGCTTTGGCCGGTCTCCGACCGAGCCACACCGATAAGTTGTTTACGGACAGGTTACTACTCAGGTGCCGGGCACTTGCACCCCGTGGACGGCTGAAATCAGCTCCACAGACTTCGTCAGCAGGCGCAAATGCAAGTGCCCGGCACCTGGGCCTGAATAGTAACACGGACAGTTACTAAGCAACCCTTTGCCAACCATGATGGGATGCGCGGTAGCATCGCCCCTGGTGGGCGTCCGGATGGGCGCCAGGGGCGATGCGACACGTCAAGTCACGAATGACAGAGCACTAGCCGCGCCGCATTTGCTTGCGCAGCGCGGCGCTGTTTTCATCCAGCACAACACGCACGGGGCGATCTACAAACTGTTCGATCTCCGGCAGCGTGCGTTCGATAGTGGCGCGCAAGGCGGGCGAGCAGCGCTCCTGGGCCATCAGCGAGCGCAACAGCTCTGTGGCCGCGCGGGCGCTTTCCTTGCTCAACACGCCCCGTTCTGGCGCGCTCTCGTCGAAATCTTCCAGCCCGCGCTTGACCAACGCATCGACCTGGCTCAGCAGCTTGGGATCGGCCGCCAGCAACTGCACCAGTTCCGGCGCGTGCTGCCGGAGCAGCATGATGTAGGCTTCGCCCTGCGGCGCGCCCTTCAGCGCCCGTTCGCGCATGGCGTGCATCTTACGGACCTGGCCGCGATCGCGCAACGCAATCGATCCGCTGCTGAGCTGGGCCGGGCAACCGATAGCTGACAAGGGCAACATCACGAAGGGTTCGACAGTCACATTGCCGCCGCTCATGGTGACCGAACGCAGCGTGGCCTGCGCCGTCGCCGGTACTCCGGATGACGACATCTGACTGTTGATTTCAGCATCGACGCGCGCCTGCACCGTGCCCTCGATGCGGTCGGCTATCCTGCCCTGGAACATAGCCGTCAGCAGGCTGATAATCGCGTTGATCAGCCAACCAAACAGGCCGCCGACGGCCAGGGTGATGCTGACGTTAATCGTCACCACATTGAGCAGACGAGAGGACAGCACCGCGGTCACCGGCGCCAGCGAAAAATCGTAGGTGAAGTTAAAGGGGATGTTGCCGAGCAGGCCTGCCCGGTAGGTTGCTGTGCCGCTGGCGCGCAAATTGCCGCCGACTGTCGCCAGGGCCATGGTGTTGAGCGTGAGATCGCCATCGACGATGGGCAGGGCCATAGACGCTGCCAGCGAAGCGGCCGAGATCACAGGACTGGCTGGACGCAGCACCAGGTAAGTCACAGAGAAATCACCGCTGGCATCGACCGAGCCGATGCTCAACTGCTGTACCCCGCTGCGCAGCACGGTGTTGCTGTCAGCCAGGCGCAAGGCGAAGTTGTTAAAAGCTGGAACACTGAAGGTCACGCGCTGGTTGTTGACCGATCCTACTGCAACTGGAATCGCAAAAGGGGTGGTGGCGTTGTACAGCGCGGCGCTCATGCCGTTGTAATCGCTGTTGGATAGCACAAATTCCATCGTCATCTTGACAATACTCCTTTTCGCACAAAGTGGTCGTGAGCGCCCCTGCTCATTAGTGGCGTCATGCGCCGTGGGGCCAGCCGCCCAGTTGTGCATGCTGTGTGCGAGCAGCATACACTGGATGGCTCTGGGCAACTAAGTTGTTGAACGGTTGGTTGGCCTGTTTTCTGGCATGAGCTGGCCAGGATCGGCTCGATTCGTGGATTTGGCAGATAAACAGCCGTCAGCAATCTGTAGCAGGAAGCGCTGCGCGGCAGCTAGAAATAACTTGCACAAATCCCCTCTCCAGGCTAAACTCAGGCTTCAAGATTTGGCGCACGCAGAGGCGCAAAGGCCGCCAAGAAGAGCAGTTCCCTTGGCGTTCTTGGTGTCTTGGCGTGAGAAACAGCACTGCTGAGTCTTGTCGTTGCCTTGGCCCCGGACGCCATACCTGCCCGATCTGACAGGAGACGCCCTGATGGAACCAACCCTGCTCTCTCCCGATCATCTCCAGTTCCTCAACCAGTTCTGGTGGTCGCTCTTCATTCTGATACCGATGGTGCTGATCGCCCGCACGGTGGTGGCCGGCACCCGCTACTCGCCGATCCTGATCATCGTCATCTTCGGGCTGCTGATGGGCTTTGTGCTGGTCAACTCCGGCGTGTCTACGGCCGGTCTGCCCGACTTTCCCCTGCTCAACATCCTCAGCCGCACCACCATCGTCGCCCTGGCAGCCACCTTCTTCGTCGGCGGCCAGCAACTGCGCCGCGTCTTCTCCCGGAACAGCGTGCCAGCGGACGACTCGGTGATCTACTGCACGGACGAGGTGGTGCTGGGCACCGGGCGCACCCAATTCGTGTTCATCGTGCGCGCCTTCTTCCTGCTGCTGGGCGTCGAGGCCCTCAGCAAGTACCTGCTGGGCATCACCCCCAACGACGCCCTGGGACGCTACTACCCGCTAATTGCCTACCTGGGCCTGGTGCTCTCCATCATCCTCATCGACAACCGCGCCATCATCGACAACAAGCGGGCCTATCTGCGGCGGGGCCTGGTCGAGATCATCGGCCTGGTGGTGGTGTTGATCGCCGGCTACACCCTGTCGGCGGCGATACGCCCGCTGGTGGCGCTGCCGCAGATCTTCTTCGTCATGATTCTCTCCTCCGGGTTGGGGATGGTGCTCTACCGGCAGCGGCATGGCCCGGCTGTGCGCTGCCTGCTCTTCGCCGGCATCCCCATCATCTTGGCGGCCAACTTCCTGGTCGGCGGCTCGCTGATCAGCGGCACGCTGGCCATTCCTGGCATCGCGCCGGCCCTGATGTACGGCTTCTTCGGGCAGATCCTGTGGATGTTCGGCGGCATCACGGCCCTGATGCTGCTGGCCAACACGGCCGCGGTGCGCAACCTGGCCCCCGGCATGGCCGGCGCATTGTCGCACGCGGGCCTGACCGGCGCCTGCACCGCGGGCGACCTGGGCGAGGAAGCCGCTCACCGCGCGCCGGTGATGATCAACATCCCCTTCTTCGGCCACGTCTTCGTTTTCTCGCTGCTGGCCCTGAGCATCGAGCGCGACGCGCTGCTGGTCGTTCCGGTCGCCCTGGTGGGCCTGGTGGGGCTGGTCCTGGCGCTGCTGGCCTTCCGCACCATCCGCCGCGCGGGCGGCCAGGAGCGGCAGGAGGTGACCGGGCTGATGCTCTTCTCGCTGGGCTGGCAGCTTACGGCCGTCTTTGGCGGCCTGCTGCTGCTATCGGGCCAGCCGCTGGCCTTCGCTGGCCTGGCCAAGAGCGCTGCCCTCTCCCATTTTGGCTTGTTCGCCGCCATCCAGGGCGGCATGTTCGGCGACGAGGCGGCCGGGTTGATCGCCTTCGTCTTCGCCATGCCCTTCCTGGTACACCCCTTGGTCTTCTTCCTCTTCGGCCGCGCCATGGAGAAAGGCGGTGAAATGCCGCGCCTGCCAGCGTATGTCCTGGCAGGCGTGGGGTTGGTGGGGGTGCTGTATGGGGTGTTGTGGATGTAGCCAGTTAAGCCTACTGCACGAAGGTACTCCGGATATACTCATCCAGCGTCGTCAGCGTCACGCCATAGGCCGGGGCCGTCTCGGCCATGTCGATGAAGGTCTCGAAAGTCTCCATGCCGTTCATCAGATCGCTGGCCGCGGGCGGTAGCAGGGGAACGGTCGAGCCCAGCGGCAGATACTGCACCGGCAGATCGGCGCCCAGGGCCTTGCCCACCGCTGCTGCGATCTGCGTCCAGGTGTAGGATGTCGGGCCTCCGATGTCGACGCGCTGGTTGACCGCGCTCGGGTTGTCCACCACGGCCAGGCCAAAGGCGGCCACGTCGGCCTCGGAGACGAAGTTGTGGTGGTGATCGCCCTGCCCGATCAG
>CAZVGR010000003.1:0-55761 GCA_964626845.1 uncultured Anaerolinea sp.
GTCTTGCAGAACAATGAACTGAGGCCTGGGCGGTATGCGTATCAGGGACCATGGATGCCCGAAGGCGCTGATCCCGAGATTTGGAATGATATTCTGGGCATAGTAGCAGACGTCTTGAAGCGTCGGGCACCTGATGAGACGAACGGTGCAAAATACTTCGCCAATATAGTCAACACGCCTGGGGAAGTCACACGTTATGAGGATACATTGGCCTACTGGGTACAAACTAACCTGGATGCAAATTTGTCTAGAGGTGAAGCGCTGGCTCGCGCAGGGTATGGTCTGATACCGAGAGGGTTCGGAAGTCCATATGTGTTTGTTCTTAATCGCGCAACTTCGGGTCCAGTGCCTGCTTATCGAGGGCCCGATGATCAATACCATGCACCGCTCGATGTTAAGCTCGACTGATCGAAATTCAGATGGAGATAATCCGATCATGAAACAACTTAAGAGGACGATCATATGTATCTGGCTATGCGCTGTGTTGAGTGCTTGTGTTCCTGCTACTTCCCAACCTGCGTCCGATGCGTCATTTAACGAAGAAGCCGTCACTGTTCTTACCGTGAGAAGCGAGATGACACCTGCAGCGATCCAATTATCTCCTAACTCATCAGCGCCATCGACGGTTGAGGGGAGTGTGTTGCCGACTTCATTGCCTTCTCCATCTGCTGCGCTTATCACGCCGACTTCAGCAATGTCAACACCTACGCCGGCTGCGGATGACGGCGGTATCGATTTCTTCGATTTTTGCGATATGCCTCAAATAATACCACCAGGTGCTGGTGAGGATACTGATGAGCTATTCTTCGAGGCTGTGGATGGCTGGTATCGCACGGCCGATGAGTTCGCTACCAGTGAGTGGATTGCGCCGGAGGGGTATCTATCCCGTGATCTGAAATATCTGGTGACAGTGGACTGCCAGGGCGTCGGCACGATCTGTGTCGCCTCGCCGCCCACCGCCGAGCCGAAGCTACTGGGCGTGCGCTACCATCATGATTACGATCCCGACAAGCCTAAAACGCTTCCCGGAAACGATGCGTTTTGGATGCCCGATAACAAGCGCTTAATTCTAGGTGTTGGCTACGTTGTGAATGATGTTCGTTGGGACTCTCGATTGTATCTTCTCAATCTGGAAACCGAGGAGTTGACTGAGCTAGTATATGATGTTGGCGGTGGCCTGAGCCATTCTCCCGAAGGGAACTGCATCGCAACAATTGCAGCCGATCAAACTGGCACCAGACGTTTTCAGATCATTGCACTCGATGAGGACGGCGTACGCGATGTCTGGTTCGCGCCAGACGCTGAACCAGATACGGTAGGCTGGCCTGACTTATCTGATTACATCGCCTGGTCGCCAAATGGAAAACTAATCGCCTATTCTCATCTGAATGATGACTTTCGTATATGGAATCTAGTAACCGGTGAGCGAGAGTCTTATCCAATATGCCAGCAATGCCCTGCCTACGTCCTTCGATGGAGTCCTGATGGAGACTATCTTTACATCAACTCTGGCATGAACTTGATCTATTCTTTAGGAAAGCACGAGCTTATGCAGATATCTGGTGACGGCGGCGCAACAACGAATAGGTCCTATCAATGGATGCCTGACAGTCGCAGTATCATCCTTCCAAATCCCATTTATGGCTCGCAGATGTTTTCGCTTGATAATGAGACGCTGACTCAGCTGTATTATCCTGGTCAGGAGACAGGCTGGTCAATTATTGATCTGTTCTGGAGACAGTAAGCGGCGTGCCCTACGTGTCCAGCGCCACCTACAACGCGCGCGGCCAAGTGACTGAGCAGCGGCTGGACACCGGCAGCAACGGCTTGACCCGACAGTATGAGTACGATGCCAACACCATGCGTCTCCTGACCCTGCGGGCCGGCGTGTCCAGCCCGTATACCAACCTGCAGAACCTGAGCTACACCTACGACGCCGTAGGCAACATCGCCAGCATCGTAGATGGCGTCAACAGCAGCCAGCGCCAGTGCTACCAGTACGACGCGCTGGACCGGCTGACCAATGCCTTCACCGGCAACAGCGGCTGCACTGCCTACGCCACCGGCGGCACGGGGCCGTACAACCACATCTATGCCTACAACGCCATCGGCAACATCACCAGCTACGCCGGCAACGCCTACAGCTACAACGCCGGCAAGCCGCACGCAGTCAGCGCGGCCTACGGCAACAGCTACGGCTACGACGCCAACGGCAACCAGACCACCCGCACCGTCTCTGGCGTGACGTACATGCTGGTGTTCGACTACGAAAACCGCCTCACCGAGGTGAAGCAGGGAACCACCAGCCTGGCCACCTTCCTGTATGACGCAGACGGCAACCGGGTCAAAGGAACCGTGAGCGGCGTGACCACCGTCTACATCGCCGGCATCTACGAGCGCCAGGGCGCGGCCGCCACCAGCTACTACGAAGGCGGCGGGCTGCGCCGGAGCGGATACTCGACCAACAATGGCGTCTTCTACATGTTGAGCGATCACCTGAAGTCAACGTCCGCCTTGGTAGCCAGGAACGGTGTCTTGAACGTCAAGTACTTCTACTACCCGTATGGCGCTCGCCGCGGTGTGCCGTTCAACAGCATCACGGCCAAGCGTTTTACGGGTCAATACCACGAGGCAAGCCTGCCGGGCGGCGAGGGGTTGTCCTTCTACAACGCGCGCTGGTACGATCCCAAGCTGGGGTCGTTCCTCAGCGCGGACAGCATCGTGCCCGCGCCGTTGGATCCCCAATCGTTCAATCGCTACGCCTATGCCGGAGCAAATCCGCTGCGTTTCAGCGATCCCAGCGGCCACACGAAGCTGTGCGGGGCGGCGTGCGAGGATGAATACAAGTGGTCGCCGGTGACGAAGAAGGGCACCGGTTCAAGTAGCGCTGGTGGCTCCAGAAATGGAAGTCAGAGCAGCGCCAAGACACCATCATCGCAGACTGGAAGTAATGTCATTTCCACGATAGATCGATTGAGGCGTGCATTCACAAACCCTATGTTTGGTGGAAGAAACGTCGCTCGAAATGCTGCAGCGATAGGCCTATACGCCTATCGGTATCAGGTTGATCCCGCAATGCTTGCCTCGATTGTCTACTACGAGTCCGACGCAATTGAACGTCTGCCAAACAACATCACGGGCTCTGGATTACTCGATTTTGACCTGTGGAAGTTCCTGCTGACTGGCAATTCAAGCATTGGTATCGGACAAGTACGGATCGACACGGCCATAAATCTGGAGAGGATAGGCCTGGTAAGTACAACGCCAAGCCTTCCCTTAGTCGGCAATAGGCCTCTCGTTGCGCTGCGTCTCAGTCACAATGGCGAAAACATTCGCTACGTGGCAGCCAATTTGCAGGATATACAGAATGGCGTCAAAGAGAACTCAGATGGTTTAGGACTGACCGCGGACCAAATGCGTACCCTAACCATTCAGGGATATAACGTTGGTCGTCAGGAGATTGTCGATACTCTGGTTGCAGCCAGAGCAGGCGATAGAAGCGCCCTGGCGTTTTACCTAAGCACGTGGAGTTATGCAGCAGATGTACGGCGATCGCCGTTTGCGGTTCTGTATGAGGTATTCCAATGATACGACGTCCACTCTTACTCATCCTCTTGACACTGGCGCTATTGCCGAGTGGGTGCGGCACGTGGCTTGAGGATCAAACTCCCCTGCCGAATGACATGGTGATTGACCAGCTAAGGGACGGCTACCCATTGGCGCAGACTCTGGCCCGAACCTGGCAAACAGATGCGCATCTTGAGTCCGCGACCGGCACTTATCGACGCCATGACGATGGCTGGAGGCTTTCTCGTGCATACTACGTGTTTGTTCACACCAAGGAGATGCAGTATCGTGGCATTACGCTTGACCTCGAAGCGAGACAAGTGGTCATTGACCCGCCAGGACCGGTAGGAGGAAAAGGGAGCTTGATTACGACGACTTGGTTCGATCTTGTGGGTAACCCAATTGACGACCTGTACGCTCTGCACACTGCACTCTCCCAAATCGAGGGGATCTCGGAACAATGCATTCCTGATGAGGCAATCATATCAGGCCGCGGAGATGTGGAGCAGACTTGGTGGGTGCGATTCAAGACTCCACGTCCGTTGGACCCTCTTTTCCTCGGGACTATTTTTGTAGATGCGGTCACAGGAGACACACGTGTTGCTCAAGAGAGGTTGGACAATGAGTGTTCAATTGGAAGAACTGATCCCTGAATCTAGAAACGCACAGGCCTAGCATACTATGAGATCGTCTAGGTACTGGTGGATGCTTGTGTTGGTTAGCTCATCTGCAATAGGATTCTGTGTAGCATCTTCGCAGGTTGGGATTCCGTCACACTCGTCATGTAATGTGAATAGATTATCAAGCAATGCTGCATGGCTCAGCGTAGATTGGGTATCGCATCCACCGGACAAAGCGGCTATCATTCAGCTTGCGAATGACGCAACAGAACGAAGATTGAGCTATCTCTTTCCATTTACGACTTATGTTCGGGCTGATGGTACGTTCAGTCCATCTTTCGGTTACTTGAAAGACTTCGTATCTATCTTCCGGCAAGAGAATGGGTCTGCACGGATTCTACTCTGGATAGGAGTTCCTACGATCAACCGGCGACGCTTTGGTCCGCCCGGCTACATCGATCTCATGAATGAGGCAGAAAGACGACCAATTGCCGAACTGGCTGCGAGCCTGACCAACGATGCCTCAAGCGATGGTGTGCATCTCGATGTCGAACACGTGGACGATGGGGATCTCGGTTTTCTTCTTCTGCTTCAGGATGTGCGCCAAGCGATTGGCTCAGATGTTGTTCTGAGTGTAGCTGCAAACAACTGGTTACCGGCTGGGCTGAACGAATTCCCGGTGATTGACGGCTATAAGTGGACAGGAGCATACTATCAAGAGGTCGCATCACATGTGGATCAGATCGTAGTCATGTCCTACGATAGCATGATGCCATCTGCATTTATGTATCGTCTGTGGTTAGCAGAACAGGTGAAAGGGGTTTCAAGGAGCCTAGCTCGTTCCAATGTAGAACTGTTGATGGGATTGACGGTTTCTCGGGAGAAGACCTTCACTCACAAACCGGCTGCCGAGAACATGTTAAGCGGACTAAGAGGGATCTGTGCCGCAAGGAGTAAGACATTCCCTGAAGCTCACTCGGTGGACGGCATAGCGATTTACGCTGAATGGGAAGCCAACGAAGATGACTGGTATCTTTGGCAGGAGTGGGTTTCCCATCAATAATCGTTGTACGAAGAAAACGCCAAAGTACTCGCACTTCTTGTGTGTGGTCCACTTGGAGAGTGGGGGGCAGCCAACAACTAGGACGAAAACGTCCAACACCTGCGCCTGAGCAGATCTTCGGCGCAGACTCAGGCTTCTGCCGCAACGGCTACTCAGCTAATAGCGGCATGTTCTACATCTTCGCTGTCCATTCGCTTAAATTTTTGGGCAAATCTCGAATTAGCGCTCTATGGAGCACTTATCGTCAAGTTGTAAGCCTGAAACCGGCGCAATCCCATGCTATGACGGTCGTGAACGTCATAGCATGGGAGGTAGGCTCAAAGTTGCTTGATGCATATAGTTGTTACCATGTATCAAAACACTACATGTAGTAGTGCAGGAATTCGAAGAAGCCGTGGAAAATTTAAGCGAATAGACAGTCTACATGCTGATCTATCATCGTGAATTCACACCAGCCTTCGTTGTGCGGAGTGGCGTGCTGAACATTCACCTCTTCTCCTAGTTTCACAGTATGCAGCGCGACGTGCCGTTCAATAGCATCACGGCCAAGCGTTTCACCGGGCAATACCACGAGGCCAGTCTGCCGGGCGGCGAAGGATTGTCCTTCTACAACGCGCGCTGGTATGATCCCAAGCTGGGGTCGTTCCTTAGCGCGGATAGCATCGTGCCCGCGCCGCTGGATCCCCAATCGTTCAATCGCTACGCCTATGCCGGGGGAAATCCACTGCGTTTCAGCGATCCCAGCGGGCACATGAAGCTGTGCGGGGCGGCGTGCGAAAGCGAGACGCAGGGGGCGCAGCCAACTTGCCTGCATGGCCCTATGTGCGGTATAAACCGACTGAGGATACAACCATGCATTTCGACATCTTCACCCTCTTCCCCGCCATGTTCGCCGGCCCGCTGGACGACAGCATCGTCATGCGTGCCCGTGAGGCTGGCATCGTCTCCCTGGCGCTGCACAATGTCCGCGACTACGCCGAGGGCAAGCACGCGGTCACCGACGACTACCCCTACGGCGGCGGCGGCGGCATGGTCATGAAACCGGAGCCGATCTTCCGCTCCGTGGAGAGTGTGCTGGGGCTGGGGTTACGCTCGGCGACCGAGTCGTCAGATCCGTCGGATGTTGGCCGACTCGACCAGCCGGCGCCTATCATCCTGCTGACTCCCCAGGGCCGGCGCTTCGACCAGAGCGTGGCGCTGGAGCTGGCCGACCATGCCCGCATCGCGCTGATCTGCGGCCGCTACGAGGGGGTGGACGAGCGGGTGCGGCGTCATCTCTGCAACGACGAGATCAGCATCGGCGACTTTGTGCTCTCCGGCGGCGAGCTGGCGGCCATGGTCATCGTCGACGCGGTGACGCGCTTGTTGCCCGGCGCGCTGGGCGCGGAGCAAGGCGCGGCCGATGACTCCCATGCCACCGGCCTGCTGGAGTATCCCCACTACACCCGGCCGCCCGACTTTCGCGGCTGGCGCGTGCCCGACATCCTGCTCTCCGGCCACCACGCCAACGTCCAGCGCTGGCGCCGCCAGCAGGCCCTGCTGCGCACCGCCCAGCGCCGGCCCGACATGCTGGAAACGGCCTGGCTGACCGACGCCGACCTGGCTTTCCTGACGCGTCTGGAGCAGGAGCCAGAGTTAGTTGAGCGATTGCAGGCTGGCTTGTGAATTTGCTTCGCCTTGCCGCCTATGTTATACTCTCCCTTCGTCAGCCTTACCGACGAACCTGACTCCGCGGCTGGTTTGGGCGCAAAGACCTGGAAGCTGCGGTGTTGATCAATAAAGGCAAAATCATAGTTCAGGAAGGTATAACATGCAGCACGCATTGCTTGAGTCATTAGAGCCGAAAGAGCATCCAGGCATTCCGACGCTGCGCGTGGGCGACACCGTCCGCGTGCATGCGCGTATCGTCGAGGGTAACCGCGAGCGCGTTCAGGTCTTCCAGGGCCTGGTCATCCGCATGCGCGGCAAGAAGTCGGCCGGGTCCAGCTTCACCGTGCGGCGCATCGCCTCCCACGGCGTCGGCGTTGAGCGCACTTTCTTGCAGCACTCGCCGCGCGTCGACAAGGTCGAGGTGCTGCGCAGCAACAAGGTTCGCCGGGCCAAGCTGTATTACCTGCGCGATCTGCGCGGCAAGGCTGCCCGCCTTAAGGAAGTGAACACCAAAAGGTAAGCCGTAGGGCGGGGTTTCCCCGCCCTTTTCGCGTGTGGGGTTTTCCTGATTGTACCACCAGGCTGGGCGGCCGCTTCCGCCCCTCGCCGGCGCAGGGAATTCCCTGCGCTGTGCTATTTCTGGAGCAGACCAGGCGTGAAGCTAAGTCAGACCAGGCAGCAGCCGACCCTGGACGAGGAACGGGCGCTTTGGCAGGCTGGCTATGGTCGCGTGGCTGGGATCGACGAGGCCGGCCGCGGCGCCTGGGCCGGACCAGTGGTGGCTGCGGCTGTCATTTTGCCGGCTGACTCCTCTGTGGCCGGCCGGCTGGCCGGTGTTGCCGACTCTAAGCAACTCTCGGCCAGCCAGCGGGAGCGGCTTTATGCCATTGTGGTGCAGGAAGCCGTCGCCTGGGCAGTGGGCGCAGCGCCAGCTTCTCAGATCGATGGGGAAGGAATTGCAGCCGCCACCCGCAGCGCGATGTGCGCCGCTGTCGCCAGCCTGCTCCCTTCGCCCGACTTCCTGCTGATCGACTACGTGCGGCTGGCCGGGCTGGCTACGCCGCAGCGCTCACTGCCCCAGGGTGACGGCAAGGTGCTCTCCATCGCCGCTGCCTCGATCGTGGCCAAGGTGACCCGCGACCGCTGGATGGCTGAGCTGGCGCAGCGCTGCCCCGGCTACAGCTTCGAGCAGCACAAGGGCTACGGCACGGCTGCGCATCAGGCCGCTCTGCGCCGGCTGGGTCCCTGCCCTGAGCATCGCATGACCTTTCAGCCTGTGCGGGGCGCGCAGATGGCGCTCTTTGCCGTGGAACCTCCTCATGGCCGATAGCCGTCAACGGTTGGGCCGCGCCGGCGAGCAGATGGCAGCCGACCTGCTAGCCGGCAAGGGCTATCAGATCGTGGCCCGCAACTGGCGCAGCGGTCGCAGCGGTGAGATCGACCTGGTGGCGCAGGACGGCCCGACCCTGGTTATCGTCGAGGTGCGCACCCGGCGCGGCCAGCATTATGGCAGCGCTGAGGAGTCGGTAACGCCCGCTAAGCAGGCACGGCTGGCCGCGTTGGCCGAGGCCTATTGCGACGCCGCTGGCTGGCAGGGGCCGCGGCGCATCGACGTGGTGGCCGTGTCATTGTCCGGAGATGGCCGGCTGCTGGAAGTCAGACACATCGAGGACGCCGTCGGTTGACCCGCCGGGCTTTCCGCCAGGGGCCAGCCTGCGCCCAGCTATCGAGTTCCGTCAATTTGTCTGGAGGTAAACCATGAAGAATCGGAAGCAATTGAGTCAGATGTGGCTTGTTTTACTGCTGCTGGCGAGCCTGCTGGCGTTGTCAGCTTGCGGCGGGACGCCGCTGCCGCCTCTGTTTATCGCTGGCGGTTCAGGCGCAGCCCAACCGGCTGCGCCTGCGGTGTTCGCTCCTGTCAGCCGCCAACCGGCCGCGCCGGTGATCGATGCCCCGGCTGTCGCTGCCGCTGAAACGATCCCGCCCGCTGCGCCAGCCGCTTCAGCCCCCATCACCGAGACCGGTGAGTTGACTGCGACCATGACGATGACGGATGCAGCCAGCGCAGCCAGCGCCGTCGCCATCACTGTGCCGATCACAGCCTCCGTGGTGCTTACACCCACGGCAGAGGTCGTAGCCGCGGCCCAGCCTACGGCGACGCCGACCGCCACTCGCGTCGTCCCCACCGCTACTCGCGTGGCTCCCACTGCCACTCCCATCGCTCCCACCGCTACCCCTGTTGCGCCTGCCCCAACGCGCGCGCCAGCTCGCCCTGCTGCCACGCCTACACCTGAATGGCCCAAGACGTTAGTGATCACTGCTCAGGACATCGAGCAGGGCGCTACATCGGTGCCTGGCTTGCAGATCAGCGGGCTGGACGTGCAGTTCGGCAACAATACCATGACCATGCGCTTCGACTCTCTGCGCTACAGTCTGGTCTCCCTGCGCAACGTGACTATCGAGGGGCGTTTTGTGGTCAACAACTGCGATGTGGACTTCGTGGCTGATCGCATCACGCCGCGCAACCTGGCCACCGGCGCCATTCCCGGCTTCATCAACCAATCGCTGGATCAGCAACTGGGCGCCTGGTGCGTCGAGGCGCTGGCTGTGCAGCCTGGTCAGTTGGTCGCCACGGTCCGGCCGCGCTGACGCGTCAGACTTCGGAAGCCGGCGCCTTACGTCGTGATCAGGCCTGTTGCGGCACGTCTCGCCCATCCGATGCCTGCGCCGACTTCCGAAGTCTTCTCTCGCTATTACTACTCAGGCGCCGGGCACTTGCATCTCATGGGCGGCTAAAATCGGCTCCACAGACTTCGTCGCAGTCGCAGATTCCAGTGCCCGGCACCTGTGGCTGAGTAGTAACCTCTCACAAACACCTTGGTGACTCATCCCCTCCTCCTCGCCATCGTTGGTCCCACGGCCGTCGGCAAGACGGCCATCTCGCTGCAACTGGCCGCTGCGCTGGACGGCGAGATCGTCTCGGCCGACAGCCGGCAGATTTACCGCGGCCTGGACATCGGCACGGACAAGGCCAGCCCGGCCCAGCAGGCCCAGGTTCCCCACCACCTGCTGGACGTGGTCGAGCCTGACCAGGTGCTGACCCTGGCCGAGTACCAGCGCCTGGCCTACGCAGCCATCGACGCCATCCACTGCCGCGGCCGGACACCGCTGCTGGTTGGGGGCACGGGGCTGTATGCGCGTGCTGTGCTGGATGGCCTGGGCATTCCTGAGGCGCCGCCCGACGAGCAGGTGCGCGCTGAGCTGGAGAGCTACGCCGCTGCACAGGGCGCGCTGGCGCTGCACGCCCGGCTGGTTGCGCTGGACCCGCTGGCAGCCAGCCGCATCGACTATCGCAATGTGCGCCGCGTGGTGCGCGCCTTGGAGGTCTGCCTGGTGACTGGCCGCCCCATCAGCGAGCTACAGCTCGCCGCGCCGCCGCCCTACCGCATCTTGCGCATCGGCCTGACCCGGTCGCGCGCATCCCTGTATGCCCGCATCGACCAGCGCGTTGACGAGATGCTGGCCCGCGGCCTCCTGGCCGAGACGCAGCGCCTGCTGGACGCCGGCTATGCCCCGCAGCTACCCGCCCTGACCGGCCTGGGCTACCGCCAGATGATCCAGTACCTGCAAGGGGAGACCAGCTACGACGAGGCTGTCGCAGCCATCAAGCAGCAAACCCGCCGCTTCGTGCGCCAGCAGTACACCTGGTTCCGCTTGGACGACCCCCGCATAATGTGGTTTGATCTGGAGGAGGTGGGGTTTGGGGAGATTCTCGACGTCGTAGGTCACGTTATCAACGTGACAACGGCGTCACGTTGATAACGTGACCTACTTCATCGTATACCAGTCGCACCGGCACGCCGGCGGCCTCGGCGGCGCGCAGGCAGTCGTCGTATTCCGGCATCGCGCCCCAGATTTCTCCCTCGATTAACTTGAGCTTGACCTGGATGGGGCCGTAGCGGGTATCCACGCTGCGCACCTCGCGGCCGGCTTCGTGGCGGCGCACGGCATGGACCCGCACGCCCAAGGTGGTCGTCTCGCGCAGCAACAGGTCGCTCAGCCCAGCCTCCAGGCTGGCCGGCGCAATCACCGACAGCACCACACCCGGCCGTCCCTTTTTCATCTGCACCGGGGCCAGCCACACATCGCGCGCGCCGGCCGCGAACAGCCGCTGCGTCACCGCGCCGTACAGCTCCGGGTTCATGTCGTCGATGTTGGTGCTGATCTCAACCATCGACCCGGCCGCCAGCGGCTCGCCCAGCAGCAGCCGGGCCACGTTGGGCCAGGCCGGGTCCCGCTGCCCTGCACCGACGCCGGTGCGCAGCAGGCGCATCTCCGGCTGCTCGAAGCGGGCGTACTGGGCCAGGATGGCCGCGCCCGTAGGCGTCACCAGCTCGCCGGGGCCGGGCGAAGGGCGGATTGGCGCTTGGGCCGCAGTGAGCAGCTCCAGCGTGGCCGGCGCAGGCACGGGGATGCGGCCATGAGCCGACTCGACCCAGCCGCTGCCCAGCGGCGCGCCGGAGGCGTAGAGCTGCTCGATACCCAGGCTGTGCAGCCCGGCCGCCGCGCCCACGATGTCGATGATGGCATCCAGCGCGCCGACCTCATGAAAATGGACGTGCTCCACTGGCTCGCCATGCACTTTGGCTTCGGCCATGGCCAGGCGGGCAAAGGTGGCGATGGCGTGGGCCTGCACCCAGGGCGCCAGGCGCGAGTGCTCGATCAGCTCACGGATATCGCTCAAGTGGCGGTGTTGGGCGGTTTCGACTACATCCACGTGGACCAGGGTGGCCCGCAGGGGGCCGCGCAGCACCTGCTCGGCGCGCACCTGCCAGCATCCGGCCGGCAGGTCCAGCGCGTCAATGGTCGCGCGCAGCGCCTCGACGGGCCAGCCGGCGTCCACCAGGCAGCCCAGGAAGATATCGCCGGACAGGCCGGCGGGGAGGTCGAGGTAGGCGATCATGGGGTGGTGATTGGGTGACAAGGTGATTGGGTGACAAGGTGACTGGGTGACAAGGTGACTGGGTGACAAGGTGACGAGGAGACTATTCATCGGGTGATTGGCCTCCAATCACCCTGTCACCCTGTCACCGTGTCATCCTATCAGCGATATCGCCGCCGCCGGCCCGTTGGCGCCGTTGAGGGAGCCGGAGCGGAAGCCAGCCAGGTCGAGGGCCACGAAGCGGTAGCCGGCGGCTTCAACGCCAGCGACGATGGCCTCGCGCTGGGCCAGGGCCGCGGGCAGGTCTTCGGCCGGCAGCTCGAGGCGGGCGATGTCGCCGTGGTGGCGGACGCGGAACTGGCGAAAACCCAACGCAACCAGCGTGTCCTCGGCGCTTTCGATCTGGCGCAGCAGCTCAGGGGTGATGGGGACGCCGTGGGGCACGCGCGAGGAGAGGCAGGCCATAGCCGGCTTGTCCCACACCGGCAGCTTCAGCGCCTGGGCCAGCGCCCGCACGTCGGCCTTGGTGATGCCGGCCTCCAGCAGGGGCGAGCGCACGCCGTGCTCGCGCGCGGCCGTCATGCCGGGCCGGTAGTCGCCCAGGTCGCTGGCGTTGTTGCCGTCCACCACTGCGGCCCAGCCCTCGGCCTGGGCGATGGCCTGCAGCTTGTCGTGCAGCTCGGTCTTGCAGAAATAACAGCGGTCGGTCAGGTTGGCCGCGTAGTTGGCGTCGAGGTGCTCTTCGGTGTCGATCAGGCGATAGGGCACGCCCAACTCCTCGGCCAGCTTGACAGCGCCACGCATCTCGCGCGTGGGGTAGCTGGGTGACACGCCGATGCAGGCCAGCGCCCGCTCGCCCAGCTCCTGGTGCGCCACGGCCATCACCAGCGCGCTGTCCACGCCGCCGGAGTAGGCCACCAGCACCGATCCCAGGGAGCGCAGGATCGAACGCAGGTTTTCTAGTCTGATGTTCAACTCGTCATTCATGACTGGTATCTGCCACACGTAACACGTAACCCGTAACACGTAACCGGAAGGGGTTCCGTCGCGCAGACTCGTCCGGGTTACGAGTTACGTGTTACGGGTTACATCCCGATAAGCCAACTCGTTGATCACCGCCGCCATGTGCCCGGCGCCGAAGCCGTTGTCGATGTTGACCACGGCCACGCCCGAGGCGCAACTGTTGAGCATGGCCAGCAGCGCGGCCAGGCCGTCAAAGCTGGCGCCGTAGCCAACAGAGGTGGGCACGGCGATGACCGGGCAAGCCACCAGCCCGCCGACCACGCTGGCCAGCGCGCCTTCCATGCCGGCTACGGCGATCACCACGTGGGCGGCTTGCAGCGCGGGCACGTGGGGCAGCAGGCGATGCAGCCCTGCCACGCCCACATCAGCCACCAGCCGCGGCTCATGGCCCATCAGGCGCAGGGTCAGCGCAGCCTCCTCGGCCACGGGCAGGTCGCTGGTGCCGGCCGCCACGATCATCACGCCAGGTTTGAGCGGCCGATCGGCGTCGCGCTCCAGCCACAGCGCGCGCGCTGCCTGGTGGTAGCGCAGGTCAGGTACGCGCTTCTGGGCAGTTTGGAACTGCTCCACGGTGGCGCGTGTGCCCAGCACGCGCGGGCTGCGCTCGGCCAGGCGTTCGACGATGGCCGCAACTTGATCGGGGGTCTTGCCAGGGCAGAAGATCACCTCGGGGAATCCCCAGCGCAGGGCGCGATGATGATCCAGCTTGGCAAAGCCCATGTCCTCAAAGGGCAGGGTGCGCAGCGCGGCCACGGCCTGGTCGATGCTTTCCTGGCCGGCTGCCACCCGCTCCAGCAGAGCGCGCAGGGTATCTTCGTTCATGGAGAGTTAGCATAGCCATAACCGCGCTCTTTGTCAACAAACAGCCGGGCCTCGGTCACGAGGCCCGGCTGTTTGTTGTGCGGGCGTGGCGCAGACCTGCAAGGTTTTCCGAAACCTTGCAGGTCTTTGAGCGGCGGCTGCAAACGCTAACTGCGGTCAGCCCCCAGGTGCGCCATCAGCCGCTGCAGGTCGGCGTACATCTGATCCAGCCTGGCCATCAACTGCTCGTTGCTGACCGTGCCTGGATCAGGCGGTGGCGGTGGAGGTGGCGGTGGAGGCGGCGGTGGAGGCGGAGGCGGCGTTGGGTCATCGCCAACCTGGAAAGTCAGGAAGAGAGGACCGGCATGGTTGGTGCCGCCCAGCATACCCACGCCGGAGATCCCGTCGCTGCTCATCGATGGACTGAGCACCCAGATGGTGTGCGGGCCGCCGGCTTGCAGGTCGCGGATGTAGGAGCCGGTACCCAGGCCAAAGCCGGTGAAGCCTGCGCTGTCGGTGCTTTGGTAGACCGCCTGGTCGCGCCACAAGGTCTTGAGGCCAGAGTTGCCCAGGTAGGGCAGCGTGGAGTCGGGCCAGTGATTGGCTACGGGCTGGCCGATGTGCGGCTGGCCTTGCTCGTTGAGCAGGCGCACTTTGATGACCGCAGGTCCTTCGGTCTCGTCCACGCGCACCAGTCTGAACCTGGGGCCAGGCCCGGCATCCAGGAACTGCACATTGCCATATTTCTCGCGCAGCCATGTCTCGTCGCGGCGGTTGCCGCTTTGGTCGTAGATCTCAGGGGGCATCGATGGATCTCCTTATGAATGCTGACGGATGGTTACTACTCAGGCGCCAGGCACTTGCAGCCCATGTGCGGCTTGAATGGTTCGGCAGACATCGCTGCAGGCGCAGACTCAAGTGCCCGGCGCCTATGGCTGAAAGTTGTTTGGAGGTGAACATCTCACACCACGGCTGGCCCGTCCTCGCGTGCGTGATAGGCCACGTTGTTCTGGTCGTCGCTGCGCACGTAGTAAACCCGCACCTCGCCGCTGGCCAGGCTTTCCGCGCGCTGAGCGATATACCGCGCGCCGCCGAACTCGACTTCGAACTCCGGCGAATTGGGCACCAGCCCGTCGGCAAAGATGCGCTTCTGCAAGCTGGCGTTGGGGTTAAACTGGATCACCTGGCGGCGCTCTGCCTCGGCCAGCAGCTTGGCTTGCAGCATGGTCGTAGGTTTGTCGGGGGTGGGGATGGGCGGCACAGGGGGCGGGTCCGGCACAGGTATGGGCGCGCTGCGCTGGAATTTCTCCAACCGGTCGATGATGCCGCCCAGGTGCTCGAATGAATGCCAGGGGGTAATGCTGCCCACCACGAACAACAGCGCTGCTTTGACATAATCGTCCTTCATCAGCTCGCTGTTGTACCACATCAACGACTGCCAGTAGCTGTCTTCGGACACGGCCGGCGGGGCCAGCCAGCCAATGTCTTCGCGGCCAGGGATCACACCCTGCGTCATACCGCATTCGGTGATGATGGCGGTGTGCTTGTTGCCGTAGACTGCGCGCACCGGGGGCATGATGCGCCGGTAGCGCAGGGTCAGCCACATGCCGCCTTCGTTCTTCTCACGAATGTTCTCCTCGTGTAGCCGCCACATGGTCGGCCAATCATATTCGTGGAAGCCCAGGTAGGTGTAAGTCTCCAGGGTGCCGGGGAAGTAATTCAGGAAATGATGGCCCAGCATGTTGCCGGTAGCAAAGTTCATCCCTACCGGCTCCAGGCCAGCGGCTTTGATCTTCTGCCCAAAGGCCACCTGGAAATCGTCGTACTTGCGCATCGTCTCTGGCGGCGTGCTCTCGGGGAAAATCTCGTTGTACGACTCCCATGCGTCGATCAATGGTCGATTTTGGTAGGTGGTGTTGCTGGCCTCCATGCGCAGCAGGCGATCGGCGAAGGCGCGCCCTTCGCCCACTGGGTCCAGCGCAAAGCGTTCTTGTTCGTGCAGCGGCACCACGATGCGGCCGATGATGAAGACATCAGGATTGGTTGCGCGCAGCCGGGTCAAGAAGTCCACGTTAGGGTCGAGAACCTTGACCACGGCCGGCTTGATGCGTTTGTACGCTTGCAGGACGTCGGAGCCGGTGCGGTTGGCGTGGAAGCCGTATTTATGATTCATCGGTGCTCCTTGGCGAAGGGTTACTGTGGCGGCCGCTGGAAAAGCCGGCGAAGCCAGTCGATCAGCCCGTTGCTGTTGGGCTGCGGCTTGGTTGGCTCAGGTTGTGGCTCCGGCTGCGCAGCGACGACAGCGGTGTAGGCCGAGCGGCCCAGCTTGCTGATAAACGCATAGGGCAGCCGGGCGTAGCCTGCGCCCAGCGCGTTCTCTTTAGCCCAGATCTCGCCCCAACTGTTGCGGATCATGAAATAGCCGCCGCCCGGCACGCTGGGGTCATCCTGGTAGCCGACCATGGTCATGGCGTGGCCGCCGATGGTCTGCTCGTTGCTCAACGGCATGCGCACATCGCCGGTGGACCTGGTAGGCTCGGTCAGCCAGTAGCGGTAAACCGGCACGGCAAAGGCGATCGGCCGGCCGGCTGCCAGCGTTTGTTTCATGCTGTCCACCCAGCGGGCCTGCAACAGTTGCCCGTTGCTGATCTTATAGGCCGCGGCTGTTTCTGGCGCGTCGGCTGGGGCCGGCCCCTGGCCCTCGTTGCCCGCTACTTTTCGGGGATTATAGGGCCAGACCGGTTCCGGGCAGATCCCCTGGCTCTGCAACACATCCATGCCGACCTTGATCCAGGTGCCCTCGCCGGCCCAGTTATCTTTTTCCTTGCACGCCCAGTAGAGATACTGCTCGGACAGATCGGCCGTGCTGCTGGCCTCTGGACCCAGCAAGAACTCGCGCACTGCTGCGCACGCGTGAGCCACGCAGGTGCCGCGGTCTTGCTGGTCGCGCACCGGCGGCATCAGGTCGATCAAGTTGACCATAGTGGGCAGCACGCTGCGGCCGGGCGCGGCAGCCGCGGTTTCAGAAGGGTCCAGGCCCGGCTCGTCGTCCAGCGCGCCCAGGCCAGGGAACTGCACGTTGTACACCGGACGCCGGGTCACTTCAGGGCTGACCAGATCGGCCAGCGCCCGCACGTTTTCCTCGGAGATGCCCAGATGTTCGGCCAGGCCCAGCGCGCCGTCGCCGTCGGCCGCGTTGTAGAACTCGTCGGCCGTGGTGATCCACAGCGCGGCCAGCGGATCGGTCAGATCGGCGGGAAAGCCGATGATGTCCAGCAGTGGGATGCCTTGTTTTTCGGCCATAGTTTGATAGCCTTTCCTTGATTACTCGCCATAGGCGCCGGGCACTTGAATTTGCGCCTACAACGACGTCTGCCGAGCCTGTTCAAGCTGTGCATGGGCTGTAAGTGCCCGGCGCCTGCGTGCTGCGCCTCTCCTTGTTAAACGTAACCCGTCGTCTTTTCGAGGCGCAGCAGCCGTCATCGATCCGGCGCCAGGCTGGTCGCCACAAAGCGCCAGGCCAAGGGAAGCGCCAGCGCAGCAGCGCTTGATTGGGCGCTGGCCATCTGGCTGAGCTGCGCGCTGAGCGCCTGCGTGCGGCGCAACAGCTCACGCGTGGCCGTCACCAGCGCGATGGCCTGCTGCATCGGTGTTTCCAGCGCCTGGCCTTGGCCGGCTGGCTTGATCACCACTCGCGGCGCCTGGCCCCAGCTCATCTCCGCGCGCGCCAGCGGCGTCTCTCCCTGGCGCAACTCGACCCAGGCAGGATCGGCCAGCAGTTGAGCGTTCAGGCGCTGGGCTGCCAGAAAATCGCCCGCAATCTGCTGGGGCAGCGCGCTGCGCCTGCTGCGGCTGCCCAGCGTTGTGCGCAGCAAGCGCAACAATTCAATTTGTCCCTTGTCCAGCCCGGCGCTGCTGCGGGACCCAGCCTGCCAGTGGGCCAGCACGGCCTCGAAGCGTGGCTGTGTCTGCCGCCAGCGATCCTCCAGCAGGGCCAGGCGGTCATTGGCCCGCGCCAACACGCTGTTCCAATCTGTCGGCGCCTCTCTCTGCTCGCCTGCTGCCCGTTTTTCTGTCTCCATTACGACCCACCACCCCTTGTCTGTGGCTGTGCGCAGCTCGTTGTGGAAGATCAGCTCGTCCCAAGGCGAGAGGGGGGTAGCCTTCCACAGGCCCAGCAGGTCGGGGGCTTCCGGTCGCAGCGTCAGCAGCCGCGGCGGTTCCAGCGTGGACAGGGGGTCGGTGCGCAGCTCGATGGGCGGTAAGGCCGGCCGGGCCGCGACGCCGCTGTCGTCTTCGGCCAGCGGCAGCCGCACCGCCGGATCGCCCAAGACCAGATAGCTGCGCGCGTCGTTGTGTGCAGTCCAGAGGCCGGCCAGCGCATCGTGGTCGGGGGGGGCGCCGAACTTGATGGCTTGCGTCTCGCTGGTCAGGTTGGCGGCCAGCTCAGCGTAGCGTTCGTTGAAGTACTCGACCGCCCAGCCGACCGGGTGCCCCTCCAGCAGGCGCTGCAAGGTCGAGCGAAAGACCTCGATCTGCGCGCCTGCGTTGTCCCAAAGGAACGAGTAGCCCCAGGCCCGGTCCACATGGCCAATCACGGCCAGCGCGCCGCCGCGCGGGTGGCTGAGCAGCCGTTGCGGCAGGCGGGCGAGGAAGGCGTAAGGCGCAATGGCCGCCGGCCGGTCCAGCGTCAGGTGTGCGAAGTCGTCCAGCCGCGGCGTGCCCGCGCCATAGCAGGCAAAAAAGAAGGAGATTGTGCCCAGCAGGCTGGCGTCGTCGGCCACGTCGTCAGCCGCCAGGTAGAAGTCCTTGGGAATGGCCCGGTTCCATTGCAGCGGGCCTGGCCACTCCTGGCAGAGCAGCGCGCCCTGGTCGGGCAGTTGGCGCGGATGGCCGGTGGGGAAAGCCATGCCGTGGCTGGCGCTGAAAAGCAGGGCCGGGGTTTGGTCGCCGCCCAACAGCCGGCTGAGCTGGGCTTTATGGGCCGCCTGAGCGCTGTAGGTCTCGACTTGCCAGCCGGGCTGCTCCTGGCTGAGCTGTTGCGCCAGCGGCAGCACCAGATGGTCGACGCTCAGGCCCGTGGCTTCGTCGTCGGGGTTGCGGGGGCCGAAGAAGGCTGCTCGCCGCGGCAGCGCTACCTGGCCCGTTTCGGCCAGCCGCACGCTGCGCGCATAGCGCGCGTAGTCGTCCAACGCGTCGAAGTGGAGCCGGCCGACCGCGTGCTGCACGTCGGAATGGTACTGGAAGAGAAAGGGGATGCTCTCCGGACTGGCGACGAACAGCAGGTAGTAGGGTATCTTGTCGGGGTCGGCGGGGCCGGGGCCGGCGCCGTGGCGGGCAAAGAAACTGTTCTTGCTCTCGCCCGGCTGCACGCCATCCGCGCCTTGGTAGATGCGAAACCGGGGGCCGGCCTGCTGGCGGCGCAGGCTGATCAGCTCATCCAGCGCTTCGAGGAGGGCTGGCGTCCGGTCGGCGTCCTGGGCTGCAAAGACGATGCCCCAGCCAGCCTGGGCCAGGACTCGGGCATCGACGCCCTCCTTGGGGCCGAGGGTGTGGGTGACGGTGATGCGTTTTTTGAGGTCGCTCAGGTGGGCGGGGTCATATTTTTCACCCAGCACAATGGCAGCCAGGTCGCGCGACCGCAGCGGCGGCAGCAGATAGCCGCCATCTGCGCCGTTGATGCCGTTGAAGGTAAGCTGGTGGCTGGGCATGGGGCAACCTTTCCTGGCGGCCGGCGGCAGCGCTTTAGCGCAGGCGCCAGTAGATTTCTTCGCTGGCCCGGTAGAGCGCCATCTCCAACTCTGGGCTCCAGTTGGCTGGATCGCCGCGGTTCTCGCGCAGCAGGGCGATGCTTTCGGCGTCGCCGACCATGGCCAGCGCATCGGTCGCTTTGCGCTGCAAGTAGATCTGCTCCTGGACGGTCAGGTGTTTGAAACAGGGCACGAACTCGCTGTCGGGGCAGCCCATGGCGATGCGCTCCAGCATCGGCTTGTCACGCCGGTCGGCCAGGCGGGCCAGCGCGTCGATGGACACCGCAGCCAGCATGGCGTCCTCGGCCTCCAGCATGCCGCGCTTCAGCAGAAACTCGCGAGCGATGGGGTCTTGCCAGCGCAACAGGCCGATCAGATAAGCCAGGCACTTGTAGTGCTGCAAGCGTTCCTTTTCGCTGTGGACATAGGCGGCTTCGTTGCTGAAGAAGGGGTCGAGCACTGTGCGTTTGACTGCCGGCAGGTCGACGGTGGCCAGGGCGTAGGTGACGGCCCATTGGGTGGCTTCGTCCAGCCTGCGCAGTAAGAATGCATCGGCCAGCGCGCGCAGCGCTGCTTCAGCCTGCTCTTGGCCGTCGGGATGCAGCTTGAGCTGCATGTGCAGGTCGCCCAGGGCCAGGGCTGCCAGGCCTTGGGCGCTGGCATTGTCGCTTTGATGTAGCCAGCGGACCAGCGCGTCCACGTTGCGGCTCTGCCAGTGGTTGAGCAGCTCGATCAGCACCGGGTCGATGGGGGTGAGCAGCTCGACCTGGCTGATGGTGGTCATGCGCAGCAAGCCGATAACGGCGGCCATGCGCACGTTGCTGTAGTCGTAGTCGGGCTGCTGCTGGCGGTCCAGCCGCGGCTTGCCATAGGCAGTGCGCGCCAGTTGTTCCATGGCCGTTGTGCTGGCGATCTGGCCCAACAGCGTGGCCGCCCGGCTGCGCTGCACCGAATTAGGCTCGTTCAGATTGTTCAGCCGCCAGATCAGCGCAGCCGAGACGGTCTCGATCAGCACGGTCAGCGTGCGGGTGATGGGGCCATAGGTGGGGATTTCAGAAAGGCAGCGGGCGGCCAGGAAGGTACGGTCGCTCTCCAACAGGTTCATGCCGTAGACGATGGCTGACATGAACTGTTCCAGCGCCTGGGTGTCCTCGGCCATCATGCCGCAGGCGAACACCAGCGTCTCCTCCCACCAGTGCAAGCGCGATAGCCGGCCCAGGGTGGAGGTGATGTCGTCCAGACGGCGTTGGCGGTCGCTGCGCTGCAAGATAGCCCTGGCGCAGCAGTAGGCCTGGATGCGGCTGTAGGCGAAGCGCAGCGAGTCGCGGCCGTCAATGGCCAGCAGTTTGCGCTGCACCAGTGCGTCGGTCAGCTCTTCCAGGCTGTATTCGCGGTCGCCGCGAATCTGCTTCATGATGGTGAACGCCTCGTCCAGCGGCAGGGTGGAGGTGAGGCTGGACTGCATGCGCCAGGCCAAGGCGTAAAGGATGCGCTCGATATGGTCGGACACCGTGCCTTGCCTGGTCAACGACCGCTCTCGCCCGTCGATGGCCAGGATGTTCACCACTTCAGCCAGGGCGTCCTCGACCATGTGCTGCAAGACCTGTGTGCGCGACTGGGGATACTGGCCGCGCCGGGCGTTCTCCACCAGGTTGAGCATGAACCAGGGGATGGCCGCCAGATCGTACAGGCCGGACTGGTCCAGTCGTTGCAGCAGGGGCAGCCCGGCCGGATCGTCGGCGGGCAGCCCTTGCAGGAAATGGCGCAGCTTGCGCCGGTCCAGCGGCTGCAAGACCAGCATGTGCAAATCGACGCCGGCGAACAGGTCTTGGGCCAGCCGGTCGGGTCCGATGCCGAAGATGAACTGGTGCTGGGGGTGGCGATCGATGAACAGGCGCAGTTGCTTGAGCGCCATCAACAGCTCCAGGTCGGTGAGATTGTCGCTGTTGTGAAAGACAAAGCGCAGGGTTGGCGTGCTGCCAGCCAGCAGGCTGGCTATTTCCTGGGCATCCACGCCAGGCCAGTGGCGGCGCAGAGCTGCGCGCACCATGTCGCTGATCGGGTCGCCAGCCGACAGCTGAGCCGCAGTCCAGCGATCCAGGCTGATGTACACCGGAACTACCATAGTCGACGCATTGGGCTGCAGCGAGTCCTGCGCGGTTTGCCAGACGATACGCTTTAGCTGGGTGGTGCGGTTGGCGCCATAGCCCCCCACCAGGGCGATGACTTTGGCGCGGCGTCGTGTCTTGGTCTCAACGCTCCAGCCGTCAGGCGGGTAGATTTCGTCCAGCGCTTGCAGGATGTCGATAGAGGCTGTGGGTTCCATCCCTTGACGCTCAAAGCTGTGCAGGTCTTGCTGGCCTGTCAGATGGACGACCTCGATCGGCAGAGGCAGGTAGCCTTGATCCCAGAAGGTAGCGCTGGGGAGCTTTGTCGCCGCCGAGAACCAGGCGAACTCCTCGTCGGCCAAAATCGCAGTCAGGGCAGAGCGGGCCGGGCTGGGGGCCAGCAGCCGGCCATCGGCCAGGCGCATGAAGAGCACGGGGATGTGGGCGCCAGGCCGCTGGCCGCTGAGCATGGCCGCGCGCGCCTGGTTGGCGGCCAGGTCGACCAGACCGTGGCGCAGCAGTTGGCGGTAAAACACCTGCGCAAAGGCGCGGGCTGTCTCGACCGGCGCCAAATCTTGCATGGCCAGCACGGCTGGCACGCCGGCGCGCACCAGGCGCGGGGCAAAGGCTGCGAAGGCGTCGCTGGGGCTTTGTGTGGCGGTCTGGCAACTGGCGAGAAAGACCAGGCGCAGCGATGTCTCTGAGAAATCTGAGAAATGACTTTTCTCGGAAGAAAAGTCATTTCTGCGAGCGCCATCGCGCAGATGGCGGGCCAGCGCCTCGGCGTGCTCGTCGGCGTATAGGAAGCGTATCTGATTCTGACGGTTAGCCAGGAAAATGACGGCTTTCTGGTCAGACTTGTCATAAGCGCCATGAGCCACGATATGCAACACGTGAGCGCCTGCGCGCAGCTCCTCCTCGATGGCCTCCAGCGTGCAGGGCTGCGCCACCTGGCGCAGTTCCACGTTGAGTCCCGTCACGGCCGCTTGCAGCGCGGCCCATTCGGCCTCTACGTCGATGGCTTGCAGGCCGTAACGGTCAAGACCGGACGGATTGGCGATGGCAACCAGAATTTTGACCCGGTGCGGCGCAGCGGGGGGGGTGTAGTCCTGTGCGCTGGCGATATAGCGCGAGAAGGGAGTGGCGTCGGCTGCAGCCAGGTTGACGCCTATGTCATCCTCTGGCGCGCCCGGATCTCGCAGCAGCTCCCAGGGGATGGGATTGAGCTCGGCCGCAGCGGTGTCGATGCTCAACCGGATGCGGCGTTGAGGCGAGCTGCCGCGCACCATGGCCCAGGCGCTGGCCACCTGCTCGTCCTGCGTCAACAGATCGAACAGGCTGCGGCCAGACTCGGCGTCCGACACAGCGGGCGTCCACTGTGCGATCGCTGGATTGAGATAGCCGCGGCTGAACTCCAGTTGGCTGTTCAGGGTTAGCTCGACGGGGTAGCCCTGGTCCTCTCGCTTGAGCAGCCGGATTAGCAGGTCGGTGTAGGATGAAGTGGGCACGATGTTGACCTCATGGCTCGCAGCCCCAGCTACGAAAACGTCAGGTCATGGTTTCACGAGTCGTCGTGCTGCTTGTCTTGCGGCGTTTTTTGCCGGCCAGGGCGCGGGGCGCGGCTGCGGCGGTGCAAAGGGCCAGGCTCGATAAAAGCCAGCACGGCGATGATGACAAAAACCAGGATCAGAACGACGGCTAGAATCTGCCAAATCAACATAACAGACAGGTCTCCTGAAGCGTAGTAGGCGCATTATGGCATAGCGAAGGGAGATTTGCAAGCAGGGGCGGCTCTACCGTCGCCCCGCTCGATCAGGGCCATGGTCACCCGGTCGATCTCCTCCAGCGACGCGCCCCTCGCCCGCTCCAACCGCTTCTGGAACTGGCCGATGGCGAAGTCGCTGAAGTCGGCCGGGGAGAGGCCAAAGGGCACGGGGTCGTAGGGGGTGAACACGTCGCCGATGATGTCCATGGCCACCTGCCAGAGGGTGGGGTCGACCGCAAGGAGCTGCGAGAGCAGGTAAATGCCATAGGCGATGTGGCGCGGCTCGTCCTGCTTGAGCAGTTGAATGCCGCGCGCCTGGCCCGGCATCAGGCCGTTGCGCTGCAAGACCTGGAAGTAGCCGTGGTAGCCGGTCTCGGCCAGCCCCCCTCGGTGACCATCGATGGCAAAGTTTGCAGCCAGTCGGAAACAGATATAATCCTGCGGTTACTACTCAGTACATCGTAAACAAAGTTGTTGAGGTGCCCGGCACTTGACACGAGCTTCTGATCATGTACGAATCGTCGCCAAAGTGCCGGGCACCGATACGCAGTTAATTTGTTTACAGTGTACTCAGGCCCAGGCGCCGGGCACTTGCAGTTCCAAATGCAAGTGCCCGGCGCCTGAGCAGTTACCACACAAAGGACGTTCCAAAGCACTATGCTCGACCTTACCTCCATCCGTTCCCACTTTCCCTCCCTGGCCATGCAGGTCAATGGCCAGCCTGCCGTCTTTCTCGATAACCCGGGCGGCACCCAGGTTCCCCAGGCTGTCATCGATGCCATGAGCGGCTACCTGACCAGAAGCAACGCCAACCACGGCGGCGCGTTCGTTACCAGCCAGCGCAGCGACGTAATACTGGATGACGCCCACGCGGCCATGGCCGACATGGTCAACGCCAGCTCTCCCCACGAGATCATCTTTGGCCCCAACATGACAACCCTGACCTTCAGCATCAGCCGGGCGTTAGGGCGGCAGATCGGGCCGGGCGATGAGATCGTTCTGACGCGCATGGATCACGACGCCAATATCATGCCATGGGTAATGATGGCCCAGGACCGCGGCGCTACGGTGCGCTGGGTGGATTTTGATGTCGAGGATTACACCCTGGACATGGCCGGCCTGCGCGATGTCCTCAGCGAGCGCACCAAAATCGTTGCTGTTGGCTACGCGTCCAACGCTCTGGGCACAGTGCATGACGTGGCAACTATCACCCGCTGGGCGCACGAGGTCGGCGCGCTGGTCTACATCGACGCGGTGCAGTATGCGCCGCACGGCCCCATCGACGTGCAGGCGCTGGGCTGCGACTTTCTGGCCATGTCGGCCTACAAGTTCTTCGGTGCGCATGTCGGCGCCGTGTACGGGCGTTACGACCTGCTCGATGGTCTGACTGCCTACAAGGTGCGGCCGGCGACCAACGAGCCCCCTGGCAAGTTCGAGACCGGCACCCAGAACCACGAGGGCATTGCCGGCACGTTGGCGGCGGTCAACCATCTGGCTGAGATCGGCCGGCAGTATGGAGGCGACTACGAGGAGCGTTTCCCTGGCCTCTCCGGGCGCCGCTTGCACCTCAAGACTGGCATGACGCTGCTGCGCGCCTACGATCACACGTTAAGCGCCGCCATTCTGGACGAGCTGGAGGCGCTGCCCGGCGCGCGCATCCACGGCATCACCGACCGCAGCCGCCTGAGCGAGCGCGTGCCGACCGTCTCCTTCACCTGGCCTGACCGCCACCCGCGCGCCATCGCAACCTATCTGGGCCAGCAGGGCATCTTCGTCTGGGATGGCAACTACTACGCGCTGTCGGTGACGGAACGGCTTGGCCTGGAGGGCAAGGGCGGCATGGTGCGCGTCGGCGCAGCTTACTACAATACCGTCGATGAGATCCGCCGCCTGGGTGATGCCTTGCGCCGGTTAGTGTGATGCGGCGTGAGGCGGCGCTGCCTGGCAGTAACTTAGCCATTCGGGCAGCATGTTTGGTGGGCGTTTGGCAGGAATGACGCGCACCGGTATAATCGCGGTGGTCAACAGGGCTCTGATAAGCCGCATCAGGAGTTCGAGAGGCGTTCAGATGAATCTATATACCTACACGGCTGTACTGCATCGAGAAGAGGATCTCTATGTCGCCGAGTGTCCCGAAGTTGGAACTGTCAGCCAGGGATACACGATCGAGGAAGCGATGGTCAATCTGCGGGAGGCAACCGAGCTCTATCTTGAAGAGTTCCCCATGCCTAAGGTCACACGGCCTTTGATCACGACCTTTGATGTGGCGGTCCATGCCTAGGCTGCCGCTCGTTTCGGGCCAGCAGGCCATTCGGGCTTTGGAGCGCATCGGCTTCGTACAGGTCAGGCAACGCGGCAGCCATGTTGTGCTTCGTCGATCAACACCTGACGGTGATGTGGGCTGCGCCGTCCCCTTGCACCGGGAACTGGCCGTGGGCACGCTGACTGGTATCCTGAAGCAGGCCAAGGTTTCAACGCAGGAGTTCACTGATGCTCTGCGCTAACCTCAGTTCCACCAGGCCTCGGCCGACGCAGATTAGCGGGTGAGTCCAGGGGATCAGACCGAAGGCCAGCGCATGGTCCCCACGCGGTTTCGTATTCCTACCCCGCAGCCATGCTTCACGTCTTCACTTTTCACGCCCTCACGTATCAAACGTCACCACCGCGTCCCACCTTCAGCCATGCTCCTCCAACAACAGCCGCCGCGCGGCCGCCGCGTCCTGACCGATCTGCGCAATCAGTGCGTCGACGCTGGGGAAACGCTGCTCTGGCCGCAGCCGAGCGGCAAAGAGCAAGGTCAGCGGCCGGCCGTACAGGTCGCCGTCGAAGTCCAGCAGGTGCGTCTCCACGGTGCGCTGGCCGTTGTCGAAGCTGGGCCGCACGCCGATGTTGGTCACGCTGGCCAGCCGCCGGCCGCGCATCACCGGGTCGTCGTCCAGATGGACCCAGGTGGCATAGACCCCGTTGGCTGGCAGCAGACGCCCCTCTGGCACAGCCAGGTTAGCCGTGGGAAAGCCAATGCTGCGGCCGCGCTGCGCGCCAGCCACCACCTGTCCCGTCACCTGATAGGGCCGGCCCAACTGCAGCGCAGCCGCCTGCACGTCGCCCTCCAGCAGGTAAGTGCGCACACGACCGCTGCGCACCTCCTCGCCTTGCAGCAACTGCGGCTCGATGACGTGAACGCTGAAGCCCAGCTCCGCGCCCATCGCCTGCAAGGCGTCCACGTCCCCTTCGCGGTTGCGGCCCAGAGCAAAATCCGGCCCCACCCACAGCGCAGCCAGTCGGAGCGCCTGTTGTAAAGCGGCGATAAACGCACGCGCAGGCGTGCGCGCCGTCTCCAAGCTGAACGGGTAGACCACGGCGAAGTCCAGCGGCAGCTCGGCCAGCGCCTCCAGCCGCTCGGCCATGGTCGTCAGGTAGGACTGGACGCGATCGGGGCGCAGCACAATGGTCGGGTGCGGGTCGAAGGTCAGCAGGCCCGCCTGCCGGCCGTGACGCCGCGCGTCGTCAATCATCGCGCCCAGCAGCGCCTGGTGGCCGCGGTGGACGCCGTCGAAGTTGCCGATGGCCAGGTTGCATGGCCGGTCCAGCGGCGGGTTGGGCAGGGCGTGAAATACTCTCATGCGAACATCTTGTGGGGACGCGCCAGCCCGCGCTGGGGGTCGATGGCGACGATGCCAAGTAAACGGTGATCGCTGCCATAGGCGCGGGCAGGCCCGGCAGGCGCGGGGGACGCAATTTTAATCGCTTGACCGTGCAGCAGGTGGGTAGCCTCGGCCTCGCTCACGTCCAGCCGCGGCAGGTGGGCTACGGCTGTGTCGGCTGGCAGCAGGGACGCGGCCAGCGCGCCTGGCTCGGCCAGTTGCTCCAGCGTCACGGCGCTCTCGACCGTGAAGGGTCCCACGGCCGTGCGCTGGAGCGCGCTCAGATGGCCGCCGCAGCCCAGAGCCTGGCCCAAATCGTGGGCGATGGAGCGCACATAGGTCCCAGCGCCGCAATGGATGCGCAGCAGCAGGGTTTGCCCGTCGAACGCCAGCATCTCCAGCTCGTAAATTGCGACGGGCCGCGGTTCAACCTCGACCACTTCACCGGCCCGCGCCCGTTTGTACAGCGCTACGCCGTCCCGCTTGAGCGCCGAATAGGCCGGCGGCCGCTGCATGATCTCGCCGCGGAAGGCATCCAGCGCGGCGTCCAGTTGTTCGTGGCTCAGCGCTGGCACGGGCCGGCGCTCGACGACCTCGCCCTCGGCGTCGTAGGTGTCGGTGGCGGCGCCCAGTGTAACCCTGGCCAGGTAAGTCTTGGGCTGGCCGGTCAGGTACTCCAGCAGCCGGGTGGCCCGGCCCAGGCAGAGCACCAGCACGCCGGTAGCCATGGGGTCCAGCGTGCCGGCGTGGCCCACCTGGCGCAGCCCGGCCAGCCGCCGCACCCGGCCCACTACATCGTGCGAAGTCCAGCCGGCCGGTTTGTCCACGTTCAACACGCCGCCCAGCGGCGTATCGGCGCCCTTGCTCATCAATCTTGCTCCACAGCCGGGGTCTGGCGCTGCTGCGTCAGCGATCGCTTGACGGCAGCCAGCACCTGGTCGATGGCCTGTTCCAGCGGCAGGCGCAGGCTGCAGCCGGCCGCGCGCGGGTGGCCGCCGCCGCCCAGCGCCAGCGCCACCTGGGCCACGTCGAAGCCGGCCGCGGCGCGCATGCCCACGTCCACCAGCCCATCCTCGCGCTCGGTCAGGATAACGGCCACGTCTGCCTCTTCAGCCCCGATCATGAAGTTGGCCAGGCCGGAGTCGCTCTGCTCCACGCCGTTGCAGCGGCCGCGCATGGCCAGGGGAATAGCCGTCCAGATGATGCGCTCGTCCAGGCGCAGCGCGGCCAGCGCGTGGCCCCACAGGCAGATGGTGTTTACGTCGCGCCGTTCTAGCACCAGCTCGTTGATGGCGGCCAGCGACGCGCCGGCCTCCATCAGGCGCTGCGCCACGCCCAACAGGGCCGGCGTCACGTTGCCCACCCGGAAGCTGCGCGTGTCGCTGACGATGCCGAGCAGCAGGCATTGGGCCGCTTCGGGGCCGATGGGCCACTGCAGCGCCTCAGCCAGGCGATGGACCAGCTCGGCTGTGCTGCTGGCGTCTGGGTCCACCAGGTTGACGGCGCCGAAGTCCAGGTTGGTGATGTGGTGGTCGATGTTGACCAGGGGGATGCCGGCCAGCGCGGGGCTGTAGGCCTTGCCCAGCCGCTGCATGTCGCTGCAATCCAGCGTCACCACCAGATCGTAGCCGCGGCCGCGGCGTTTTTGCTTTAGCGGGTTGTGAACCACCTCTTGCCAGCCAGGCGCAACCTGGTCTGAGCGCAGCAGGTAGGGCACGCCGTCCTGGTTGGCGGCGATCACCGCGTGGCCCTGAGCTTCCAGCAGCCATTTCAGCCCCAGCAGGGAGCCGATGGCGTCTCCGTCGGGCGCAACATGGCTGATCAGCAGGATGCGCCGGTTGGCAGTCAACAGGGCGTCAAAGGCTTGGAACTCAGCAGGCAACACAGGGACCTCGCAAAAGCAAACGAAAAGGCTCACGCCAAGAGGCAAAGAGCGCAAAGGGAGGCGGATCTCCCTGCTTTGCGGCCTTTGCGCCTTGGCGTGAGACCAGGATGTTCTTCTACGTGCTACTCAGCTTGTTCGTTGTCCAGCGCAGCGGTCTCAACCGGCGCTTCCTGGCTGGCCAGCTCGTCCAGCAGGTTGCTCATGCGCTGGCTCTCGATCAAGCCATCGTCGAAGTGGAAGGCCAGCTCCGGCACGTAGCGCAGCTTGGTACGGTTGCCCAGCTCGCGACGCAGGAAGCCGCTGGCCTTGCGCAGCGCCGCCATCACCTCGGCCTGTGACTCCTTGCCGTCCAGGCTGCTGATGTATACGTTGGCGTGGCGCAGATCGGGGCTGGCCTGCACGCGGGTCACGCTGACGAAAGCCAGCCGCGGGTCGCGCAGGTCAAAGGTGATCATAGTGGCCAGTTCCTGTTGGATCAGCTCGGCCACGCGCAGTTGTCGTCTGGTGGACATGGTAGTGTCTCGGTCTGCGTCGGGCGGGCTCGGTCAGGAGACGGGCCCGAGCGACAGAGCGCGTAAGCGCTAGACGCGCACCTTGGTGAAGGCTTCCAAAATGTCGCCTTCTTTGATGTCGTCGTAGTTTTCGATGCCGATGCCGCACTCGAAGCCGGTCTTGACCTCGGTGACATCTTCCTGGAAACGCTTGAGCGAATTGATGCGGCCGTGCATCAGTTGGACGCCGTCGCGCATGACGCGTACCTGGGAGTTGCGGTTGATCTCGCCATCCATAACGATGCAGCCGGCGATCTTACCGCGGCGGGGGATGCGAAATACCGCCCGCACCTCCGCTTTGCCGGTGACGCGCTCCTCAAAGACCGGTTCCAGCAAGCCCTTGAGCGCCTTGTCGATATCGGCGATCAACTCGTAGATCACCTTGTAGGTGCGTACGTCCACCTGGTTAGCCAGCTCTGACTTCTGCGCAGTGGCGTTCATGTTGTTGTTGAAGCCGATCACGATGGCTTGCGAGGCAGCCGCCAGCATCAGGTCAGAGTCGGTGATGTCGCCGGTGCCCGTGTGCAGCAGTTTGATGCGCAGATCATCGCTGCTCAGTTGATTGAGGGAGTTGATGATCGGCTCCAGTGAACCGTCCACGTCGGCTTTGAGGATCAGGCGCAGTTCCTTGACCTTGCCGGCCTTCATCTGGGCGAAGACATCGTCCAGGGTGATGCTTTTGCGCACCACAGCATCGGAGCGCTCTCGCTCCAGCAGCAGGCGGGCCGTGGCTTCCTCGCGCGCCGAGCGCTCGTCCTTGTAGACCTGGAAGGTGTCGCCGGCTGTTGGCACTTCTGACAGGCCCAACACCACCACCGGGGTGGAAGGTGTGGCGGAGTCAAGCGGGTTGCCGCTGCTGTCGGTCATGGCGCGGATGCGGCCGGAGATGTTGCCGGCCAGGATGGCATCGCCCACGTGCAGCGTGCCCTTCTGTACCAGCAGTGTAGCTGTGGCGCCGCGCGTTTTGTCCATGGTGCCTTCGATGACTGTGCCGATGGCTGGTCCATCCGGGTCAGCTTTGAAGGCCTCGATATCGGCCAGCAGCAGCAGGTTCTCCAGCAGGTCGTTAATGCCGCGCTTCAGCTTGGCCGCCACCTCGACGCAGATCACGTCGCCGCCCCACTCCTCCACCAACAGCCCTTCGTCGGACAACTGCTGCTTGACGCGGTCGGGGTTGGCATTGGGCTTGTCGACCTTGTTGAGCGCGATGATGATCGGCACCTCGGCCGCGCGCACGTGGGCGATGGCCTCGCGCGTCTGCGGCATGACGCCGTCGTCGGCCGCCACCACCAGGATGGCGATATCGGTGGCCTGGGCGCCGCGGGCGCGCATGGCCGTGAACGCCTCGTGGCCTGGCGTGTCCAGGAAGGTAATCTTGCGACCCTCGCGTACCACCTGATAGGCGCCGATGTGCTGGGTAATGCCGCCCGACTCCTGGTCGACCACGTTGGTCTTGCGGATGGCGTCCAGCAGGGTGGTCTTGCCATGGTCTACGTGGCCCAACACCGTCACCACCGGCGGGCGCAGGATCAAGCGTTCATCGGGTGTGACCTCCAGCAGCCGCTGGCGAAGGGTTTTGGTCTTGCCGTTAGCGTCTGTGGCTGGGGCCAGCTCCGGCGCCTCAGGCTTAGCCTGCGCCTTGACCTTGACGCCCATTTCCTCGGCCACGATGGATGCCACGTCGAAGTCGATGGTGTGCGTGATCGGGGCCATGATGCCGTAGTTCATCAGAATCTTGATGATATCGATGGGGCTGCGTTGCATCAACTCGGCCATATCGCGCACGGTAATCGACTCAGGGATTTCAATCTCCATCGGCAGCGCGGGCGCGGCCGGCGCGGGACGGGGCGCGCCCTCGGGCCGGCGCTGTGGGGGTTGACCGCCCGGCCGGGGCCCGCCTTGGGGTCGCTGCCCGCCCTGAGGCCGCGGCCCACCTTGCGGCCGTGGCGCACCCTGGGGCCGCGGTGCGCCTTCAGGCCGAGGTCCGCCTTGCGGTCGCGGCGCGCCCTGGGGCCGAGGTCCGCCTTGCGGTCGCGGCGCGCCCTGGGGTCGCGGCGCGCCCTGGGGTCGCGGTGCGCCTTCAGGTCGGGGTCCGCCTTGCGGTCGCGGCGCGCCCTGGGGTCGCGGTGCGCCTTCCGGTCGGGGTCCGCCCTGCGGTCGCGGTGCGCCTTGCGGTCGCGGTGCGCCTTCCGGTCGGGGTCCGCCCTGCGGTCGCGGTGCGCCTTCAGGTCGGGGTGCGCCTTGCGGTCGCGGTGCGCCTTCCGGTCGGGGTCCGCCCTGCGGTCGCGGTACGCCTTCAGGTCGCGGCGTGCCCTGGGGTCGCGGTGCGCCTTCAGGCCGAGGTGCGCCTTGCGGTCGCGGTGCGCCCTGGGGACGAGGTGCGCCTTGCGGTCGCGGTGCGCCTTCAGGTCGGGGCGCGCCTTGTGGCTGCTGTGGCTGTGATCCTGCTGTTTCCGCAGCGACTGGTTTGGCCGGCGCTGATGTTTCTGCATCTGGGCGAGGCTTTGGAGCCGGTCGTCCCTCCCCGGAAGGCTGCTGTGAAGAAGTCTGAGCGGGTTGTTGCTCAGAAATTGTCTTTGTCTGTTCTGTCATGTCGTTCACCTCTATGCACGCCAACGCGCGGCGCAATAATTACCACGCGGCAGGGCAGTCCGGCAGCGTGCCTGTTTTGTCGCCTGCCTGCGCAGGCGGCGCCTCAGTCTTGGCTGAAAATCAACAGTTGACGGTTCTGGCTCGCAGTGTGCGCTTCAGTGATTGAAGCGCGTACCGCGGCCGGCCGCAAGCTGCTGAGTTCGGTTTTGGTGCGTACCCGTTCGCTGGTGAGCGCCCCCGGGGCAAGTGGAGAGGAGAACGGCGAGGAGGAGAAGGTGTAAGCGTCACCTAAGCGTGCATATGCCCGCTCCTCCTTGTGCTGTAGTCCTGCTGCCACGAGCGCCCGACGCTCGCTTGCGCTACGCCCATTGCGTTTGTCATCCACCAAGTACTAGCCCGTGAGAGCCACATCGCTTTCCTCGCTCTCCGGGACATCGGGCAAGCTGTCTGCGTATGCTCGCAGTGCAGCCAGCTCATCAACGGTAAGTGTTGTATGCAGCGCCCGGTTCAAAGCCGAGCTCTTGAATGCCTTCTGCCAGCAAGCGCGGGCCTGGCACAAATAAGCGCCACGGCCAGCCAGCTTGCCGGTCGGGTCGATCTGCACGCCCTGTTGCGGGGTACGCACGATGCGAACCAAGACGCGTTTGCTGTCAGTCCGCCGGCAGGCAACGCAACTGCGCTGAGGGATGTGACGTTGCCGGACCGGCTGTTTCCCTTTGACCACGGCGCAAGCTCCTGGAGAGGTTGCTGTTCAGCATCGCGAGCAGGCTTCAGATGCCAGGCGCTGGATGCGAATACAACACCGCCCTGGCGCCTGGCATCTGAGGCAGATCGTTATGCGTCGTCGTCGTAGCTAAACCAGTCGGCGCGGCCGCGTTTGCGTCGCGTGTCCGGAGAAGATGTCGTCCGGGCTTTGTCTTTGGCCTTTGCGCCTTTCTTGGCCTTGCCTTTTGCTCCGCCAACCGGGGGAGCAGGCTCTTCTTGCGGCGTGTACTCCTCGAAATCGCTCTCAGTGAACTCGTCTAGCCCTTGGTAGTCGGCGTATTCATCGTACTCGACATAGTCGCCGTACTCGTCATAGACAGCGTTTTCATCGTATTCGACATAGTCGCCGTATTCATCATACTCGTCGTACTCATCCTCGTAAACTTCGGCCGCAACCTCGCCTTCAGCCAGGGCTTCAGCCGGCTCTGCAGCCAACTCAGCCGTGGCTTCACCTTCGAGCGCTGCGCCCTCTGCCGGCTCGAATTCCTCGTCATAGGCGACATCGTACTCGTCGCCTCCTTCGGCATAGGCCGCCTCAGCCTCTTCAAGGCTTTCAGCCGTGATGGCCGTCACCTCGTCGCTCAACAGTTGCTCGGCGACGGACAGGATATCCTCGGAGTCGGCGCGGGCCCGGGCCACGGCCAAACGGGCTCGTTTGGCGTTCAACTCGCGAGCGAATTCGTCCAGGCCCTCGGTCTCAGACTCGCTCTCGCTCTTGATGTCGATGCGCCAACCGGTCAGTTTGGCGCTCAGGCGGGCGTTCTGGCCTTCCTTGCCGATGGCCAGCGAGAGCTGTTTGTCAGGCACCACCACAATGGCTGTGCGGTTGTCAATAGTATCGTCCAGGATGACGGTGGTGACCTTGGCGGGGCTAAGCGCGCTGGCGATGAACGCCGCAGGGTCAGGATTCCACTCGATCACGTCGATCTTTTCGCCGTTGAGCTCGTTGACGATAGCCTGGATGCGGACGCCGCGCATGCCCACGCAGGAGCCGACCGGATCGATGCCCGGCTGCAGGGCGGCCACAGCCACCTTGGAGCGCTGGCCCGGCTCGCGGGCGATGCTCTTGATCTCCACAGTGCCGTTGTAGATCTCAGGCACTTCTTGCTCCAGCAGCCGCCGCAGCAGGCCGCGGTGAGTGCGCGACAGGCGGATCGCTGGCCCGCGTGCCCCGCGCTCCACATCGACCAGATAGCAGCGCAGCTTGTTGTTGGGGCGGTAGCGTTCGGTGGGAATTTGATCTTCCTTGGCCAGCAGCGCCTCCGCCTTGCCGTCAATGGTCGCAGTGACAGCTCCCGTGCCGTAGTCCACGCTGCGAATGGTGCAATGCACGATCTCGCCAATGCGCGTCTGATAGCGCTGGTAGATGGCGTCTCGCTCAGCTTCACGAATGCGCTGCAAGATGACCTGTTTAGCCGTCTGCGCGGCAATCCGGCCAAAGCTCGTAGGGGTGTTCTCCACCGGGATGATGTCGCCTAGCTCGGACGTAGTCTGGATGGCGCGTGCCTTGGCCAGTGAGATTTGCATCTCATCGTCGGTGACGTCTTCGACGACCTCTTTCTCGATGAAGATCTTCATCTCGCCGGTTCTTTGGTCTACCTGCGCCCGTACATTGGCTCCCGTCCCAAAGCGCTTGCGATGGGCAGACACAAGGGCTGTCTCAATGGCCTCGAAGACAACCTGCGGCTCAAGCTCACGCTCGACACAGATGTTGTTGATGGCCATGATCAATTCGTTCTTCATGCCTTCTGCGCACTCCTGGTGCTGAACAAACTTCAGACTTGCGATTCTCAGGCGCCGGGCACTATCAAAGTGCCCGGCGCCTGAGGGTGTTACACTTGAACAAAGCCCTTACAGCAAGAAAAGTGGGGGGTGCCCACTTTTCGGGAAGGACTTGCTTTAACTATCGCTATTCTACCACAGCTTTTGGCTGAATGCCAAATGGCCGCAGGCTGTTCTGAACGATGACGCTCAATGAATCGTCAACTGCTGAAACTGGCTTTTTTGCGCCTGTGCCGCCACGTGTGCTGCCCCGGTTACGATCTCTTGCGGCGTGTAATACCAGTCCAACTCACAGGTCAGCACGGCTGCATGCGGCGTCAGGGCCATGATGCGCCCAAAGTCCAGCTCTCCCAGGCCGGGGAGTAAGTGGTCACGCAAGCCGGCTGTGTCGTGCAGGTGAACGCCTACGATGCGCTCAGCATAGGCCGCCAGCCAGTCCTCGTGGCGGTGGAGGCCCAGGTTGTGCAGCACCTGGACGTGGCCGCCGTCGTACCAGAAGCCCACCACAGCCGGATCGCTCTCCGCCAGCAGCAGCCCCAGCTCGGCAAAGCTGGGGATTTGCCACCCCTGCACGCGCGACTCGATGCCCAATCTGATGCCGCGCGGCCGGGCATAGGCGGCCAGCTCATCCAGGCTGCGCCGGGCTGCGTCCATGGCCGGTCCCGCTGCGCGGGCTCGGTCGGCCTGCACCTCGGCCAGCGTTGCGGCATAGACCGCTGTGCCGCGCTGGCCGCCCAGAAAGCGCTGCGCCAGCGACCACTCCAGATGGCGTGCAGCCGGCGTCTCGCCCAGGTGCAGGCAGACGGCCGTTGCGCCGGCTGCGGCTGCCAGATCGATGCTGGCATAGCCCTGTGCTACAGCCCAGCGCCGCTGGGGGTCGTCGGATGAACTGAGCAGCGCCTCGGCCGGCGGGCCAAAGGGCGAGGGCGCAGTCGGGGCCGGGAAATGCACGGCGCGGATGTTCAGGTCTGCCAGGTCAGCATCGCCCAGCATGGCCGCGCTGACGATGTGGCTGACCTCGATGCCGCCGAAGCCCAGTTCACGGGCGGCCGCGGCGAAATCGGCCACGCGCTCGAAGCGGTGTTGCATCCACATGGTGGAAAGAGCAAAGTGGTGTAGCGAAGGAGGGAAATGGCTCATGGTTGGCTGGGGGCAGGGGCATAGCGTTGGCGCACTGCGCGCTGGCCGGTTGGGCTGAGCAGCCAGTCGCGCAGGGCGGCAGTCTCTGGTGTCGGGGAGGGCAGTGTCAACAGATAGATCGGCAGCTCGGCTGGGTAGCCAGGCCATTGTTGCGCCACCCACTCGACGCCGCGGCCATCGATGGCAACGGCCTTGACCTGCTGGTTGACCCAGCCGGCCGGCAGGGCGGCAATGGCTTGCGGATCGCCGGCCACCAGCGCCAGCAGCCGCGCGTCATCAGGCAAGACCAGGGCGGTGAGCGCCGGTGCGCGCGCGGCCAGAAAAGCTTCAGCCAGGATCAGACGCGTCGCGGCGTTTTCCTCGCGCAGCGCCAGCCGGATCTCGCCTTCGCCTGCGTCTAACTCTTCCCAGGCGCGCAGGCGGCCGCTGAAGATATCGTGGACTTGTTGGCTGGTCAGGTTATCCAGCGGCCGGTCGGGGTGGACGACAATGGCTAAAGCGTCGCTGGCCACGCGGCTGGCTGCCACGCCCTCCGGCGCCGGGCCGGCGATCAGCGCTGCATCAGCCCGGCCGGTCAGCACGGCCTGCGTTGCCGCCGCTTCGTTGGCCTGCACCAGCACATCCACGCTGATGTGTGGAAAGGCTGTCTGGTAGGCGCGGGCCAGGGTATCGGCCAGGGGCAGCGCGCTGCTGCTGGCCGCCAGCGTCAGTCGCACCGGATCCGGGGTCGGCAGGGGGGTGCCGCAGCCGGCGCTGACTAAGACGGCCAGCAGCAGGGCAGGAAGCAGCCAGCGCCGGGCTGCTGGGAAAGAGGCTGGGATGGGCATGACAGGGGTGTTGGCAGTGGGCGCGGCGGCTGCCCAGACCGGCCCGAACGAGTTTCAGGCCGTCTGCGCCAGCGCCTCCTGGCGGGCCTGGCGGTTGCGGGCGCGCGCATCCTGATCGCTCATCTGATATCCGGCCAGAAAATCAGCTTTGAAGGCCAGAAACGTCCCGCCGGCGATGGTCGCGCGGATTTGTTCCATCAGACGTAGCATGAAGTGCAGGTTGTGCAGCGTGGCCAGGTGCAGCCCCAGCGTCTCGCCAGCCTTGAACAGGTGGCGCAGGTAGGCGCGGCTGAAGTGCTGGCAGGTGTAGCAGGCGCAGCCTTCTTCGACGGGCAGCGGCGATTCGGCATGTTGCGCGTTGCGGATGTTGAGCCGGCCGGCGTGGGTCAGCAGCGCGCCGTTGCGGGCGATGCGGGTGGGCAGCACGCAGTCGAACAGGTCGATGCCCTGCGCCACCGCTTCCAGGATGTCCTCCGGCGCCCCCACGCCCATCAGGTAGCGCGGCTTGTCCACCGGCAGCAAGGGGCAGGTCAGCGCCAGTGTGTCGATCATCTGTGCTTTGGTTTCGCCTACAGCCAGCCCGCCCACAGCATAGCCGGGGAAGCCAAGGCTGGCCAGGTAGTGGGCCGACTCGGCGCGCAGGTCAGGGAAGATGCCGCCCTGGACGATGCCAAACAGCGCCTGGTCGGGCCGGGTGTGGGCGGCCTGACAGCGCGCGGCCCAAGCGTGGGTGCGCACCAGCGCCCGCTCGTTGGCCGCCCGATCCAGTGGGTTTGGGCATTCATCCAGACACATGGCAATGTCCGCGCCCAGCTTCTGCTCGGTGTCCATGACCGATTCGGGGGTGAAGCGCTGCAAGCTGCCGTCGATGTGCGAGCGAAACGTGACGCCGTCCGCGTCCAGTTTGCGCATATGGGCCAGGCTGAAGACCTGGTAGCCGCCAGAGTCGGTCAGGATGGGCCCATCCCAGCGCATAAAGCCGTGCAGCCCGCCCATGCGCTGCACCAACTCTGCGCCGGGGCGCAGGAAAAGGTGATAGGTGTTGGCCAGGATCAGCCCAGCGCCCAGCGCGTGCAGGTCGCGCGGGGTCATGGTTTTGACTGTAGCCTGGGTGCCGACGGGCGCAAAGAGGGGCGTGGGTACAGCGCCGTGGGGCGTGTGCAGCGTGCCCAGCCGCGCTTTGCTGTCTGGGTTGGTGGTGTGTAGGTCGAAGCGAATGGCCATGGGTGCGATTATAGCCGCAGCGGCACAACTTGGCTAGATTTATACTGAACCTGTTGCCCGGCAGGGCACGTGTAAGCTCTTGCCGGGCGTGATATTCGGTCTGCGCCCACGCAGCCGCGATTCCAGCCCAATCCGGCGAGTGTGCTATAATCTCGTTCCGTCTGCGCTCAGTTGTTGGCTGAGCTCGCTGGGCTGTGGCTCAGCGCTAAATCGATCTCAGTGAGTGACGACTCTCACGCAACATAGCCAAGACCCAGAAAGGCGCCTAGCCCCTTGGCGTTTTTGTCTCTTTGCGTGCGCCAATCGTAGCATTGCTGAAAAACTTTTACCTTGAGGAGGCATGACAATGCAAGTAGTTTTGCGATCCCTGGCGATCCTGGTGATTGTCCTGGCAATGGTCCCTATGGCCGGCGCTGTGATGGCCCAACCTGATGTAGTCAACACCGGCGATGAGTTGGTAATCATTACCAGCGCCGGTCGGTTGGAAGCCCGTGACCCGTATACGCCCCCTGGAATTCGTCCTGTGGTCTGGCAGTCCCCTGAGACCGGTTTTATCGCTGTAGCCACGGGCGATTTCAACGGTGATGGCACCGACGAGGTGGTGGGCCTGCGCGGCGGCGAGGCCGTGGTTTATGATCCGGTGCTGCAGCCAGGCGAGCCTGACACAACTCACACCTTCCGGACTGCCAATGGCCAGCCGTGGCGCAATGTGGTCACCGGCGATCTGGACGGCGACGGCGCCGACGAGTTGGTGCTGGCCGATACGTCCGGCACCGGCACCACCATGTTCGCCTTCAAGTTCACCGGCAATGCCTGGAACCAGATCTTCAGCAACTTCTACGGCGCGCCGTGGGTAGGTCTGGCCACCGGCAACGTGATCGGTAGCTCGGCCGGCGCGCGCGAGCAGGTGGTGGCCATCCGCAATGTGGGCACAACATGCCAGATCATCATCTTCGACCCGGCCAACAACTGGCAGACCCTCAACGAGTTCACCCGCAACTTCCCATGGGCTGATGTGGCAGTAGGTGATATCACCCTGGACGGCGCCGGCAAAGAGGAAATTGCCGTCACCCGCTCAGGTGTCGGGGCTACACTGACCTCCTGGCTCGTCTTCCGTTGGGAGATTCAATTCTCCGAGTTGCAGCAACAAGAGGCGGAGATCTTTAACCCTGAGTTTCGCCACATTGCCCTGGCCGATGTCAACGCCAGCGGCGACAAAGAGGTGTTCTTGCTGCGCCCCGGTCGTTTCCAGGGATCCAACATCGTGGCCCTGACCAGCCGCAACTACGGCGTCGACCAAGGCACCCCTGTCTTCAACGAGCTCACCGGCCAGGAAAAGTGGAATGGCATCCAGGCTGGCGATGTGGACGCCGACGGTCGGGATGAAGTGATCGTCATGTCGCCCGACGAGTACCTGATTTATACCCAGCCGGACGTCAACACCACCGCAGTGAGCTTCCCTGGCGCCTATTCCAGCACTGGCAACTTCGCCGTCGGTAATCTGGATGGCCAGGGCCAGCCGGCTGGTCCCACCCTGGTTGTGGCCCCTCTGACCGTCGATCTGAACTTGCAGGCCGGCCAGAGCGCCTCGCAGGTCATCAACATCACCAACAGCGGCACCGGCACGTTGAACTGGACCGCAACGGTGACCGAGGGCGCAGCCTGGCTCTCCATGTCAGCCAGCAGCGGCGCGGCTCCGTCTACGCCGCAGCTTGTGGTGCATACCAGCAGCGTAGCCCCTGGCCAGTATGTGGGTCGGGTGCGCATCGACGGCAGCGCTGGCGCGACCAACAGCCCTCAAACCATCACGGTCAACCTGACGGTGACTGCGCCGCAGTTCTCGGCGCAGCCGGGGCGGATCTCCTGGCTCTATACCCCGCCCGTCAATCCCGGCGTGCGGACGGTAACGGTCAGCGGGCAGAACGTCCCCTGGCATGCGGGCGTAGTTCCTACGTCGGTGGCCGCTCAGGTTGAGCGGGCCATCGCTGCGGGACAGTCGATCAAGTTGCAAGATGGTGTACTTTTGATCGGCGAAGGCTCGAATGTCGAGTCGGTGCCGGTGGTGGACTGGATCGATATTAACCCCGTGGCTGCTGTGGCTGTGCCGGGCGGCATCTTCGTCGATTTGACGTTGGTGTTGGACCGGGTGCCCTATGGCTTGAGTTCGGCTGCGGTGGTGTTCGTGGCGGATACCTTCGCCTCGCCGCCGGCCGTGGTGGTGCGGGCCGGCGCGCTGCGCACGCTGCCTAATGCAACAGATCTCTACTATCTGCCGTTGATCGTTCAGGGACCATAAGCTATCCCATGAACCATAAAAACCGGGCTTCTTCCGAGAAGCCCGGTTTCTTTTTTTACAGGCTGCCCGCGCGGCCGCTAAAGCGGCTGGCGTCCAGCAAGTTCTCCGCCATCTCGCCGTGCAGTTGAGGAATGACCACCGCGTTGAGCAGATGGCCGCCCTCGGCGATGGCGTCGCAGGCGATAAGGACGGCTGTCTCCACATCGGTGATCGAGCCGGTGAAAAAGGCCAGTCCCTTGCCGCCCAGCCCGTCGGCCAGGCGCAGCTCCAGCAGCGTCACCTGTGCGCCCTTCAGGCCGGCGTCGGCCGCCTGGATGGCCGCGGCCGCGCTGCCCGTCTCGACGATGCCCAGCGCCTCGATGGGGACTGGCCGGCGCGCGGCCGCAATGCTGGCCGGCACGTCCGGATGAACGCCAGGCAAGTAGACGTGGTCCAGCACCGCGCCGCTGCCGGCGGCCAGCCCAGCCGCCAGCGCCTCCTGCACCGGCGCCACATCGCCGCTGACCAGCACCAGATAGCGGCCGGGATGCACCGTGCCGGCTACGATGCGCGCGACCGGCGCGGTCTTGACCATGGCGTCGCCAGCCGCGATCCCGGTGGCGATGCTGTCGAACTCTAGAAGGGCGAGGGCAGGGTCAATAGCTACCTGGGTCACGTTGCCTGTCTCCGTATCACGTCCAACGCAGCGTCGAATCGACGAAAGCTGGGGCAGCGCTGTTTTATGGTCTCGATTTCGCTTCCCATCTCGACGGCCAAGGCAAAGGCGAGTTCTTCATTGAGCCAGCGATGCTTCGTGTGCTGAAGCAGGAATGGTGCGACCACTTCGTTTTTTGGATGCAGATACTGTTCTGGGGCTTTGGCGAGGGAGGGTAATGGACGTCCGAACACCCGACGCCATGCATTGGGACTGGCAATCAGCCAAGCTTCCAGCATCTCCACGGCAACCGCTACCAGGGCATTAACTCCATCCCCATCTGTTGTTGTGATCGTCCGCAGCGTCTCGACACAGGCAGGATCCCGCTCATTGTCCACGATGACCAAACCACCAACGACATTGCGCCATCGGAATGAACGCACGTAACCTTGGTAGCGTTTGGGATCGTTGACGTATTGTCGGCAGCCCCGAATACGTGCCTGCACGAACTCCGCATGGACGGGAAGCCCTAACAGATGCTCGGTGAGCACTGGCAGCGCACCGGCGTCGGCTCCTCCATCGACGAGGAAGCCCAACCGTATCTCCTCGTCTCCGAACTTGAACTCAGCCATCTTGCAGCCCTCCCGATACCCACAGCTCTCCCAGCGGGCCAAACTCCTGTGTGCGCTGCATAATGTCTGCTGGGGTGAGTTGGACCAGGTGCGTCGGTCCGCCGTTGCGGGTGAAGATGATCAGCTCGTCTGGTTGCAGGCAATCCACCAGATAGGGAGCGTGAGTCGTCAGGATGATCTGTTGGCCGGTGCTGGCATGGCTGCGAAACAGCTCTACCAATTGAAACAGCCTGGCCGGGCTGATGCCGTTTTCTGGTTCCTCGATGGCCAGGAGCGGCGCTGCCACAGCGCCGTGAGCGATAGCCGCCAGAGCCAGAAAGCGCAAAGTTCCGTCAGAGAGCTGGTGGGGGTAGAAGGTGAGATTGTTCTTTTCCCGGATGGTGATGACTTTCTGTCCGGGGCCGGCTGGTTCAAGCCGTATGCTGTCCAAGCCAGGCACTGCAACACGTAGCTCAGTAGTGATCGCTTCCAGCACAGTGCGATCCATCTCATCGAGCACAGCGGCCAGGTTGCCACCGTCAGGCTCCAGTTCAGCTTGATATTTCACTGTGGCAGGTCGGCGCATGGCTTGCGGATCGAGTCGGAAGACCTTGAACTGGCGCAAAGCATCCGCCAGCGCAATGGCATGGGGGTAGCGTATCTGATCTGCCAACTGCGAGAGTGCGGTGCGCTGGGCGCTGAAAGCAAACGTCTCGGCAGCGGCGCTGTCCTCACGCCAGACCCGTTGGGCGTCCAGCAAAGGCGCTTTGTTCGCAGGCAAGTGTTCGAAGATCTGGCCGTCTGGGTGCAATCGAGTCGCGTCGACAAGAACTGGGTGGTGTGCCCGCCACAACTGCTCTGCGCCAACCTCGACATCTCGACCGGTGGTCGGGTTCAGTCCAAACCCAACCTGGTAGAAGAGCAGGTCATCGTCCTCGGCGAAGCCCAGTCGATTACTCCACGCCTCAATCTGAATAGCCATGATCTGATGAAGTTCGCGGGCGTACACGACGTCCTCGAAGGACCGGCGGTTCTCGCGCAACAGCGCCGCCCTCACGCCTATCTCAGTGACATCAGCCAGGAACGCCAGACTGTCCAGGAAATTGCTCTTGCCCGCGCCGTTTTTGCCTAACAACACGTTCAGCGGGCCGAGGCGCACGGTCATATCTTTGATGCTGCGGAAGTTCTGGACGCAAATGGCGTTGATCATCAGCTATCCTCAGGTCTAGACAATGCGAAAGTGGTCCACCAGTGTACAGCGCCGGATGCGGCTGAAGGTCAGCGCGGAGGTCAGGCCCTCGCCGGTGGGGCTGGCAATGCTGAAGCTGGTGAAGCCCTCGCCGCGGTAGCCCAGGCCGGCCAGGTTGGGGCCGTTCTTGACGAAGATCGAGGTGTCGATCTCCCGCGCCATACGGCTCAGCTTGTCGATGTCGCGGCTCCACATGCTGGCGGTATGGCCAAAGCCGTGCTCCGCCTCCACGGCCAGGTCGATGGCCTCGTCGCACGAGCGCACCCGCACCAGCGGCATCACCGGCATGAGCTGCTCCGTCCAGACCAGCGGATGCTCCAGCGGCACCTCGACCAGGACCAGGCGCACCTCCTTGCCGGCCGGGATGCCGATCTCTCGCAGGATGTCGCCAGCGTACTTGCCCACCCACTGCTTGTTGGTGACGCCCGGCTTCCTCGGCGCGCCCATCTCCTTGAAGATCACCTGCTCCAGCGCGCGCAGCCGGTGTGACGGCGCTTCGACCGCGCCGTGGGCCAGCATCGCGGCCTTGAGCTGGTCGGCCACCCGGTCGACGACGAAGATCTCCTTCTCGTCCACGCAGATGATGTTGTTGTCGAAGCCGCCGCCAAAGACGATGTCGCGGCCGGCCTTGTCGATGTCGGCCGTCTCGTCCACCACCACCGGCGGGTTGCCCGGCCCGGCGCAGATGGCCCGTTTGCCGCTGCGCATGGCCTCTCTGACCACGGCCGGCCCGCCCGTCACCAGCAGCACCCGCACGCCGGGATGGCGCATCAATGCCTGCGCGCTCTCGATGGTCGGCTCGACGATGGCGGTCAACAGGTTGGCCGGCTCGCCTGCGCCGACGATGGCCCGGTTGATCAACTGAATCTGGTACGAGCAGACGTGTTTAGCGCTGGGGTGGACGTTGAACACCACCGCGTTGCCGGCCGCCAGAATACTGATCGCGTTGTTGATGATGGTCGACGTGGGGTTGGTGACGGGCGTGATCGCGCCGACGACGCCGTAAGGCGCGCGCTCCACCAGGCTCAGCCCGCCATCGCCGCTCCAGGCCAGCGGCTGGAGGATCTCTGGCCCGGGCGTTTTCTCCACCACCAGCAGGTTTTTCTCCAGCTTGTCCTCGGGCCGGCCCAGGCCCGTCTCCTCGCAGGCCATGCGCGCCAGCAGCTCGGCGTTGGCCCGCATGGACGCACGGATGGCCGCGATGATCTCGTAGCGCCTGGCCAGCGTCATCTGGCTCAGAGCGCGGAAAGCAGCCCGCGCGGCCGCCACGGCGTCGTCCATGGTCAGAAACAGGCCATCCTGGCCGGCTGTGGCCGCAACCGGCGCGGCCTGGCCGGCCCGGACCACGTGGGACAGGTGCGGCGCAGGGCCAGCAGCGGCCGGCGGCTGGCCGCTGCCCAGCTCGCGCTGCACGCGCTGGACGATGGATTGGATGCGGGCGTCGTCTAGGGAGGAGCTCATGAATGGTTAATGGTGAACGGGTAACGGTTAATGGTTAATGGCAGGTGTAGACGTGTAGGTCGGGGCCGTGGCTGCTGTGCAGGGTGCAGTTGGCCTCGACGGCGCTGCGCAGGTGAGGGTGCCAGGGCGTTGGGTCGTGGTCGTCGACTACGACTACGGGCACGGCGCGACTTTCGATTAGTGCTGCCAGCTCGGCCGCTCGCTCAGCCGTGTAGTTGACTGGATAAAGGTAGATCCAGCGCGTGGCGGGCGGCCGGTCGCTGAGAAAATAATACTGGGATGCGGCTGTGATGGCCAGAATCGGCTGGCCCGGCTGGCTGAGGGTTTGCACGACCGCGGCTGTGGCTTGCTGGCGCTCCACCAGTCGCTGCGTGTAGGCCAGGTAGCGCGGCCAGGCGGGCAAGTCGATCAGCGCAACGATCAGCAGCCCGGCCAGCGCCAGCGCTTGCAGAGGACGTGGTCGAGCTGCCAGACGCTGCCACAACGCTGCCAGACCTGCTGCAGTCAGCAGGGCGGCCGCTGGCAGCGCTTGTAACACGTAGTGACCATAAAAACGATGAGTCAGCGGCAGCAGGCTGGCCAGCAGCGTCAACCACAGCAGGGTGGCAGCGTGCCCCGATGGGCTGCGCCGCAGGCTGGGCGGGCAGAAAAGCAGCGCCGGCAGCAGGCCCAGCCAGAGCAACGGGAACGAGCGCAAGTTGGTCAAGTTGACCCGCAGCAGGGCTGAGTAGGCTGCCCGCGGGTAGTTGCTGAGATTGACCCACACCGCGTCTCGCCACAGGTCGGGCAGCGCGCCCTGCACCGCGAAGAAGATGGCTATCAGGGCCAACGGCGTGGCACAGCCTGCAGTCAGCGCCAGCCAGCGACGAGTGATTTGCCGCCAGTCACCCTGAATCGATCCGGCCCAGGCGCCTAGCGCCAGCAGGGTCAGCAGGCCGGTTTGCTTGAACAGCGCTGAGAGGCCTACCAGCCCGCCAGCTAACAGCCAGGCACGCGCTGTAGGCGCCTGGCCAGGCCGGCGCAGCAGCACCAGAAGCGCTGCGGCTGTGGAGAGGGCCACCCATGCTTCGGTAGTCAGGTGGCCGCCCTGGTAGGCCGCGCCGCCATAAAGCGCCAGCAGCAGGGCCAGAGCGCCGGTCAATCGGCCCCATATCTGCCAGCCCAGCCAGCCAATCAGCCCGGCTGTGGCGATGACGGCCAGCAGTTGAGCCAGTTGCACGGCCAGCAGCGAACGACCGGAGGCGGCCAGCGCAGCGGCAAACACGTAGTAGATGCCGGGCGTCTTGTGGTCGAAGATGTCCTGGTAAGGCAGCTTGCCGGCCAGGATGGCATCGGCCACAGCCAGGTACGCCCCGGCGTCGTTGCTGACCGGCGTCAAGAAGGTCGTCGCCGCCAGCAACGACAGCGCCGCCACCAACGCCAACCCAAAGAGGGCCCAGGGTATGCTGCGATAGGTCACGCCAGTCATCCTGTTCGCCGTGAGCTGAACCACCGTGGGTTGAGTAGGCGTCTGCGCCGTATTGAAACCGGCCGACGCCGTTGGTCGAGTAGCCGCCGCTGCGGACGGCGTACACCTGCACTGCGCGCAGGCGCAAGTGTCGGGACCTACGGAGGGTTTCGATACGCTAGAGTCGGTCGCCCTCATGCGAATTGTGCGCCCTCAACCCGCTACTCAACCCGCGCAGCACAGGTCGATCTCGGTGACGGTAGACTCGCCAGCAACAACTGGCCGGGCCGATGCACCCTGTCACCTTGTCACCCAGTCACCCTGTCACCTCGCCATCCTTCCGATACCGCTCCTGCCCATCCACTTCCCACGTGTCCACGATGGCCATGATCACCGCGTCCACGGGGCGTTTGTCGGTCAGGACGGTCTGGCGCGCGGAGGAGCCGCTGGCGTAGAGCACCACCTCGCCCACGCCGGAGCCGACTGCGTCCACGGCCACCACGTAGCCGCCGCTCTCCTGGCCGTCGATGGTCAACTGGCGCACGACCATCAGGCGCAGGCTCTGCATCTTCTCATCTTTCGCCGTGGAAACGACGGTGCCGACGACTTTGCCGATTAGCATGGGGGCCTCGCTGCTGGTGCGTAACGAGTAATGCGTAAGAGGAGTCGGTTTGCGGCGAGCTCTTCCGATCACGCATTACTCGTTACTCGTTATGTTTACCAAAACTCGCCGCAAAAGCCGACAATCGTTCGGCCGCGTTCTCTGTAATTGGCACGCCGTGGCCGAAGCAGACGACCTGCACCCCTTTGAGCGCTGCCAGCTTGCGGATGGAGTCTTTTGCGATGTCCATGCGCGGGGTGGCGATGGCCGGGGGCAGGCCCAGCTTGTCTTTGCGGTTGTTGAGCGCGTCAGCCGCGATCAGAATGCCGCGCTGCGGCTCGAACAGGGCGATCTGGCCGGGGGTGTGGCCGGGGACGTGGACCACCTGCAAGCCATCGACCAGCATCTGCTTGTCCAGCACCAGCTCGTCGACTTGCTGCACAGGCCGGTAGCGCAGAAAGGTGCGGGTGACGGTATCAAAGAGCGGGCCATAGGCGCGCGCCAGCAGCGAATCGCCCATCTTGCGCGGCTGGCGACCCTCGACCACGGCTTTTTCCACCGCGTGGCAGATGACCCGCGCGCCGGTGGCAGCCTGGACAGCCGCCAGCCCGCCGATGTGGTCGATGTCGCCGTGGGTGGCGATGATGCGGTCCAGCCGGCCCGCGCCCAGGGTCTCGACGAAGGCCAGGATCTTGGGCGCGTCGCTGGGCATGCCGGCATCGATCAGAGTCAGCCCGCCGTCGGGCCGCTGCCAGACGTAGGCGTTGACTACTTGCCCCATGCCGTCGATCAGGTGCAGGCCAGGCGCAACTTGCACGGCTACAGCTCCTTCAGCCCGAAGCGTTCCTGGTACAGCTTGACCGAGCGCACGATCTCTTCTTTGGCTGCGGCCGCGTCTTCCCAGCCGATCGGCTTGGTGCGTTGGCCTTCCAGGTCCTTGTAGACCTCGAAGAAGTGCGCGACTTCGTTGAGGTAGCTCTGCGGCACGTCGGTCAGGTCGCGGTAGCCGTTGAAGGCCGGATCGGTAGCCGGCACCGCCAGGATCTTGGCATCTTCCTGGTCGCGGTCCAACATGTGAAAGACCCCGATCGGCCGGGCCTGGATGATGCAGCCGGGAAAGGTCGGCTCCGTGACCATCACCAGGATATCCAGCGGGTCGCCGTCCGGGTAGAAGGTCTTGGGGATCAGACCGTAGTCGCCAGGGTAGACCATCGACGAGTACAACACGCGGTCCAGGAAGATCACGCCGTTGACCTTTTGGTACTCGTACTTGTTGCGCGAGCCCTTGGGGATCTCGACGATGACGTAGACTACCTCGGGCACATCAGGCCCGGTGCGCAGCTCGCGCCAGATGTTTTGCATGGCGGATTATCCTTCCCCTGGGGTCTGGCGACCGAGGGGCAAGGCGCGGTCAACGTGCTCATGCGGCCGCGGGATGACGTGGACCGAGACCACCTCGCCCACCTTTTCGGCCCCGCGCACGCCAGCTTCGACGGCTGCCTTGACCGCGGCCACGTCGCCGCGCACGATGGCGGTCACGTAGCCGCCGCCGATCTTCTCGTAGCCGACCAGCTCGACCTTGGCCGCCTTGACCATCGCGTCCGAGGCCTCGACCATGGCGGCAAATCCTTTAGTTTCGATCATGCCTAGTGCTTCTGCCATGAGGGTGTGTGCTCCTTAGCGTACAGAATTGGGTTGTCCATGCGTAACGAGTAACACGTAACTCGTAACCCGGAAGGAGTTCGCATCGACGGAGATTCCGGGTTACGTGTTACTCGTTACGGGTTAATCACTGGCGCCGCCTGGATCGCGGCCGCTGACGCCTTCCAGCGCAGCCACGGCAGCGCCGTAGCCGGCCATGATGTCGCGCTCCTCGCCGCCCAGGTAGACGCGGCCGAACGCGCCGAAGGCCATCACCTCCAGAATGTTGATGTTGGCCCGCTTCTCGGCCTCGTTGGCCGCCAGCGCCGCGTAGCCGGCCGGCTCCACCTCCAGCACGTAGAGCGTCTGGCCGGCCAGCAGCATGTGGCCGTGGCGCATGCGGTTGATGAGCTGCACCTGGTGGGCGTCGATGTTGCGGATGATCTGGCTGGAGAGGACGCGCGGCCGCATCCGGTCGGTTTCCTTTAGTCCCAGCGCTTCCAGGATGGCCGCGCCGGCCGCGCGTGTCTCAGCTTGCGAGTCGGAATGCACCTCCAGCAGGCCGTAGCGCCGTTCGACGATCTGCATCCCCGGCCGCACGCGGGTTGATTTCAGGGCAATGTCGGTGATGCGGTTGATCTCGATGCCAGGTGAGATTTCGATCCACAGCGAGGCGTCGTAGGGCAAGGGCAAAAAGCCGCGCGCCACCGTGCCCAAAAACGCCGCGTGCTGCGGCTGCAGGCTATCCAGAAATACGTAGGAACGCAGATCGACGCTCATGGAGGAGATCCTTTCTCTTCAGCGCTGGGCCGTAGAACAATCCGACGGATTGTTCTGACGCAATCCAGCGGATTGCGTTACAGATGACGCAGCCGGGCGCGCGGGTGATCGATGCCTTCGCGCAGCTCTTGTACGCTCAGACCCACGGCCGCGGCCAGTGTCTGCGAGTTCTCGAAGTCTTCGCTGGTCAGGGCCAACAGCCGCTTACGCTGGTCGGCGCTCATCTTGCGGCCGACGGCGACTCGCTCCGGCGCAGCCAGCAGCCGCTCGCGGCACATCTCGCACTGCATGGCATGGCCCAGCAGGACGGCCAGGTCGCTGGCGCGGTCGTAGTTGTTCGCTGTGCTGGTGGGGAATGAAGTCACGACGCGCCTCCCGCCGCCTCTTTCAGAATCTTGATGCCCGCGCTCGCGCCCAGCCGGGTGGCGCCGGCCGCAATCATATCCTGCGCATCCTTGGCCGAGCGAATGCCGCCAGCCGCCTTGACGCCGATGGCAGGGCCCACCACCTGGCGCATCAACGCCACGTCGGCCGCGGTGGCGCCGCCAGAGGCGAAGCCGGTGGACGTCTTGACGTAATCCGCGCCAGCAGCTTGGGCGATGGTGCAGCTTTCGACCTTTTCCTCGTCGGTCAACAGCGCCGCCTCGATGATCACCTTGACGCTGGCCTGGCGGGCGTGAGCCGCCCGCACCACCGCGGCCACGTCCTCGGCCACCAGCTTGTAGTCGCGCGACTTGAGCGCGCCGATGTTCTGCACCATGTCGATCTCAAGCGCGCCACCGGCGATCGCCCGCTCTGTCTCGAAGGCCTTGACCTCAGGCAGGGTCGCGCCCAGCGGGAAGCCCACCACGGTGCAGACCTTGACCGGGCTGCCGCGCAGCAGGTCGGCGCACAGCGGCACCCAGGCCGGGTTGACGCAGACCGTGGCGAAGCTGTTGGCGCGCGCCTCCTGGCAGAGCCTGGTGATCTCGTCGCGGCTGGCGTCGGGCTTGAGCAGGGTGTGGTCGATCATGCGCGCCAGGTCGGCCGGCGCCTGGCCGATGCCCAGCCGCGCGCTGATCCGGTCCGCGCCGGCCTGTACCACCTCGCGGCAGCGCTCGGGGCAAGTAGCCGCGCAGTTGCCCTCGCAGCCCTGGCCACAGCCTGAGCAGCCCTGGCCGTTGGCCGGATAAGCTTTGAGCACCTCGCGGGTGATGATGTCTACCAGTTGGTCGAGGGTGTAGTTCATGGTTGAGGACTGGCGGATTGGTAGATTGGTAGAATGGTGATTGGTAGATTGGTTGCGCGCAGCCAACCAATCTACCAATGTACCAATCTACCAGTCAACCAATCTACCCTTTCGCAAACCGTTTCTCGATCTGCATAATCTTCTCGACGCGCTTGGCGTGGCGGTCGGGGCCAAAGGGGGTTTCCAGCCAGGCCTTGACGATCTGGCGGGCCAGGGCAGGGCCGATCAGACCGGCGCCCAGGGTCAGCACGTTGGCGTGGTTGTGCTCGCGGCTGTTGACGGCCGTGGCCAGGTCGTAGCACATGGCCGCGCGCACACCAGGCACCTTGTTGGCCGCCATGCACGAGCCGATGCCCGCGCCGTCGATCATGATGCCCCAGCGGGCGCGGCCTTCAGCCACCATGCGCGCCACGGCGAAGGCGTAGTCGGGATAATCCACGCTGGCTGTGCTGTGACAGCCCATATCCGCTACCTGCCAGCCGAGTTGGGCCAGATAGGACTTGAGATCTTCCTTCAGCGCGTAGCCGCCGTGGTCCGCGCCGAGGGCCACAGTCTGGCCGGCGGCGCTCTTGACGGCGGGCAGCGGCAGGGCCTGGCCCAGGCGCACGTTGCGCTCCAGGGCCAGCTCGCGGGCCAGCGGCGTCACCAGCGCGCCGGGCGGCACGTCCAGCGTCGAGCCAGACGCTGCCCGGGCCACATCCTGGGCGTCGATCACCGGCCGTTGGCCTGGGCGCGCAGCCGCGGCCGGCTCGGCCTGCGCCAGATCGGGCAGCAGCCGTTGCAGCGCCTGGCGCACAACCTGTCGGATCTCAGCTTCGCTGGGCTGGGCGCTCATGGTGCATTGCTCTCCGGGTGAAAGCCTGGGTCTGCCATGCCGTGGCGCACCAGGCCCCAGTCCTCCGGCGGCCAGTAGGACAGCACCACCTTGCCAATCACCAGGTCCATAGGCAGCGTGCCCCAACTGTGCGAGTCGCTGGAGTTGGGGCGGTTGTCTCCCAGCACGAATAGCTCCTCCGGTCCCAGCACGGTGGGCATGAGGTTGTAGCTGGCCTGGTTGACGGTGGCAGGGTCGGCGATAGGCTGGTTGTTGATCAGCACCTGGCCGTTGCGGATCTCCACCGTCTCGCCAGGCAGCCCAATCACGCGCTTGATAAAGTCGCGGCTAGGATCAAAAGGATAGCGGAAGACAATCACATCGCCGCGCTGCGGCTCGCCCAGGCGGTAGCTGAGCTTGTTGATCAGCAGAAACTGGCCGTCGTGGAAGTTAGGCTCCATGCTCATCCCCTCCACGCGGAAGTTTTGCACCACCGTGCGTACCAGCAGGAAGATCACCAGCGTCAGGACGATAGTTTCCAGCATCTCCAGCGCCACAGATTTCCACGTGCTGGCAGGCGCTGCTTCGGGCGCGGGTTCATTGCGCTGCATAGGATCAGGGGTGGCAGCGTCTGGTTCCAGGAAACTGGGCCGCAAGGAGACTGGAGGACTTGCAGGCTGAGTCTCAGGTGGTTGATTATCCAATGACACGCTTTGCGTCAGACCTTCCTTGGGAAATGATAGCGTTATTATAGCACCCCGCATCGCGTGAAGCAAGTCCCATGCAGCCGCACAGGCTTTAGTCGTTTTGACACATCGCGTCAAGCATGTTAAATTGTGCCCGATCGCCGATAACGACACGATCACTTTCCTGTTACCGGTCCAAGTCAAGGAGGACTCTATGGGCTACCCCGAAGTTGTGATTGTCAGTGCTGCGCGAACGCCCATCGGGCGCTTTCAGGGAACGTTGAGTACAATCCCCGCGGTTGAATTGGGAGCCATTGCCATTCGGGCTGCGGTTGAGCGCGCCGGCATCGACGGCGCACTGGTGGACGAGGTGCTGATGGGCAATGTGGTGCAGGCTGGCGAAGGCCAGGCCCCGGCCCGCCAGGCTGGTATCGGCGGCGGCCTGCCCGACAGCGTCGGCGCCACCACCCTCAACAAGATCTGCGGCTCCGGCCTTAAGGCGGTGATGATGGCCAGCCAGGCTATTCGCTCCGGCGACGGCGACGTGTTCGTGGCCGGCGGCATGGAGAGCATGAACCTGGCGCCGTACTACCTGGCCAGGGCCCGCACCGGCTATCGCATGGGCAACGGCGAGATCATCGACGGCATGATCCACGATGGCCTGTGGTGCGCCTTCGAGAAGCACCACATGGGCAGCTCGGCCGAGTGGATCGCACGCGAGTACAACGTCAGCCGCCAGGACCAGGACGAACTGGCCCTGCGCAGCCATCAGCGCGCCCTGGCCGCCATGGACGCCGGCCGCTTCAAGGATGAGATCACGCCTGTGCCCATCGCCCAGCGCAAAGGCCCGCCGCTGCTCTTCGACACCGACGAAACCCCGCGGCGCGAGACCAGCCTGGAGGCGCTGGCCAGGCTGAAGCCAGCCTTCGAGGCCGGCGGCACGGTCACGGCCGGCAACGCGCCGCCTATCAGCGACGGCGCGGCCGCGCTGGTGGTGATGAGCGCGGCCAAGGCCAATGAGCTGGGTCTGCGACCGCTGGCGCGCGTCACCGGCTATGCTCAAGCAGCCGTCAAGCCGTTGGAGATCTTCACGGCCCCGATCTTTGCCGTGCGCCGGCTGATGGACAAGCTCGGCGTCACCATCGACTACTTCGACTTGTTCGAGGTCAACGAGGCCTTCGCCTCTCAGACCATCGCCGACGGCCGCGCGCTGGGCATGGACTGGGACAAGGTCAACGTTAACGGCGGCGCGGTGGCATTGGGCCATCCCATCGGTTGCTCCGGCGCGCGTGTGTTGGTGACCCTGCTCTACGCCCTGAAGCAGCGCAACCTCAAGACCGGCCTGGCGACCCTCTGCCTGGGCGGCGGTGAAGGGGTGGCGCTGAGCGTGGAGATGCTGATCTAGCTCTCCGCCCGCCATTGGGCATTGCCTTGGGGCGCATCCTCTGGTACAATCGACCAAGGATGCGCCCTTTTTGCTGCGCCGCGCCCTTGACGTCGCAGATCACCTGCCAGGACTGCTTACCATGCCAACTATCCCCGTGCGAGATCAATATCTTTGGTGCGAGGCGGCCGCCGCTTTTCACGCCCCTGTGCTGGACCTGGTGCAGCACGTGGTATAGCCCCATGCCTGCTTGCCGCTTGCCCCATGCCACCATTGAGTTTCAGCAGACCGGCGTCGGGCCGGATGTGGTGCTGTTGCATCACGCCCTTGGCAGCTTGCGTTCCTGGCGCAGGCAAATCCCCGCGTTGGCCGGCCAATTCCGCGCTACTGCCTACGACCGGCCCGGCTTTGGCCAGTCATCCTGGCTGGATGCTGGCGCGTGGCCGTTGGACTACCTGGACCAGGACGTAGCCGACCTGATCGCGCTGCTGGACGCATTGGGTATCGAGCACGCTGCACTGGTGGGACACAGCGACGGCGCAACGATTGCCCTGCTGGCAGCAGCGCGCCATCCCGAACGAGTCGTTGGCGTGCTGGCCGAGTCGCCGCACGTGGCCGTCGAGCTGCCCCGCTGCCCGCAGGCCATCCAGCAGTTCGCGGCTGAAGCAGCGGCGTCGCCCGACCTGCAGGCCTCGCTGGCGCGCAACCACGGCCTGCGCGCCGGCCAGGTGGTGCAACGTTGGCGCGACCGCTGGTGCGACCCGGCCTTCTGGACGTGGGACGTCTCAGCCGAGCTGGTGGCCATCCGCTGCCCGGTACAGGTGGTGCATGGCGCTGACGACCCCTATTTTTCTGTGCAGCACTCGGCTATGATTGCTGAGCGCACGCGGGGAGACCTGGTTGTCCTGCCAGGCGTTGGACACAGCCCACACGTCGAGGCGCCTGATCAGTTTGAGCCGCTGCTGCTTGACTTCTTGCAGGCGCAGGCCGCGCGCCCATTTCATAACAACCCTGCGAGGTAACATGCCTTACGTTTCGGCCTCTGGACTCCAGCTATACTACCAATCATCTGGCGTTGGGCCGCAGCCGGTGGTGTTGGTGCATGGCAGCTTTGCCAGCAGCCGGTGGTGGCAGCCTGTGCAGGCGCTGCTGCCGGGCGAACAGTTCACCTGCTACGCACCCGACCTGCCTGGCTGCGGCCGCTCTGACCGGCCTGATGCACCAGCCAGCTATGCCATCGAGCAGCAGGCCGCAGCGCTGGCGGAGTTGATCGACCGGCTGGACCTGTGGGATGTACATCTCGTCGGTCATTCGCTGGGCGCTGCCGTGGCCTTGTCCTACGCCGCCACGACGGCCGGCCGGCTGCGTTCGTTGACGCTGGTGAGCACGCCCTCGCCGCAGGGCACGTCAACCCCGCCCGAGGGCTATACGCTGCTGGAGCAGATGCGCAACGACCGCAGCCTGTTGCTTCAGGCGCTGGCCTCCATCATGCCCGCCCATGCGCCAGATACCTTCTTTCAGCAGCTAGTAGACGACGCCCAGGCCCAGGCCCCGGCCGCGTTCAGCGCCACCGCCCGGGCCTTGCAGCAGTGGCGCTTGGATCCGGAAGCTCTGCGCCAACTGCGCTTGCCGGTGCTGCTGGTCTGGGGCGATCGGGATCAGATCGTCGAGCGCCAGGTGCAGACCGGGCTGCTCTTGTCGATTCCCGGCGCCAACAATCTGGAGGTGCTGCGCGGCTGCGGCCACACGCCGATGCTGGAACGGCCGGAAGCGTTTGTCCAGGTGCTGCTCAACTTCATCGGCCAGGACTTCGAGGGCTATGCGGCGATCCGCGACGCGGTGAGCGGTGAACAGTAAACGGTGAGCGGTTGGCAGCCAGCAGGCGGCGTTGTTTCGGCTTTATGTCCTGAGGAGCGGTGTATGGCGCGTGTGGTGGTGTTGTTTCTGGATGGCGTCGGGTTAGGAGATGACGATCCTGCGGTCAATCCGTTGGCGTCCGCGCGGATGCCGGTGCTGGCCAGTGTGCTGGGCGGGCAGGCATTGACTGCCAGCGCCGGCCGGATCGACGCGGCTGGCGCGACGATGGTACCCACTGATGCTGCGTTGGGCATGCCCGGCCGGCCGCAGAGCGCCACCGGCCAGACTGCGCTGCTGACCGGTCGCAACGCGCCGCTGTTGATCGGAGGGCACTTCGGGCCGCGGCCTAACGCCGAGCTGCGGGCAATGCTGGAGGGGCCGACCCTTTTCACTCGCGTGCTGGCTGCCGGGCGTTCAGCAGCCTTTGCCAACGCCTATCCCCAGGGCTATTTCGACGCTGTGGCGCGCGGCAAGCGGCTGCACGGCGCCATCCCCCACGCGGCCCAGGCGGCCGGCCTGCGCCTGCGCACAGCCGACGACCTGCGCGCCGGTCGGGCATTGAGCGTGGACCTGACCAACGCTGGCTGGCACAGTATGGGCTATCCGGCCATGCCGCTCTGGACGGCAAGCGAAGCCGGCGGGGCGTTGGTCAGGCTGGCGCAGAACCACGATCTGGTCTTCTTTGACGATTGGGCGCCCGACGTGGCCGGCCACCGCGGCGACCTGGCTGAGAGCGTGCGCGTTCTGGAGGAGATCGACGCCCTGTTGGGCGGCCTGCTGGCCGGCTTGGACCTGGGCGAGACCCTGGTGGCTATCATCAGCGACCACGGCAACATCGAGGACATCCGCGCCCGCGGCCACACGGAGAATCGCGTGCCCACCGTGCTGATCGGCGCTGGCCACCAGCGCGCGGCCGGCGGCATCGACGACCTGACCCACATCATGCCAGCCTTGGTTGAGGCGATGCGTGAAACGTGATGCGCGAGCTGTGGAGAGGCGGTTCTGACGCTTTACGTCTTCAGGGCAGCCGCGGTCTTGCGCCAGTCGATGGCCAGGTACTGCTGGTCGATCTCGGCGGCCACGGCGGCGGCCACCTCGTCGGGCGCGCCGTCGCGCTCCTGGGGATCGCTCCAGCGCAGGCCATCGGTGTAGGCGTCGTCGCCGGTCATGCCGGCCGCCATCGCGGCTGCATCCACGGCTTCCTGGAAGCGCAGCGGCAAGCTGACGTTGGCCCGCTCGCGGCCAGCGCGGCTGCGCACCTGCAAGGGAATGTCGTGCCAGTAGAGGATTTGGTATTGGGCCATAAGAGTGTTCTTGCTAGAAATTGGCGTCAACCAGCCAGCCGCCCTTCGTAACGCAATCCGCCGGATTGC
>CAZVGR010000003.1:55861-73296 GCA_964626845.1 uncultured Anaerolinea sp.
TAGAAATTGGCGTCAACCAGCCAGCCGCCCTTCGTAACGCAATCCGCCGGATTGCCGCTGAACAATCCGGCGGATTGTTCTACAGCGCTGGCCGGTCATGATCGAAAGTAGCGTGACCGGCCCGATTGTATCACGCCCCCAGCGCGCAGGCAAAGCTCGCCGCTGCACCCAATCACCCCCTCTTCCCAAAATCATCCATCTGTGGCACAATCGGCTCATGGCTGACGACGCAAACCCCCTCAGCAAGCGCGAGCAGGAGATTTTGGAGCTGGTCGCGCGCGGCCTGACCAACCAGGAGATCGCCAGGGATTTGGTGATCACCCTCAACACGGTCAAGGTGCATCTGCGCAACATCTTCGCCAAGCTTGATGCCAGCTCGCGCACCGAGGCCATTGTCAAGGCTGCGCAGGCCGGTTGGATTGCCGTCAGCGGCATGGACGACGCCGATGAGGCGCTGCCGCCAGCCCCCACCCTGCCAGCCGAGCCGGCGCTGGCGCGCTGGCAGCGGGTCTATTTCTTTGCTGCCGCCGCCCTGGTGTTGACCCTGCTCTTGCTGCCCGGCTTCCTTGCCCGCGCGCAGGCCCGGCCGGCAGCCAGCGATCTGAGCGACGCGGCCCGGCCAAAGCAGGGCGCTCTGCTGCGGGTGGAGAGCAGTCGCTGGTCCAGCCTGGCCCCGCTGCCGCAGCCGCGCAGCCGCCTGGCTCTGGCAGCGATCGACGACCGGCTGGTCGCCATCGGCGGCGAAGGACCAGAGGGCGTCAGCGGCGCCACTTTTCTTTACGACACCGAGGCCAACGGCTGGCTGCCGGGCAGAGATAAGCCTGTGCCGGTTGCCAACGTGCAGGCTGGGGTGATCAACGGGCTTGTCTATGTGCCTGGCGGCCTGGCGGCTGACGGCGCAGTCAGCCGCGCGCTGGAGGTGTACGACGTGGCCGGGGATACCTGGACCACGGGCGCGCCGCTGCCTGAACCGTTGGCCGCTTATGCTTTGGCAGTTTTTGATGGTCACCTTTACCTGTTCGGCGGCTGGAACGGCGCTGGTTATGTGGACAGCGTCTGGGTCTATGATCCGGCGGCCAATGCCTGGAGCAGCCGTTCGCCGATACCCGCCAGGGTCGGTTTTGCCGCTGCTGCCAGCTTGCCGGATCGCATTCTGCTGGCGGGCGGCTTTGACGGGCAGCAAGAGTACGCTGCATGCAGCGCCTACTATCCGGCCGAGGATCGCTGGGAAGCCTGTGCTGCCATGACTCTGCCGCGCGGCGGGCTGGGCCTGGTGGCCGATGGCGCGTCGGCTTATGCCATTGGCGGCGGCTGGCGGCGCGCGCTGGCCTTCAACGAGCGCTACGACAGCCTGACCAACACCTGGTCTTCCATCCCCTCGCCGGTGCAGGGCAGATGGCTGAATCCGGGCGTGACCGGCCGCGGCTCGCTGATCTATGCTGTGGGCGGCTGGAGCAGCGATTTTCTGGACAACACCGAGGTTTTTCAAGGCACGTTTCGGGCCTTCATTCCCTTCAGCACGCGCGGCCAGTGATGGTCCCGCCAATTTTCAAGGAGACTTACTATGTCCGATCTACAGACTCAGTTTGAGGCCGCGGCGCAGGATGCCCAGAATCTGGCCAGGCGCCCTGATAACACGACGTTAGGAAAGCTCTATGCGCTCTACAAGCAGGCTACCGTCGGGGACGTGCAGGGCAATAGGCCCGGCATGATGGATATGACCGGCCGCTTCAAGTACGATGCCTGGGCCAAGCTCAAGGGCACGTCGCAGGAGGCCGCCATGCAGCAGTACGTGGACTTCGTCGGCCAGCTCAAGGCCAAGTACGGTTGATCCAGCGGTGATCGCGAGGGCGTCCCGCCCGGCCCGGCGCGGACGCCCTTGGATCGAGAGACTTCTGCGGCGACTTCCGAAGTCTGGAGTGTGAGAAATGCGCGTCTTTCTGGCCGGCATCATGCAAGGCTCCAACAACCACGACGGCGTCCATGCCCAGGACTACCGCGCCCAACTGGCCGACCTGCTGCGCGCCCATATACCCGGCGTGGAGGTCTTCGACCCGTGGGCGGTCTATCCCGACAGCCCCAGCTACCCGGACGATCAGGTGCGCACGGTGCTGGTGGCCAACATCCAGGAGGCCGCGGCCTGCGACCTGGTCATCGCCTACCTACCGCAGGCGTCCATGGGCACGGCGCTGGAGATGTGGGAAGCCTGGCGCGCGGGCGTGCCGGTCGTGGCCATCTCACCGCTGGCGGCCAACTGGGTGGTGCGCACCTGCGCGGCGCGGCGCTTCGATACCTTGGAGGACTTCGCCGCGGCCGTGCAGGCTGGCGCAGTCGCTGGATTGACAGCCCCGGCAAGTTAGGCTAGAATCCGGTCGTGCATACGCCCCCGTAGCTCAGTGGACCAGAGCAACAGCCTTCTAAGCTGATGGCCGCAGGTTCGAATCCTGCCGGGGGTGCATGAAGAGAAGCCGGAAACCAAGTTTCCGGCTTCTCTTCATGTGTGGTGGAGTAGTTGCCGGGCACTTGGATTGAGGCGAAGGGCGCCACTTCGCGTTGGCGTGGTCCGTCGTCGACGCCAAGTGCCCGGCAACTGCGTGGTTACGGTCGCAGCACGAAGAAGTAGAACAACACCGCGCCGATGACGGTGGCCACGGCCAGGACGACTTTGAACATCGGGTGCTTGGTCTTGTGGTGGAAGGCAAACATGCCCAGCCAGCCGCCGATGAAGCCGCCGATCAGCGCCACGCCGTGCAGCACGATCTCCGGCACGCGCCAGCCGCCCAGCTTGGCCTGGGTTTTGTCGATGCCGTAGAGCATGAATAAGGCTACCGACCAGCCCGCCAGCCAGGCGACGTACCAGTTGATCTCGATCAGCAGCATGAGCGCAACGAAGATGCCAAAGCCGAGGACGATGGCGCCGATGGTGTAGGCCTGGTTGCGCGGGTCAGAACGTCTGGCCATGAGAGCTCCTATTCAGTGATCGACAGGACGTTCATCTGGCTTCAACCACGCACCTGCTGCAGCAGGCCAGCGACGATGACGTCTGGCGCGGCCGGCAGCGCGTCGGCCTGGAATTCCAGCATGTCGGGCAGGGGCACCTCCAGCAGGAACTGCAAAAAGCCCATGTCTGGCTCCCCGTCGGCGCTGTCGCCGGCCGCAGCCTGTATTCCGGCCTTGATCTGCGCGTAAAGCGGCTCGATTACAGCGCGCCCGGCCGGGTCGTCCAGCCACTGGCCCAGCGTGGACATGGGCCCCAGCAGCGAGGGCAACTGCGCGGTCGATTGGACCATCACCGTGACGACGCCGCGGATGTCGGCCGAGGACGCGCCCACCAGGATGTCGAACTCGCCGTCCTCGACAATCCATCGCCCATAGCCGGAATGGAAGAAGGCGAAGGCCCGCCAATCCAGCGCAACCGACACGGTCTTGGTCTCGCCGGGCTGCAAGGCCACCTTGGCAAAGCCCTTCAGCTCCTTGGGCGGCCGCGCCACGCTGGCCTGGCGGTCGTGGACGTAGACCTGCACGATCTCCTGGCCGGCAGCAGAGCCGGTGTTGGTCACATCGACCTCAACCGTCACGCCGTCCACGTCGCGTAAGCTGGCGCTGGAGACGCGCGGTGCGCTGTAGGCGAAGGTGGTGTAGCTCAGCCCATGGCCGAAGGGGAAGAGCACCGGCTGCTCCCTGGCGTCGTAGTAGCGGTAGCCGACGAAGATGCCCTCGCCGTAGCGCACCTCGCCGGCCTCGCCGGGGTAGTTCAGGTAAGCCGGCGTGTCGGCCAGGCGCAGCGGGAAGGTCTCGGCCAGCTTGCCCGACGGGTTGGCGACGCCGAAAAGCAGGTCAGCCGCCGCGCCGCCGCTGGCCTGGCCCGCCATCCACCCCTCCAGCACTGCGGCCGCGCCGTCGATCCAGGCGCTCATAGCCACGGCTGAGCCGTTGTTGAGGATCACCACGCTGCGCGGCTGCGCAGCCGTCACGGCCTGGATCAGCGCCACCTGCTGCGCGGTCAGGTCCAGGTCGGCCCGGTCGTAGCCCTCGGACTCCTTGTAGGTGGGCAGGGCCACGTAGAGCAGCGCCACGTCGGCAGCCTGCGCCGCAGCCACGGCCTCGGCGATGAGGTCGGGTCGGGGGCTGTCGTCGGCCGGATAGCCCTCGCTGTAGCTGATCTGAGCCTCGCCGGCCAGCCTGGCCAGCTCCTCGATGGGCACGTCCACCTGGGTGGGGGTGATGTGCGAGCTGCCGTGGCCCTGGAAGTGGGCCTCCTGGGCGGCCCGGCCGATGACGGCGATGCGGGCCACGTCGCGCAGCGGCAGGATGCCGTCGTTCTTGAGCAGCACCATGCTTTCAGCCGCGATCCGGCGGGCCAGCGTATGGTGGCCGGCCGCGTCGAAGGAGCCGCCCTGGGGGGTCTCGGCCGCCATGAAGACGATGCGCAGGATGCGGCGCACGGCCTCGTCCAGCACGGCCTCGTCCAGCTCGCCGGCCTGCACCGCGTCGACCACGGCCTGGGTGCGCCGCGGCCTGGGGCCGGGCATCTCCAGGTCCAGGCCGGCCCGCAGCGCCGCCACCCGGTCGTGTACCGCCGTCCAGTCGGAGACCACGAAGCCCTCGAAGCCCCATTCGTCCTTGAGGATCTCGGTCAGCAGTCGGCGGTGCTGGGAGGCGTAGACGCCGTTGATCCGGTTGTAGGCGCACATCACCGTCCAGGGCTGGGCCCGCTTGACGGCCGTCTCGAACGCGGGCAGGTAGATCTCGCGCAGGGTACGCTGGTCCACCTCGGCGCTGATAGTCATGCGCTGGTGTTCCTGGTTGTTGGCGGCGAAGTGCTTGAGCGACGTGCCCACGCCCCGGCTCTGGATACCGTCGATCAGGCTGGCGGCCAGCGCGCCGGCCAGGAAGGGGTCTTCGGAGAAATACTCGAAGTTGCGGCCGCAGACCGGCGTGCGCTTGATGTTGACGCCCGGCCCCAGCAGCACGTTCACGCCCAGCGCGCTGGCCTCCGCGGCCAGCGCCTCGCCCATCTGGCCCAGCAGCGCCCGGTCCCACGAGCAGGCCGTGGCCGCCGCCGTGGGAAAACAGGTCGCAGGCAGGGCGTCGATGGCCATCGAGGTCGCCTCTGGCACGCGGCGAACCCCGTGCGGGCCGTCAGAGACGAACAGCTCCGGCGTCCCCAGCCGTTCGATCGGCGTCGTGGTCCACGCCGTCGCGCCCGTACACAGCGCGGCCTTCTCCTGCAATGTCATTTGCGCGATGATCGCATTGATTTCGGGCACAGTTTACCTTCCTTGTTTTTGATGCCTTGTTTTGGCCGGTCTCTGACCGAGCTGGTAACGTCTGCTTGGGCCGGTCTCTGACCGAGCCGGGAGTTAGCGCTAATGCTGAGCTGGCACGGTCGGAGACCGGCCAGAGCACTAATGCTGAGCTGGCACGGTCGGAGACCGGCCAGAGCGCTAAAGTGCTTGCTTCTCCTGATCAATCTGCGACTTGCCTGCTTGCCTACGTGTCACTTGCCACTTGCCACTTGCCACTTGCCTACTTGCAACTTGCCTACTTGTCTACCTGCTCCCTCTGCGCCCACACCATCTGCGCCAGCCGCCGGCCGGTGGGCGTGGCTGCCAGGCCGCCCTGCGCGGTCTCCTTGAAGCGCTCGTCCATGCGCCGGCCGATCTGGGCCATGGCGTCGATCACCTCGTCGGCCGGGATGATGCTCTCCACGCCGGCCAGGGCCAGGTCCACGGCGATAAAGCACTGGGCCGCGCCGGCCGCGTTGCGCTTGACGCAGGGCACCTCCACCAGCCCGGCCACCGGGTCGCAGACCAGGCCCAGCATGTTCTTCATGGTGATGGCCACGGCCTGGGCCGACTGCTGCGGCGTGCCGCCCAGCAGCTCCACGGCCGCGCCGGCCGCCATGGCCGCTGCGCTGCCGGTCTCAGCCTGGCAGCCGCCGGCCGCGCCCGAGACGTGGGCGCGGCGCACGATCACCGCGCCGATGCCGCTGGCCGTGAACAGCGCGTCGACCAATTGTTCGTCGCTGAAGCCGCGCGCCTCTTGCAGGGTCAGCAGCACCGCGGGCAGAATACCGGCCGAGCCGGCCGTGGGGGTGGCCACGATGCAGCCCATGCCCGCGTTGACCTCGTTGACCGCCATGGCCCGCGCCACGGCCCGGCTGAGGATCGGCCCGGTCAGCGGTTCGTGGCCGTCGCCCAGCCAGTGCCAGAACTTATAGGCGCTGCCGCCGCTGATGCCGCTGATCGACATAACGGGTTCAGCGATGCCCAGGCTGGCCGCGCGCTGCATGATCTCCAGCCGCTTGCCCATGCGGCCCAGCAGATAGTCGCGCGGCTTGTCTGTGTTGGCCATCTCGGCCTGAATGACGATCTCAGAGAGGGGGAGGCCGTTGTCGTCGGCCTGGGTGATCAGTTGGGCGATGGAGTCGAACATGAGGGTTTGTTCCGTGACCGGTGATGGTGGATGACAGGGTTGGGTTAGCTGGCTGTCATTCTACCACAGGGAGCGCCGGGCTGGAAACCGGTGTCGGGCCGTGAGACTTCGGAAGTGGCCGGTCTGTGTGATAAAGCGGTCTGGTTGCGGTCAAGACTCGCTCCTTTCAGACGCCCGGCCACTTCCGAAGTCTGGAATTTGACTTTTCCAACGCCTCTCAGCGATGGCTGCTCTGTGGGGAGGTGATTTAGGCGGGGGAGTCGCCTGTGGTACAATGGGCGCCGGGCAACCGGTCCATTCACAGGAGGCAAAGTGACCCATGCCACGCTTCTCTCTCAGCAATGTACTCGCGCGTTTTCGTCGGCCTCAGCCTTCGCCGCATTCCGGTATGGGTGCTGTGCTCTATGAAGGTGGGGTATCGTTCCGGGTTTGGGCGCCACACGCCGAGAAGGTGTTCGTGGCCGGCGACTTCAACGGCTGGAACTTCGGCCGGCATCGCCTGGCCCATGATGGCAACGGCTATTGGTCACTGGCTGTGCCGAAAGCCAGGGCCGGCCAGCGTTACAAGTTCCGCATCCTCAACGGCCAGCAGGAGCTGTTCCGCGTCGATCCTTATGCGCGCGAGGTGACCAACTCGGTGGGCGACTCGGTGATCTTCGACCCGGCCTTCCAGTGGGAGGACGACGACTTCCGCACCCCGCCCTGGAACGAGATGACCATCTACGAGCTGCACGTGGGCACCTTCCATCGTCTGGACCCCAGCCGGCCCGGCGCCTTCGACATGGCCATCGATAAGCTGGGCTACCTGGCCAGCCTGGGCATCAATACTGTGCTGGTGATGCCGCCCATGGAGTTCGCCGGGGACCTGTCCTGGGGCTACAACCCGGCCCATCCCTTCGCTATCGCCAGCACCTACGGCGGGCCCGCTGCGTTCAAGCGCTTCGTCAAAGCCGCACACCAACATGGCATCGCCGTGCTGGTGGACGTGGTCTACAACCACTTTGGCCCCAGCGACCTCTCCCTCTGGCAGTTCGACGGCTGGAGCGAGAACGGCATGGGCGGCATCTACTTCTACCAGGATTGGCGCGCCAACACCCCCTGGGGCGACACGCGGCCTGACTATGGCCGGCCAGAGGTGCGCCAGTATATCCGCGACAACGCGCTGATGTGGCTGCACGACTACCGCTGCGACGGCCTGCGCTTCGACGCCACAGCCTATATCCGCAACGCCAAGGGGACTGACGACCCGGCCGACGACATCGCCGAAGGCTGGGCGCTGCTGCGCTGGATCAACGAGGAGATCGAGGACCACCAGCCCTGGAAGATCACCATCGCCGAGGACCTGCGCAGCAATCCCATCGTCACCGCTGGCACTTCTCGCGGCGGCCTGGGCTTCGACGCGCAGTGGGACGCCGTCTTCGTCCATCCTGTGCGGGAAATCATCATCGGCCAGGAGGACGGGGAGCGCAACGTGGGCGCAGTGGCCAGCGCCATCGGCCACCGCTACGGCAGCAGCGCCTTTGATCGCGTGATCTACACCGAGAGCCACGACGAGGTGGCCAACGGCAAGAGCCGCGTGCCCACCGAGATCTGGCCGGACAACCCCGCCTCATGGTGGGCTAAGAAGCGCAGCACGCTGGGCGCGGCGATTGTCTTCACCAGCCCTGGCATCCCCATGATCTTTCAGGGCCAGGAGTTCCTGGAGGATGGCTGGTTCGACGACGGGCAGCCGCTGGACTGGGGCAAGCTGGAGCGGCACAGCGGCATCTTCCATCTCTACGAGGCGCTGTTCAAGCTACGCAGGAACTGGGGCAACAACACGGCCGGCCTGCGCGGCCACGAGGTCAACGTCTACCACCTGGACATCGAACGGAAGGCGCTGGCCTTCGCCCGTTGGGACAAGGGGGGCCCTGGCGATACGGTCGTCGTGGTGCTCAACTTCACCGCCGAGCCGCTGAGCGACTACTGGATCGGCCTGCCGGCTGGCGGGACGTGGAAAGTGCGCTTCAACAGCGACTGGAACGGCTTCGATTCTGAGTTCGCCAACACCTTCACGGCCGATGTGGAGGCGGTCGAGGAGGAGCAGGATGGCCTGCCGGCCCGCGGCCAGCTCAACGCCGTCGGGCCGTACACGGCATTGATCCTGTCACAGGATGCGTGAAGCAGCGGCAAGGCGTCCGCGCATCCGCTTGGCCGCTGCGGGCAACGATAGCGTCAGGAATCGGCAACCACATGCACCGTGCGCTGCGGGAACGGGATCGTGATTCCTTCCTGATCGAAGCGCAACTTGACCTGCTCGCGCAGATCATTTTGCAGGCTCCAGTAGTCACTGGCAGCCACTGCGGCGCGCACGCCCAGGTTGACACTGCTGTCGCCCAGCCCGGTGACCAGGATCTGCAGGGGCGGGTCGGGCAGGACGCGCGCGTCAGCCATTACCAGTTCTTCGATCAGCCGCCGCGCCGTGACGATGTCGTCGTGGTAGCCGATGCCGAAGGTCAGATCGGTGCGCAGGACTCCTTTTTTGGTGAAGTTGGTGATGCCGGCCTGCTGGATCTCGCCGTTGGGCAGGATCACCACCCGGTTGTCCCAGCGCACCAACATGGTGTTGAAGAGCTGGATCTCCTCGACTGTGCCGGTGATGCCCTTGGTCTCGATCAGGTCGCCGACCACGAAGGGCTTGAACAGCACGAAGTTGACGGACGCGGCCAGGTCGCGCAGCGACTGCTGCAAGGCAAGTCCCAACAGGACCAGCGCAACGCCGACTACGGTTATAACGGCTGTCGCCGGCACGCCCAGAGCGATCAGGGCCGCCATGATGGCCAGGATCCAGACGCTGTAGTAGACTACCGAGAGGAACAGCGACTCCATCGAAGGCGTCAAGGCGGCTCGCGCCATGACTTGCGCCAGCCAGATGCGGCTGCGTCGGGCCAGCCAGCGGCCGGCCACCATGATCAGGATGGCCATGCCGACGCGCAGCAACACCCGCAAAACGTCCATCAGAAAACTGTCAGGGAGTTGTATCTCCATGGGATAAATACACCGTAAACAAATTAACTACGTATCGGTGCCCGGCACTTTGGCGACGATTCGCACATGATCAGAGGCTCGTGTCAAGTGCCGGGCACCTCAACAACTTTGTTTACGACGTAATAAAGCCTCGCGGCGTTCTTTGCGCCTGGGGTGAAGTTCGTCAGCCGCCTGTGAGCGATCAGCGGCGCAGGGGGCCAAGCTGCACGGCGACGCCGATCACCAGCAGGACGATCAGCGGGATCGCGCCCAGCGTGTCAGGCAGGGCTACCATCGTACCCAGGCCGCGCAGCAACAGCTCGGCGCCGATCAAAGACGACAGCACCACCAGGCCCAAGTCGAAGAGCCTGGATAATAAAAACGCGCCTGCAGCGCCGCCGGCGACAAAAAGGGCCAGTGTCAGCAGCGTGCTGGGCTCGGCCGGGGTGAAGCTGAAGGCCGTAAACAGCCAGTTCAGCCCGATGCCGCCGGCCATGAAGCCTACCAGGCCGATGACGAAGCGCTGCCCCACCACTGCCAGCACGGCAAATAGCACGCCCAGGCCCAGAGACGCGACCAACAGCACGGTCTGGGATGCGTCGCTGAGCAACTGTTGGGTCAGGAAGAGGCCGAGCACGAAGCCGGCTGCCCCTGCCAACAGCCAGTACAGCCGTCGGCCGGCCAGCAACAGCACGCCGCCGAGGGCAATCTGGATCAGTGCGGTCATCGGGCTTGCCTCCATGTAGGTCCGGCTATTGGGAACCATCCCGGAGGGATCAGCCGGACGGGGCGCTTGTCACGCTGATAGCGTGACCTACGCGGTTGCGGGTTTGTCACGCTGATAGCGTGACCTACGGTTAATTGGCTTCGAAGTCTTTCAGGGCCAGCTCGTACTGGCGGCTGTTGATTGTGCCCAGGCGGGCCGGCCAGCGGCCGGTCAGCGCCTGCACGATGCGGCCGACGTGGACGTGGCTGTTCTCGATGAAGACGGTGTAGCGCTCTTGACGCTGCCCGGCGGCCGCGGTGCCGGCGACGTACAAGCCCGGCGCGTCAGTCTCCATGGTCGTTGGATCGTAGCGCGGCGTGCGGCTGGGGCCTTCCAAGGTCACGCCGGCCTGCTGGAACAGGGTCATGTCGGCCTCGAAGCCGGTCAGCAGCAGCACGAAGTCGGCCGGCTGGCGGATGGTCTCGCCGGTCGGGCAGCCCTGCTCGTCCAGCCGCGCCAGCACCACATGCTCCGGGGTAATCTCCAGCGGCGCAGTCAAGGGGTGGAAGCCGATCATGCCGTTGTCGATCTGCGCTTGCAGGTCGGGCAGGATCCAATGCTTGACCCGGCGCTCGTCGAAGGCGGCGCGGCGGTAGCTGAGCGTCACCTGCGCGCCAGCCCGCCAGCAGCGCAGCGCGGCCTCGGCCGCCGAGTTGCGGCCGCCCACGATCAGCAGGCGCTGGCGGAAGTAACGATGGACGTCCTGAAAGTAGTGGCTGACGTGGGGCAGGTCCTCGCCGGGGATGCCCAAGCGGTGCGGCCGGTGCATGTCGCCGCTGGCCAGCACCACGTGGCGCGCCAGGTAGGTGCGCGGACCGGCCTGCGGCTGGGTGTGGAGCAGAAAGCCGCCGTCTTCGGCGCGCCGCAGTCCCACGACCGGCTCGTAGGTGTTGACCCGCAGGTCGAACTGCTCGACGATGCTGCGCAGGTAGGCCAGGTATTCCTCGCCGGTGGTGCGCCCCTGGGCCGTGTTCTGGATCGGCACGCCCGCGATCTCGATACGCTCGGTGGTGCTGAAGAAGGTGGTATCGCGCGGCCACCAGGACATGGTGTAGCCGATTTGCTGCGCGTCGAAGTGCAGATACTCCACGCCCAGTCGCTTGAGGCTGACTGCCAGCTCGATGCCGATCGGCCCCGCGCCGACGATGGCGATGTCACTGCTCGTGATGGTGTCGTTTTTGTGCATGATGCTGGGATTATACGGCTTTGGCCGAGGGAAACAAGATTTGGGAGCGGATAGGTTGTCAGGCCTGGACGAAACGCCCTTAAGATTGCGAAGCGCCCGTCCGGACGCCCACAAGGGGCGATGCTACAGTGCATCAAAGCACGGTTGACGGCGCTTCAGTTCAACGACGTAACCTGATCTACCTGCAGCCACTCCGCGCCCCACTGATCGCGCAGCCAGCGGCCGCGGGCCAGGATCGGCTGCCAGGGGCTGGGTTTGGCGAGGCCCTCGCGCTCTACGGCCACGGCGAAGGTCTGCCCATCGCTGAGGTAGAAGCCGCGGCCGCCGGTCCAGCCGGGCAGGCGATAGCCGGCCACCGTCACCGGCCGTCCCATTTGCTCCCGCGCCTCAGCCAGGGTCGCCCCAGACGGCGCAGCCAATGCCTCCAGCGGCGTCACGCTGACCGGCCAGCCCAGCACGCGCTGTTCCCAGGCCAGGCGCTGGGCTGGCGTCTCGGCCTCAACTGCCTCCACAGGAAACTCAAAGGCCATCTGCTGCACGCTGCCGGCCCGCTGCACCTCCCGCAGCTCGGCCAGCAGCGCGGCCCGGCTGGCGCCCAGCCCGTCCAGCGCGCCGCACTGCGCCAGGTGCAGGGCCTCCTTCTCGTGCAGCGCCACCCGGCCCAGCAGGTCGCGCAGCCCGCTGAACGGCGCCTCCCGCCGCGCCTGGACGATGGCCCGCACCGAGGCCTGGCGCAGGTCGCGCACCTGGCCGAGGCCCATCCAGAGCGCGGGGGGAGGGGAGGAAGGGAAAGGAGGCGGAGTAAGTGCAAACTTGCGGCCGCTGTGGTTGATGTGCGGCGGGCGGACGGCGATGCCCAGGCGGCGGGCCTCGGCGATGTAGATGGCGGGATGGTGGAAGCCGCCCCAGTCGGCCAGCCGCGCGGCGAAGAACTCGGCCGGGAAGTGCGCCTTGAGGTAGGCCGAGCGGTAGCTGACGCCGGCGTAGGCGGTGGCGTGTCCCTGGTTGAAGCCGTAACCGGCAAAGGGCTCCACCTGCTCCCACAGGGTCTGCGCCTGCTGGGCGGTGAAGGCGGGGCCGGCTGGTGCGGGGCGCATACAGCCGGCGATGAAGGCGGCGCGCATCGACTCCATCTCCTGCCGGCCGAAGTGGCTCATGCCGCGGCGCAGGAAGTCGGCCTGCTGCCAGCTTAGGCCCGCGATCTCGGTGGCAATGCGCAGGATCTGCTCCTGGAAGATCAACACCCCTTTGGTGCGGCCCAGGATCGGCTCCAGCGCCGGGTGCAGGTAGCTCACCGGCGCCTGGCCGCGGTAGCGCAGCACAAAGGTCCTCGCCATGCCGCCCAGCGCTGGGCCTGGCTTGAAGAAGGCGTTGGCCGTGGCCAGGTCCTGGACGGTGCGCGCCTTGAGTTGACGTAACGTGCGCTGCGCGCCGGTGGACTCGCACTGGAAGACGCCGATGGTCTCGGCCCGCGCCAGCAGGTCGCCGGTGGCCGGGTCGTCCAGTGGGATGGCGTCCAGCCGGAAGGCCGGATCGCGCCGGCGGGCCAGTTCGGCTGCATCGGCCAGCACCGTCAGGGCGCGGATGCCCAGCAGGTCCAGCTTGGGCAGGCCGATGGCCTCCACGTCGCCGTGATCATATTGTGTGATCAGGAAGCCCTTGGCGGTGTACTGCACCGGCACGATGTCGGTCAGCGGGCCGGGGGTGATGACCAGGCCGCCGGGGTGGACGCTCATGTGGTCGGGCTGACCGACGATGCCGGCCGCGTCGATGAGCACCTGGCGCAGTCGCGCGTCGGGCATCTCCATGATCACGTCCTCCAGCGTCTTCTTGGAGCGGCGGCGCGGGTCGGGGTGCCAGCCGGAGGGCAGCAGCTTGACCAGCCGTTCGGTTTCGGCGTCGCTCAGGCCGTGGGCCTTGGCCGTCTCGCGCACGGCCGACTTGGGGCGCAGCGTGCTCACGGTGGCCACCAGCGCCACGTGCTCCTCGCCGTAGCGCCGGCGCACGTAGTCCAGCACACGATCGCGGCGCCGGCTGCAGAAGTCCAGGTCGATGTCGGGCGGGTTGGCGCGGGCCGGGTTGAGGAAGCGCTCGAAGAGCAGGTCGTGCTCGATGGGATCGACGGTAGTGATACCCGCGCAGTAGGCCACCAGCGAGTTGGCGACGCTGCCTCGGGTGCTGACCGGGATGTCGCGCCGGCGGGCATAGCGCACGATGTCGGCCACCACCAGGAAGAGCGGGCTGAAGCCGTGGCCGGCGATGGCGTCCAGCTCGCGCTGCAGGCGCCGTGAAATGGCTGGCGCGGGCTGGGGGCCGTAGCGGTCGTGCAGTCCCTGTCCGGCCAGCGCGGCCAGGGCTGTCTCTGGCGTCTGGCCGGCCGGCAGCTTGAGCACAGGCCAGATCGGCTGGCCGTCGGGCAGGGCGGGCTGGCATTGGGCCACGATGTCGCCAATGGCCGCCAGGGCCTGGGGAAAGGCAGCGAAGCGCTCGGCCAGTTGCTCCGGGCTGAGCCAGTGCAAGTCGATGGTCGCATCGCCGCCGTCGGGCAGGGCCTGGGGCGGCACGTCGGTCAGGCGGCAGTTCTCGCGGATTGCGGCCAGCAGGCGCAGCTTGGGCCGGTCTTGCGGTGTCAGGCAGTAGACCGGCTGCGCAGCTACGCTGACCATGCCCAGCCGCTCACCCAGCGCTGCGATCTCCCGCGCCACGGCCGCGTCGGCCGGCCGGTGCAGCTCCAAGGCCAGGTAGGCGCGCTGGTCGTAGATGCCGGCCAGCCGGCCAGCGTAGCGCAGCGCGCCGGCCCGGTCGCCGGCCCGCAGGCGGCGCTCGACCCAGCCCTGCCGGCCGCCGCCGAGACAGATCAGCCCGGTGCTGTCGACCTTGAGCGCGTCCCAGCTCAGCCCGGCCGCGGCTGCCTCCGCGCGGTCAGGCCGCGCCTGCACCCCCGACGACAGTCGGCACAGCGAGCGGTAGCCCTCCGGGCCAGCCGCCAGCAGCGTCAGCAGCCCCGGCCCGCTGCCGTCGTCCAAATGCAGCGCATCCAACGGGGCAACGCGCACGGCCATACCGACGATCGGTTGCACGCCGGCGGCCCGGCAAGCGCGGCTGAAGGCTACGGCGCCGTACAGCGCAAGGTCGTCAGTCAGCGCCAGCGCGGCCATGCCATCGGCCGCCGCGCGCTCGACCAGCGCCTCGACCGATGCCGTGCCGGCTAACAGCGAAAATTGGGAGTGGACGTGAAGATGGGAGAGCATCTAATTGAATGCCACCACGCCAAAAGCTCGCGGCGCCGGCTCGACGCGGGTGAAGCCGGCCTCCTTCAGCCGCCGCACCACGCCCTGGGTGACGCTCTTGCCCGAGGGGCTGTCGGGGTTGCCGATGTAATGAAAGAGCCGGCCGCGGCGGCGCAGCACGCGGTGCAGCTCCTGGTAGAAGTCGCGGCTGTAGACGTGGCCGGCCAGGCTGAAGGCGGGCGGGTCGTGGATCACCCGGTCGAAGGAGGCGTCGGGCAGGTCTTGCACCACGTCGAAGCAGTCGCCCAGGCGCTGGGTGATCTTCGGATTGTCGAACAGACTGCGCGACCAGGGGTTTTCGGCGGCGATCTCCAGCACTGTGGGGTCGATCTCGATGGTCAGCACGTGGTCGGCTGTGCGGGCGGCCTCGATGGCGGTGTAGCCCAGGCCGGTGTGGGTGTCCAGCACCTGGCCGGCGACTGGCCGCGCGGCTTTGATCTTCTCGCGCGTGTCGGCCAGGGGGTTGGTGTCCTTGATGCGGTGCATGGGGATGCCGCCCAGCAGTATGGTTGGCGCGCTGCCCGTGGGGTAGAGGCTGACTGAGCGGTTGCTGCTCTCAGAAAAGCGTACCAGCTTGCGCGCTGCGCCGTCCGGCGCGATGACAAAGCAGTTGTTAATGGCTTCGTCGATCTCTTGTAAGGTAGCCCAGGCGACCAGGCGTTCCCCAGGCAGCACAGCGCCAGCCGGCGTCAAGGCAACCTGCGCGGTGGACAGGCCCAGGTTCAGCGATAAGCTTGCAGTCTGTTGACCCGCAGCAAACTCGCTACGCAAGGCGCGCGTCTGGAAGTGTGAGAGAACGATGAGCTCAGGATCTGTTACCATGGGACGATACTGATCTGCCCGGTTACTACTACGTCGTAAACAAAGTTGTTGAGGTGCCCGGCACTTGACACGAGCTTCTGATCATGTACGAATCGTCGCCAAAGTGCCGGGCACCGATATGCAGTTAATTTGTTTACGGTGTACTACTTTGGCGCGGGGCGCTGCGGACGGCTTTGCCGTCCGCAGTCTTCATGCGCCAGAGGACTGAGCAGTCACGTTGTGATGCCAAATCAAAGGAGTCCGCACACGGATGTACGGACTCCTTCGCAGCCTCTTGCGCTAATCGCCAGCCATCATGAGATGTTCTTCAGCTCACCGCTTGCCATTTCCTGGCGGCGCTGGGATCGTCGACTTGACCGCGGAAGGCCCGCCGATCAGCTCGGCTGCGATCTTGCCGGAGGCCAGCACGCCAGGCAGGCCAGCGCCAGGATGGGTGCCAGCGCCGGTGAAGTAGAGGTTGCTGAAGTCCTCGCTGCGGTTGTGCGGCCGGAACCAGGCCGACTGCAACAGCACCGGCTGCACCGAAAAGGCCGCGCCCAGGTGGCTGTTGAGCGTGTTCTGGAAGTAGAGCGGGTCGATGAAGCGCTCGGTGACGATGTTGGCCTGCAGATCGGGCAGGTAGTTGCGCTCCAGGAACTGCATGATGGCGTCGCGGTAGGGCTTGGCCTGCTGCCGCCAGTCGATGCTGGCCCCCAGGTGCGGCACCGGGGAGAGCACGTAGAACGACTCGTGGCCGGGCGGCGCCAGCGACGGATCGGTCTTGCTGGGCACGTGCAGGTAGAGCGAGAAGTCGTCGGGCAGGTAGGTGGCGTTGAAGATGTCCCGCAGCAGCCCTTTGTAGTCCTGGCTGAAGATGATGTTGTGGTGCGCCAGCCGCTCGCCTGTGGCTGTGCCTGGCTCAGTGTAGCGCTTCTTGGTGCCGAAGTAGATCACAAAGAGCGACATGCTGTAGCGGCGCAGCTTGACGAAGCGGTCGCTGTTGATGCGGCGGTAGCGCGCCGGGATCAGGTTGAGGTAAGTCCAGGCCACGTCGGCGTTGGAGACCACCACGTCGGCGTTGTGTACTGTCCCGTCGGCCAGGCGCACGCCGGTCGCGCGCCGCTGCTGTTCATCGATCAGGATCTCGGCTACTTCGCTGTTGAGGCGCACGTCCACCCCCATTTCGTCCAGCAGCCGGCCCAGCGCCGCCACGATCGCGCCCGTGCCGCCCATGGCGTACTCGATGCCCCACTCGCGCTCCAGGTGATGGATCAGCACATAAAGCGACGACGCGCTGAGTGGGTTGCCGCCGATCAGCAGCGGATGGAAAGTGAAGGCGCGGCGCAGAAAGTCGTTCTTCATGTACTGCGAGACGTAGCCGTAGACGCTGCGGTAGGATTTGAGGCGGATCAGGTCGGGCGCAGCCTTCAGCATATCGCCCAGGGTCAGGAAGGGCTGGTCGATCAGCGGCATGCCCGTGTTGAACACCTCGCGCGTGGAGCGGATGAAACGGTCATAGCCCTCCCGGTCGGCCGGGTTGAACTTGTCGATCTCGCTGAGGATGAACTCGTGGTCGCTGTTGTAGTCCAGATAGCGGCCCTGATGGTCGAACAAACGGTAGAAGGGGTCGAGCTTGACAAATTCGACGTAGTCCTCCCGCCGCCGGCCGGCCAGTTTGAACAGCTCGTCGAACATCCAAGGGGCCGTGATCACCGTGGGGCCAGCGTCGAACTTGAAGCCGTCCTGTTCGAAGACGTAGGCGCGTCCCCCCAGCTTGTCGAGTTTTTCCAGCAGGGTCACGTCGTGTCCCTGCGCACGCAGGCGAATAGCGGCCGACAGGCCGCCGAAGCCGCTGCCGATGACAATAATTTTTTGCTTCATAGTTGGTTCTGTCCTGCATAAAGGTCCGGTGAATGAACTCACCGGCTGACAGCACAAAGCGGCCACA
>CAZVGR010000003.1:73396-88783 GCA_964626845.1 uncultured Anaerolinea sp.
GCCGCTGGGAAGGCGCTCCGCCAGGCCCTGAGGGGCCTTTGTGCTGTCAGCCAGGTATTTCCAATCCCTGGGTCTCACCGGCTGACAGCACAAAGCGGCCACAGCCGCTGGGAAGGCGCTCCGCCAGGCCCTGAGGGGCCTTTGTGCTGTCAGCCAGGGATTTCCAATCCCTGGGTCTGTGTTAGCCGCCCGGCAAAGGCCAGCACGGCTTCGGTTACTTCCGGCCACGCCGGGCCGGTCTCATCCATCAAGTCATGAGCGCCGTTCACCTCTATGTAGCGCGCCGGTGGATCAAAGGCATAGACCAGCCGCCGGCTGGTCTGTGACAGCACCACACGGTCGTTGACGCCCTGCACGATCAAGGTGGGTGCATGGACGCTGCCGGCCGCCAGCCGCGCCGCCTCGCCCACCAGGCGCACCTCGTCGATCACCGACAGCGGCAGCGACAGGTCCAGCAGGCTGCTCCGTACAGCGGGGTCGTCCAGGTCGACGTGGGGCAGGAAGTTAGCCAGGCCCTTGCGGACGTCGGGGTCGGTGAAGTCTGGCTTGAACAGACGGAAGGGCTTGACCGTGCGGATCAACCGGCGCAGCACCGGCATGATCGAGCCTATGGGCCCGATCGCGCCGGAGAAAGGCGCCAGCAGCGCCAGCCCGTCAGGCCGCACATTGGCGGCCGTCACGGTGGCCACAGCCGCTCCCATGCTAAAGCCAGCTAACAGGGTGGGTTGGTGGGCAGCTTGCAGCGTGCGCAGCGCGGCCGCCGCGGCGTGTACCCAATCGCCATAGCGCTGTTCGCTCAGTTGGTCGATCTGCGGTCCGAAGCCGGGCAGCAGCAGGCCCTGCACCGTCCAGCCAGCGCCGTGCAGCGCCTGGCCCAGACTACGTGTCTCAGCCGCAGTGCCGGGGAAGCCATGCAGCAGCAGCGCAGCCGGCCGGCCCCCTTGCAGCGTATACGTCTGGTGCTCCGGGCTGGCAAAGATCTCGCTCAGGCTTGCCGGGATCATGCGTCCTCCCCAGCTTGCAGACCGTGCCATAGGTCAAAGATCAGCAGAAAGCCGCCCTGGATCACGATGCCCAGCCCCGTGCCCAGCCAGTAGGGATCGTCCTTGCCACGGCGGACGGCCAGCGCCACCCCGCCAGCCACGTAGAGCACATCCAGTCCGGCGTTGACCAGCAACAGCCGCCGCAGAGCTGCCAACTCTTTGTCGCTGGCGCCCTGCCCGGCCTTGCGTTGATTGGACCAGCGGCCAGCTAAGGCAATGGCCCCGTCAACTGCACCCCAGGCGATGAACTGTTGGCCGATGCCGCGCAACAGCGGCTCGCTGCTGGCGGCCAAGGGCAGACCACTGGCCACGCTTAGCCCGCTCCAGCGCAGCAGGCGATGGGTGACGGTATCGACAAAGCGCGAGGCATGGATGGCTGTGCTCATTCTTCAGTCTCCATGCTCAACCGGCGCGACAGGCCCCAGATGGCCGGCAGCCGGCGCAGCTTGCCCCAGGTGGTCACATGGGCGCGGCGCTGGAAGACGTCGTAGTCGTGGGCTTCAATGTCGTCCAGGATGTGGCGGTAGAGCTGCGCGGCGGCGGTGATGGCGAAGCGGCCATCCTTGTCCAGCAAGGCCACACCTGGCAGCGCTTCGTCGAAAAGCTGGCGGGTGCGCTCGATCTGGAACTGCATCAATGCCCGCCAGCGATCATCTACCACGCCAGCAGCAATGTCCTCCTCGCGCAGATCGAACCGGGCCAGATCATCCTGCGGCAGGTAGATGCGCCCGTTGCGCCAGTCCTCGCCCACATCGCGCAGGATGTTGGTGAGCTGCAAGGCGACGCCCAGTTTGACTGCGTAGGGGATGGCAAAGCTGTCCTGGAAGCCGATGATATGCATGGCCATCAGCCCCACGGTCGAGGCCACGCCATAGCAGTACTCGGCCAGCTCATCAAAGGTCTGATAGCGGTGCTTTTCTACGTCCTGCGCCACACCTGCAATCAACTGCTCGGCGTAGCGCCAGGGTATCTGGTAGCGGATGCGGGTATCAGCCCAAGCCACCGCCACTGGGTCGTCGCTGATCGACTGCACGTGCAGCACCTGGTTACGCCAGTTTTCCAGCGCCTCGCGCGGGTCGCTGCCAGCCTGCGGCGCATCCACCAGGTTATCGCACACCCGGCAAAAGGCATAGAGGGCACGGGCGCCGCGCCGTTTGTCGCGTGGCAGCAGTCCCGACGCCATCATGAATGTGCGACTATGGTCTTTGGTGATCTGTTCGCAGACGCGGTAGGACGCTGCAAGGTCGTCGTCGTCGTAGATGCCATGCAGCGCTGCCGCGATTTGGCTTTCAAGGGCTTCCTGCGCCAGGTCGATTAACCGGCGTTCCCATCCATGGGCCTGAACCGCCATCCGATGCTCCTTCAGATAAGTGCGCTGTGTTTAGCCGGCCAGCCAGAGACCGAATGTTTCACGTTGCGCTGATAACAACACAACTTTCTCAGGCCAGCCTGACTGGTCGCGATTTGGGGCGCAAAAACATGCGCATGATTGATCACTGCTACTATAAACGTTGGACGCCCGGTAGACTGTCAGTATCTTTCCCGTCATTGGGATTATCGCCGCCGCCAGGCGCGCCACATAGCAGGCGCCAAAGTAGTAATAAATCTTGTAGATTATAGCACGCCCCCTCTGAAACTACCTAAGTGTTTTCTCAGTTGCCGCGCCAGATGATGTTATGGCAGGGCGCGTCGCCCCCCGCCCCTTGCAGGTGATCGACTACCACCGGCGCGCTCAGCGGATTGCCGGCGCCGTCGACGACTGTAAGGGTGTACTGGTTGGGGAAGAAGTTGATGGGAAAGTCGTACTGGCCGTAGTCGCCTGCGCTGTCCTTGCTCCAGGCGTCGGCCTGGTTGCCCCACTGATCGACCAGCGTGATGCGCACGCCCGCTATCGGCGCGCCGGCCGCGTTCAGCACCTGGCCCACGATGTAGTTGCCGGGGCAGGCGTCGTGATGGCTGACCGGCTCGGCCAGGGCGAAAACGCCCGGCTGGCCTGCGCTGCTCCAACTGACGGCCACCGGCGCAGCCGTGTCGCCGGCCACCGGCCCGGCGTTGGGATCCAGGGCCGCGGCCAGGTCCACCAGCACCTGCGCGGCCGGCTCGTCTGGCCGCACATCCAGCGCCAGCGCGGGCAACAGCGCTTCACCCAGCGCGTCACAGAAACCCAGGTCGATCGCGGTCGGGTTGCGCAGCGCCCAGGCCATGGCTTGCTCGCGCTCGCGCGCCAGCCGGGCGCGGGCCTCGTCGCTGGCGGGGACGCTCACGCCGACGCCGGCCGGCAGCCGCAGCAGGGGCCGCAGCACGGCCGGCTCCACCTGGCAGTAGGCGGCCCACTGCGCGCCCTGGCCGCGATCGACGTAGACCGGCGCGGTGGGGGCCAGGGCCACGCTGTCGGCCAGCGGGCCGTCCTCGCCGGTGAGTTCCAGCCAGGCGCGGCTGTAGTACTCGCCGCCAGCCCGGCAGGTGAGGCCGGGCGGGCAGGCCAGATCGCCGGGACCGCTGCGCTGCGCCATGTCGGGCGGCGGCTGGAACTGCCAGGCGGCCGGGTCGTCGGCAGCCTCCAGCGCGGCCAGCAACGCCGGGTCGGCCAGCACGGCCTGCATGAAGTCGCTCCAGATCGGCGCTGCGCCGGTCAGGCCGCTGGTGTTGCGCATGGGCCGGCCGTCGCTGTTGCCCGCCCAAACGCCCGCCACCAGGTAGCGGGTGTAGCCCACGGTCCAGTTGTCGCGCCAGTCGGTGGTGGTGCCGGTCTTGACGGCCGCGGGCTGGCTGAGGCGCAGCGGGCTGTTGGCGCCGAAGGCCGGCGCGCGGGCCGCGTTGTCGGCCAGGATGTCAGTCACCTGGAACGCGGCCGCGGGGGAAAGCGCCTGGCTGACCGCGCTCCGCGGCAGGCTGACGGCGCGGCCTTGCCCGTCGGCCACGGCCAGGAAGGGGGTCGGCTCGACATAAGTGCCGGCGTTGGCCAAGGTCGCGAAGGCCGTGGTCAGGTCCAGCAGCGTGACCTCGCCGCCGCCCAGAGTCAGGCTCAGGCCGTACCACTCCTGGTCGCGCGTCAGGCTGCGCAGCCCCATGGCCTGGGCGCTCTCCAGCATCCGGCCCACACCTACTGCGTCCAAGAGCTTGACCGCGGGCACGTTGTAGCTGCTGGCCAGGGCGGTGCGCGCCGTCACCGGGCCGTGAAATTGGCGGTCATAGTTGGCGGGAATATAGACGTTGCCTGCGCTGACGGTGTAGGTCACGGGCACGTCCCAGATCACGCTGGCCGGGCTGATCAGGGTGTCCTCGAAGGCCGTGGCGTACAGGATGGGCTTGATCGCGCTGCCCGGCTGGCGCGGGCTGGTCGCCACGTTGACCTGGCCGTCGATGCTGCGGTCGGCGAAGTCCGCGCTGCCCACCATGACCAGAATCTCGCTGCTGCCCGGCTTGATGGCCACCAGGGCGGCGTTGCTCAGGTCGAACTGGGGCTGAAGCTGGGCCACGCGGGCCGCCACGATCTCCTGCGCCGCGCTGTGCATGGACAGGTCCAGGGTGGTGGTGATCAGCAGGCCGCTGCGTGCGATGGCGTGCTCGCCGGCCAGAGGCTGGGCCTGCTGGGCGACGTACTGCACGAAGTGCGGCGCAGCCACGACGCGGCGGTCGGGATCGGGGTTGAGGCTGATGGGCTCGGCGTAGACGGCGTCGGCCTGGGCCTGCGTCAGCTTGCCGTGGCGCACCATCAGGTCCAGCACGATGCGCTGGCGGGCGCGGGCGGCATCGAAGTTGCGCAGCGGGTCCAGATTGGCCGGCTGTTGGGGGATGCCGGCCAGCAGCGTCGCCTCGGCCAGGGTCAGCTCGGCCGCGGGCTTGGCGAAGTAGACCTGGCTGGCAGCCTCCGGCCCATAGGCCAGGTGGCCGTAGTTCAGCAGGTTGAGGTACATCTCCAGCAGCTCGTCCTTGCTGAAGAGGCTGGTCAACTCCTGGGCCAGGCCGGCCTCCAGCATCTTGCGGTCCATGTTGACGGCGTAGCGCGAGTCCGGCCCCAGGAAGAGGTTGCGGGCGAGCTGCATGGTGATGGTCGAGGCGCCGCTGACCACGCCGCCCTGCTGGGCGTTTTGCAAGGCTGCGCCGGCGATGCGCGCCGGGTCCACCCCCAGGTTGACGTAGAAGGTGGCGTCCTCGGTGGCGATGGTGGCGTCGATCAGGTGCTGCGAAATGGCTTCCAGGGGAACCCAGGTGCGCCGGCCCTCCTCCCATAGCTCGGCCAGCGGCGCACCGTGGCGATCGACCACGTGTGTCGACTCGAAGATGCGTGGCAGCGGGCCAGGCTGGTAGCGCTGCAAGTAGATCTCGGCCGATTCCTGCACCGACGCCGCCGGCCGTCCGCCCAACTGGTTCGGCGGCGCGCAGCCGGCCAGCAGCAGCGCCAACGCCAACAGGCCGGCGATCACGCTGAATCGCCGGCCGTGCAAAGCTGCATGGGGAATGTAGGCTGCTGTTTTCATCCTGCACATGACATGCTGATGCAATGAATTTGTTCACCTCTGCGCACGCCACGTTGGCGCCCAGTCCTCACCGTGACCTGCCACCTGCTACCTGCAACTTGCCACCTGCAACCTGCCACTCGCCACCTGCCACTTGCAACCTGCCACCTGCCTCACTGCCCCCGATAACGCCGCACGTTCTCCAGGTGCTCATCGAAGGTGCGGGCGAAAACGTGGCGGCCGGTGCCGCCCGGCTCGGCCACGAAGAACAGGTAGTCGTGCTGGGCCGGTTCGAGCACGGCCCGGATGCTGGCCAGCCGCGGCGCGGCGATGGGGCCGGGCGGCAGGCCGGCGTTCAGATAGGTGTTGTAGGGGCTGAAGACCTGGCTGTACTCCTCCAGAAAGACGGGCGTCTTCCACCACTGGCCGCTGGCCGGTTGGTAGCCCATCGCGTACTGCACGGTCGGGTCAGCCTCCAGCCTCATGCCGCGCGCCAGCCGGTTCAGATAGACGCCGGCGATCAGCGGCCGCTCCTCATCCAGCACCGCCTCCCGCTCCACGATGCTGGCCACGGTCAACACGTCGTGCAGCGACAGGGTGGTCTTGCCCTGGGCGATGGCCTCCCAGTAGACGGGCATGACCCGCTCCTCGAACGCGTCCAGTTGGCGCTGGAGCAGATCGGCCGCGCTGGCGCCGTCGCGCGGGATCTGGTATGAGTCGGGGTAGAGGTAGCCCTCCAGGCTCTGGCCGGCCGGCAAGAACTGCAAGAAGCTGTAGCGCTGGCGCGTTTCGGTGTCCAGCGCGCTCAAGTCGGCCGCCTGCGCCGCCTGCCGGTACGCATCGCCGTCGGCCACGCCCAGCCGGCTCAGGTGATCGGCTGTCTGCTCCAGCCGCCAGCCGGGCCGCACCGCCACGGTGACGCCAGGCGCGCGCGCGTTCTGCAAGGCCGCCGCGATCTCCGGAATCGTCATGGCCGGGCTAAGCTGGAACTCGCCCGCCTCCAGCCGGCCGGCCAGGCCGTTGACCCGCACGTAAGCCTCGAACAGCAATGCGTCGCTGACGAGGCCGGCGTTGAACAAGTCCTGGGCGATGGCCTTGGCTGGCGCGCCCGGCGGCACGACGAAGGTCACGGGCTGTGCGTCGATGCCGGCCGGCTGGTCCAGGCGCGCGCGGTTGGCCTCCAGGTAGACGCCGAGGGCTGAACCGCTGTCGCACGCGGACAACAGCCCAGCCGTCAGGATAAGGAGCAGTAGTATACGGACAAGTGATCGCCGTCTGTTCGTTGATTTGATCATTGTGATAACCGGTGTGCGAGTTGCATGCGCCCTTGCAGTGCATGGTTCATTCCAGCAGCGTTGCTACTCAGGTGCCGGGCACTCTTCGTTGCAGGCGCAGATTCCAGTGCCCGGCACCTGTGGCTGAGTAGTAAACCCAGCAGCGCATTATAGCCGGTCGTTAGCTGTCGGGAAAGTCTGGACTGTACAACAGCAGCAATCCATGATAAGATGGCGATCATCTGGGCGGCGGACACGCAGGTCGACCAGCCTGTCAACCATCGTGACCGCAATTTTGAAAAGGCCGACTTTGCGGTATGATGTGCCAGTTTGAGCGATTTACGAGTGGGCTCATGGTGTACGCTAAATCCGACATGTTGCAGACATAGCTGACGTGGTGTCATGATCCAAAAACAACATATACGCACGAAACAAGCTACAAAATGCCGGCTGACATTTGTCCTGCCAGAGCTGATTTGGGCCGATAGCGTCTACGTGGTCGGTGACTTCAATGGTTGGGACAGAACCGCACTGCCCATGCAGCAGGACGCGCATGGACAGTGGAAAGCCACGATTGAGGTGGACGCAGGCGGCGTCTATCAGTTCCGTTACCTGTGCGACGGCGACTGGCTGAACGATAACCAGGCCGATGCCTATTATGCCAACGACTATGGCGGGCACAACTCAGTGGTCTTCACTGATCCCGCCGTCGAGACCTGATCAACTGCTGTGGGCACCCTTAACCCCAACATTCCAGCCCCCGATCTGACCCAATCCCTCAACGACGCAGCCCGCACCCTGCCTGTTTATGGGCGTCGTGTGTTGACCCCGGAGCTGCTGCTGCTGACCTTGCTGCGCAGCCCGGCCTCTCCAGGCTATCGTCTGCTCGATCGCCTTAGCCGCGAGCGGGGTTTCAAACTGACCGATCTTGAGCGCGCTGTTGAGGAGCAGGTCAAGGCGCGCGAGGGCCGCGGCGCTGACTTCGACTTCGTGGCCGGCGATGGCCGCCGCGTCCCCCTTTCCGACGAGATGCTGGTGGTGCTGGACGAAGGCAAGGCCGTGGCCCAGTCCATGGATGAGATCTACGTCGGCACGGTGCATGCCCTGGCCGCCATGTCGCAGCGTGGGGTGAGCACGGCCGGCCTGTTGCAGCGCTATGGCCTGACCCCCACGGTCCTCTCCGGCGTGCTGGCCGACGATGTGCTGGCCCGCCGCATCACCACCGTCGACCTGGTCAGCCTGGCCAGGGCCGGCGAGCTGAGCCCGGTGTACCACCGTGAGGCGTTGCTGCGCGAGCTGTTCAACCTGCTCAGCCTGGCCCGCAGCCGCCACGTGATCCTGCTGGGGCCGGCCGGCGTGGGCAAGCGCTCCCTGGTGCAAAGCCTGGCCCTGCTGATGGCCGAGGGCAAGGGGCCGGCCGGGCTGACGAAGCTGGTGCAGGTGGGCGAGACTGCGCTGCTGGACGACGCGGCCGCGGCCGTGCAGGCGGGGCTGCGCCAGGCAGCCGGCGGCGTGCTCTTCCTGCCCAACATCCAACGCTTCTTCGGCGGCGTGGTGCGGGCCGAATTCCCCAAGGCCACGCGTTACGTGCAGAAAGCCCTCATCGACGGCGGGGCGGTGATCGTCGGCACGGCCAGCGAGAGCGACTTCAACGAACGCATGGCCGCCGACCCGGCCATCGCCGAGCACCTGCATCTGGTGCGCGTCGCCGAGCCGGACGAGAAGGAGACCGCAGCCATCCTGGGCGTCCACCGGCCCAAGCTGGAGGACGACTACGGCATTGAAATCGCTGCCGACGCGCCGCCTGCGGCCGCGCGGCTGGCGCGCCGCTTCCTGACCGCCACGCCGCTGCCGGCCTCGGCCGTCCAGTTGCTGCACCGGGCCTGCGCGCTGGTGCGCATGGATCAGCAGGCGCATCAACTGTTCCGCCCCGAAGGCGACGGCGACGGCCGCGTCGACGCCGAGGACGTGACCCTGGCCCTGAGCCTGATGACCGGCATCCCAGCCAGCAACCTGGGCGCGGACGAACGCAGCCGCTACGCGGCCATGGTCGAGCACCTGCACCAGCGCATCATCGGCCAGGAAGAGGCCGTGTTGGCCGTCAGCCGGGCCGTCAAGACCGCGCGCGTCGGCCTGAAAGATCCCAACCGGCCCATCGGCTCCTTCCTCTTCCTCGGTCCCACCGGCGTCGGCAAGACCGAGTTGGCCAAGGCGCTGGCCGATTTCATGTTCGGCTCCGAGGACGCCATGGTGGTGCTGGACATGAGCGAGTACCAGCAGGAGCACGCGGTCAGCCGGCTGGTGGGCGCGCCGCCCGGCTACGTGGGCTACGAGGGCGGCGGCCAGCTCACCGAGCGGGTGCGCCAGCGGCCCTATACCGTGGTGCTCTTCGACGAGGTGGAGAAGGCCCACCCGCGCGTGCTGGACGTGCTCTTGCAGATGATGGAGGAGGGGCGCCTGACCGACGGCCAGGGCCGCATCGTCTCCTTCGCCGAGACGGTGATCATCCTGACCAGCAACCTGGCGGCCGATCTGCTGGAGACCACCGACCTGGACGAGGCCACGCGCGAGCTGGCCCTGCTGCGGGTCAAGCAGTTCTTCCGGCCGGAGTTCCTCAACCGCCTGGACGAGATCGTGCTCTTCCTGCCGCTGACCCAGGAGCAGTTGGGCCGTATCCTGGGGCTGATGTTGAAGAAGGAGGGCCGGCTGCTGGAGGCGCGCGGCCTGCGGCTGGAAATCAGCGACGCGGCCCAGGCCTGGATGTTGGCCCAGAACGACCGGCCCGAATGGGGCGCACGGCCGTTGCGCCGCATCATCCAGCGCCACCTGCGCGAGCCGCTGGCCAACAAGCTGCTCAGCGACGAGCCGCCGGCCGGCGCGACGATCCGCGTCGATGCCGACGCGGCGGGCCTCGTCTTTGCCGTCACGCGCGAGGACTGACAGTCCTGACATCGAGACGAATTGACATGGGTGCATTCAAAACTGGTTGAAGCCCCGTCATTGCGAGGCGTCTGCGCCGAAGCAATCTCGTCATGCCACGTGGGGATTGCTTCGTCGGCGGCCTCCTCGCAATGACTCGACCAACCCATTTTGAATGCACCCAATTGACATTCGACGCGTTGGCGCAGCCATCGAGTAGACCAGGACTGTCAGTCCTTCACGGCCCAATCGAAACCTAGATCGAAGACGATCATGCGCATGAATCCCGGCCAGTTTCAGGCCGCGGCTAACGTGCAGCAGACCTTTGCTGCGCTCCGGCATCCCAACTATCGCCTCTGGTTCCTGGGCCAGTTGGTATCCCTGGCTGGCTCCTGGATGCAAACCACGGCCCAGGGCTACCTGGTCTTCGAGCTCACCAGGTCGCCGGTTTTTCTCGGCTACGTCGGCTTTGCAGCCGGCATTCCCTCCTGGATCTTCACACTCTACGGCGGGGTGATCGCCGACCGGCTGCCGCGGCGCATGGTGATCATGTTCGCCCAGTCGGCCATGATGGTGTTGGCCTTCGTGCTGGCCGGGTTGGTTGTAACGGGGTTGGTGCAGCCCTGGCATGTGATCGTGCTGGCGCTGTTCAGCGGCGTGGCCAACTCCTTCGATGCGCCAGCCCGCCAGGCGTTCGTGGTCGAGCTGGTGGACCGCGAGGACCTGACCAACGCTATCGCCCTCAACTCGACTATGTTCAACGCCGCGGCCGTGGTCGGGCCGGCCATCGCCGGCGTGATCTACGCTTTGCTGGGGCCGGCCTGGTGCTTCACCCTCAACGGATTGTCCTACCTGGCTGTGATCGCTGCCTTGCTGGCCATGCGGCTGCCGCCCTTTGTGGCCAGGACGCGCCAGGGTTCGACGGGCGACCAACTGCGCCAGGGGCTGAGCTACGTCAAGGGGGAACACGCCACTCGCACCCTGATCCTCAATATGGCCGTGGTCAGCCTGTTCGGCATCAGCATGGTAACGCTCTTTCCCGCCTGGTCGGTCAATGTGCTGGGCGGCGATGTGCGTACCAACGGGCTGCTGCTGGCGGCGCGCGGCCTGGGCGCGATGAGCGGCGCACTGATGATCGCCTGGCTGGGCCAGCGGGTCGCGCGCGGCCGCCTATGGACCATCGGCAGCTTCGTGATGCCCGTGACCATGGCCGCCTTTGCCGCAGCGCGCTGGCTGCCTGCGTCGCTGGCGCTGCTGATTTGCCTGGGCTGGGGCTTCATGGTGGTGGCCAACAGCGCCAACGCCCTGGTGCAGACCCGCGTACCTGACGAGCTGCGGGGCCGCATCATGAGCATCTTTACCTTGACCTTCTTCGGCGGCATGCCGCTGGGCGCGCTGCTGGCCGGCGCCATGGCCGAGCGTTTCAGCGAGCCAGCCACCGTGCTGATCAACGCCGGCGTGATTCTGACGATCTCCCTGCTGATCTTCTGGCGGCTGCCGTACATCCGCAAATTGCGCTAACACTGCGTTGCATCCCCCGCTGTCCCCGGATGTACAGCGCACTTTGACAAGCAGACTGAAGTCCCATATACTCGGAAGCAACAGGAGTGCAGATGACCATGACCTTTCAGCTAACCCTCAAGCTTCCCGATGATCTGCGGCAGCCGTTGACTGACGTCGCTGCCACAGCAGGCCAAACACCAGAAGAATGGATCACGACGGTGCTGCGTCGGCAGTTGCCGCAGCGTGACAATCGGCTGCGTCGGCATTTTGGAGCTATCGACTTGGGTCATCCGACAGGCGCCGACAACGCGTCAATAGACGCAGACCTCGCGCGCGCGATGACCGATACACACGGTTCGGACTGATGCTGCTCGACACCTCTGGGCTTCTGTGCCTCCAACATGCGTCTGAGGCTGAGCATGAAGCCGCAGTGGCCTACTTCGACGCATCCTTCTGGCGAGTCACGCATAGTTATGTGCTGGCCGAGTATGTTGCTCTAGCCGAAGCGCGAGGCTTTCCCAGGCGTCAGGCTCTGGACTTTGTTGCTGATCTGCAAGACACCAGCGAGGTTGAGGTCATCTACGTGGATGAGGAGTTGCACCGGGCTGCTTTGGGGCTGCTCCAACGGCGTCTTGATAAATCCTGGTCGTTGGCGGATGCACTTAGTTTTGTTTTGATGCAGCGCATGGGTTTGACCGAGGCGCTGACCACCGATCACCATTTCAACCAGGCAGGCTTTGTGCGTCTGTTGACTGCGTAACAACATGCTTGTCCAAGAGAAAACTACCCAAGCCATCGGCATTCTCGACGAGCTAGGCATCGACGCCTGGCTCACCTTTGTGCGCGAGACCTCGGCCGGGGGCGACCCGGTGTTGCCGCTGATCTACGGCCCGCACAGCCTGACCTGGCAGAGCGCGCTGCTGCTCGGCCGCGGCGGGGAACGCATCGCCATCGTCGGCCGCTTCGACGCCATCACAGCCGAGCAACTGGGCGTCTACAACGAAGTCATCCCCTACGACCAGTCGATCCAGCCGCACCTGCTGGCCGCGCTGGAGCGCCTCGACCCGCAGCAGATCGCGCTCAATTTCTCGCCCAACGACGTCTATGCCGACGGGCTGGGGCATGGGCTGTACCAGGTGCTGCTGGGCTACCTGGCCGGCACGCCCTACGCCCAGCGGCTGGTCTCGGCCGAGGGGATCATCGGCAGCCTGCGGGGCCGCAAGACGCCAGTTGAGGTGGCGCGCATCCGCGCCGCCGTGGCCACCACACTGGAGATCTACCGCCGCGCCTTCGACTTCATGCAACCGGGGATGAGCGAGGCCCAGGTCGGCGCGTTCATGCATCAGCAGATGGCCGAGTTGGGAATCCAGCAGACGGCCTGGGACCGCTCTAGCTGCCCGGCTGTCAATAGCGGCCCGGACAAGGCGGTGGGCCACGCTGGCCCGACCGATCTGCGTCTTGAGCGGGGCCACATCGTCCACTTCGACTTTGGCATCCGCCAGGACGAGTACTGCTCCGACATCCAGCGCGTGGCCTATCTGCTGCGGCCGGGCGAGAGCAGCGCGCCAGAGCCGGTGCAGCGCGGCTTTGCCACGGTGCTGGCGGCGGTGGATGCGGCTGTGGCGGCCATGCGGCCCGGCGCCACCGGCGTGGAGGTGGACGCGGCCGCGCGGCAGGTGATCGTGGACGCAGGCTATCCTGAGTTTCGCTACGCCACCGGCCACCACCTGGGGCGCAACGCCCACGACGGCGCCGGCGTGCTGGGCCCGGCCTGGGAGCGCTACGGCGACACCCCCTTCCGCGCCCTGGAGGCCGGCCATGTCTACACCGTAGAGCCGGGACTGGCCGTGCCCGGCTACGGCTACATCGGCCTGGAGGAGGACGTGCTGGTGACGGAGCAGGGGACAGTCTACCTGGCAGAGCCGCAGCGGGCGTTGATCTTGCGTTGATTTGCGCCGTCGCCTGCTGCTCGCGCGGGGATTGACAAAATCAGCAGCCACAGATAGAATTTGCAAAGTCATCTGATCAGTGGGTCAGATGACTTCTGTTCATCGACTCTCCTCAACGATCCACCTTCCTTCGCCGCCCTGCTCAGTCGGCTGGTCAGAGACAGGGTTCTTCTTGTTTTTATCGAGTCTTCAAGCCGGTCTCTGTAACACGTCATCGGCGCCACCTGCATCCAGTGAAGGAGTGCTAGAGCATGAAAACATCGTTTCTGTACCGTATTGTTCTCTTGAGCATGGCCCTATGGTTGGCTGCATGTAGCCGCGAGGTTAGCATCAGCACGGCCAATATCGCCGATGCCCGCCTGAGCAAGGACGAGGCAGGCAATCAGACGACAACCACCTTCAGCACAGATGACGTGTTCTACCTGAAGGTCAATCTGGCTAACGCGCCCGAAGGCACCAAGGTCAAGGCCGCGTGGACGGCCGTCGCTGTTCAGGATGTTGAGCCCAACACGCACCTGGACGACGTCGAACTGACCAGCGCCAGCGCTACCCTGACCTTCGACTTGAAAAACGATAACCCCTGGCCGGCCGGCGACTACAAAGTCGACCTCTACCTGAATGGCCAGCTAGAGCGCAGCCTGTCCTTCCGTGTCAGCGCTGGGCTGGCTCAGGCCCCCACGCCGACTGACCCACCAGCCACACCTACACCTGAACCTGCCCCCGCCAGCCTGGCCGTCTCTTCGTTGCAAGACGTTAAATCAGCTACCGTGCAGATTGTGTCCCAGGGATCCTTTGTCGATCCGGAAGTGGGGATGCAGTACAATGTGGCCGGCAGCGGCACGGGCTTCATTATCGACGAGAGCGGCCTGGCTGTGACCAACAACCACGTTGTCACCGGTGCAGCCCTGATTCGCGTCTACGTGGGCGGCGAGAGCCAGCCGCGCAACGCCCGCATCCTGGGCGTCTCGGAGTGCGCCGACCTGGCTGTGATCGACATCGAGGGCGACGGCTACCCCTATCTGGAGTGGTACACCGGCCCGGTCAACGTCGGCCTGGATGTCTATGCCGCCGGCTTCCCGCTGGGCGACCCGGAGTTTACTCTGACGCGCGGCATCGTCTCTAAGGCGCGCGCCGATGGTAAGTCTGACTGGGCCTCGGTGGCGGCCGTCATCGAGCACGACGCCACGATCAACCCCGGCAACTCTGGCGGCCCGCTGGTGACGCCCGACGGCAAGGTGGTGGCGGTCAACTACGCCGGCAACCGGGGCGTGGGACAGTTCTTCGCCATTGCCCAGCCACAAGCCTTGCCGGTGATCGACGAGCTGCGCCAAGGCAGAGATGTGCTGTCCATCGGCGTGAATGGCACGGCCGTCAACAACGGCGAAGGGTTGTCGGGCATCTGGGTTTCCTCGGTCAAGTCCGGCTCGCCGGCCAGCCGCGTCGGCGTCAAGGGCGGCGATATCATCACCCGTCTGGAAGGGTTGGTGCTGGCCACCGACGGCACGCTGGGCGACTACTGCGACATTCTGCGCACGCGCGGGCCGGAGGATGTGCTGGCCATCGAGGTGCTGCGCTTTGCCAGCGAGGAGGTGTTGGAAGGGGAGCTGAACGGCCGCACGCTGGAACAGTCCTTCTCCTTTGCCCGGCAATTGGCCGACACCGCGCCTGCTACTGGCCCATCGAGCGCGGCTACCAGCTATAGCCGCTACGTCACCATCTCCGACGACTCGGGCATCCTGAGCCTGGAGGTTCCGGCCGAATGGCGCGATGTGGACGGCAGCCCCTGGGAGGGCGAGGGCACGGTCATCGGCGTTTCGGTGACGGCTGCGCCCAGCATCACCCGTCTCAACAGCGGCTGGGATACACCGGGCGTCTACTTCGCAGCCACGGACCAGATCAGCCTCAGCACCGAAGAACTGCTGGACTTGTTCGACTTCAGTGATAGCTGCACCTTCGACAGCCGTTCACCCTACGAAGACCCGCTTTACACCGGTTTCTTCGACCTGTGGAGCGACTGCGACGGCACCGGAACGCTGGTAGTAGCCGTGGGTGTGGAGCCTGAAGACCAGAGCTTCCTGGCCATCGTGCTGGTGCAGGTTGTCAGCGAGGCCGACCTGGAAGCGCTGGACCGCATCATCGATAGCTTCATCGTCAACGTCGAATGAGCCAAAACCCTGCCCTTGGCGAGCAAATTCTGGCCCACCTGCGCAGCCAGCAGGAGGCCATGGTCGATCTGCTG
>CAZVGR010000003.1:88883-136773 GCA_964626845.1 uncultured Anaerolinea sp.
TCGATCTGCTGGCCCAGCAGTTGGCCGCGCTAGGCTTTCAGGTGCGGCGGGCGCCTGGCCGGCTGACCGGCGGCGTGCTCTATGCCCGTCCCCAGGCGCGGCCGCGCGGCGCGCCTGCGCAGATGCTGATCGGCCACTGCGACACGGTCTGGCCGCACGGCGTGCTGACGGCTATGCCGGTCCGCCAAGAGGGCAACCGTCTGGCCGGCCCCGGTGTGTTCGACATGAAGGGCGGGCTGGTGGTGATGCTCTATGCCTTGCAGGCGCTGCACGAGCTGGGCCTGCAACCCCCGCTAAGCCCCGTGGTGCTGGTCAACTCCGACGAGGAGATCGGCAGCCCGGAGTCGACGCGCCACATGCAACGGCTGGCTCAGGCCGTCGACCGGGTCTTCGTGCTGGAGCCGGGCTTTGGCCCGCAGGGCGCTCTCAAGACCGCGCGCAAGGGGGTGCTGCGCTTTGACGTCCTCGTACAGGGCAAGTCGGCCCACGCCGGCCTGGCCCCGCAGGAGGGCGTCAGCGCGATCCTGGAGCTGTCGCACGTCATCCAGCAGCTTTTTGCCCTCAACGACTGGGAGCACGGCATCAGCGTCAACGTGGGGCAGGTCAGCGGCGGCACGCGGCCCAACGTGATCGCGCACGAGGCGCAGGCTGTGGTGGACGTGCGCGTGCCCACGGTGGCCGACGCCGAACGGATCAGCGCAGCGATCCTCGGCCTGCGGGCCACGCTGCCCGGCGCGGTCGTCACGGTGGAACAGATCAGCGCCTCGCTGCCACTGGAGCCGACCGCGCGCAACCAGCGCCTGTGGCAGCAGGCCCAGGCTACCGGCCGGCTGCTGGGGCTGGCGCTGGAGGGCGTGGCCGTGGGCGGCGCGTCGGACGGCAACACCACCAGCCAGTACACCGCCACGCTGGACGGCCTCGGCCCCATCGGCGACGGCGCGCACGCAGCCCACGAGCACGTCCTGGTCGACCGCCTCCCTGAACGCGCAGCTTTGCTTGCGTTGCTCTTGCTCGCCGAGCCCTAGTCCCCTAAGTTCTTGCCGCGAATTGCGCGGATTTCACGAATTCAGATGAACTCCGGGCTTCGTAAAATTCGTGCAATTCGCGGCTTGCTCTGTCCCACTCACTGTTCATCCAGGGGGTAACACCGCCCGCAGTAGCGTGCGTGCGTGCTCGATCTCGTCCATGTTGATGGTGTGGGCCATGCCAGGGTAGAGGCGCATGGTGACTTGCGCGCCCAGGCCCTCCAGCACAGCCGCCGTCTCCTCCACTCGCTCCTTGGGGATGTGCGCATCGACGTCGCTACAGCCGAGGAAGATCGGCGTGCCCTCCAGGCTGCCGCGGTAGGCGCGCGGCGTGCCGGGCGGGCCAATCAGGCCGCCGCTGAAGGCCAGCAGGCCGCCATAGCGCCGCGCGTTGCGGGCCATGAACTCGCTGGCCAGGCAGGCGCCCTGAGAAAAGCCGCCCAGCACGATGCGTTCGGCCGGGACGCCAGCCGTCTCGACCTGGGCTACTACCTCACCCACCCGGGCCAGGGCCGCGCTCAGCCAGGGCTCGTTCTGTTGCATCGGCGCCAGAAAGGTGTAGGGGTACCAGGTGTTGTTTGCGGCCTGCGGGGCCAGGTAGGCATAGGCCGGGTGGTAGAGTTCCTCGGCCAGCAGCAGGATGTCGGCCGCGCTCGCCCCGCGGCCGTGCAGCAGAATCAGCACGGCCTGGGCCTGGTCCAGCGCCCGGCCAGCGCTGGCCAGTGGTTGACCTTGGTGTAGGTGGGAAGCAGTCATGGGTGGTCGTTTCGTGTGATTTGGGATATAGAAGTTGACGTAACACGTAACACGCAACACGTCTGCGCTTGCGCACACTGTGTCCGGTTACGGGTTACGGTTTACGTGCTTTGCCCCAGCCCCAGCTTGCGGCACAAGCGCGCCAGGTCCTCTTGCTCCTCCGCGGTCAGCGCGCTCATGGTTTCGACGACGCCAGCCACGTGGGGACGGAAGATGTGTGCGATCAGCTCATGGCCGGCCGGGGTGAGGTGGACGGAGACAAAGCGGCGGTCCACGGTGTCGCGCTGCCGTTCCACCAAACCGCTGCGCTCCAGGTTGTCGATCACAAGGGTGAGGTTGCCGGTGCTCTTGAGGATCTTGCCGGCCAGCTCGGTCTGGCACATGGGGCCCAGGTGGTAAAGGGCCTCCAAGACGCCAAACTGGCTGACGGTCAGGCTGTCGTCCTTGAGGTGTTTGTTGATGCGCTGCGTCACTGCGTCGGCTGCGCGCGAGAGCTTGATGTAAACGTCCAGCGCTCTGATCTCATCCGGTGTACCTTGAAAATGTGTGCCCATGTCTGGTTGCTTTCACTGTAAATCCAATTATTCGATGTTGAAATACTAACACAGAGTCGCCCCGCTGTCAAGGACTTCAGGAAGCTCGCCTACGCAGAATGATCACAGCCGCCGCGCCAACCAGCAACACAGCCGGTTCAGCGCCGCAGAAGCCAGCCATGAACTGGCTGGCGTCCTCCAGCAGGCTTTCCACGATCACGCGAAACTGCTGGCCGGCGCTGTAAGGGTCGTCGACGGGCGACTGGCAGGCGGCCAGCAGCAACGTTGCCGCCAGCAGGGCCACGATCAGGGAACTGCGCCGGGCTTGTTCTGTTAATTTCATGATACACCTCACATACCCTATGCCGCCATGAGCCTGTCTCGATACTCAGATGGGCAGACTGGTAGCCTGGCAGACTGGCAGAGTCGCCAGGTCATTATAGGTGAGGTTGCGGTTGGGGGCAAGCAGATGGCAAAACTGTCATGATCTGGAAGGCGTCTTTTCATCTGTTCTTAATCTTTTTGGTGCATCATGTAAGCTAACTGGATCGATCGTTTTGGACCGTTGCTCGGCACTCCCCCAGGCGCAGCGGTCTCTGCGAGCCAGGCTGCACTTCGCAGCACTCTCTCCTCCTGACCCGCACCGTACCCTTCTCCTCGGGGACCTGGTTGGATTTTGGGTGGTGATCGCGCTTCTTGTAAGGCTGTGAAATCAGGTTGTCGGCGACTGCATGTCGTGTTCACTTTGTGAACGGCGCTGCCTGTCGTCATAGGCGTGTTTGTAGTCGACAGGGAGGTTCAGCCATGTCCACCTCGCGTCTTGTACTCTGTTTGGTGCTGATAGCTGCGCTGCTGGCCCCGGGCTTGCCTGCTTCTCCTGCCCAGTCAGCGCCGCCGCCAATGAGCCGCGCGGCCAGCCAGGCCGCCATGGCCCCTGACAACATCGACAATCTGCCGCCGGACTGGACTTACAGCCCGGCCAGCGGCACACTGACCAACGCTGGCGACCTGAACGGCGACGGCTTCGCCGATGTGTTGTTGGTGGACCCACAGAACGCTGTCTGGACGCGCGCGCTGGCTCGTGTCTTCTATGGTTCGGCTGGCGGGTTGGCGGCCGAGCCTGGCTGGACGTTGACAGGCTACTGGCAGACCTGTCCGGCCGGCGATGTCAACGGCGACGGCTACGACGATCTGTTCGCGGCCAGCCTGGAGGGTTTGCAGGTTTTCTATGGCTCCCCGGCTGGCCCTGTTCCCGGAAAGCCTTGGCGCGGCCCCTCAGTCAACCTTGGCGCGGCCGGCGATGTCAACGGCGACGGCTACGACGATCTGCTGGTGGGCGATCCCTACTTCACCGAGGGACAAGAGTGGGAGGGCAGAGTCCTGCTCTACTTCGGATCGCCGGCCGGACCCTCCAGTGAACCCGATTTTGTGCTGCAAGGCCAGTATGAAGGGCGCCGCTTGGGATACAAGGTGGCGGCCGCCGGCGACCTCAACGGCGATGGCTACGGCGATGTAGTCCTGAGCAGCCTCTTGCCTACATCCTGGTACAGCGGAGAATTTCTTACCTTCAGGGTCTATTATGGCTCGGCAGCAGGACTGCAGACTACCACCTCTTGGAGCGTTGGCGGATGGTGGAGTGGTGGGCGTCAAACGGCAGTGGCGGCCGATGTCGACAACGATGGTTACGACGACTTGCTGGTGGGCCTGCCGCTCTTCCCGTGTGATCCTTCATCCTCCTGTACTCCGCAGGGAGAAGTCAGGCTTTATCATGGGTCATCTACAGGTCTTGGCACGCAACCAAACTGGCGTTTTGTTGGCAATGTTGGCGGGGACAGCCTGGGCGCCTCGCTGGCAAGCACCGGGGACCTGAACGGCGATGGCTATCAGGATGTGGTGGTTGCTGCCTTGGGGCGCACGCTGGCCTTCTTCGGCTCGCCCTTGGGTCTGGCGCCGGTTCCCAACTGGGTTGGGCCGATCTATGGCAGCCGCATTGATGGTCAGAGCGGCGTGAGCAGCGACGTCAACGGCGATGGCTACGACGACCTGCTGGCTGGCATTTCCGTTTTTCATGGCTCTGCCGCCGGGCCGCGCGGCAGCCGCGTGCTGGCGCAGATGGTCAACCAACCCTTCGCCATCGACGGCGACCTGAGCGACTGGCCCGTGCTGGCCGGCTTTACCCTCGACCGCAGCTCGGCCGCGACGCAGGCTGGCCAGCCGGCCGCGCCCGATGATGCTGCGGCCTCGCTGCGCGCCGCCTGGGACGCTGCCAACCTCTATGTGGCCATCCACGTGGCTGACGACGCTGTGATCAACGATAGCCCTGAGGTCTGGAACGACGATGCAGTCGAGCTGGGTTTCTACGCCGTCTGGGATGATGACCCGGCCGGCGGCGACACCCATCAGTACACCATCAACGCGGATGGCCGCGTCAGCGACTTTGGCGATCCCACCGTGCCCATTCCGGTCGAGGCTGCGACTCGGGTTGTGCCAGGCGGCTGGGACGTGGAGATACGCATCCCGGCCCAGCATCTCTACGGCTTCTTTCAGGTGTTGGCGCGCGGCACGGAGCTGACTTTCAACCTCGGCCTGCGCGACGACGACGAGGGTGGGCCGTGGGACAGCTATCTGGTCTGGCGCGGCGACAGCACGGTGGGCGGCCAGAATTTCGGCCAGATGATTCTGGTCGCTATCAACCCGACGGCAGAGCAGGCAGGGGACGCGCCGCTGCAGTCAGGGCCAGCAGAGCAGCCCCCACCATCGCCCCTCCTCGAAGATGCCATCCAGGGCGGCCACGCCGATGGCGAGCTCCACGCGCCGCTGGATGTGACGCAAGTGCCTGTTGCCGACTGGACCCTGTCCTGGGCCCACGGCGCCAGCAGGGCGGGCGATGTCAACGGTGATGGCTTCGACGATGCGATTATCTGGAAACGCCGGAGAACCGGCGGCTGGCAGTCAAACGATTGGGTCGAGTTGTTCCTGGGCGCTGCTGACGGTTTGTCGCCCAACCGAAGCTGGTATCAGCCAAATTGGGCGACCGCTGCCGGCGACCTCAACGGGGACGGCTTCGCCGATCTGGCCGGCAGAGATGTAGGTATGGGCGTGTGGTATGGGTCAGCCCAGGGGCCGAACACAGTGATGGATTGGGGCGGCCCTGCGTCGCTGGGTGCGGCTGGCGATGTCAACGGCGATGGCTTCGACGATCTGCTGCTGGGCAACCCTTCTTTCTCCAACGGCGAGGCGTATGAAGGCCGCATCTTGATTTTCTATGGCTCGGCCAGCGGCCTGGAGCGGACGCCGCAGTGGATGTTGGAAAGCGACAAGGCCGGTGGCCTTCTCGGGCTGGGGGCGATGGGCATTGGCGACGTCAACGGCGACGGCTACGATGACATTGCCAGCGTAGCTGCCCTGGATGATGTGTCGGGCACGGAGCTTGTGATCCTGTACGGTTCGGCCAGCGGCCCTCAGCAACCCGTTGGGAATGTAGCTCTTTCCATCTCGTCGTCAATTGTCGCTGGCGATTTCGACGGTGACGGCTACAACGACCTGGCGATTGGCGATCCCGACTATCGACCGACCAACCCGGCGTCGTCTGGCAATGGCCGCGTGCGGCTCTTTCTGGGCTCTGCCAGCGGCCTTAACCCGGTTCCCGCCTGGACGCTGCTGAGCGTCCGCCCTGGTGAAGACCTGGCCAGCTCCCTGGCAGCCGTGGGCGACCTGAACAACGACGGCTATGGCGATCTGTTGGTGGGTGGAACGGCGACTGATAACGACAGCGAGCGCGGCTGCGCCTACGCTTTCCTCGGCTCGCCTCACGGGTTCGAGCAGAACCCGCACTGGTCGGTATGTTACTTGTACGGCACATGGGTCTACGCCCTGGGCGACGTCAACGGCGATCACTTCGACGATTTGGCTGTCAGCATGTCGAATTACAATTATTGGCAAGAGACGCGCGTCTTCTACAGCACCGCAGCCGGTCTGCGCGAGACGAGCCTGCTCAGCCGCCAGACCAGCCAGCCGCCCGTCATCGACGGCGACCTGGGCGACTGGCAGCCCGCAGCCCAATTCACCCTGGATCGCAGCTCGGCTGAGACCATCCAGCGCGCTGTGCCTGATCCGCAGGATGCGGCCGCGACGGTCAGAACTACGTGGGACGCGGACAATCTCTACCTGGCAATTGAAGTGGCCGACGATGTGATCGTCAACGACAGCCCCGATGTCTGGCGCGATGACGAGATCGAGCTGGCATTCTATGCGGTCTATGACGGGAGCCCGGCGGGCGGCGACACCCACCAGTACACGATCAACGCCGACGGCCGCGTCACCGACTTCGGTGATCCGGCCCTGCCAGTGGATATCGAAGCGGCGGTCAGGATTGTGCCCGGGGGCTGGGTTGCAGAGGTGCGCATTCCCGGCACCAGCCTCTTCGGCCGCAATACGCCATTTGCTGCCGGCATGCCCCTGGCCTTTAACCTGGGCCTGCACGACGACGACGATGGCGGCGACTGGGACAGCTACCTGATCTGGCAGGGAGATAGCACGACCAGCGGCCAGGGCTTTGGCGAGATGTTGTTGATCAGCCCTGGCGTTGCGACGCTGCCGACCGTTACGCCCACACCGACCGCCACCCCTACGCGCACACCTATCCCTACGCGCACACCCACCCCCACGCGCATACCCACCCCTACGCCAACAGCGACCCCGACGCCTCTTCCGCCTCTTCCCGCCGAGCAGGTTGCGGCCGGCGGCTATCACACCTGCGCCTTAGTGGAGGGCGGCTGGATCAAGTGCTGGGGGGCTAACAATCACGGCCAACTGGGCGATGGCACGGTCAATCATCGCACGCTTGCGGTCGATGTCATCGGGTTGAGCGGCCCTATGCAAGCTGCGCTGCTGGGCAACGAACATACCTGCGCGCTGGCTCAAGCGGGCGGGCTGCAATGCTGGGGGGCCAATTACTACGGCCAACTGGGCGATGGCACTATGACCAGCCGCCTCACACCGGTGCATGTTTCTGGCCTGACCCAGGTCCGGACGGCAGCGGCTGGCGGCAGTCATACGTGCGCCGTGAGCGAGGGTGGTGGGGTCAAGTGCTGGGGCTGGAACAGCTATGGCCAGTTGGGCGATGGCACGACGAGCTTCAGGGTCAGGCCGGTGGATGTGGCCGGACTGAGCAGCGGTGTGCAAGCCGTTGTCGCCGGCGCCGGGCATACCTGCGCGCTGACCGAAGGCGGCGGGCTCAAATGCTGGGGCGATAACACGTACGGCCAGTTGGGCGACGGCACGACGAACCAACACAACACCCCGGTGGACGTATTCGGGCTGGCCAGCGGCGTGCGCGCGGTCTCGGCTGGCTATTGGCACACCTGCGCGCTGACCGAAGATGGCGCGATGCAATGCTGGGGCTATAACTATGACGGCCAGCTAGGGGATGGAACGACGACACAGCGCACAACACCGGTCTATGTGTCAGGCCTGAACGCCGGTGTGCGCGCCATCGCTGCGGGCGGCGGTCACACCTGTGCTCTGCTGGAGAATGGCGCGGGCCTTTGCTGGGGTTGGAACGGCTACGGCCAGTTGGGCGATGGCACCTGGATGGACCGTCATACACCCGTGGAGGTTATCGGGCTGGGCAGCGACGCCCACGCCATCACTGCGGGCAGTGTGCATACGTGTGTGCTGACAACCAGTGGCGGAGGCCGCTGCTGGGGCCGCAATGGGCAGGGACAGCTAGGCGACGGCACGGGGATCGACAGCGCCAGGCCGGTGAATGTGCAAGGTCTGGGCAATGGCGCCCTGGCGACAGCCACGCCTACCGCGACGCCCACGCAGACAGCCACACCTACCGCCACGCCCACGCAGACAGCCACACCTACCGCCACGCCCACGCAGACAGCCACGCCTACCGCCACGCCCACAAGCACACCCACCGCAACCGCCACATCCACCCCAGTCTACTTCTATCTGCCGCTGATTTTGCGTCAGTGAGCACGAGGACTGGCAGTCCTTCAGAGGACTGCCAGTCCTGGCAGGAGGTTGATCATGTCTGTCCCACGTCTCACGTTTATAGTCATCGCCATGCTGCTGCTCCTGGCTCCAGGCGCTTCGCAGTCCCTGGCTCAGCCGGCCGGCCCGCCGGCTGAGCCCGCGTCTGCCCACATACCAATGTCACCAGGTGATCAATATTGGGCAGCAGATTTCAACGAAATGGGGCTGAACAGCGCAGTTCGCGCCCTGGCAAATGGTCCTGATGGATCACTCTACGCTGCCGGCTTCTTTACTACAGTTGGCAGCGTCACAGCGAACCGCGTCGCCCGTTGGGATGGGTCCGAGTGGCATCTCTTGGGCAGCGGGATATCAGGAGGGATTTCTTACTCGGCGGTTCTTGCCCTGGCGATTGGGCCAGACGGCTCGCTCTACGCTGGAGGCAATTTTGTCGAAGCTGGCGGCGTCATTACCGGCCCTATCGCTCGTTGGGACGGCGGCCAGTGGCATCGTCTGGGCCACTGGTCAATTGAGGGTGGTTTTGTTTACGCCCTCGCAGTTGGACCCGACGGCTCACTCTATGTCGGAGGCGATTTCCGGACGGCAAACGGGATTGCATCGCCCAGCATCGCCCGATGGGATGGCTCGCAGTGGCATCCTCTGAACAGCGACATGGACTCCAGTGTGCGCGCCTTGGCGTTTGGGCCAGATGGCTCATTGTACGCCGGAGGCGACTTCGACATGGCCGGAGGGATCCCCGCCTCTAAGATCGGTCGTTGGGATGGCTCCCAGTGGCATGCCCTGGGTAGCGGAATGGATGGCCGTGTCAACGCACTGGTTATCGGGCCGGATGGCTCGCTTTTCGCCGGCGGTGAGTTCCGCACCGCCGGTGGGCAGGCAGCCAATCAAGTCGCCCGTTGGGATGGTTCTCAGTGGCATCCGGTAGGTGGTGGAACAGGAGGGGGATTCCCGCAAGTAAACGCCCTGGCAATTGGATCGGACGGCTCACTCTATGCCGGAGGCGAGTTCACGATGGCTGGGGGCGTCGCGGCCAATCGCATTGCACGTTGGGATGGTGCGCAATGGCACCCATTGGGTAGTGGATTGACGGTCAGTTGGACAGGCGGGGCAAGCGTGTTCGCCTTGACATCGCGACCCGATCGCTTGCTCTACGTGGGCGGCGACTTTGACAGAGCGGGTAATAAGCCATCTGCGCGCATCGCACTGTGGACCAAGGAAGCAGCGCCTCCTTATGTCCCCAACGTCCTGGCGCCCATCGAGCAGCCCAGCGCCGGCGCCTTCGTCAGCGGCGTAGTCACCCTGCGCGGCTTTGCCATCGACCTGAGTAGCTCTGACGACACCGGCGTCGACGCCATCCACATCTACCTGGATGGCCCCTACGGCACAGGCACCATCATCGGCGCAGCGACCTATGGCCTCGACAGGCCCGACATCGCCGCCCAGTACGGTGAGCGCTTCCGCCCCTCTGGCTGGGAGCTGGCCTGGAACACTACAGGTCTTGCGCCTGGTGTGCACCGGCTCTACCTCTACGCCCATCGCACCACCGACAACGCCTGGTCGCTGATGGACCCGCATCTGGTCATCGTGCCCGGCGGTCCAGCGCGCTGGCTGCCGATTGTGTTGAGGCAGCGGTAACGCTCAGGACTGCCAGTCCTTCTGAGGACTGGCAGTCCTGGCGCGCCCGGCGCTTCTGTGTTACAATGCGCACAACCCGTGCCGCATTCGTGTTCCCCGGAGGCGCCGCATGGCCCACCTGGCCAACCCCGACCGCTCCTACCGTCTCTTGCAACAGCGCCTGGACCGCAACGTCACCGGCGCGCCGGACAGCCCGGCCTTTACCCAGATCCTCAAGCTGCTCTTCTCGCCCGAGGACGCGGAGATCGCCCGCCAGATGCCGACGCAGTTCGTCTCGGTGAACCGGCTGGCGCGCAAGCTGGGCCAGGACCCGGCCGCGCTGGACGCGCGGCTGACGCGCATGGCTGAGCGCGGCCTGGTGCTGGACGTGGAGCGCCGCGGCCGGCGCTACTTCACCCTCTCGCCGGTGGTGATCGGCTTCTTCGAGTACACCTTCATGCGCCAGGGCAGCGACCTGCCCCTGGGTGAGCTGGCGCGGCTGTTCGACGAGTATTTCTTCCAGGATGACCGTTTCGTGCGCTCGGTGTTCACGGGCGAGACGCAGATCGGCCGCTCGCTGGCCTGGGAGGAGGCGCTGGTCACAGGCGATCACGTGGAGATCCTGGACTGGGAACGGGCCAGCCACCTGATCGAAACCGCCTCGGCCCATGCGGTCTCCACCTGCGCCTGCCGCCACCATCACAGCCACATGGGCACGGCCTGCGAGCGGCCGCAGCGCACCTGCCTGACCCTCAACTACGGCGCGGAGCTGCTGGCGCGCAACGGCATCGCCGAGCGCATCGACGCTGCGGAGGCCATGCAGATTCTGGAGATCAGCAAAAAGGCCGGCCTGGCCCAGACCGGCGACAACGTCCAGCACAACGTCGGCTACATCTGCAACTGCTGCGGCTGCTGCTGTGGCATGATGACCGCTATCCGCCGCTTCGACATCAAAAACGCCATCGTCAGCTCCAACTGGATCAGCGAGATCGATCTGGCGCGCTGCACGGGCTGCGGGCTGTGCGTGGACGCCTGCCCCACCGCCGCGATCGAGATCGTGGTGGGCGAGGTGGAGGAAGGGCGCAAGAAACCCAAGCGCTGGGCCGTGCGCGACGCCGAGCTATGCCTGGGCTGCGGCGTCTGCTATGGCGCCTGCCATCGCGGCGCGGTACACTTGCAGCCGCGCGCCCAGCGGGTCTTCACCCCCGAGACCACCTTCGACCGCATGGTGGCCATGGCTATCGAGCGCGGCAAACTGGCCGACCTGATCCTGGACAACACCGAGGGCTGGGGCTACCACGCCCTGGGCCGCATCATCCAGGTGATCGAGGCCACGCCCCCCTGGAAGGCCGCCCGTGCCGTCCAGCCGCTGCGCTCCGCCTTCCTCAACGCTGTAGTGGCCGGCGTCAAGGCTTCAGCCGGCCAGGCTAAGGAAGTCGTCGGCTGATGTCCGGCCGGCAGGCGGCATTGATTGTCGCCGGGCTGCTGCTGGGCCTGGCCGTAGGCGCGATGATCGTTGTCACGCTGCTGGCGCTGGGGCTGCTTTGAAGTAAGCGCCCGAATCACGCATTGTCATGCTGAACGGGTCGAACGGCCGACGCGGGTCGCCCCGTTCAGCATGACAGGATCACAGTGTTTGCGCTTATGGCGCAAAGCGTTCTATGCTGAACGGCGCCATATCGAGCGTGGCGGCCTGCCCTTGCGTGACCACCTCCGCCAGCAACTGCCCCGCCACCGGCGCCAGGATGATACCCACCCCGCCCCAGCCACAGTTGAGCAGCAGGCCGTCCACGCCGGGGACATGACCCAGGATCGGCCGGCCGTCGGACGTCAGCGGCCGCACGCCGGTCCAGGTGGTCAACAGCGACGCGCCGGCCAGCGCCGGCACGCGCTGCACGGCCGTGTCGATCATGGCATCCACCAGCGCGGGGTCGGTGGGTGGATGCTCCAGGCTGCCGGCCGGGACCGGCTCCTGCCCCATGCCCATCAGCACGCCGTCGCCCTCCGGCCGGAAGTACCACTCGGTCGCCACATCCTCCACGAAAGGGTGATCGCGCGGCACGGCTGGCAGCGCGCCTGTCACCAGGATCGTGCGCGCCCGGTTGCGCAGCGGCAGATTTACCCCCGCCCAGCCGGCTACCTCGGCCGCCCACGGCCCGGCCGCGTTGATCACCACGCCCGCAGCGATGAAGCCCTGGTCGGTGTGGACACCCGTCACCCGGCCGGCCTGCATGGCCAGCCCTGTGGCGCGCACTCCAGCCAGCAGCCGCGCGCCCTTCTCCCTGGCTCGCCGCAGATAGCCCCACAGGATCATGTGCGGGTCGAACGGTCCATCGTCAGGGCCGAAAACGCCCACAGCCAGGTCGTCGGTGTTGAGCAGCGGGTAGCGACGCGTGATCTCGGCCGGGCTGAGCACGTGGCTGGCGATGCCCAGCGACTGCAGCATAGCGGCCCCGGCCAGCAGGCTCGGCGCGGCCTCGGCGGTAGCCACCGACAGCCAGCCAGTGCGGCGGAAATCGATGGGGACGCCAAGCTCCTCCTCGAACTGCATGTAGCGCGCATAGGCCAGCAGCGCCATGCGCGCACCCAGCTCGTCGCTGCTGAACTGCAGGCTGAGCATGGAAGCCGACTTGCTGGTCGAGCCGCTGCCCGGCTGGCCCATTTCGACGATGACGGTGTTGGTCACACCAAGGCGCGCCAGGTGATAGGCTGTGCTGGCGCCGATGACGCCGGCGCCGACGATGACGATATCTGCAGAGTGTTGCATGGCGGGTTGCTCCGTTGGCGTTGGGCCTGGGGTGTGATAGAATGGGACGATTTCTGGCGCCGGGCACTTGGCGCCCAACCAAGGTGGCTCTTGGCGCCAATGTTGCTCGCCTCGCCGTCAACGTAAGTGCCCGGCACCTGCGACCGACGGCGCCATACTTTTACCATCGGAGCGCTCCAATGCCCAAACATCGCCTGCTCTATCTCTCCCGCGCTGACGTCGAAGCGGTCGGCGTGGCCATGCCGGAGATCATCGACGCGCTGGACGAGGCCTTTCGCCAGCACGGGGAGGGCAAGGTGGAGATGCCGCCCAAGCCCGGCGTCCACTCCCGGCCCGACGCCTTCATCCACGCCATGCCCTGCTACATCCCCGGCCCCGAGGCCATCGGTGTCAAGTGGGTAGCCGGCTACCCCGACAACCCCCAGCGCGGCCTGCCCTACATCAGCGGCCTCGTGGTGCTCAACGACGCCGACACCGGCCTGCCGCTGGCCGTGATGGACTGCACCTGGATCACGGCCAAGCGCACCGGCGCGGCTACGGCCCTGGCCGCCCGTTACCTGGCCCGCCCCGACTCCCAGACCGTGGGTATCCTGGGCTGCGGCGTGCAGGGGCGCAGCAACCTGGAGGCGCTGGCGGTGCTCTTTCCCGTGCAGCGGGTGATGGCCTACGACCGCAACCTGCAGAACGCGCTGCGCTTCGCCGACGACGTGGACGACAAGTGGGGCATCGAGGTGACGGTGGTGGAGGAGCCGCGCCAAGCCGTCAGCGGCTGCGACATCGTGGTCACGGCCGGGCCCATCCTGCGCCAGCCCCACGCGACAATTAAAGCCGGCTGGCTGGAGCCGGGCGCGTTCGCCTCGCTGGTCGATTTCGACTCCTACTGGGATCGGGCCGCGCTGGCCGAGGCCGACAAGTTTTGCACCGACGATGTTCCCCAACTGGAACATTACCAACACGTGGGCTACTTCCAGGATATCCCCCCGATCCACGCCAGCCTGGGCGAGCTGGTCACCGGCCAGAAGCCGGGCCGCCAGTCGTCCACCGAACGCACCATCACCGCCAACCTGGGCCTGGCCCTGGACGACATGGCCACCGCGCCGATCGTCTACCGCCGGGCGGTGGAGCGCAAAATCGGCCGCTGGCTGCCGTTATAGGCGGCCAGCGGCCGATCCTGCGTCTGGTCTCTCGGTTGGCCTGCACCGGCCGGGCTAGTTCAGCGACGGCGACCCTTCGGTGCGTGCCTGCAGGTGCGTCACCACCTCAACCTGCTTGCCGCGCGGCTGCCAGGTGATGTGATAGGGCGAGTAGCTGAGAATTTGCCAGACCGCCTCGTTATCGCTGGCAAAGTAAGAGTACATGCGCTGGATGCCCATGGCGCGCGCCTGGTCCAGCACAAAATAGAGCAGTTTGCTGCCAATGCCTTGGCCTTGCATGTCATCACGCACGACAATCGACATCTCTGCTTCTTCCGGGCTGCAGCGCAGGAAGCGCCCGCTGGCCACCAGGCTATCCGGATGGCCGGGCAAATCAGCAAAAGCCAGCCAGACGCAGCCGTCGCCGGGGCCAACCTGCACCAGCCGCATCGCCTCGTTGACTGCGTCATCGGCCAGGCTGCGGATGCCAGGGCCCACCCGTTCCAGACGCTTTTCCGGGCTGCCGTGTTGGAACAACTCCACGATGCCTGTCAGGTCGTCTTCTGTCTTGGAACGCACTCGCAGTTCGAGGCCATTTTGCAAACGCCATGTGGTAACAACATCGTTAGTCATGACAGACTCCTTGGCTGAAAATGCACGGCCGCTTGGCCGGTCGGTGGATTGTTCGCTCTGCACGCTCTTCTGCGCAACAGCTTGGTTCAGCTCGATGCTGATCTCTGTTATTGGGCCATGCACTTTGGTGACGACAGCATAGGGCGCGCTATGCACCAGCCGCCAAACCCCTTTGTTGCCGGTGTCAAAGGTTGCTAACAGTCGTTCAACGCCGTTGTTCTTAGCGTGCCGCGCCAGAAACAGCAGCAATTCTGAGCCGACGCCTTGTTGATGGAGGTCATCCCGTACCGCAATTGACACCTCGGCCGACTTGCGATCTGTCTGCCGGATATAGCGCGCGCCGGCTACCGGCGCATTGGGCTCCCCTGGCAGGTCGGCAAAGGCCAGCCAGGCAGCGCCGCTCTTGGGGTCAACTGTCGCCATGCGTTCGGCCGTTTGTCGAACAAAATCGGGATCCGGATTGATCAGCATTTCATTGAAGCGCTGATAACGGCTCTGGGGCGAAAGGTGCTCGAACAAAGCCACCAGGTTGTCTGCGTCCTCGGGCTTGACGCGATAGACCTTGATGGGTAAGCCTGTTTTTGTTGTAAAGCGATGTACAGCTCGTTTGCGGGCCATGATTACCTCGTATGACGCGTTGCGTCAAAAGAAGTATATCACAATATGTTAGCGCTCGCAAAATATGAATACGCGCTTGAACCGATGCTGATAGGTGTTCTGACCCGTGCGGTCGTTTACTCTCCACAGGAGGTCTTCCTTGAGCAGCCAACGCTCCTCTGACACAGCCAGCGCAGTGCAACGCGCCGATCGTTGGTATTCAGCCTATATCTTTGACCTGGACGGCACGGTTTTCCTGGGCGACGCCTTGCTGCCCACGGCCGGTGAGACCATCGGGCAGTTGCGCCGGCTGGGCAAGCGCACCGTCTTCCTATCCAACAACCCCACCAAGACGCGCCAGGCCCAGGCCGCCGCGCTGACCCGGCTGGGCCTGCCGACCCCGGTGGACGACGTGCTCAACTCGGCGGCGGTCATGGCCGACTTCTTGCAGCGCCGCATGCCTGGCGCGCGGCTCTACGTCATCGGCGAGCCGCCACTGGAGCAGGTGTTGCGCCATGCCGGCTTCGATCTGGCCGACGATGCAGCCGTCGACGCGGTCATCGTCAGCTTCGACCGCACCTTTGTCTACCGCAAGCTGCAAATCGCCTTCGACGCCATCCGCGGCGGCGCGCGCTTCTTCGCCACCAACGGTGACAAGTTCTGCCCGGTGCCCGGCGGCGGCGAGCCGGACGCAGCCGCGCTGATCGCCGCCATCGAGGCTTGCACCGACGTCAAGGTCGAGGCCATCGTCGGCAAGCCGTCCAGCTACATGGCCGAGGCTGTGCTGGGTCTACTGAACCTGCCGCCGGCCGAGTGCCTGATGACCGGCGACCGGCTGGAGACCGACGTGTTGATGGGCCTGGACGCGGGCATGGCTGCCGCGCTGACTCTCACCGGCGCCACTAGCATGGCCCAGGCCGCGGCCTCGGCCATCCGGCCGACGTACGTGGTGAGCCGATTGGCGGAGTTGCTGCCAAATAGTAACTCGTAATTCGTAACTCGTAACCCGGAATGGGGAGAAGCGGTTGCCCAATCCGGGTTACGAGTTACGTGTTACGGGTTATCCAGAATCATCACAAGGGTAACCCAATGCTCACCTCTTCTCGCGTCGCCGTAACCCGCGATGGCATGCGCATCGACGGTAAGCCGATGTTTCTTTTGGCCGGACAACTGCACTACTTCCGCTGGCCGCGGGCTGAGTGGCGCGGCCTGCTGGAGCAGGCGCGCGCCGCCGGCCTCAACACCATCGACACCGTGATCCCCTGGAACCTGCACGAGCCAGTCGAGGGCCAGTTTAACTTTGATGACTATGCCGACTTGCCGGGCTATCTCGATCTGATTCACGAGCTGGGGCTATACGCCATCGTCCGGCCCGCGCCCTACATCTGCGCCGAGTGGGAGAACGGCGGCTTTCCGGCCTGGCTGACCGCGCGCCTCTCTTCTCTTACTAGCTCTGGCCGGTCTCAGACCGAGCCAGCCTCACCCAACCGTAACGGCCTGCCGCTGCGCACCACCGATCCCGCCTTCGTCGATCCCACCCTGCGCTGGTTCGACCGGTTGATCCCCCTGCTGGCCGAGCGGCAGATCGACCGCGGCGGGCCGATCATCCTGGTGCAGATCGAGAACGAGCACTGGGCCAGCGGGGTCTACGGCCACGACGCCTACCAGGAGCAGCAGGCAGCCGCCATGCAGACGAGGGGCGTCACCGTGCCCTTCTACACCTGCATGGGCGCGGGCCGCGGGTGGCCGGAGTTCCGCAACGGCTGGAGCGGCATCGCTCAAAAGCTGGCCCAGACCCGCGCAGCCTGGCCCGACAACCCCATGATCGTCAGCGAGCTGTGGAGCGGCTGGTTCGACGACTGGGGTAACAGCCGGCACAACGGCAAGACGGCCGCCAGCCTGGACTGGACGCTGCACGAGCTGTTGGTCGTGGGCGCCTCCGGCTACAGTCACTGGATGTGGGCCGGCGGCAGCAACTTCGCCCACTGGGGCGGCCGCACCGTGGGCGGCGACACGATCCACATGGCTGCCAGCTACGACTACGACGCGCCGGTGGACGAGTACGGCCAGCCCACCGAGAAGTATTGGGCGGCGCGGCGGCATCACCTGCTGGCGGCGTCGCTGGGTGCGCTGCTCTCCCGCCTGTTGGCCGATGCGACGCCCGGCGGCGCCACAGTGATTGCGCCAAAGCCCGTGCCTGGCCGGGCCGGCGGCGGCTCCCAGCCTTTGCGCGTAGCCAGAAACGGCGATTTCGTGGCTGTCTTCCTGCAAAACCCCAGCCTCGACCGGCAGAGCAACCAGGTTTTCTTCCCGGCCTGGGACAGCTTGCCGCCGGTGCATCTGGCCGTCGACGTCGAAGCCAGCTCGATCAAGCCGCTGTTTGCCAACCTGCCGTTGGGGGACGAAGGGCTGCTGCTGCGTTCGCACTCGCTGCGCCTGCTGGGCTTCTGGCCGCAGCCGGCCGGCGACGCGCTGGTCTGCTACGGCTTCGAGGGCGAGCAGGCGCAGGTGGAGCTGGCCCTGCCGGACGGCCGCGCCTGGGCGCTGCTGAACGACGACGGCGCGCGCGTTGAGATCGACGGCCGGCGGCTCCTGGTGCGCGGCTGGATCAGCCAGCGCGCCAGCGAGGTGTGTGTAGCCATCGACGGCCGGCCGCTAGCTGTGTTGCTGTTGACGCAAGCCCAAGCCGAGCGATGGGACCCAGCGGAGCAGATGCCCTCTGCCGGACGCGCTACTCCAGCCAATCAAACCGGTCCAACCCGTCCAGCCCATCCAACCTGCCCGCCCCTGTCCCTGGACCACTGGCACTGGCTCGATCTGCACGAACGCACGGCCGAGGAGGGCTGGCAGCCCATCGCCGCGCCGCGGCCGCTGGAACTGCTGGGCTGCCCGTTGGGCTACGGCTGGTATCGGGCCGTGGTCGACCTGTCTGAGGCGCTGGATACGACGATGGCCGCGCCTTGGCTGGCCGACCGGGCGGTGGTCTTTGTGGACGGCCGGCGGGCCGGCGTGCTGGGTGTCGATCCCAACGGCGCGACCTCGACCCTGCCGCTGGCGCTGCCGGCCGGCCGGCACGACATCCGCCTGCTGGCCGACAACCTGGGCCGCTTCAACTACGGCAGCAATACCGGCGAGCGCAAGGGGCTGCTGGATACGCTCTACTGGGGCGGGGTGCAGCAGGACATCTCCGCCGGCTGGAGCGCGCTGTGGCAGGAGGCGGTCTTCGCGGGCGAGGCGCTGGCCAACGCCAGACCGGCCCACGTCCGCCCCGACGCCGAGGATGTGGATCTGGGCCATTTCGCCTGGAGCGGCCCCAGCGTCTGGCTGCTGCGCGAGCTTCACGTGCCGGTTGGCCAGCGCGCCGTGCTGACCATGACCGGCGACCGCAACCCCGGCGCACTGTTCGTCAACGGGCAGGCCGTGCTGCGCTTCAGCCGGCACTACGGCGGCGGCTACATCAAGGAGGACATCAACCACCTCTTGCAGCCCGGCCCCAACGTGCTGGCTTTGAACATCCACGACTACGCCGGCGCGGCCTGGACCGCCAGCCTGCTGACCTACGATCCCGCCCTGGCCCTCGATGCTACGTGGAGTTTCCGGCCCGGCGTGACGCCCGCGATCTCCACCACCGCACGACCGAACGAACAACGTCCGTCCGGCTTCTGGCGCTGCCGCTTCCCCTACGACCCCGCTGTGCATGGAACCGGGCCCTTCAAGCTGGCCATGGGCGGCCTGCGCAAGGGGCAGATCTGGCTCAATGGGCGCAACGTGTGTCGTTACTGGCAGATCGGGCCGCAGGAGCACTACAAGTTGCCGGCGTCGTGGCTGGAAAGCACGAACGAACTCCTGGTTCTGGACGAGGGATGACGTTGCGCGCGCAGGACTGACAGTCCTTGGTCTGCCGGTAAACGACGTTGTCGCGTCGTGACCTGCTGGAGAGACGGGGCCAGGACTGTCAGTCCTTTTGTTCAACCGCGCGACCCATCCCACGCCAGCCGCGCCCGGACCGCGTGCTGGCGTTATGGTGCCGGATTGTCGCTGTGGCGTTGTCGTTTGGCTTCCTCCGCGGCTAGCTGCCTGGCCCTGGTCCAAAGGGCTACAACGGTCTCCCCTTCCCGCGCCGCAGCCGCGTCTACGGCTTCTAGATCGATCCAGGTCGTCGGATCGGCGCTCAGGTGGTGAAAGACCAGCATCTCGTAGATGTCGGTCTCGTGGCGGCGGTGGCCGCCCTCGGCCCAGGCCTTGAGCTTGCCAATGATCACGTCTTCCGGCCGGGCGCACCAGGCGTCGAACGGCTCAGCGCCGGGCACCAGGACCGGCTGGCGCACGCGATTGGCCAGCACATGATGGTACTCCGGCCGGCGGTTGACGGGCATCAGATCGGCCTTCTCACCCCGGCTGCCGTCGATGATGTGGAACATGATCCCCAGGCGCAGCGAGTTGCGCATCTGCTCGGGGTCGGCGTAGTAGCGCGGGGCCGGATAGCGAGCAACCAGACGCTCGACTTGCTCCTCGCTCAGATCCACGACGATGTCGATGTCGTAGGTAGTGCGGTTGATGCCGTACACCGTGCCGGCGAACGCGCCGATGATGACATAGGGCGCGTCGATTTCTTCCAGGGCGTGCAGGAGGTCGACAAAGAGGCTAAGGTCCGGGCCGGGTCTGCTTGGCACGTTCGATCTCCTCCACGAATTTGAAGCCCAGCTCGTAGGGCGTGAGGTCGGGGTATTGGCGGCGCAGGCGGCCCATGATCAGCCCCTTGGCCAGGGCCTGAGCGTCCAACATGACGCGGATGCGCTCGCCGGGCGACAGGCGCAACAGCAGGCGCACCTGGTCGGGGTCCAGCGGGTCGAAGCGGATCTCAGGATTGGGCGGTGTGCTAGGCACGTGACTCGTAGCCATGTCGCTCTATTCTTGAGTACGAGCGCAAGCAGGCATGACATGCAGTGGAACCGTGGGTGGGCATTGTACCACAAGCACACGCGATTGGCCCAACGGACTGACATTCCTCCGTCTGGACGCGGACAAGGTCGTCGCGGCGAGGGTTGCTCTGGTGATGGGCTCAGGACTGGCAGTCCTCAACTTCCTCGAACAGCATGTCTTCGATTAGCCGCTCGTCGGCGGTGATCTGATGAGCGGCAACGAAGGAGAGCGGGCCATCAAACCAGGCAAGAACTTCACTGCGACGAACCAGTGTGCGCCGCTCGCTGGTCAGAATGCCGTAGGAGGAATAGGGCCACGCGCGGAAGTCGGTCACTAACCCGTGGTTCTGCGGATTGCGATGGATGTAGATAACAAGTTGTTGGAAGTAGCGGTCGCTGTCCACCCGCTTGCGCTTGAATGGTCGCATGAACAGGTTGCCAGTACGTCCGTAAGCCTTGTTAATGGCCTTGGTGTACGTACTGAAGAGATTGGCGAACTGCAAACTGACGTAACTCTGGGCATCATCGATGGTGGCAAAGGCCCGAACGCGCCGCAAAGACTCCAGTTCGAGAATCTGCACCAAGAGGTGAAAGTGATTACGGAGCAGACAGAAGGCAAAAGTGAACGCCACCGGCGCGATGTACTGGGCGTACAATCGCATGAAGTAGTCGTAGTTGCGCTCTTGGCGGAACAGGTTCTCGCGATTGTTGCCGCGATTATAGATGTGATAGTACTCACCAGGCACCAGCGGTTCGGATTGGGACATTTGGCGCCTCCACGCAGGACTGACAGTCCTGAGTCTGCTTGTGGGCATAGCCGTCGCGCTGAGAGTATCTTGAGAGACGGACCAGGACTGTCAGTCCTTGGTCACACCTCCCCATAGCGATACTTGGTGCTCTCCTCGACGATGGCGATTTCATCTTCGGTCAGCCCATACAGCCGGTAGACTACCTGGTCGATCAGGCGGTCGGTGGCGGCCAGGCGCTGCTTGAGAGGCAGGAGCCTGGCCAGGCTGGCGTCGTACTCGGCTTGCAGGCGCTCCTGGAAGGCGCGCTTGCTGGGATCGACGGCCAACCTGCGCCGGTTCTGGCGCAATACGGCCAGTAACTCCTCCAGGGTCAGGTGCGGCTGGCCCTTCTGGTAGTCGCCCAGGTAGCCTTGCAGCCGGGTCTTGTTGCTCAGCTCCTCGATGGACGCGCCAATTTCCCGGCCCAGCCAGGCCAGGAAGCCGCTGACCTCGGCCTGCTTCTCCCGGTTCATGGTGATCATCTCCTCAGCCAGGAAGGCCAGCAGGTCGTGGACCACGTCCGACTGGCCCGCGCCCAGGTGATGCTCGACAAAGCCCAGCACGCAGGCGTAGTCGGCCTTGGTGCAGAACTGACCGTACAGCCGCTGACCCTTCTCGGCGTAGCGGGCGCGATCGGATTGCAGCCCGGTGCATCGGAATCGATATATCGGCAAGGCTGCAACTTCGGACGTGCTTACGTGATTGTTCGTGCTCGTGACTCGGAACCGCCATTCCATGAGCTGCGAATTTAACACAGCCAAGAGCATCATTGCGTGCCGCTTATCGGTCGCGATGTAGTAAGACACACTGTCGAAGCAGTATGAAGGTTCTGGAAGCGGCCCAAAAATGAGCCGCCTCCAGTTGTCCAGAGCAGCGTTTCTCTGATAGCCGATTCTCGCCGTTTGAGTATGCAGTGTTCGTTCACCCCCAACGGTTTGTTCGTAACGTGCAACATCAAGATACTTCGGTGTGCCCTGCCTTGGTTCTGGAAGAAACTCGTAGCGCTGAATGTTTCCACCGCGTATCACGCGCGGGCCAGTAGTTGGATCTGAGTTCAATAGCTCGGCCATGGTGGTTTCGTTTATCTCGCCTTGGTATGTCGCGCATACTTCTCCCATCCGGCCTGCAATGGCTGAAGATGTTATTTTGCGAAGCACATGGATTGCGATATCGGATGTCAGAAGAGGTATCGGCAACTGCTCGTTATCGAGAGCTTCGATATCCTGTAACGTACAAGAGAACCGCCCACTCACCTCCTCAAGTAGCTTTCCGGGATGGACGGTTACGAAGAAAGGATGCTGACCATCTGTTGGAGCGCGTTGCGTGATCAAAATGCAGGTGGGCAGCTTTGCTTCTTGAAAGACACGACGATTTGGGTCATCCTTTTGCGGGAAAGCCTCGATCGCAATGATCTTTGTCTGGTGCAGCACGAACTTCCGCAGAGGCAGGGTCTGCTGATCGGCAAGCAATGACATTGGAATGATGAGACCTATGAACCCGCCCAAGGTCGATAGATGTATCGCCTGTGCGGTAAAAAGCCGGAATAGATCAAGCTTACGGCCAAGTGCTGGACCAAGATTCGGAGCGCTCCCTAAGAAGCCCAAAAGGTCCCGCAGGTCCTCCGCTCGTTCCTTCTCAGCTAGGATATCGTACGGCGGGTTGCCGATTACCGCGTCGAAGCCGGGGTTCTCGGCCCAGTCGCGCCGCTCCAGGTCGACGAAGACCTCGGGGAACTCCAGGTCCCAGTGGAAGAAGCGCTTCTCCTGCCACAGGCGATGGGCCTCGGTGATGGCCGCGGCGTGGGGCGCGGACGGGGTGTGCTGGCCTTGCAGCGCCGGCAGCACGGCCTCGCCGTGCAACGTCAGGAACTCACCCGCGGCCCGATTGCCGAAGTGCTGGCTGACCCACAGGTCCAGCGCCTGCTTGTAGGGGGTCAACGCGGCCTGCATGGCGTTGAACTCCTCCGCGCTCTGGCGCACGTCGGCCAGGGTGGCGTCAGCCCGGCCCGCAATCTCCAGCATGGCGGTGGTCAGGCTGAGCAGGCTGGCGAAGGGGCTGCCCCACAGCGCCAACTGGCCGCTCTGCCCGCCGCGGATGGCCGCCTCCACCGTGCGCACGTCCGCGCCTACCAGCGAGTTGCCCCAGCGCAGGTGGTGGTCCAGAAAGCTCAGCGGCGCGCCCACGGTGAAGCTGTGCAGCCACAGGCTGAGCTTGGCCAGCTCCACGGCCAGCGGATTGAGGTCCACGCCGTAGATGCAGCGCTTCATCACCAGCCGGGTCAGCAGCGCGGTGTCGTCCAGCCGCGCCGGATCCACGGCGATGCCCTGGCGGCCCATCTCGTCCAGGATCTCCTGGCGCACCCGCTCCAGCAGCCGCTGGATGGGGTTCCAGGCCCAGGGCACATCGGGGCGGCTGTCGTGGTAGGCCTGCATGCGCTGGATGATGCCGTCGGTCAGGTGGTCCACCGCGTTGACCAGAAAATGGCCGCTGCCCATGGCCGGGTCGCAGACTTTGATGCCCAGGAAGGCTTCCAGCGCGTCCCTTTCGGCCCGGGCCAGTTGCTCCCGCAGCACCCGGTTGGCCCCCGCGTCCAGAGTGTGCAACAGCTTGCGGCGCAGCACGGCGATCTGGTCCATGGTCGCGGCAAAGCGCTCGGCGCGCTGGGCCAGGATCGGGTCCAGCGTCTGGCTGACGTTGTACTCGACGATGAAGTCGGGGGTGTAGAAGGAGCCGGTGGCCTTGCGCTCCCCTTTGTCGTTGACGAGTGAGACCCTTGGGGTCTGCGCAATATTCGTCATCATGCCAGGCGCGTCCGCCAAAGACCCCAAGGGTCTGGGCGCGTCCACCGCCAGCACGTTCTCCAGCAGCCCCTCGTAGATGCTGCCCAGGTTGCGCACGCTGATGTAGCCGTAGTCCACCGGCTGGCCCGCGTCGCGCACCAGGATATCCACGGCGCGCGCTACGGCCCGGTCGCTGAGCTTGTGCTGCGCCAGGAACTGGTTGGCCGGCGTGGCCGGGTTGAACAAGCCGCCGTCGTAGCGCGGCACCCCCAGGCTGGGGTCGCCCTGGTCGATGCGGCTGAACAGGGCCAGCAGGCTGTCGTACTGGCGGGTGGCGTGGGTGGCGTCGCTGATGGGCAGGCCGCGGTCGATGCGCTCGGCGAAGTCCTGCGCCATGCGGGTCAGGCTTTCCTGCCAGTAGGCCGGGTTGTCCACCGGCAACAGGCTGCGCGCCTCGGCGTAGAGCACGAAGAGCAGTTTATAAAGCAGGCTCAGGCTGGCGTGATAGACCTCGGCCAGGCTGGCGGCCGTCTCCTCCTGCACGCCCAACTCCTGGCGGCGGTAGGCCACGAAGCCGGCCGCGATCTGCGGCATCACCTCGTCGAAGACCAGCTCCTTGAGCTTGTCGCTGATCTCGCGCGCGTAGCTGGTCGAGCCCTCGTGGATGCGCTGCACGAACGAGCGCCCCTGGCTGTCCGGCGTAAACGCCGCCCGCCGAAAGAACAACCAAAAGCGCTTGAACGCCTCCGCCCTCCCCTCCTTTCCCCCATTTCCTTCCTTTCCCTCCAGGATCACCCCCAAATCCACCTCATAATACTCGCTGGCCGTGCTGCTGACCTCCCGGCTGTAGAGGCGCCAGACCTGGCCGTTGGTGAGGATGCCCCACGGGCAGCGGGTGCCCACCAGGTAGCTGACCATCTGGTGGCTGGGGTTGTTGTCCGTTTTCCAGGTGTCGCGGCCGCTGCTGTCTTTGCGGCTCAGCGGCCGGCCCCAGTATTTCGCCTCGGCGATGGCCAGCGCGCGGCTGTAGAAGGCGTCGTCCTGGCCCTGGAAGGGATAGGCCGCGTCCTTGCTGGCCTCGTCGGCAAAGAGGGCGTAGTCGGGCCGGTTGATGCGGCCGCTGCGGTTGTTCTTGACCTGGGGGATGTAGCTCCAGCCCAGCGCGGCCAGCAACGGCTTGACCAACTCGTCCTCGGTCTGGGCCTCGTTCCAGGTCGCGCCCACCTGCTGCGCCCGCCGCCACAGCGCCTGCGCGGCGTCGAAGGCCGGCCGCGGGTCCTCCAGCCACTCGGGCTGGGCCGGCAGGCGCGTGTCCAGGTAGTGCTGCGAGAAGAGCGATTTGCCGCTGGTGGTCGGTGAGGTGGCTGCAAGCATGGGCGATGGTCACCTATCGGCGAGCCGCAGATGTTCGAGCCCAATGGCACTGATGCCCGCCATGTTCGGATCGCGATGCACGAGAGTCAGCCGATGGACGGCCGCAGTGGCGGCAATCAGCGCGTCGATGGTCGGCAGACGCTGCGAGGTATCGGCGCGCAGTCGAATGGCCTCCTCTGCCACCGCTTGATCGGCCGGCAGCACTTTGTCGAACAGCGCGCCATAGGTTGCCCACACCTGCTGCCACCGGCCGCTCTGTCCCAGCGCGCTCAGCCGGCCACAGACCTCGGGCAGCGACAAGGCGGAGACGAAGATCGTCGCCTTGGAGTCCTCGAACAACTGGTTGACCTGTTCCACACCGGGCTCGCCAAACAAATGAGCCAACCAGGCCGACGAGTCCAGCAGATGGGTCACGGCTGGCCTTCGGCGGCTTCGTCGCGCACGCGCTCCTCGACAAGGTCAGCTACGGGATCGACGCCCTCCGGCAGCCAGGAGCGGCCCATGCCTGCTGCCCGGCGCGCCAGCTCGCCGCGGCTGGGCAGGGGGCGGACGATAAGAACGCCTTCTTGTCCTAGTGACCAGTCCAAACGCGTGCCGGGCTGAATGTCAAGCTGGCTGGCCAGCTTGGCTGGAATCGTGATCTGGTTCTTTCCTGTCACTGTGGTAATCATGGCATTCATTGTAGTCAAGGATATTGAATCGTCAAGGAGGACGCAGCATAAAAGGATTGAGGCAGAATGCTGCCCGCCAGCCGAAAGCGCAGGACTGTCAGTCCTGAGAAGCGGCGCTTTTTTTACCACCTTGTTCAGCGTCCAGCTCCCTTTGTGGCTGCTGAGTAGAGCTGTTCGAGTGTCGGTTCCCCCAGAGGCAAGGCCACCGAGAAAATAGCGCTGGCGTCGGGCGCGCTTTCGACCCAGATGCGGCCTTTGTGCGCTTCTACGATGCGCCGGGCGATAAGCAGTCCCAGGCCGGTACCTTTTTCGCCGCCTGTGCTGCGCACGCTGGTGCGCGAGAAAGGCTTGAACAGCTTGTCAAGTTCGTTGGCAGGGATGCCCTGGCCGTGATTTTGCACCGCGATCACGGCCTCCTCTCCCACACGTTCCAGCCGCACGGCCACAGGGCCGTCGGGGAAGGAGAATTTGATGGCGTTGGTCAGCAGATTGCTGAGCACCTGTTGGATTTTGCCTGCATCGCACCACACCTGGATCGGCTCGGACGCAGTAAACTCCAGCACAATCTGTTTTTGAGCCGCCACCGGTCGATTGAGGGTCACAATCTGGCTTACGAACCTCCGCAGATCGACTGGTTGCCATTTCATCTCCAGATGACCTGACTCGATGACTGAGACATCGAGCAGATCGTTGACCAGATTGAGCATGAAGCGGCTGGACTCGTAGATGATGTTCAGAAACTCGTTGTGCTCGCTGGCAAGCTGTGGACTGACCTCCTGGATCAGAAAGTCGCTGTAAGCCATGATCAGGCTCAGGGGACTGCGCAGATCATGGGCGGCTATACCCAGGAACTGATTTTTCAAAGCGTTTAGACGCTCCAGCTCATCGTTCTTCTTGCTTAGCTCGCGCTGCAGGCTGGCCAGTTCGTTGTTCATTGCGCTGAGGCGGTTCATCAGCTCGTCGACGTGCCGTGCGGCTTCTTGTTCCTGTTCGACCTGTTTCTTAACGGTCTGGCGCACCACATTAGCCTCGCTGTTGGCAATCAGGGCAAGCTCTTCATACAGGCGCAGCGCATTGTCGTGTGAACGAGCGCCGACCAGCAACAATTGGCCGTTTATTTCAACGCCGGAAAAATGCAAGGACGCAATTTCGCCGGTCAGCGGGATGTTGATCTCCCAGTCGAAGGCGGCCTGCTGGTTCTGTACGGTTATCAGAAAATTTAACGCCTTGCCCATGCTGGCCCGGTCGACCGTCAGCGGGAAATGCTGGCCGCTGCGCACAGTGCTCGCAGCCCCCAGCTCGTCGTAGATGATGTGGTCGATTATGCCGTTTTGGTCGCAGAGCAAGGCGATGCCCGATAACGTTGTGCTCGACATATCAGTTTGTGCTGAGCAGGCTGTTAGCCGTTTCTACTGCGTCCAGCGCGTTGCGACCGAAGCCGTCGGCGCCCACCTTCTGCCACAGATCGGGCGAGATGTTGAAAGGATAGCCGCCCACCAGAATCTTCACCTTGTCGCCCACACCCGAAGCACGTGCAACCCTGATCAACTCAGTTACGTCGGCTACATGGCTGGTAATAGTGGCCGAGATGCCCAGCACGTCTGCCTGGCGTTCCTGCACAGCTTTGACGATGCTGGTCGCTGGCATGTTCGCGCCCAGGTAATAGGTGTCCCAGCCGTCCATCTCGAAGAAGTCAGCCACCATACGCATGCCGATCTCGTGCAGCTCGCCGCCCACACAAGTGGCCACCAAACGACGGCCCCTGCGCTCGGTGTTGAACAAGTAAGGATACAACTGCGACATGATGAGCTGGGTGGCGGCGGTGCAGTAGTGTTCCTGGGCGACGCTGATTTGGTTGGACTGCCACAGCCGGCCGATCTCGTGCTGGCAGCGTTGGAAGACGTTCAGGTAGATCTCCTTGATGCTGCTGCCCCCTTGAACGGCCTCCAGGATCAGGCGACTGGCCTCCTGGCGGTCGGCGCGCAGCAGCGCATCCAGATACGCTCTGGCCAGGTCGGACATGGGTGCGTGCTCGTCGAGAAAACCTGGCGCGTCCACCGGGGCCGCGTCTATACTGGCCAGCGCCTGATCGATGATGGGCAACATTGGCGGCAGCGCTTCCGCTGGCAGCGTCTCCTCCAGCGCTTGACGAATGCAGTGCAGCGTGGTGGGGAGCATGTCGGGCTTGAAGCCCAGACTGCTGTACAGGACTTTGGCCCAGGCGACGTAGTCCTGAAACAACTGCGGTTCGCCCACAGCCGCCGCCTCGCCCAGGTAATCCAGGTGATACCTGACATCGCGCAGGCTTTTCTGGTGGATTACGCTGTCCCGCTGGTTCCAGTCTCCGGGCTGGCGCTGATATTGGCGCTGAACGGCGTTCAGAGCGACGGCATCGGCGTGAGCAGCGATGATACTTCGGATGTCTGGTTGTGTGCTATTCATGATAGAACCTCCACTGCGATTATAGCAGGCTTTTTTTTCAGGCCAAAAAGCCCTCAGCAAGCTGGGGGCTTTTTGGTCTGAAGCGGAGAGCAGGTAGGCTAGGGCAGACCTTTATAGCTCTGCAAGGTGCGCATATAGTTGGCGCGCTCGAAGGCAGCCGGCTCGGCCACGTTGCGCTGGCTCAGGCTGCCTTTCATCATGTCTACCGAGTCGTACTCGTGCTCTTCCATCCACAGCTTGAAGCCATCCACCAGGGTGGTGATGTGGCCGATGCCGTGCTGGAGCAGCGCCGAGGTGGTGTTGGCGATGTCCGCGCCGGCCATCACGGCCTTGACGGCGTCCTCAACCGTATGCACGCCGCTGGTTAGCGCCAGCGAGCAGCCCACGTGGCTGTAGAGGATGGCGACCCAGCGCAGCGGCAGGCGCAGCTCGTCCGAGCTGCTCAGCACCAGGTGCGGACCCACGGTCAGCTCCTCGATGTCCAGGTCGGGCTGGTAGAAGCGGTTGAACAGCACCAGCGCGTCGGCGCCAGCCGTGTCCAGCGCATGGGCCACGCGCGGCAGCGCGGTGAAGTAGGGGCCAATCTTCATGGCCACCGGGATCGTCACGTGGCGCTTGACGTTGGCCAGTACGTCCAGGTAGATCTGCTCCACCTCGCCGCAGGCCACGCGTGGGTCGGTGGGCAAGAAGTAGAGGTTGACCTCCAGCGCGTCGGCCCCAGCCTGCTGGATCTTGGTGGCGTAGTCGATCCAGCCGCCGTCGCTCACGCCGTTCAGGCTGGCGATCACCGGGATATCGACTGCGGCCTTGGCCTTGTGGACGTGCTCCAGGTACTGGTCCGGGCCCAGGTTGAACTCGTTGGGTTTCGGGAAGTAAGTCAACGCCTCGGCGAAGCTGTCGGTGCCGTAGCCGAAGAAGTGGTCATAGCGCTCAGCCTCAAACTCGATCTGTTCCTCGAACAGCGAGTACATGGTGATCGCGGCCGCGCCGGCATCCTCCATACGGCGGATATTGTCGATGTTCTTGCTCAGCGGCGACGCCGACGGCACGATGGGGTTCTTCAGCTCGAAGCCCATGTAGTGGGTGGTTAGGTTCATGATGGTTCCTCGGGGCGTGAAAAGTTGCAGGTGGCAGGTTGCAGGTCGCAGGTTGCATGTGGCACTCAGGTCACCTGCAACTTGCAACTTGCCACCTGCTACTTGCCTACTTGCTGTAATCCAGCGTCGCCAGTTGTTCGTAGAGATGCCAGCGGCTGTTGACGTCCTGTTGCGCCTCGACCAGTAGCATGGCTGCGGCTTGCGGGTCCGATTTGGTCAGCATGGTGTAGCGGGTCTCGTTGTAGATGTAGTCTTGCAGCGGGATCTTGGGGCCCTTGCTGTCCAGTTGCAGCGGATTCTTGCCCTCGGCCGCCAGCCGCGGGTCGTAGCGCAGCAGCGGCCAGTAGCCGCTGTCCACCGCTCGCTTCTGCTGGTCGTTGGCCGTGGTCATGTTGATGCCGTGGGCGATGCAGTGGCTGTAGGCGATGATCAGGCTGGGGCCGTCGTAGCTCTCAGCCTCGAGAATCGCGCGCACCGTCTGCGCGTCGTTGGCGCCCATGGCGATCTTGGCCACGTAGACGTTGCCGTAGTTCATGGCCATCATGGCCAGGTCCTTCTTGGCCATGCGCTTGCCGCCGGCCGCGAACTTGGCCACGGCCGCGCGCGGGGTGGACTTGGACATCTGGCCGCCGGTGTTGCTGTAGACCTCGGTGTCCAGCACCAGGATGTTGACGTTGCGCCCGGAGGCGATGACGTGATCCAGGCCGCCGTAGCCGATATCGTAGGCCCAGCCGTCGCCGCCGAAGATCCAGACCGACTTGGCGACCAGCACGTCGGCAATGTCGGCCAGTTGCTTCAGAGCCGGCGCGCCGTTGGCAGACGCCAGCCGCTGGCGCAATGCGGCCACCCGCTCGCGCTGCTCGTAGATGCCGCTTTCCTCCGACTGGTCGGCGTTGAGCAGGCCGTCGACCAGCTCCTGGCCGATCACATCGACGTGGGCTTGCAGCAGCTCTTGGGCGTACTCCAGCCGCTTGTCCAGGGTCAGGCGCATGCCCAGCCCGAACTCGGCGTTGTCCTCGAACAGGCTGTTGGACCAGGCCGGGCCGCGACCGTCCGCGTTCTGGGCGTAGGGGGTGGTGGGCAGGTTGCCGCCGTAGATCGAGGAGCAGCCGGTGGCGTTGGCAATGATCGTGCGGTCGCCGAAGAGCTGCGTCACCAGCTTGATGTAAGGGGTCTCGCCGCAGCCGGCGCAGGCGCCAGAGTACTCGAAGAGCGGCCGCAGCATCTGGTTGGTCTTGACCAGCTTCATGTTGACCGTGCGCCGGTCGACGTCGGGAATGTGCAGGAAGAAGTCGTAGTTCTCCACCTCGCGCTGGCGGATGGGCGGCTGCGGCTCCATGTTGATGGCCTTGAAGCGCGGCTCGCGCTTGTTCTTGGCCGGGCAGACATAGACGCAAGCGCCGCAGCCGGTGCAGTCCTCGGGCGCCACCTGGATCGAGTACATCCAGCCGGGGTATTCCTTGCCCTTGTAGGGCGTGGCGCGGAAAGTGTCCGGCGCGCCGGCCATCTCCTCCTGCGGGAAGACCTTGATGCGGATCGTGGCGTGCGGGCAGACCAGCGCACACTTGCCGCACTGGATGCACACATCCGGGTCCCAGATCGGGATCTCCAGCGCCAGGTTGCGCTTCTCCCACTGGGTGGTCGCAGTCGGATAGGTGCCGTCGATCGGCATGGCCGACACCGGCAACAGGTCGCCGCGGCCGGCGATAATCTCGGCGGTCACGTACTGCACGAACTCTGGCGCTTCGGCCGGCACGGCCGGCGGCAGCTCGATGGCGCTGGTCACGGCCGCCGGCACCGGCACCTCGAACAGGTTGGCAATGGTCTCGTCCACGGCCTGGAAGTTCTGCTGTACCACCTTCTCGCCGCGCTTGCCGTAGGTCTTCTCGATGGCGTGCTTGATGGCAGCGATCGCCTCATCCCTGGGCAGCACGCCGGAGATGGCGAAGAAGCAGGTCTGCATGATCGTGTTGATGCGGCCGCCCATGCCAGTCTTTTCGGCCACTTCGTAGGCGTCGATCACATACAGCTTCATGCCCTTGTTGATCAGATGCTCTTGGTAGACCCGCGGCAGCTTGTCCCACACCTCCTCCTTGGGGTAGTAGGTGTTGAGCAGGCAGGTTGCGCCCGGCGCGGCCTTGGCCAACACGTCGTAGCGCTCCAGGAACACCGCTTGGTGGATGGCGACGAAGTTGGCCGACTCGATCAGGTAGGGCTGGTGGATCTCGTCGGGGCCGAAGCGCAGGTGCGAGACAGTGATGGCGCCCGACTTCTTGGAGTCGTAGACGAAATAGCCCTGGGCGAAGTTGGGGGTGTCCTCACCGATGATCTTGATGCTGTTCTTGTTGGCGCCGACCGTGCCGTCGGAGCCCAGGCCGTAGAACAAGGCCCGCACCGCTCTGGGCGACTCGATGGTGAAGCTGGGATCGACATCCAGGCTGGTGAAGGTTACGTCGTCGGTGATGCCCACGGTGAAGTGGTTCTTGGGCGCCGGCTTAGCCAGCTCGTCCAGCGCTGCCTTGACCATACCAGGCGTCCACTCCTTGCTGGACAGACCGTAGCGGCCGCCGATGACTTTGATGTTGAAGCCGCCGCTTTCCATCAGCGCGGTCAGCACGTCCTGGTAGAGCGGCTCACCGGCTGCGCCCGGCTCCTTGGTGCGGTCCATCACGGCCAGCGCCTTGACGGTCGGCGGCAGCGCGGCCATGAAGTGCTCGCCGCTCCAGGGCCGCACCAGGCGCACCTTGAGCACGCCGACCTTCTCGCCCTGCGCGGCCAGGTATTCGACCGTCTGCTGGGCGGTCTCGGCGGCCGAGCCCATGATCACCATCACCCGCTCGGCGTCGGGCGCGCCTACGTAGTCGAAGAGGCGATACTGCCGGCCGGTCAGCCCGGCGAACTTGTCCATGGCGGCCTGAACGATACCCGGCACCTTGAGGTAGAAGGGGTTGACTGTCTCGCGCGCCTGGAAATAGACGTCGGGGTTCTGCGCCGTGCCGCGCATCATCGGCCGGTCAGGGGTCAGGCCGCGGTTGCGATGGGCCATCACCAGCTCGTCGTCGATCATCGCGCGGATGTCGTCGTCGCTGAGCTGCTCGATCTTGGCCACCTCGTGGCTGGTGCGGAAGCCGTCGAAGAAGTGGATGAAGGGGACGCGCGCTTCCAGCGTGGCGGCCTGGGCGATCAGGGCGAAGTCCATGATCTCCTGCACCGCGTTGCTGCACAGCATCGCCCAGCCGGTCTGGCGGACGCCCATCACGTCGCTGTGGTCGCCGAAGATCGACAGGCCCTGCGCGGCCAGGCTGCGCGCGGCCACGTGAAAGACCGTCGAGGTCAGCTCACCGGCGATCTTGTACATGTTGGGGATCATCAGCAGCAGGCCCTGCGAGGCGGTGAAGGTCGTGGTTAGCGAGCCGGTCTGCAAGGCGCCATGCACTGCGCCGGCCGCGCCGCCCTCGGACTGCAGCTCCATCACCAGGGGCACGGTGCCCCAGATGTTGGGCTGCAGCTCGGCCGTCCACTGGTCGGCCCATTCGCCCATGGGACTGGAGGGGGTGATCGGGTAGATGGCGATCACTTCGTTGGTCTTGTGCGCAACGTAAGCCGCGGCCTCGTTGCCGTCAATGGTGACAATCGGTCTGTTGGCCATGTTCTTCCTATCCTACTTATGGCTGTTGGCTCCCGGTGAGTTCTCCCTGCGCCAGGAGCCCCTGGCTGTCCGCTGGCCGCCTGGTTTTGATACTGCCAGGCGCAGTGAAGCAGTCATCGACTATGGCCGCGTGACTCCTGTTCACGGCAGCACAAGACCATCATACCCCCACTTTTCATTTCCCACCATGATATAGGTCATATGTAGGGATAGAATTTCAAGAATTTACGCCAGCGACGACCAAACCTCCACCTTTGTGCGCACCCGGCGGATCACTTCGTTGGTGAACTCGTCGGTGCGGGTCGGACCGCCCAGGTCGGCCGTGGCAAAGCCGTCGTAGACCGCTTCCAGGGTCGATTCGTAGATGGCGCGGCTGGCCAGCCGCGCTTCGCTGCTGTCGATGTAGGTCAGCAGGCTGGCGCCGGCCAGGATCATGGCCATCGGGTTGGCGACGTTCTTGCCCTGCAGGATCGGCGCAGTGCCGTGGGGCGCCTCGGCCATCACCGCTGTCACCGCGCCGCCATCGTCCATCGCAATCACCAGCGACTCTGAGCCGGCGATGGAGCCGAACATCTGCAAGACCATGTCGGAGATCAGGTCGCCGTCGCGATTCAGCGTGGGGATCACCAGGGGATTGCCCGACGTGGCCAGCAGCAGGGCCAGCGTGGCGTCGATCAGTTGCGGCTTGTAGACCACGTCGCGGTAGCGCTCGGCGGCCGCGTCCATCTCCTCTTTGAACATGCCCTCGTAGACCGGACTGACCGTCCACTTGGGGCCGCCGAAGATGCGCGCGCCGGTCTTGCGCGCGTGCTGGAAGGCGTACTCGGCCACGGCGCGGCAGACGCGGCGGCTGATGGTCTCGGTGCGGTAGGCTACCTCGTCCAGCGAGCCGGCCTCGCCCTCGCGCCACTCCTTGGCGCCGTAGGCGTCGCCCACGGCCATGCGCACCACGCTGATGGGCGAGTGGACGCCGCCCACCGGTCGCACGCGCGGGATGCGCCGGCCGGTGCGCAGGATCACCACTGCGTCCATCTGCTGGCGCAGGATGGCGTTGGGGCTGCCCACGTCACCGATGCCTTCGGGCGTGATGGTGGCGGCCTTGAGGCCCAGGCGGTGGTGGCGGATAGCTGCGGCCGCATCGTGTACCACTTGGTTCTGGGTGGCGCGGCGGTTGGCCAGGCTGAGGTCAAAGCGCTGCAAGTGCAGGTCGAAGCCGATTACGCTGGGCTGCAAGACGCGCAAAGCCTCGACCAGCAGTTCCTGGCCGGTCTGGTCGCCTTCGAGGACGACGATGGTTTGGGACATGGGAAAACCTCCAAATGGTAAGCGTTGCGGGGGAAAGAAGAAAACGCCAGCAGGGTTGCTGGCGTTTCAGAGAAGTAGCTGTGGCGGGCCCGACGGGTCTCGAACCCGCGATCTCCGGCTTGACAGGCCGGTATGTTAGCCGACTACACCACGGGCCCACAGTTGCTACGGATGAGATTATACACAGTTGAGCGCTTTCGTCAAATCGCATACGTCTCCGTCAAAAATGAGAGGCTGAGAGGCCAACAAACAACTTGTTTTTGCCGGGTTTCTGTGCTATACTTTGCTCATCGTGATCCCGTCGCGCTGCCGATGGTTTCCTACTGTTGAGCCCTCGGCGGCATCACCGTTCACCCCCGAGGAGGGAGCAGTCTATGTTCCAACAACTTATTCTCATTGGTAATCTGGGTAGTGATCCGGAGCTGCGCTACACGGCCGACGGCACGCCGGTAACCAGCTTCAGCGTCGCGGTCAATCGCCGGTGGACCAAGGAAGATGGCAGCCACGGCGAAGAGACCACGTGGTTCCGCGTCTCGGCATGGCGCCGCCAGGCCGAGGTTGCGGCGCAGTACCTCAAGAAGGGACGCCAGGTAATGGTCGTCGGCCGGGTGTCGGCGCGTGCCTATACCGGCACCGATGGCCAGCTGCGCGCCAGCCTGGACGTGACCGCCGATAACATCAAGTTCATCGGCGGCGGGCCGCGCGGCGAGGACAGCCCCTTTGCCGAGCCGGCGGAGGAGGAAGCCTTCTTCTAGCCGCTGGCGCTCACAAGGGCCCTCCAGGTTGCTCCCAGCCTGGAGGGCCTTTGTCGTTTATGCGCTCAGAATGCTGGCAAATGCGTCGATGGCCAGTTCGATATCCTGCGCGGTGACGTGGTAGTTGGTGACGGCCCGCAGCCGCTGGCCGCCGATAGCGAACAGCCAAACACTCTGTTCGTGCAGCCGCGCGGTCAGTTGTTGCGGCGACAGATCTGGCCGCTGCAAGGCAAAGATCACGATGTTGGTCTGCACCGTAGCCGGATCCAGCACGATGCCAGGCAGGCTAGCGATGCCCTCGGCCAGCCGGCGCGCGTTGGCGTGATCCTCGGCCAGCCGATCCACCATCTCGGTCAACGCCACGATGCCGGCTGCCGCGATGACGCCAGCCTGGCGCATACCGCCGCCCACCAGCTTGCGCGCCCGTCGCGCTTCGTGGATGAAGGCCCGCGAGCCTACCACCACCGACCCCACCGGCGCGCCCAAGCCCTTGCTCAGGCAGAAGCTGACCGAGTCGCAGCCGCGCACCAAATCCTGCACATCCACCCCTAGCGCCACAGCCGCATTGAAAATACGCGCGCCGTCCAGGTGCAGGGCCAGCCCGCGGCGCCGGGCCAACTCAGCAGCCGCGTCCATGTAGGCCACAGGCAGCACGGCCCCGCCGCAGCGGTTGTGGGTGTTTTCCAGGGTGATCAGCTTCGTGCGTGGGGCGTGGATGTCGTCAGGGCGGATCGACGCCTCCAGCAGGGCCAGGTCGATGGTGCCATCAGGCCGGTTGGGCAGCGGCCGCGGGTGGATGCTGCCCACGGCCGAGGAGCCGCCGGCTTCGTAGACGTAGGTGTGGGCCTGGTCGCCCAGGATCACCTCGTCGCCGCGGCCGCAGTGGACCAGCAGGCTGATGAGGTTGCCCATGGTGCCGGAGGGGACGAACAGCGCGGCCTCCTTGCCGAGCCGGCCGGCCGCCAGCTCCTCCAGGCGCTGCACGGTGGGGTCGTCGCCCAGTACGTCGTCGCCCACCTCGGCCTCGACCATGGCCCGGCGCATGGCGGGTGTGGGTTTGGTGACGGTGTCAGAACGCAGATCGATGATGGTCATTGTGAAGTCCTTGATGGTTTGAGGTTACGGACAAACTTTGCCTGGCCCTGCCTGCGCCGCGTCGGCCATACGCTGCCGATAGTCCCAGGTGAAGACCTGGACCGGCGTCAGGACGATGGCGACCTCGTCCTGGCTGCGGGCCAGCAGCCGCCTGGCCAGGCTGCTGTCGCGGCCGCCCAGGTAGCGATCGATCAGCCGGCCCAGCATCTCCGGTCCCAGCGCCGGATCGATCTCGGCCACGGCCCGGCCGCGCACGCCGCAGTAGGGCGGCTGGTCGGCGGCGATCTCGAAGCCGCAGCGGGGCTCGCGGCGCAGATAGCTGACCACGTGGGCGCTCTCCAGCGTGGCGCAGCAGAGCTGGCCCGCGTCGTGCAGGTACCACAGCGAGAGCACCATGGGCCAGCCCGCGGTGGTGACGCAGGAAAGGCGCAGGGGGATGCGCACGGCATCCAGGAAGGTGGTGGTTTGGGGGGTGAAGGGAAGGCTGTTCATCGTCTAAGGTGGGCGGGCCCGGTGGCTACGCACAGACCGGCCCGAGCAACTGGGCTGGCGGGCCCGGTGGCTACGCACAGACCGGCCCGAGCGGTGACGGGGTAAGGGCACAGCGATAGCGCATCTCATGGAAGATGATGCCGCTGCGGCTCTGTTCGACCTTGGCGGCGCCGTCGGCATAGAATCCGTTGGACTGGTAAAAGCGGATAGCCCGTTCGTTGCTCTGCAGCACCCACAGCGACGCCTCAGCGTAGCCCTGGAGCCATGATGATGCCCTCCCAGACCTTGACCACGCCGCCCAACCTGTGATACTTGCTGAAGCGCACGGTCGTTGTCCTGCCTCCTGGATGTTTCAGATGGCGTCAAGATGCCCTGCGCCCCAACAGCTCGCATACCCCGCAGGCAGCGCACAGGTCGTCGGCCTGGCCGGGGCGCATCAGGCCCACATCGTTGCGCCACTGCACCAGCTTAACGATCTCCTCTTGAGGAAAAGGCTTCTCCCGGCCCAGCTCGACCACGGTTTTGGTGATCAGCGCGGTGTGTTCCAGCTTCTCCAGCTTGAGGTAGGCGTCGGCGACGGTGGAGCCGATGGTGACGCTGCCGTGACGTTGCAAAATCAGCACGTCGTAGCGTTGGATCAGCTCGCTGATCACGCCAACCCCCTCGGCCGAGGCCGGTGTAGCGTACTCGGTGGTGGGGATCAGGCCAAAGTAGAGGATGATATCAGGCAACAGGCAGCGGGCCAGGCTGATGCCGGCAATGCTGAGGGCGATGGCAATGGGCGGGTGGGCATGGATGACGGCCTGGGCGTCGGGACGCTGGCGGTAGGCCTCCAGGTGCAGCAGGATCTCGGAGCTGGGCTTGAGGCCGCGCTGCAGGCCGTAGCGGCCCTGCCCGGCCAGGTTTCCCTCCCAGTCTACGACGACGAGCTGGTCTGCGCGCACGAAGGCCTTGCCGACGCCGCTGGGCGTGACCAGGAAGCGCTCACCGTCCAGCCGGGCGCTGACGTTGCCGTCGTAGCCGAGGCAGTAGCCGCCGCTGTGCAGCAGGCGGCTGATCTGGATGATCTCCTGGCGCAGTTGCTGCTCGGTGGGCCGGCGGGTTGGCGCCTGGCGTTTCTCGTAGCGGACGAGCTGGCTCACGCGGCCTCCGGCAGGTCTACAGCGTCGACGATACCGACGATCACCGCCCGCACCGGGCCATCGGGCTCGGCGTCCAGCAACTGACGCGCGCTGCTGCCCTCGTCCAGCACCAGCACCAGGTCGCCCGGCCCGGCCTGCACCAGGTCGACGGCGATGTCGTACCGGGAGTCAGCCGCGCCGTCCAGCCCCAGCCGCTCCACCAGCATCAGCTTGCGGCCGGCGAAGAAGGGGTGTTTGATGGTCGAAACGACGTTGCCGTAGACGTGGGCGAGGTACATGGTTGGTAGATTGGTAGATTGGGAAGCTGGTAGATTGGTCGGGTGTAGGGTGGTTGGTGGGCCAGGCCAAGAGGGGGTAAGGGCAGACCGCAGTAAGGTGGGGCTGTCCGTTGATTGAGACTGGCAGGATGGCCAGCGGCGTGACCACTTTACCAATCTACCAATCTACCAACGTACCAACCTCATCGACAATCCCAACAACCGCATGATCGACGGGGACGAAGGTGGTTGGCAGGGTGAGGGCGGCCTCGCGGCTGGCGATGAAGAAGACCAGCTCGCCGGGGCCGGCCTGGGCGGTGGAGTCGGCGGCCACCAGCGGCTGGCCGGCCGGCTGCTGGCGCTTGTCCAGCGGCTGGATAATGAGCAGCTTGACGCCTTCCAGGCCCTCGTATTTCTGGGTAGCGACTACCGTGCCGATGACTCGCGCCAAGTGCATTTTGAGGTCACCTCGGGCCAATTGTGGCGCCGCGATACGAAAACTCAGCCCATCCGGCCAAAAGTCCGTTCCAAAGCGTAGCAATGGGCCCTCTGGCGAGCATTGGATCGTGTACCCAGAAGTTCTGGTCAGGTTCGGCGCCAACCACGACAATGGCGTGGGCGACATCTTCTTGCCAGTAATCCAAAAATCCAGTTCGTAGGAAGGCAATCACTGCCGTTCCAGCGTTCAGGCTGGCAAGCAAGTCGGTGATCGACCAGGAGCGATAGTCGACCTGAACCTTCAGTGCCTCCAGGCGTCTCACAGCGAAGCTTGGCGCTCCGTATGGTTTGGCGTCAATCATCCTCGCGATCTCTTGCTCAGATAGCTGTATGCCGTGCAACGCCAGGATCATGCGAATGCAAGCTGGCAAGCAATAGCCTGCTGCGGATTGTTGATAGTGAGGCATCTGCACAACGTTCGGCATTATGCCTTGACCGTTTCTCGCCGGGCTGCTATCTCTGCTTCATGCGTGATCTGTTCAAGCTGTCCTTCGGTGTAAATCACCAATCCTAAGCTTGCGTCGACATCGAGCAGACCAACGCGCCCGATGCGTCCACGGCCGGGTGAGGTCAGGTCAACCGGCACCCTCCAGTGCCAGCCGACATCAGTTTGAACCAGCCATGGTTCGCCTGCCAGCAGGAGATTACTCACTTGCTCGAGCATCAGCACGTTGACTTGCTGGCGAGCCGTTAACGCTGAAATCTGCACCCCTTGTGGCACCTGCGCTGTGTGCAGGCGGGTATCGAGCCACTCGACGAAGTCTTGAGCAACGTCATATCCCCAGGATTTGACCACTCTATCAGGCAATTGCAGAACCGTCATTCTTCGCTTGTCCTTCACCGGTCCAGTATAGCATCGATTGCGTCGCACTTGATTATACCACAGGTCATCACAATGCATATAGAAGTAGCGGCGTCTCCAGCTCGCCTTGGGTCAGCCCGCCGTGATGGCCGCGGAACTTCTGCTCGAAGCGGTCTTTTTCGTACCACCAGACCGCCTCGCCCTCGTAGGGCAGGACGACCAGGTTGCCGACGCGGCCCAGAAAGGCATCGGAGACGGGTAGAGGACCGAAGAAGCCAGCCTCGATCAAGTCGGCCACCCGCCGCACCACGCCCCGCTCGCCAACCATGTTGGCCACCAGCACCTGGGCGTCCTCCAGGGCGTTGGGTTTGACATAAAGAAACATGTCGCGGCAGGAACCGCCCGGCGTCAGCACCTGGCCCTGGCGGTTGGTGCGCAGCATGGGCTGCAGTTTGCGGAACTCCGGCTGCCGGTTGATATAGAGTGTGGTGGCCGGGTCGGTGGCCACCTGGCCGTGGTCGGCCGTCAGCAGCAGCAGGGTGTCGGCCGGCAGGCTGGCCGCGTCCCGCTGGAACCAGCGCTCCAGCGCGTCGAAACAGGCCTCGATCTCCGCGTCCACCTGGGGCGCGGCCGGGCCGTAGTCGTGGCTGATGGCGTCGATCTGGCCGAAGTACATGAAGTAGACCGCCTGGCCGCCGTGGCGCTGCAAGGTCTGGGTCATGTTGATCAGCGCTTCGGGCAGGGTTTTATGGGGGGCAATGCTGGCCCCGCGGCCGATGATGCGCGAATAGGTGGAGTGGGCGAAGCCGTGGAACTGGCTCAGATAGCTGGCCACGCCATGGCGGGCCAGATCCTCGACGAACCAGTTGACCGGCAGGAAGCTCTCGGCGGGCACGCCGCTGTTCTGCAAGGTCTCCGGCGCCCGATCGCCTGAATACGAAAACGGCAGCGGCATGATCATGGCGTCCAGCTTGGGCTCGTAGACGTGCCACTCGTAGATGCCGTGCCGGCCGACCGGCTGGCCGGTGTAGAGGGTGGTAACGTGCGCGGCGGTGGTGGAGGGAAACTGGGACGTGAGCTGGGTGACGCTGCCCTGCTCTACGAAGCGGCGCAGGAACGGCAGTCGCTCGCGATGGCGCTGGAAGAAGCTCCAGCCGAAAGAATCGATGAAGAGGAAGATCACCTTGCGGTAGCGCTGCGGCAGGGCGGCAAAGCCTTTGGGCGCCAGGCTTGAAGCCGCGTCCGGCAGCAGCAGCGACTTGAGGAAGCCAGGCAGGTCGGCAAAGGAGCCGCCGTCGTAACGGGGCCGGATGAACTGGGGTGGCAGGTCGAGCTGATTTGGCATAGCTGATACCCTCGCCATGATTATATGCAACAGAGGCAGAACAGGTAATTCGCCGGCACAGTCGAAAGCACTGAAAACAAAAAGCCCTCCCTGGGAGAGGGAGGGCTTCCAGCTAAGGTGGCCCATACGGGACTCGAACCCGTGTCTCAGCCTTGAGAGGGCTACATCCTGGGCCGCTAGACGAATGGGCCTTAGCGTGTGACATTTTAGCCCGCGGGGCGGGGTTTGTCAAATTTGCGGAGTTGCAGGTGGCAAGTGGCAGGTTGCAAGTGGCAGGTGTCACGCTTCACGTTTCACGTGGCTGCCGTAGCGTTGCATGAACAGCGGGTAGAGCTGCGCGGGGTCAGTGACGGCTGAGATGTCCCAGTCAACGCCGGGTGGCAGCAGCAGGAAGGGGCGGTTCTGGTCGCCGCCGATGCCGCCGTGGGTGGCCCAGTGCGGCTCGAAGGCGATGGCGTGGCCGCGCGCGTTCCAGCGGCCGAAGAGCAGCAGGTCGCCGCTGTTGGCGAAGCCGGCCACGCGCGCCAGTTGTCGCGCGGCCAGCGGCGGGTCGGGCAGGTTGTCCAGCAAGTCGCGGATCAAGAGGTCGTCCAGGTTGAGCAGGCGGCGCGGGCCGCGCACGGTCATAGCCATGGCCTCGCCCCGCTCCCGCCCCAGCACCAGCCCCAGCCCCGGATGCTCCACCAGGCTGCGCAGCAGGCCGGGGTAGGCCAGCTCGATCTCACTCAGGTCCATCTGGTGCATGGCCAGCGGGAAGTAGACCAGCGAGATGGTGCCGGAGTTGCGCAGCACCAGGTCGCGGTGGCGGCTCAGGTCGTACTCGCGCTCGTCGTCGTGGGGGATGCGGCGGGCGACGAAGTTGCGCAGCACGCCGGCTAGCCGCTGGCTGCGCCACGACAGATTGGCGCTGATCCCCTCCAGTTCCTCCAGCAGGTAGCGCGCCTCGCTGCTGGCGCGCCACTCGCGGCTCAGCGTTTCGTCCAGCGCCAGCGGCGCATCCTTGGCCGCCAGCGACGCCATGAACTGGCCCAAGGTCTCGCCGTAGCGCTCCCGGAAGGGAGTGCAAGGGCTCATGCCGTGGTCGGAAAGGACGAACAGGTCGTAGGGCCGGCGGTCGGCGAAGCGCCGCCGGGTCAGATCGATCTCGCGAATGCGGCCGTCGATGCCCCGCAGCACCCGCTCGGTCTCGCCGTCCAGCGGGCCAAGCTGGTGCGCCACGTCGTCGTAGCCGTAGAAGTTGGCGTAGATGGCCGGCACGCGGCGGTAGATGTCCAGCAGCACGCCGAAGGTCTGCAGCTCGCGAAAGACCACGCTGGCGATGATCTGCAACAGCGAGCCGAGGATCGAGAAGGGTCGCCGCCGCCGGCCGACGCGCGTGTCGAAGCGCCGCACTAGCCGCTGCCAAAGATCGCGTACGAAATCCAGCGTCACGTCCTTCACCAGCCGCAGCAGCCGGATGGGGCTGAGCAGCAACAGCAGCAGCAGGCTGGCGCCGCGTGCGTTCTCGAAGAAGCGCTCGCCCCCCAGCGCGCTGATGGTGAACAACGATTGCCGAGCGCCGCCGTCGTAGATATTGACGTAGCTCGACCCGCCCTCCAGCAGGCCGCGGCGGCCGGCGCTCAACCGATCCTGCAACATGCGGGCATCGCGCGGGTGTTTGGCCACTACCGTTTTGCCGCTGGCCTTCTCGTACCAGCGAAAGGCGGGTATCTCCTCGTTGTTGCCGTACATGATCCCGCCCTGAACGGCCGGCGTGCTGCTGGGCACGCCGCACCACCAGCGTTCCAGCCGGCAACCGTCCCGCTCGATCATGCGCCGCAGGTGGGGCATCGTCCCGCGCGCCAGCGCCTGTTGCAGCGTGGCATGCGACAAGCCATCGATTTGCAGGATGAGCAAGCCGCGGCCGCCGTCGCCAACCGCCTCGTCCGCGTCGCGGCCCAGCCGCCGCGCCAGCGCCCCATACTTGCGCCGGTTGAACCAGGTGACCAGCAGCTCGATCAGGTCGAGCACCCGTTGGAGAAGCCAGGTCATGGGCGGAGAAGGATGAATGATGAACGATGAACGATGAGTCCGGAATCCGGATTCATCGTTCATCATTCATCCTTCATCGTTTGCTAGCCACTCCTGCAACGTCGTATACCCACCGTGCTGGCCGTTCAATCCGGCGCGCAGTTCGCTGGCCGTGCCGTAGTGCTCGGCAAAGGCGTTGTGGCGGTGGATGCTCTCGAAGTTCTCCTGTTTAGCGACGATCAAATCGCCGTCCTCCAGGTCAGGGTAGCTGTCCAGCGCGAGGCCGATCATCTCGCGCACCACATCCTCCACGAAGCGAGGGTTGCGGTGTGCCTTGTTGACCACAAAGAACTCGTCGCTGCGCTTGAGCAACTCGTAGATCTCGGAGCTCATGCTGTGCTCGACGATATGCACCAGGTCGAAGGCTTGCACCTCAGCCTGCGTGCCCAGCAACAGAGTACCGCGGCCGCGCTGGTTGTGCGTCGCCAAGGGCACAAGATTGACAATGCGTTCGGCTGCGGCGTCGTCCAGCCCCTCCTGCTCTTGCAGCAACTGTTTGGCGTAGCTGCGCACCATGTCCTGCGCGCAGGGGCAGGCGGTCAGTCCATCAGCCTCGACGCCGACCACGCGGCGCACACCATCGTGTGTGGCCACGGCCATGCCGATCAGGGTGTAGATCGACTGCGTGGCCTTGCCGGAGATGGGCGCGATCTTGCGCATAGGGAACTTAGCCGTCACCCGCACCTCGGAGCGCAGCGCGCCCTGGCTTTCCACCGTCTGGCGCGCCAACTGCTCGGCGAAGGTCTCGATGTCGGGCGCGGCCTGCACCGTTATGGCGTCCACCACCGCCTCCAACTCGTCGCTGAAGCGCGACATGTGGACGCCGGCCTGCTGCGGGGCCAGGTCGACGAACAGATCGACGTTGGCATAGAACAGGTTGTCGCGGCCCTTCTCGGTCAGGCGGATGATGCGCTCCAGGTTGGTCACGCCGACGCGGCTCAAGCCGATGGCCACGGCCGGCCGGCTGCTCTGCACGTCATGCTCGAAGGCCGGCGCCAGCCCGCGGCGGGCCAGCCGCACGCCGCTTTGGTCCACCTGAGCCAGCAGCTTGGCAGCCGTTAGCCCCAGCAGCGGATGGACGGCAGCGGGCGCGATCTCGGCCAGCGGCGCCAGCACGAAGGCTCGCTCGGCCATGCGCGGGTGGGGGATGGCCAGCTCCGGCGTGTCGATCACCAGGTCGTCGTAGAGCAGGATGTCCACGTCGATCAGTCGCGGGCCGTAGCGGAAGGTGGCCAGCCGGCCCATGCGCTGTTCAACCTGCTTGACGAAGTGTAACAACTCCTCCGGCGCCAGGTCGGTGCTGGCCCGGCAGGCCACGTTGATGAAGTCGGGCTGGTCGAGATAGCCAACCGGGGAGGTCTCATAGCAGGCCGAGACCCGCTGGATGGTCAGGCGTTGGCGTAATAATTGCAGGGCCTGGCTGATGTTACCCTGCCGGTCGCCCAGGTTCGCGCCCAGGCCGAGGTAGATGGTGTGGGTGTGCATTAGCGCCTGCGGCTGAAGAAATCGTTGGATTGGACGAGTTCCATGAGCAAACTCCTTGCGGGGAAAGGCAGCGCTGCGCTGCCGCGGGACGGTGCGGTACGCCGATTGTGCCACAGGTTGGGCCGTAGGGCAAGCGGCTGCGCGCAATTCCGTTAGCCTGAAAGCACGATCTGTGCTAGAATGTAAGCAGCAAAAACCCGAGCATGACTGCGGCCAAGCCGCCCGGTGGGCCATGCTGCAGCAAACCGATCGACCGGAGTGATGTGCGATGCAACCAGCCGTTTCCCTGCGCGATGTCTTCAACGCCGCCGATCCCACACTGCCGCTGGAGAGCGGCGACCCGCGCTATGTGGACTGCACGCCGGTGCGCGGCAACGAGGACGTGGTGCGCCAGCTCTACGAGACTATCATCTGGTCCAACCGCAAGACGGCCCAGTTGTTCACCGGACATCGCGGCTGCGGCAAGTCCACCGAGCTGCTGCGCTTGAAAGACCGCCTGGAAGAGGCCGGCTTTGCCGTGGTGTATTTCGCAGCCGACGACGTGCTGGACCTCAACGACGTCGTCTACAGCGATGTGCTGGTGGCCGTCGCCAGCCAGGTCTACGTCGGTCTGACCCACCTCGGCGTTGCCGTCAATCCGGAGTTGCTTGACGAGACCCTGGCCTGGTTCGCGGAGGTGGTCTACGCCTATGAAAGCAGCCAGGCTGCCCAGGCCGCGTTGGAGGCCGAGTTCAAGTTCAGCGTGCCCAAGCTGGTCTCCCCCTTCGCCCAGTTGATGGCCAAGATCACCGGACAATTGCGCACCAGCGTCGAGTCCAAGCGCCAGGTGCGGCAGAAGCTGGATCCGCAGCTTTCGCAGCTCATCGAGCGCATCAACCTGCTGCTGCTGGATGGCCAGGCCAGGCTGCGCAAGGCTGGCAAGCAGGGGCTAGTGGTGATCATCGACAACTTGGACCGCATCCCTTATCGCACTCTGCCCGACGCGCAGCGCAACAGCCACGACGCGCTGTACATCGATCATGGCGAGCAGCTTTCGGCGCTGCACTGTCATCTGGTCTACACCGTGCCCATCGCCATGTTCTACTCGACCCAGGCGTCGATCCTGAGCAACATCTTCCCCGACCACCTGATCATGCCTATGATTAAGGTGCATGACCGCCACGACCAGCCCCACCCGCCCGGACTCGACGCCCTGCGTGACATCCTGGCGCGGCGTATCGACCTGGCGCAGGTCTTCGAGGATGAGTCGCTGGACCTGTTGATCGAGGTCTGTGGCGGCCATCCGCGCGACCTGATGACCCTGGTGCGCTACGCCTGCCGCTATGCTGTCAACCGCTTCCCCCGCCCCATCGACCTCAACGCGGCGCAACGCGCGGTGGATCGGCTGGTCAGCGACTATGGCCGCATGATCCCGGAGGAGCACTTCCCACTGCTGGTGCAGGTGGCGCGCAGCAAGCAGGTGGAGAACGACGACGCGCACCGGCTGATGCTGCACAATTTGAGCGTGTTGGAATACGTCAACGGCGCGCCGCCCTGGCACGACGTCCACCCGGCCGTGCGTCGTCTGCCCAAGTTCCAGGAGGCCGAACGCCATGCTTGAGCTGGCGCAGCTCGACCGCCAGGAGCGGCTGCCGCTGGATCAGGCCGTGACCCTGAACGAGCTGGTCACCATGGTCGGCTACGCCGAGCGGCTGGCCATCTTCTTCGCGCGCTGCAACGCACCCGTGTTACGCGACCGACTGATCGGTGAGGCCAGCCGCCTGCTGGCGGGCAAGGGGATACGCGTGGTCACGACCAGGATACCGCCCGACACAGCCAACATGCGCAGCTACCTGCGGGCACAACTGGCGAGCGCCCAGAACGGCGCTGGCGACCGCGTGGCGCTGTTCGTGACCGACCTGGAGCACAGCCTGCCCTACGACCGACCGGATTCGCCCGTGCTGACCGAGCTCAACATGGGGCGGGAGTTGTTCCACCGCGACCTGCCCGTCCCCATCGTCTTCTGGCTGCCCGACTACGCGCTGACCATCGTGGCGCGCCAGGCGCCCGACTTCTGGGCCTGGCGCAGCGGGGTGTTCGACTTCGCGCTGGACCCGCTCTATCGCCAGCAGGCTTTTCAGCAGCACGCCCTGCGCGACAGCGATTGGCTGAGCGTGGACAACATGACCTTAGCGCAGAAGAAGCAGCGGCGGCGCATCCTGGAAGGGCTGCTGGACGAATACGGCCGGACGGATGGCATTTCTGGTGTCCGCGAAGAACACAACGAGTTGATCTTTCGCCTTGCCCAGATCAACCAGGCGCTCGACGATTTGCCGCGCACTATTGGTTGCTTTCTACAGTATCTGGACATCGTGCGTAAGTTCAACGACCGATGGGCTGAGGGAGCCGCGCTGGGCAGCCTGGGCAACGCGTATGCGGACATCGGCGAGACGCGGCAGGCTATCGAGACTTACCAGCAGGCGCTGACGATCAGCAGGGAGATCGGCGACCGGTGGGGCGAGGGGTGCGATTTGGGCAACTTGGGCGTGGCGTATGCGGCCTTGGGCGATGTGCAGCGGGCCATCGAGACTTATCAGCAGGCACTGGCGATCAGTCGCGAGATCGGCGACCGGCGGGGCGAGGGCAATAGGCTGGGCAACCTGGGTTTGGCGTACGCGGTCCTGGGCGATGCGCCGCGCGCCATTGAGTATCACCAGCAGGCGCTGGCGATCAGCCGGGAGATCGGCGACCGGCGCGGGGAGGGTAATCATGTCGGCAACCTGGGCAGGGTGTATGCCGACCTGGCGGACTGGCGCAATGCCATCGACTATTGCGAACGGTTTTTGACGATCAAACGCGAAACGGGTGATATGCGGGGCGAAGGAGAGGCGCTAAACTATCTGGGATATGCCTACGACGCAGCCGGGGACGCAGGCCGCGCCGTCGAATACCACACACGCGGCCTTGAGCTACTTCAAAGGATAGGCTATCGCTTCGGAGAGGCACAGGCATACGAGGACTTAGGCCAGGCGTACAGCCATCTGGGCGACATGGACCAGGCCCGGCAAGCCTGGCAGCACGCGCTAGACCTGTACAGAGACATGGGCTCTGCCCGAGCTGAGGCCGTGCAACAGCGCTTGGCGCAATTGCGCGAGTAAGCGCTCTCCCTTTTCCGTCCTTTCCCTACTTTCCCTCTACTACCCACGCCTCCAACCCTGCCCCATCCAAAAACCCTTCCGCCGCGCCGGCCGCGCCGATTTTGTACGAGGCGAAGACCACGGCTTTGCGTATAGCCAGATAAGGGTCTTGCGTCTGCGCGTAGACGTGCAGGAAGGCCGAAAAGAGCGCGTCGCCCGCGCCGATGGTGTTGACTACGGGGCGGGTGAACACGGCCGGCGTGCGTTGCGGCGCGTCGCCCTGGACGGCCAGCAGCGCGCCGTCCGCGCCCAGGCCGATGACCACGATGCGGTTGCCGTAACGTGCTGACACTGCGCCAGCCCATTCTTCCGGCGGCGCAGGCAGGCGTTCGTGGCTCATGAAGAGGATGTCGGCCGCGGCCATGAAGTCGGCGTTGTAGGGATCGTCCAGGTCGGCGATGGCATGCACGTCCGTGGCGATGACCATGCCGCGCGCTCGGGCCCGCGCCAGCAGCGGCCGCGAGAAGTTGATGTTGCATAGCACAGCCAGCCGGCAGCCCGCGGCCGCTTCTTCGAACAGCTCAACCGGGTAGACCTGCTCCTGGATGTCCTTCAGGTCGACGTGGATCTGCCGCCGCCCCTCGCCGTCGTAGAGGATGGCCGATTGGGCGGTTTCGGCGGCCTGGGCCAGCACGGTGCGGTCGTCCATGCCGCGGCCGCGCAGCGCCTCCCTGGCCAGCCGGC
>CAZVGR010000004.1:0-45461 GCA_964626845.1 uncultured Anaerolinea sp.
GGTGGCAGGTGGCAGGTGGCAGGTGGCAGGTGGCAGGTTCGCGCATCACGCCTTACGGGTCATGCGCGCTGCCTCGCGGCGGGCTTGCAGGTCGAGGATCTCGGCGACCTCGAAGCGGCGGGGCAGAGCGCCTGGCACGGGCTTCGTGCGCACCACTGGCGGGAAGTAGCCCATGCGGCCGTGCAGCTCGGCCAGCAGCAGCGCGGCGATGAAGTTCAGCGAGGGCAGGACCACCAGGATCGGCTCGCCCTGCCACTGGGCCGGCGTCAGGTCGACCTGGGCCAGCAGCGCGTCGATCTGCGGCCCGAAGGGCTGTTGCTCGTCGAACTGGGGCATGGCCGCGATCTCGCGGGCGATCCCGCTGCCCGTCAGCGCCTCGATCTGGCTGCGCTGGGCGTCGGTGATGGGGTGGGAGAAGTTGAGAAGGATCATGAAGCGCGACTTCCAAGGTTCAGCCAATCTTCGATGGCCAGGCCCGCCACCCGGCTGAACTCTCGTGTGTTGGCGGTGGCCAGGGTCAAATTGCGCGCAATGCACAGGGCCGCTATCCAGGCGTCATGCGCGCCGATCATCTCGCCCTTCTGAGCCAGGGCGCTCCACAGAGTCGCATGCGCTCGCGCCACCTCCAGGTCGATCTCCAGCACGGGAAAACGCGCCAAGACGGCCTCGACAAAGGCCAATCGCCGCGCTCGTACAGCCGCATCGGTTGCCCGGTGCGCGCCGTGCAGCAGTTCGCTGGCCGAAATCACCGAAAGGAACACCTCTTCACTCTCGCGGCCCGCCACCAGCGAGGCCACATCCAACTGGCCGCGCTCATAAGCGATCAAGATGCTGGTGTCGATCAGGATGGCCACAGATTGCCTGCCTCTGGTTGCAGCAGCCGCGCCCGTGCCTGTTCGATGTCGGCGGCGAAATCTGCGGCTTCGGCCTCAGAGAGCGCAGGCAGGGCTTGCAATACCTCTGCCAACTCGCCGAGCGTTCTGCCCACAGGCACAGGCCGCAGCTCGGCCACCGGCTTACGTCCTCGTACAAGGATGAAGCGCTCTCGGCGATAGGCAACCCGATTAACATAGTCGGAGAATCCTCGAACCATTTCAGTCACCGACAATGAGTGGGATTGCATAGCTCCTGACCTCCACAAGATATGATAATCATATTTTACACAGATCTCTTTTTGCGGCCAAATGCCGTGTTAAGCGCCGGCACTTCATACCCAGGTTTTACTCGCAGAGGCAAGCCAGCCAGTTAGAGGCACAAACTGCGGGTCGGAGATGGGGTGGGAGAAGTTGAGGAGAAACATGTGGACGTCACACCTCCCAGTCAGAGGGCAGCACGCTAATGTAGATGTCAATCAAGCCCTCTTGAAAACCCCAACCGATATCGCGCGTGTCGCTGATGATGGCTTGAAAACGGGGCTGGAAGGCCTCGGCCTGGGCAGGGTCGTCGATCTCGCTGACCATCTGCGCGGCGCTGTGGTAAACCGAGAGCAAGCTGTTGTAGAACGGCGCGTCGATATCGCCGTAGGTCCGGGTGCAGACCACACCCTCCTCCACATAGAACAGCATCAAGTCGATGACCAGCAGCGGGTCCTTGCAGGCCTTCTTGAAGTCGTTCAGCGCCTTGCGCGCTGCACTCAACTTCAAGCTCGGGTGGCCTCGATCAGGGTTGAACACCTGGCTGATCGCCTTGCGATACGGCTCGGCGATCGCGTCGGAAGTCGCCGGCAGCAGACGCGTAGCCAGAAACGCCTTGTTATCCGCGTTCAGCCCATACAGCTCGCGCAGCAAAGCCAGCAACTCGCCTTTCTCCAGGCGCAGGAGGTGGGGTTTGAGGTGGGACCAGGTGGGGGTTGGCATGTGGTTTGATGGATGTTGGCGATCGAGGTAACGTCGCCCTGTTGGCGACAGATGAAACGAAACCACGGGTTGGAACAATCACTGGGTCGGGGCGATGCACAGGCAGCACACGTGACGCCCGCACACTGCTACACCAGTCGCTGCCTGACCGCCTGGATTAGGCGCTGCTTGTCGGCCGGCGTCAGTGGATCGCCTGGCCGGTAGCCGGTCAGCGTCACCACCGTCACTTGCTTCTCCCTGGCCAGTTGCAGGACGCTGCGCGCCAGCGGGTTGGCGGTGATCAGGAACTTGGCCGTATAGGTGCCCAGGTACTCACGGCTGGCCGCAGTCGACAGTTGATCGATGCCCTGCTTGGGACGCTCTGCGCGGCCGCCCAGCTTGATCTCGGCCACGCCCACCTGGTTGCCAACGCGGATCACCAGGTCCATCTCGATCTGGTCGGCGACGCCCTCGGGCCGCACGCCGGCCAGCACTTCGTCTACGTGGGGCTGGAGCGCCTGGAAGACCGCCTGCTCGAAGACGCCGCCGTCGCTCAGACGGCCATCGTCATCGCGGTGATAGCCCTCGCTGCGAAAGCCCGGCAAGTGCGCGTTGAGGTAGTCGGCTGCGCTTATCAGGCTGGGCAGGCTGTGCTGCACTTGGCGCTTCAGGCCGCCGGCGCCGGTGGTGTAGCGTTGCAGGGTGGCGGGCGGTCGTTCGCTCGCCAGGTAGACGAAGTCCCAGTGGCGCTGCATAGCCAGGGCGAAGGCCGCCAGCATCATCATCTTGGTGCCGCCGGTCAGGTTGACGATGGCTGGCTGGTCGGCCGGCAGCAGCGCGTTCAGCCGCGCCAGGATCGCCGGCAGGTCATAAGGGTCTGTCTCCTCGATAGCCGCATGAGGCAGCAGGCGCTTCAGGTGTTCTGCCACAGCCTGCGTCTTCGTCGTGCAGATCAGCAGCGACCGTTCCGGCTGCAGGAAGCGGTCCGGCAGGAGGATGGGCATGGGCTGCTCGCCGATGAGGTGGAGGAGGGTGGTCATGTGTAGGAAGTCCGTAGCGAGCAGTGCTATGCAAGATGCGGAAATTGAGGAGCGTCAACTGCAATGTTGAGGCGTTGCGTAGCATCAGTGAGCAAATCCGTTAGAATCTTGGCAAACTGCTGGTAACCATCAGGACCAATAGGTGATGCGCCGTGCGCCAGGATTGAGTTGTTGCGCGTGCTAAGACCACTCAATAGGCGCTTCTGGTGTGTGCCAAATGCGATTCCCACCGGGTCGTTCAGGTTAGCCAGCAGTTCATAGTCTTGAAGTAGACCCAGCTTGATCTTCTTTTCTCCGGGGTCACGAAGTTGGTCGTATGTCGCTCGCAGATGCTCCGGTAACGCATCAGTGGACAGATTGCTGCTGTCGAGGGAAGGTGTGCGTTGTCTCAGCCTGATCTGTGCAAACAGTTCACAGGCACGATAGAGCCGAGCGACGGCATCGTCGTAGCGTTTCTGGTGGGCGCGGCGTTCAGCGTTGCGGATCAGATCAAAAACAGCTTCATAGCCCGTACTCCGCCTGTCGTTTCCTGTGAGTTGCTTCAGGAAGATGAAGCTAGCCACGATACGGGCTTGGTAGGGACTAAGTATCTGTAATGCGCGGTCGTGATCGAAGCGATCCCATGCGTCGAAACCGCGCGCCAACCCCACCCATTCCCGCAATGTAGCCTGTAGTTCGGTAGACAGCGGGCCTGTTTGTAGGATGCTGCTCGTCAGGGTTTCTGCCGCGGCATAGTGGTGGTCATTGAACAGTCGGCGGGCCTCCTCCATACGCTGCTGGGCCCGCACCTCCCAACTGTTCACCAGACCAGCGACTTCGGTGCCATCAACTACTTTGACCAGATCAGTGCGCGCGCCTTTAACCAATGACAGATCCCAGTCCAACTCCAGGGCAGCCATCCCTAGTGCGACCGACATTGTCTTCGTGCCGCCTGTGTAGTCGGCGACGTATCGGGAGTTGGGAAATTGCTGGTTGACCTCGATCAATGCTGAGCGCGTTGCTGAATAACAGACTTGCAGCGAGTCTGGATCGGTGATTGTGCGAATTGTGAACTGAGACTCCTTCAAGCCGGTCTGCGCGATGATCGACGATTTGTCATCGTCCGGCTCACGACCCTTGCAAGGTTTGCCCGCACCGTCCACGGTTGCTCTACTGCCGCGTGGCCCATCAGACGCAATGAAGACAACGTGGTGCGGTTGGTAGTCTTCCACAGCCGCTACCACTGGTTGGCAAGAGCCACCCACTGTCACCGCCAGGATTGTCTTTGAGCCGGATTTGGTCATAGCCGACCTCCCTTCTCCACATAACTGCGCAACTGCTGGAACCAGGATTTGTCCTGAACCTTCTTGGTGCGGCCGGTCTTGTCCAGTTTATCAAGGAGCGCTTGCGCAATGCACAACTTATTCTCAGGCGAGACCTCCAGAGTTTGCCATCGCTGCGCCAACGTCGCGAACTTTGCCGCATCAGACGGCCCCAAGTTCTGCAGCTCTAGCAGGAACTGGTCGATGATGGCTTGCTCTGGGTCTACAGCGGTCTTTGCAGGCGTCGAAGACTGGCCTGGCTTGACCGTGTCCGACAAACCCTCAATTGACATCCGCCCGTAGCCACTGGACGTCTTCGCGCCAATCCCTTCTTCGTTCAACGCCAGCGTCAGAATCTCGTATGCCTTTTCCACCCACTCTGGAGGGCCGCCGATTGCCAGCAGATACGTGCCCGTCGCGCTAACAAACGGCACGGGGGTCGGGCTGTCCCAGTCGGCCGGTGGTTCGTCACCCTGATAGTAGTTCGGGTGATGAACGGTGATGATGTCGGGCCACAGCGGCCTTGGGTGCTTGTTCCTGTCGAGATGTCCGCTGTCAGGCACGTAGAGCGCGTCGAAGAAGGTGACGTAGCCGGCCGAATTTGTGTTACCAAACATGACCCTGTACGCGTCTGATCCTGTGTTCCAATCGTCCTTGTCGAGTTTGTTGCGCGCGTAGTTTGCTGCCAACCCTTTGAGCGCGCTGCCAGGGATATAGGGCACACCATAAGTGCGGTGCAGGGTAATGGCGGTTTCGAGCACGCCTTCACCTCCCAGACCGACACTGAGTCGCCCTTGCACTGTGGCCTTGCGGCAAATGACACCCATCTGGCGCAAGGACTGCTCCCAACAAGCGTAGAAGTCGCGATAGAGTTTAGGCTCCTCCAGGCGAGCAACCTCGGAGACCAGTGTCGCCCGCGGCGTAGCCTTATCCGCGGCAACGTTTTCGCCTCTCATCAACTGCCCGTCCATGTACTTGTCCAGCCACAATCCTGCGTGTGAAGTGGCATGGTCAACTAGAACTATCCTCCTTACATCGTTACGTCGGCTCTGAATCATTAGTCTTCCTCCACATCGTCGGTAGGCTCAACCTTGAGTACTGACTGGGCGAAGCGCTTATACCACTTGAGGGCCAGCATCACTTGGTCGGTGAGATAAATGTATTCAGCCAGATTGGCCTGGCGACTGCGATCGAGCAAATTAGCTGCGTTTCCCGTGTCAACAGTCCATGCTAGGTCATCCAGCAATTGGTTAGTTGGCGCCTTGTTCCGACTCTGGACAAAGGCCAATGCCTGCACCAACCCGGCTTGACGCACCAGGATGGGCAACTTGTGCGCCATGGAGCCGTAGCGTTTCCGATCCTTGTCTTTTTCGTCAGGATGCTGTTCTCTGAATCTGTCCACACGAGCAGAGACCCTGGCGGCGTATTCTTGTTCTCGACTTTGCATAGGAAACACTCCTTCTCAGATCAGCCGCAGTTGGCACAGTCCACGACCAATCGTGGAATTTCCGCCGAACTGGAGCGTTGTCTTTGTCAGCTTCTCCACGGTGGCGAAGATCGCTTCATGGCCAGGGTTAGCCTGCCTGGTCGGGGCCGCCACCACCAAACCGGATAGAATCGTCTCGGCTGGCAGGGCTTCCTCGTACCACAGCGCGCCGCGCTTGACCGTCTTCTTGCTAGAATCGAGCTGGATGCGGGCAGTGACCTCCGTGGCGGTCTGCAGTAGGAAGCTCAACACATTGTCATGGACAATGCACAGGCGCGACCTAAGCGCATTCTGCCAGTAGATCTCGTCAGGGAAGATATGCTTACCTAACCAACTGCCCCAAGTTTCAGTCGTTGCATCCTCGATTGGAGCCAGCAGCAGATCTTCTAGCACGACACTCCGCACGTTTTGCTGCTGAAGCAGGAGTTCGCAGCCTTGGTTGGCTACGTAACATGAGGTTTCACCAGTTGGCTGGGGAACACTATCAAGCGGTTGCACACCCTTGCAGTTTTGAGCATCGCGCACGAAACGTCGAAGCAGCAGCGGCGACGTGACCCACGCAAAGGTTCCGGCCAGGCTGCGCACCGGCAACAAGAGCAGGCGGGCGTCGCTGAACTGGGCGGAGCCGGCGTGATCGGAAGCGTTGGCAGTCTCCGGTCCGAAGATCGCCACCTTTTTGTCATCCTGGCAAGCTTCGCGCAAGACGCCCTTGATGGACGAGCCAGGCAGGTAGGGAATGCCCGTCGCCTTCTCACGGGCGATGGGCAAGTCGATTACATCCACCCCCTGGCCGGTGCCGGCGTGGAGGGGGGAGAGAGCGTGGACTAGTAACAGCTTAGCTTGCATGTTCGTTGCTCCTTATGGATTAAGCGTCTGTAGGAATGCAAGAAGGACATCCGTCTCGCCGCCAACTTTCTTCAAGGGTTCGATGGCATTCGCTTCATGCTTTTTGAGTTCAGCGTCGATTGGTGGATCAGCAGGCTTGTTTGGCGCGTCCTTAAGTAGCCAACCACCGGGTGGCCTAATCTCTGCATCCAAAATGATGGCAAGACCGACCGCTCTATTTGGGCCTGTACAGGCGAAAGGGCGCAGTATCAGTGGGCTTGCTAGTCGTTCATGGTTTGCGCCTTGCAAGGTTGTCCTTCTGGGTTCCGGGGGGACGTCTTGCCGCTTGAATTCGAAAATGATTGGCAAACCAAAGGCCGCGCGCGGAAACTTGCGTACTGGGTGTACAGGTGCATGGACAGCTTTGTAACTCCCGGTTCTCCGGCGAATTTCGTCTGGCTCCGGCCACTTGCTACGATGATATCCTACTCGGCTTTGACGGAATTCACGTAGCTTGCCTATCAGGTTCCGCCAGACGGCAATTGGTGACGCGTGTCCAGTGATCTTGTATTTGGTCGGGTTGCCGCTTAAGTGCGGCACCTGTTTCGGCCAAATTCCCGAATGCAGATGTTGGCTCAAACCATCTTGGATGTCGTTCAACACTTGACTTGGCGTTGGAGGTATTACTTCACTCCCGTTGACATGACTGCACTGAATTGCACCAAATCCGCGACGTGTGCGAGCACCTATGCCGCCAAAAGTCTCCCAAGCCCATAACGCAGCAGCAACATCGCCCTCGATGTTGTCTTCATTGACTTGACGGCATAAGGAAATAGTCAGTTCAAACTCCACGTCCTCAATTAATTGAGCATCCTGTTTGTCACGCAGAGGGAAGGCTGCATAGCTGTCAATCGAATTGGGGTTGCCAATGTTCTTAACGGGCCTCCCATCTTTATCGACTGCTTGGAATGGCTTACCAGGCTGGAGTAAGACGAGGTTGATACGAACGGGGGAGGGTCCCGGTTTATTAGTTTCTCCTGACGAACCCCAGATCTCTTCTTCCCTCCGCTTCATGGCTGCCAGGGAGCCGTTAAACTGTCCACCGCGCGTTGCCCGCCACCAGAAGCGTAGATGCCCGCGCACCTCCGTGGCGCGCACAACGGTTACAGGGTCGGCCTCGCCCGGTGTGACACCGCCGCCGAAAAGGGGCGTGATCACCTTGTAGCGCCGCGTCTGGGTGATCAGGTCGAGGTCGTCTCGTCGCTTCACATCAGGTGGTGTGTTCGGTTGTGATCTCATTTGCTCATCTCCGCTCCGCAGTCAAAAGGTTTCGGTTTGCCGTCCCAGGCGCCGAGCAGCGCCAGGCCAAACCCATCGCGGCAGTCCTGTTCGTCGTCGCTGATGGCTTGCAGCCAGACGGCGTCGATGAACCGGTTGATGGCTTCATCGCTGCCCTGCAGCTTCAGGAAGTATACGCTGCCGGCCGGCGCCAGGCGGCGTGTGGCCTTGGGCAAGTTCTTGTAATAGTCCCAGCCTGATACGACCTGATAGCGGCCGTTCACCACGGCCTGCACGGTGACAGTCACTCCGGCGCGAGACAGCCTGGTCGCATCAGGCAGAAAGCCCTGCGCAAAGATGGCTGGTGTTGCCAGGATCAGGCGGCAGTGCTTGCTCTTTTTGATCGCATTGCGCACCGCCTCCGGGCATCCTGGGAGCCCTTCAGGACTGGGCCGCCAGCTTGCCAGTCTGCGTTCGCCACCCAGAAAACCGAGACCTGGCTCCATATCTGCGTCTGTTTCAAGTACAAGGGCCAATCCTTTGGCCTGGGCGAGGGCAGGAGGCGAAGCACCCTCCGCTGGCGCAAGGCTGACGAACTCGAGGCCGCTGGTCTGATACAGCGCGCCGTCCTGGGCCGTTTGCGTGTCGGACGCAATGCTGACGTGCATGCGGCTCTCCCGTGTTGGGCCAGCCAGTCCCCACTCCGTAAGCAGCGCGTCTCTGTGAACTTCGGGTGAAGCCAGCCAGTCCTGGTAGACTTTCCAACGCCAGAAAGCAGGCGCTTTGGGATAAGGTTTTTCCTTGACGGGGAGAACCGGTGCGACCAATGCCAATTGTCCAGGCAGGTTTGTCTCAACGCCCGGCGGCATTCTGGACACAGTCAGGGGCACAACCAGGGCCCTCTTGGCGTCATGTGGTTCTTGCTTTAGCAGAAGCGCATCGGCAGGTGCGGGGAAAAGCCATTGACCGACAGTGCTCGCCTCGTCAAGTTCGACCAAAAGTGGTCCGCGCACCCACCGCTGACACAGGTCTTCAATGCGTTCCTCGTCGAAGCGACCATCCCTGTCCATGCCTGCGCGGGTGCGCGTCGCACCGGCTGTGGTAGGAGGGAGTGGAAAGGCGAGGGTCTTGGCCCGCGCGCCAGGGCTGGCGTTGAAGGGACGACCATCGCGGAAGATGACGGGGTCGCGAGGTTCTATCAACCAAACGGTCATAGTGTCTACTCCTTGAGTTTGCCATCGGCCATGTCGATGGCGTCGGCGAACACGGTCGCGACGATCAACTCCAATGTCAGTTCCTGTAGCTCGATCTCGTCGGTCTTGATCCATTCCTCAAAGGCATCTCGCACTTGAGTATCGATCTGCTTCCCGCCGCCAGCTTCGTGCTTGCGTTCGATGATGCGCAAAGCTTCTGCGATCATCGCATCTTCGGGTACGTCGGACTTACCCAACACCCGATCCAATTCCTGCAACTCGTAGGCAGCGCCTGCTGAAATCGCGCCACTGCTGCGCCATGAGATCATCTTCTGCAGACGTTCTCCCAGTTGTTGGCGGTTGCCTGTGATGGTGCGGTCCGTTCCGCTACGCTTGCTGACGGTAATGGCTAGACCGTGTTTTCCCGTTACGGCTTTGGCCGCTTTTTCTGCGGATCGCGCCAAATCCAGTGTATCGGATAGCGGATCCAGATGATGAGCTACGACGATGCCGGTGGACAGCGTAGGTGAAACGCCGTTGCCGAGTTCATATTCGGCTAGCGCGTCCTTGAACCTATCGGCCAATGCGTTGGCGCAATCCAGTACAGTGTGCAACGGCAAGTAGGCCATGATATCATCACCGCCGGAATAGACCAATGCACCCTGGTGGGACTTGACGATACCGTCAACTTGCGCCGCAAATAGGCTGAGCACCCGAGAAAGCTCTCGGTGTCGCTCCTGCGCGTTTGAAAAGGTGGTCTGGTGATCGATCACTGCGCCCATATTGTCGCCATCGGCTATCAGCAAGGCATAGTACGGCCGCGGGCGAACCTTTCCAGCGTATTTTGTCAGGATTGTTTCGACGTCGCTGACGACATCCCTCATCTTGCCTGTATCCGGTATCAACTCTGCCAGTCGCGACGAAAACACCAGCGCTCCGTCAGATTCATCCACTATGACATCGTGGTCAGCGAGACACTGTTTGATGTCAACGAAAAGACGATCACGATCGCCCGGTTTGTCATTGTTGTCAACATACTGCAAGAATGGCAAGGCGGCAACGCCAGATGTACTGGGAAACGACTGTTCTCCGCTCTTACTGTCTCCCAGACGCTTGAGGAGATCCACACCAGAGAGACGCTCCGCCGGCCGAGCTCTGAAGCGATCGAACAGCACCTTGGCCTTTCTCTGCTTCTCAGCCGGCGTATCTCTTGACGCAAGATATGCGTTTTCTTCGATGACCGACTCTCGAGCGCCATCGAGCGACGACTTCGGCTTCTCGGGACCGACGAATTGACTGAAATCGCGCGTCGCTTTTCGAGCACTGAGCACCGATTCCGCCATCCGCCGAGCAGTGGCATAATCTTCGTTGTCGTCAAACTGGACACTCGCCCAGTAGAACTCGATCAGATCGTCTACCTGCACGTTTGCCAAAGTCCGATCAAAGAGAGGCTGAGTCTGTATATCACCGAATGCCTCGTCTCGGAGCTCGTGCAGACGCGCTGCAATGGCATTGCTGGCGGTCTCTGCCGTCACATCTGGCATCACGGTCGTCACAGCCACAATCTTGTTGGGCGCATTGAATTTGCTTCCGGCTGCAAGGTCAGTTTCTATATCAGCGGTGAATGGAAAGACCAGTTGTCCACCGTTGTTGGCTATTGCTCTGGCCGCCGCCTTGGACAGTTCGCTCAACATCTGCGATCCATACCGAAGATCACGGCTACGCCTTGCCGTAGCAATGAAGTCCTGTACAGGCCCAATGGCGCACTCAAACAGAAAACTCATGGATGCCTCCTTGCTGTGACTAAAGCTCATCTCCACCACCCACGCCCAGCCACACGCCGCCGGGGGCGTACTTCCCCCTCGGGGCCGGGCGCAGGGGTGGGTTGTCTTGCATTGTAGCACAACGGCGCGGCCGCGTGATGGGGGAAACCTCGACTGCTCATGGGAGATTCCTCGAATGCGCAATCTACGCCGCCTATGGTATCATGATCAGGACGCCGTCGCAAAGTAGCGCCCGAACTTCTCGCGCAGGAAGTGGTAGGTCAGGCGCTGCTCCGGCGGCAGGTCCCAGGCGATGCGACACTCGTCCAGGATGGCGGTTTTGTGGGCGTCGACGGTGCCCAGGGTGATGCTCAGCCGCCCGGCCACGTCGTGCGGGGTCTGCCCCGCAGCCAGCGCCCGCAGCACCTCTTGCCGCCGGGGCGTCAGCCGGGCAATCACGGCCTCGCAGCGCTCGCGCTCGGCCCGATCCAGCCAGCGCGTGCGGTCGGCGATGACCTCGGCCGGGGCCGCGCCCAGCAGCGGCCGCAAGCCGGGGAAGTAGGCGCCCAACGGCGCCAGCGGCACCTCGATCAGGCGCACGCCGTCGGCCGGGTCCACGTGCAGCAGCGCGCCGTCCCGCGCCCGCTCGCGCACCGCATCCGGCGTGTACAGATGCCACACCTTGTCGCCGTGCTCCAGGTGCAGCATGGCCGCCGACACCGCCATCAGCGCCATCAGCCGACGGCCGCCGGTCAACAGCAGGTGTACCCGCTGCTCTCCTGCCTTGAGGGTGGCCACCAGCTCGTGGATCGTGCGCCACAGCGCGTCGCCGTCGCCCGTGTCGCCGATGTCATCCAACACCCGGCCCTGCCGCCGCACGGCTACCCCGCGAAAGTGACAGGGACGCCCCTGGTACCGGTCGCCGGGAAAGGCGCTGGCCAGAAGCTGGAAGGCGCGGCGGTAGCGCGGGCCGCCCAGGTGTACCGCAATGACCTCGTCGATGGTGTGGCCCTGGTGCAGCAGGGCGTCCAGGGCGAAGGTGACCACCTGCGGCTGCCCGCCCAACGTCGCCACCAACGCGGTTCGCTGTGGCTTCATCATCGCAACACCTCGAAACCGCCATGTTCCACAACACGCCATCGCCCGTTCCGTCCACCGCCAACCTGCTGCCCGCCATCCTGCTGGCCGGCCCGCCGCACAGCGGCAAGTCCGTCCTGGCCCATTTGCTGACCCAGCATCTGCGCCAGTCCGACGTTCAACACATCCTGCTGCGCGCTGCGCCCGACGGCGAAGGCGCCTGGTTTCAAGAGGTAAAGGCTGAGCTGCGCTTCGTTCTGCGCCGCAAAGGGCAGTTCACTGCCCAGTTGGCAGGCCAGATGGCGCAGGCCGTGCAGGCGCGCGCCCTGCCCATGCTGGTGGACATCGGCGGCAAGCCCCAGGGCCGCCAGTTCGAGATCATCGACGCCTGCACCCATGCCGTTCACCTCTACCGCGCAGAGGAAGACCGGCGTGCGTGGCGGGCCTGGATCGAGGAGCGCAACCTGATTCCCATCGCCGAGCTGCGCTCTCATCTGGCGGGGCCGGATGCCGTCGAGGCGACGGACGGCGTCCTGCGCGGCGTCATCGGCGGGCTGGACCGCCTTCAGCCCGATCCTGGCCCGGTGTTCCACCTGCTGGCGGAGCGGGTGCAGGGCATCTGCAGTTACGACTATGAAACCCTGGCCCGCCAGCATCTGCGCTTTGCGCCGCCAGAGGCGGTTATCGTGGAAGAAGTGCATCTGGCGCAGCGGCTCGGCGTCGCCCAACGGGGGCAAGCGCCCTGGTGGGAACCGGAAGACCTGGCGCGGCTGGGGCCTGCGCTGCCCACTGGCCAACCGATCGCCCTGTACGGCAGCGGTCCAGTCTGGCTGACTGCGGCCATTGCTGCGCTCAACGCGCCCGCTCCGGTCTGGATCTTCGACGCCCGCCACTATGGTTGGATGGCGCCGGCGCCGGTGGTCCTGGACTCTGAGCAGGCCAACGTCCAGTTCACCCTCGAAGCGCTTCCTGCCGCTGACCATACCCGCTTGGTGTTTCGTCTGCTGCCAGAACATCACGTGCTGACGCCGCAGGCCGTCCATGTGCCTCCGATGGAACGGCGGCAGGGGATTGTCATGGACGGCAACATGCCCAAGTGGCTCTGGACGGCCCTGGCACGCGCGTTGCAGCCTCGCCACGCGTGGCTGGCGGCCTACGAGCCTCGCGGTGACCGCATGATCAAGTTTTGGGCCATTGGAAGCTTCTGACGACATGGAGATCGTCCCACCGTTGTTCGAGCGGATCATTCTTCACTGCGCCATAACGACAACCGGACGACGCTGTCAGGCCGGCGCGGCCGGGGACATGCGAGCAAACGACTCACACAGCGTCCATTATCGCACAAAACCACGTCCTAAGGTATGACCTGCGTCATATTTCCCCACCAAATCCTCTACATCCGGCCCAACGCTCAATCGCCGGAAGGATGCTTGCCAATTGCCAATTGCCAATTGTCAATTGCCAATTGTCAATTGACCCTTCTCCCCCTCTTCCCACACCGGATAAAACATCAGCCACTGCTCCGGCCGGGCGCGGATCAGCTCTTCGCCCACGGCCAGCACACGGCGGGCGTTGTGCAGGATGTTCTCCTGCCGGCTGCCGACGTGCTCCATCTCCAGCCAGCGCGAGACGTGGACCACGTAGCTGTGGTCAGTGGGCCGGTATTCGCAGTGCGCCACCGCCACCGGCGCGCCGGTCTGCAAGGCCAGCCGCACGTGGCCCACGGGCATGCGCGCTGGCCGGCCGAAGAAAGGCAGCATCTCGCCCGCGCCAAAGGGGTCGGGCCGGTCGATGCCGGTGACCACTAACTCCCCGCGGCGCAGCGCCTCCAACGACCGGCGCAGCGCGCTGACGTCGATGGGCATCAGGTTGATACCGCCCTTGAGACGGATCTGGTTCTGCATGTCGTAGCCGCTGGTCGGGTTAGCATAAGCCAACACGTTGAGGTGCAACCCACGATAGGCGAAGGCCAGCCCTGCCAGGTCGAAGTTGCTCATATGCACCGTCACCACCACCATGCCCCGCTCCTGGGTCAGGATCTTGTCAACGTAGTAGTCGGTCAACGGCGTGCTGCGCACCTCGCTCAGGAAGGCCTCCGGCCCCACCCCCAGCGCGTGGTACAGGTCGAAATAGGCCATGCCAGCGTGGCGCAGCGCGGCCCGCGCCGTCTGGTAGACCTGCTCCTCCAACGCGTCCGGCCCCAGCGCCATGCGCAGGTTGTCCTGCAAGGTGCGCATCAGCGCCGAGTCGCGGCGGCGAGCCAGGGCGCGCGCGGAGCCGTCGGCCAGGCGAAAGCCCAGGCCAGCCGGCATGTTTCGCCCCAGCCAGTGGCCGAAGCGCAGCGCCGCAGCGCTGTTGAAGATGTGACGAAGGTCCATTGCACGCCTCGATCCAGAAAAGACATTTCTTCGGAAGAAATGTCTTTTCTGATTTTATGGCACCCGGCGCTTGACAAACGGCGCGACCTGCAACACCCGCTGAATGTCGGGATGGCGGAATGCGCCCAGCAGCAACAGCAAGGCCAAATAGACCAGCGAGCTGGCCGCGGCTGCGAGCCAAGGCTGCTGGCGCAGCAGCAGCGCCGTCAAGGCCATGCCGGCCGCAGCCGCGCCCTGCCGCCACAGCAGGTCGAACCAGGGCAGCGGCGCGATGTGGCGGCGCACGCCGTAGTAGAAGGGGAAGAGCAGGCTCCATTCGCTCAGGATGGTCACCACGGCCGCGCCGGCGAAGCCAAAGCGCGGGATCATGATCATGTTGGCCACGACGTTGAAGGTAACGCCGATGACGAAGGCGCGGGTCAGGAAACGCTGCTGGCCCACCGAGATCAGCGCGTACTGGGTCACGCTGTTGACGAAACCGACCGGTATCGACCAGATCAGCAGGGTCAGGGCCAGCGCCGAATCGGGCAGGAAGGCCGCGCCGCCCAGGATGCGAATCAGCGGCGTGGCCAGCAGCGTCACCAGGATGGCGATGGGCAGCGCCACCATGACCAGCAGGCGGATGGCCAGTTGGTAGGCGCGTATCAGCGACTCGTGGCTGTCCTTGGCGTAGCGGCTCATCAGCGGGAAAATCGCCAGCGTGAAATAGCTGGGGATGACGTTGAAGCCGTCCAGGTACTTGACGCCGGCCGAGTAGATGCCCACCGACGCAGTGCCGGCCAGCGGCTTGAGCAGCCACAGGTCGATGCGCCAGAAGATGCTGGCCAGCAGGTGATTGAGCATCAGCGGGTAGCTGGCGATGAGCATGGCCTTTTGCAGCGCCCGGTCGACGCCGCCCAGTTGGAAGGGGATCTGGCGGCGCAGCACGATCCACAACCAGAGCGACTGCACCATGTTCATCACCAGGCTGACCGCGGCCAGGCCGACGAAGCCGGCGCTGAAGGGAGGCAGCAACACCAGCGCGCCCAGCGCAACCTTGGCCGTGGCGATGGCCGTGGCGATGCCAGCCGGGTACTCCATCTTCTCGTAGGCCATGAAGACCGAGCTGAAGCTGTCGGCTACACTGGCGAAGAGCAGCGCCCCGGCAAAGAGGGCCAGGGCCTGCGCTTCCTGGCCGGTCAGGTTGCCCGTGCGCGCGTAGACGCCGCCCACCAGCAGCAGCACCGGCAGCGAGATCAGCCAGAGCAGCACGCGCAGCGCCAGCACGTTGGCCAGGTAGCGGCCGGCGTCCTCTTTGTTCTGCGCCACGTCCCTGGTCAGCAGCGTGCCCAGGCCAAAACGCACCACCACCTCGAAGAAGCCGTAGACCGCGATCACGAAGGCGTAGCTGCCCTCGCCCACCGGCGCCAGGATGCGCAGCCGCAGCATGGCAAAGGCGAAGTCGATGCCCCGGTTGAGCAGCGAGAGGATCATCTGCACGCCGGTGTTCTTGGCCACGCGGCGCACCTCGGCGTTCTCGTCCTCCACCTCGCGGTAGAAGCGGCCCCAGGCCCACCAGCCCAACAGCAGCAGCAGCGTGATCACGGCCAGGAAGCTGGCGTAGACGCCCAACTGCACCGAACGGGGCGAGTAGACAAAGCGCACCGTCCACTGGCCGTCGCTGGGGATGTAGACTGCGCGGAAGTTGCCGTTGGCGCGAAAGACCGGCAGCTCGGTCTCGATGGCGTTGCCCTGCGCGTCCACCCCCTCGCCCTCCACGCCGAAGGGGCGCAGGTAGGCCTTCCAGCCGGGGAACCAGGCGTCAGCCAGCACCAGCCAGCCGCGGTCGCTCAGGTTGAGGTCGACGAAGACCTGGCGCGTGCCGTAGTTGCTGATGGTGGCCGTGCGCAGATCGGGCGAGGCTGGCGGCGGCAGCTCGCCGGCCGGTACCTGGCCTGCATAGCCGGCCGGCAAACGTTGAAAACCAGTGGCGGCCGCCCGCTGGGCCCGCTCGGCCGGGCTGTCGGCCTGCTGCACGCCGCGCGGCGGCCGCGCCTCGGCCTCCAGCACCACCACGTTGCGCAGATCGACCTCACGGGTGCGGCTGATGGCCTCGCTGGCCGGCGCCAGCACCGCCCGCTGGGCGACAAAAGCCCGTGGAAAGGCGTCGGCGTTGCGGTAGATGCGCAGCGCGCCCGGCTCCTCGTAGGCCAGCTCCCAGCCGGGCGCGTCCAGCGCCAGCTCCGTGGCCACGAAGCGCACGCCCAGCAGGTCGGTCAGCGGATCGTCCAGGCTGGCCGGGTCGTAGAAGGGGGAGATGCGGTTGTAGAGCAGTTGCCCCTGCGGCTCGATGGCCTGCATGAAATCGACGTACTGCTTGGTGATGATGGAGTCGTAGCCGCGCACGTCTTGCAGGCCCAGGAACCAGGGAGTGTTGGCGTTGAAGGTCTTGGTCGTCCCCTCGCCCTCGAAGCTGGTCATACGCCAGGGCGATCCGGCCTGCTGCGCCTGCTGGGCTTCCTGCTGCAAGAAAGTCGCGCTGGGCGGCGTCACCTTCAGCAGCTCGGGATCGACGGCCGGATTGAAGCGCCCCAGGACGAGGAAGAGGTCGAGGAGGAGGATGGCGATGGCCGCGCCGGCCAGCAGGCCGGTGCGCCGCGCAGGAGAAGATGGCAAGAAGCGACCAGTGGGGCGGGAAGCGGCCAGCAGCCAGAGGCCGGCCAGCAGGACGAAGACGCCCAGGTGGACGACGTTCTGCCACTGGTAGCCCCAGAAATCTGCCCCGCCGGCAAAGACCATGCGCGCCAGGTCAGACGAGTCGACGACGCGCTGGCCCAGGGCGTGGAACGGGCCAGGAACCAGCAGGCTGAGCAGGGCCGCGGCGAGCACAGCCAGGGCGGTGATCAGTAACCCGTAACCCGTAACCCGTAAGAACCGCCGTCCCGATCCAGCCTCTGGCCGTTCACCGTTCACCGTTAACCGTTCACCGTTAACCATTCCCAGCAGCCACTGCAAGCCAAACCCCGCCAGCGCAGCCATCGCCACCGTGTACGGGAACACCCAGCGAAACGCCGAATGGAGCTGCTTATACCCCGGCACGCCATAGAACAGCAGCGCATACAGGGGCGTCCCAAAGGCAAACAGCAAACTGATCACCGCCAGCGCCGCCAACAACCACACCAACCGCGCATCCATCCTGCCCTCCCCTTCTTTTCTTCCTTTCCCTTCTTTCCTTCCTCTCCCTCTCACAGCTCCCACCATCGCCAACGCAGCCAGGAGCAGCGTCATGATGCCCAGGTAGTTGCCGCCCTCCACGTAGTTCTTGACGCCCCAGAAGACGTCGCGCACCGGCTCGCCCAGCGCGTTGGGGCCGGCCGCCCGCCAGGCGCGCAGGGCCGGGTCCCACCAGCCGTGGTGGCTGGGGTTGCCGAAGAAGTCCGGCAGCAAAAAAGTGACGATCTGGCGCACCGGCCAGGCCCAGCCCACCACCTCGTCGAAGCTGGCCGAGCCCTGCCGAAAGCTGGTGCTGACCAGCTCGTACAGCGGGATCAGTTGCACCGCGCCCAGGGCCAGGCCCAGCGCGACCATGGCCAGCAGCCAGCCAGCCAGGCGCAGCGGCCGTCCCAGGCTGCCCACCCGTCGCCAGGCCATCAGCAGGCGCGCCAGGCTGTAGAAGCCGGCCACCAGCAGGGTGATGACGACGATCTCCGGGTGGCCGGCCAGCACCTGCACGCCCAGGGCGATGGCGCCGCCCACCACGTAGGGGATGGGCGAGTAGGGGACGTCCCCCTTCTCCTCCTGCTTGCGCACGATGGTTTCGATGCAGGCCAGCAGCACCGGCAGCCAGGCCGCGGCCGCGATGATCATGCTGAAGACGACGCTGACCACCACGAAGCCGCTGAAGGCGAAGGCCAGGCCGGCCAGCAGGCTGGGCGCGCGCCCCAGGCGCAACGCGCGACCAAACAGATACATGCCCCAGGCGATGACGCTGAACTGCAGCCAGGTGAAGACGCCGTAGGCCAAGGGCAGCGGCAGGACGTAGAAGACCAGCGAGAGAGGATAGAGCGCCGAGTGCTGCCCTGCGGCCAGGAAGGGCACGCCGCTGAAGATATGCGGGTTCCACAGCGGCAGTTCCCCCTGGGCCAGGGTCTCGCGCAGGAAGGTCTTCCAGACCACGTTCTGCAGCACCAGGTCGCTGAGCAGCTCGTTGTGGGGCGTGGTCGCGCCCATCTCCTCCGCCAGGCTGGCCCAGGGCTGGAACTGGTACAGGTTGTCGGCTGGCAGCAGGGTCTTGCCGCCGATCACCACCGGCGCAAACCAGAACAGCGGCGCCAGCAGCAGGATCAGCCCCACCAGAAGGTTAGGACGGTTGGCGAGTCGTCTCATAAGTCAGGGTCAACACAGCGGCCGGAGCGAGGTTACAAGCTGGCCCGGCCGGTGCGCTTGATGCTCACGAGCGGGTGTCGCCGCCCTGAGCCAGCAACGCATCGGTCGCCATTGACGCAGGGCGCATGCGCCCCTCGCGCGCCAGGTGACGGTGGCGCCAACGCAGCGCTACTGTGCGCCACGTGGCCTCAACCTTGACTCCTGTGGTCATCTTGGAACGCCCCACCCGTCGCTCTTCAAAGAAGATCGGTATCTCGACGATGCGGAAGTTAAGCCGCTCGGCCATGTAGCTCATCTCGACCTGGAAGACGTAGCCGTTGGAGCGCACGCGGTCCAGGCCGATGCCTTGCAAGGTGGCGCGACGCCAACAGCGGAAGCCCGCGGTGGCATCCTGCACCGCTGTGCCCAGGAAAAGCTGCGCCCAAACCTTGTTAGCCCACCAGCTCAGGAAGCGGCGCCACCAGTTCCAATCGCTGTCCAGTCCGCCCCCCTCCACATAGCGCGAGCCGATGACCAGATCGGCGGTCTTGCAGGCTTCGAGCAGCCGCGGGACATCGGTCGGGCTGTGGGAGAAATCTGCGTCCATCTGAACGATATACTGAGCGCCCAGTTGCAGCGCATATCGAAAGCCAGCGATGTAGGCGCGGCCCAGGCCGCGCGCCTCAGTGCGATGCAGCACATGCACGCGGCCGGGATGGCGCGCGGCCAGGCGGTCAGCCGCAACCCCCGTGCCGTCAGGCGAGGAGTCATCCACCACGATCACTTGCAGGTTGGCAACAGGCAGCGCCAGCAAGGCGGCAGTCAGAGCAGGCAAATTATCGGCTTCATTGTAGGTGGGCAATACCACGCAAACCAGGTCATCCAGCGCCTGTTCGTTGTTTGCATCCTTGGGCGGCATTTCGGTGGCTGTAATCATGGCGTGGAGATTATACTACGATGGCTGCATGTGGTCAATGCTGGCCAGGTTGCAGACTGCGCGCGGCGCTGGCCGTCTGTTGCCAAAGTGAGTGGCTGGTAGTATAATAGCAGCATATCTTTCTGACCCGTCATCCAGGTGGGCGCCGTCCAATGGTGCAGCCTCATCGGGGCTTAGTCAATGCTCCACCACGAAACCCATGCCATGTCGTCGCACATCCTCTTCGTTGGTCGACAGCCTGATATCTACGCTCCGCTGTGGCGTCACCTGTTGTTGAGCAACACCCAGGTGTCATTTGCCGCCAGCCCGGCGCGCGCCCAGCGTGAACTGGACACAACGCCAGCCGATGTCATCGTGCTGGATGCCGCCTCGCTGCGCACATCGCCAGAGCCGCTGGCGCGGGCGCTGCGGCAGCGCACGCCAGCCGCGCACATTGTGCTGATCGCCGACAACGATGTGGCAACGGGGTATAGCTATGACTACCTGCTGTCAAGTCCAGCCACCTGGCGCCAGGTACTGAAGGCGATCGAGGAAGCGCTGGCCAGCGAACGCCGCCAGGTTCTGGTCAAGGGGCCCTTCGTGCTGGATTTGGTGGAGCGCACCATTGTGGGGCCGGCCGGCGAGGCGCGGCTGACCAGCAAGCTCTTCGGGTTGCTGGCGCTGTTGATGCGCAACTCAGGCCGCACCATCAGCCGCCATCAAATCATGCAGGAAATCTGGAACACATCCTACCTGGAAGACACGCGCACCCTGGACGTCCACATCAGTTGGCTGCGCAGATTGGTCGAGCCGCAGCCCAGGCATCCGGTTTACCTGCGCACCAAGCGCGGTCTGGGCTATATCTTCCTGCCCAACGGCGCGGTCGAAAGCACACCCACAGCCAACCAGGAGCCGCACTCCACAGCCGCAGGCGATTGACGGCCTGGCAAACGCACCGTCTGCAGGACGAGCAGATGATGACCAGCGGCGGGGCAGGCGCCTGGCGCTCCACAATGCGGGCAACACAAAAGGGAACTGGCGTGCCAGTTCCCTTAGTTTTGCGCTGGATCGGTCCGGTTTGCGCCGGACCGGCGTCCATGTCCTACGCGGCGGCTTCTTTCGCCTGGTTGAGTTGGCGCATAAGGCGCGACTTGCGACGGGAAGCGTTGTTCTTGTGAATCACGCCCTTCGCCGCGGCCTTGTCCAACGCGGACACAGCCTCAGCAACGGCTGTCTCGGCGGCGACCATGTCCTTGCCGGCGATGCCAGCGCGGGCCTTTTTAATGGATGTGCGGGTGCTGCCCCGCACGATGCGATTTCGCTGGCGTCGTTTTTCTGAGCTGCGAATACGCTTCAAAGCAGACTTGTGGTTAGCCACGCAACGTCCTCCGTGTGTTGATCAACAATCCAAGATATTGACGACAAGCTCCGGCTTTGTCTTTGCTGCGTTGGCTGCACATTCGTGAGAGGACGAGGGTTCGTTCAACGGGCCAGGTTTCGCAAACCCATGTGACAGCCAACAGCGCCAGATTATACATGACATGCCGCGCGCTGTCCAATTCATCAAGTCTGCTCGCGGGCCCTTCATCTTCTGCGCCACCGCCGCTGCCATACCTTGCGCAGCAGGCGCTCGACCTCCGGCCACAAGGCGCGCGCCTCCTGCGCTGCCTCGGCCTGGCGCGGGCTGTACTGCGCCGCCTCAAAGCTCTGCACAAAACGCTCCACACCGGCCGCGGCGGCGTCATCCACGCTTTGCACCTGTTGGCTGAGCCTGCGCCCAAACTCACCGGCGCTGTCGCCAGGATGGCCTGGCTGGCCCAGCCGCGCGCCCCAGCGCTGCAAGCGGCCATAGAGCACGGGCAACTCAGGCAGCGGCCGGCGGCGCTGCCATGCCCATGCCAACAGCACAAGCAGCATGGCCCCGGCCGCGCCGGCCAGCCAGCCTAGCCGCCGCCGCACGATCTGATCGTCGCGCAGGGTCTGCCAGTCAGCCTGCACCTGGGCTGCGTCGGCGGCTGTATAGCTCTCCTGCGGGCTGCTGGCCGGCGCACGCAGGGGAGCGGGCTGCGCGGCGGTTGGCTCGAAGCGCACCCAGCCCACCGCTGGAAAGTATAACTCTGGCCAGGAATGGGCGTCTTGCTCACGAACCACAAACGCGCGGCTGGCCTGATCATAGCTACCCGTGGCGTAGCCCACAGCCAGGCGGGCAGGGATGCCGAGGCTGCGGGCCATCACCACCATGGCGCTGGCGTAGTAATCGCAATAGCCAGTCTGGGCGTCGAACAGGAAGTAATCGACCACATCGCGGCCGGCAGGCGGCGCCGCGACTGCCAGGTTGTAGGGATAGTGGCGCAGGAAGGTCTCCAGCGCCAGGGCCTGATCGTAGGGGGTTTCGGCGCCCTGGGTGACTTGCGCAGCCAGCAGGGCCACCCGCTCAGGCAGGTCGGGCAGGGCAAGATACAGCGCAGCCACATCCGGCGGATACTCGACGCCAGCCTCGCGCAGCACGCTTTCCTCGGCGGCAGGAACCAGCGACAAAACCTGATAGCGCCGGCCGGCTGCCAGCAGGGCGGCCAGGCCATCGGCCGGATTGTCCAGCGCGCTGCGCAACAGGGCCTGGTAGGGCCGATTGACGGCCAGCGGCTCGCCGGCTGCATACAACGCCCGATCGCCGCCCCGCTCCAGGTCGATCCACTGTCTGAGCGGCCGGCGCCAGGGCAGGGCCTCGTCTACCCACGCCTCGCCTGCGGCGAAGTCCTCAGCCAGCAAGGGGCTGTTGCGCCAGCCGCGGCCATCATAGCGGTCGAAGGTCAGGCCGCGCCAGGTGTGCTGCATGGCTGCGCCGGGCTGTTGACCAAAGGACAGGCCAGCCAGATCGTCCGTGCTAACCCGCATCACGACCTGCTGGCTCAGCTCAGGGCCGTCGGTCAGCAAATGGGCGCGCGGCAGGGCGCCCGCGCGGGCGCCTGTGGCCAGCAGCGAGCCAGGCGCGCGCCGCAGCCCAGGAAAAAGCTGCTGTCCGGCGCGCTCAATGCGGTTCACCGGCCCCTCCACCAAGGCGGTAAACCAATCTGCTGTGGGCTGAAACGCCACGCGCGGCATGACTGCGCCGGCCATCATCACCACCAGCGCCATCCCCCCAGCGGCCAGCAGGATATCCAGTTGCACATCGACTGAGTAGTCCATGCCCAGCCGCTTCCAACGCTGTTCCAGCGTCCAGCGCCGCAGCAACACCCCCACCAGCGTCAGCCCGGCCAAAAAGAACGGCAGCCACAGCCGGCCATCCCAAAAGAAGAACGCGTTGCTGGCCAACAACACGCCAGCCGGCAGCAGAGCAACCAGCGCCTGCTGACGGGCAAAGAGCCACCAGGCAGCCCAGGCGGCCGCAGCCCAGGCGATCATGCTCAACAACCAGCGGAAAACGGCGTCTGTATTGCCCACCTGGCCGCCGGTGCGCACATCGTCGATCCATTGGGCCAGACGCTGGGCCATCTCCATCACCCCAAGCCCTGCCCGCAGCAGGGGCAGCAGCGCTGACGCGGCGCTGGCTGGCGGCTGCGGCGCCTCACGCCAGCCGACCAACAGCGAGACCAGCAACAGGCCCAGCGCCGCCAACACGCCAGCGGCCGCCCAGCCAGAAAGGCTGCGCGATCGTGGGCGCTCATCAGGGCCTGGCTGGCTGGGCCGGGCGACGCGGCTGAGCCAGAAGCTGGCGCTGTAGCCTGCGATCATCACGACGCTGAGCAGCAGGCCCAGATGCGGAACCCAGCCGGCCGCGCCAGCCCCCACCGCAACCAGCAGCACGGTCAACAAACCCAGCAGCCAGAGCAGCCAGCCCTCAGCCGGCCGCCGACGGTGCAGCAAGCGCCACAAGGTCTCCACGGCTACAGCACCTCCTCCACCTCGACGGAGATGACGCGGCCGAAAGCTGACAGGGTGCGCAGCTCGGTGCGGGTGCGGGCAATCTCGACCACAGGCCGGAAGACAAAGCTGCGGTCAATCAGATGGCTGGCCACGCCATGCTGAGCCAAGAGGCTGTGCAGGCCGGCAAACTCGCCCGCCCTTTCTGCCTGCAGCGGGTCCTCAGGGGAGAGGAAGCTGGCCGCGTCCAGCAACAGCGCGGCCGGCGCGTTGCCCTGGCCGGCCAGTTGCAGCAGTTGGCCGCTCCAGGCCGCGTCGGTGGAAGGAGTGACGGCGACGATGGTGCGGCCGCGGCCGCTGACCGGCAGCAGGTCGCTCAGCAGGCGGGCCATGCTGTATCCGGGCGCGGCCTGGGCTTGGGCGAGCGCTTCCAGGATGCGCCAAAGCTGAAGCTGGCCGCTCTGGGGCGACATCTGCAAACCGGCCGCGGCCAGGCCAACCCGGCGGTTCTCGGCCAACATCTGCGCTGCCAGCGAGGCAACCAGGGTAATCGCATACTCCAGCGTGCTGTCGGCGCCCTCGCCCGCCTGCACGGCCGCGTCCAGGTCGAGCGCAATCCACAGATCGCCGGAAGGCTCGATGTCGAACTGCTTGACCATGAACTCACCCTGGCGCGCGGTCTGGCGCCAATGGATGGCGCGCAGCGGGTCGCCGGGCGCGTAAGGACGCACCGTGGCCACAGTGGCGGAGGTTTGGCTGCTGCGCCGCTGGGTGCGGGCAGGGCCAGGCGACACGCCACGCGGCAGCCGCAGGTCAGGCAACACCATCGCGCGCGGATAGACCAGGATCGAACGAATGTCGAGGTATTCCACGCGCGTCTCGAAGATCCCCAGCGGGTCGCCGCTGCACAGCTCCCAGGGTCCCAGCGTGAAGACGCCGCGATGCTGGCAGCGCCCTTCGGTGCGGTAGCTCTGGCTGCCGTTGACCTCGACATAGGCCACCCAGTCAGGACGGTAGCCCGGCAGATTGGAGTGGTCCAGCACCTCAACCCACAGCGCCGGCAAACCAGACCGATTTTCGACCGTGAACCGCTCGTTCAGCGTATCGCCTGCCAGCACCCAAGCGCCACGCAGGACGCGCTGTGCGTACAAGCCGTCGCGTAAGGCCCGCGCCCAGACATAGCACAGCACCAAGAGCGCGGCCAGCCCCAGCATGATGCCCACCCAGATACGCGCCGGGTTGAAAACCTGGTTGATCAACAGCAGGCCCAGCACAACAAAAGGCAGCCGGCTGCGCACACGAACGGTGCGGCGACTGCCGGCAACACGCAGCGGCTGGCCGGTTGCCCAGGGAGGCTGGTTGGTATCCATAGCCCATGCAGTCTAGCATAATTCGGCCAAACACGATAACTGATCAGACATCCTGGCGTTGGGTCGCACAACCGTGGATGAAAACAACGGGCTCGGTCGGAGACCGGCCCGAGCGCTATTTTCAGGTCGAAAGCCAGCACTATTCACGTATAGCCCGGCCATCGACGCGGGGCCGCGACCGGGCGTGGACGTCGGCGCGCGGGGCGCCGGCCTCCAGTTGCGTCAACAGCTCAGGCAGCATTGCCGAATCAGCTTGCGGCGTGTAAAATCGTTAGGGTGTGTTTGAATATGGTTGATGACCCGTCATTGCGAGGCGTCTGCGCCGAAGCAATCTCGTCACGCCACGTTGGGATTGCTTCGTCGGCGGCCTCCTCGCAATGACCGTTCAACCAGATTCAAACACACCCAAATCGTTAAGCGCCCGTGCAGACTGCGGAGCTTGCCGCAATGCGCAGCAAGACGCGGTTGGACGCGCCGAATCAGCATTGTCCCCAAGGCAACGACTTCCGAAAGTCTTGGGCTGACGACGACTTCAACAAGAAAGCAGACCCTTGCGATGCCAAAAATCACCTTCATCGGCGCCGGCAGCACCGTCTTTGCCCGCAACCTCCTCGGCGACATCCTGAGCTATCCTGAGTTGGCCGGCTCAACGATCAGCCTGCACGACATCGACCCCGACCGGCTGCGCACCACGCAAGTGGTCGCCCAGCGACTGGCGGCCGGCCTGGGCGCGCACCCCACCATCGAGGCGACCCTGGACCGCCGCGCAGCCCTGGCCGGCGCCGACTACGCCATCTCCATGTTCCAGATCGGCGGCTACCGGCCCGGCACGGTGATCGACTTCGAGATCCCCAAGAAGTACGGCCTGCGCCAGACCATCGCCGACACGCTGGGCATCGGCGGCATCCTGCGCGGCCTGCGCACCATCCCGGTGTTCCTGGACCTGTGCCGCGAGATGGAGGCGCTCTGCCCCGACGCTACGCTGCTGCAGTACGTCAACCCTATGGCTATCAACACCTGGGCCATCAGCCGGGCCAGCAGCATCAAAACCGTGGGCCTGTGCCACAGCGTCCAGGGCACAGCCCAGCAGTTGGCCGACGACATCGGCGTGCCCTTGGACGAGATCAACTACCTGGCCGCGGGCATCAACCACATGGCCTTTTACCTGCGCTTCGAGCACAACGGCGAGGACCTCTATCCGCTGATCCGCCAGGTGCTGGACGAAGGCCGCGTGCCGGACTGGAACCGGGTGCGCTACGAGGTGTTCAAGCACCTGGGCTACTTCGTCACCGAGTCCAGCGAGCACTTCAGCGAGTACGTGCCCTGGTTCATCAAGCGCGACCGGCCCGACCTGGTCGAGCGCTTCAACATCCCGCTGGACGAGTACATCCGCCGCTGCGAGGTGCAACTGGCCGGCTGGGAGATGGCCAAGGACGCGTTCGAGGCCGGGCCAGGCTTCGCGGTCGATCCGGCCACGCTGGAGGCGACCCTGCGAGCGGCCGGCGCCAGCGACTGGGACGTGGCCTGGGCCACAAACCTGATCACCAACTTCGACGCGTTCGAGCGCTCCCACGAGTACGGCAGCCAGATCGTCCACAGCTTGGAGACCGGCCAGCCGCGCGTGATCTACGGCAACGTGGCCAACCACGGCTTAATTGACAACCTGCCGGCCGGCTGCTGCGTCGAGGTGCCCTGCCTGGTGGACAAGAACGGCATCCAGCCGACGCGCATCGGCAGCCTGCCGCCGCATCTGGCCGCGCTGATGCAGACCAACATCAACGTCCAGGCGCTGACCGTCGAGGCCGCGCTGACCGGCCAGCGCCAGCACATCTACCACGCCGCCATGCTCGACCCCCACACGGCCGCCGAGCTGGACCTGGACCAGATCACCGCGCTGGTGGATGAGCTGATCGAGGCGCACGGCGATTGGCTGCCGGCGTACCGGTGACAGGGTGACAGGGTGACAGGATGACACGCTGTGGCCGGTCTCCGACCGAGCCACGCCTGGGACATGGGCATATTCAACCCCATTGACCACCTCACACCGCCATTACAACGCCCCAACCGGTGACTGGGTGTTGGTATCCCCGCACCGCACCAAGCGGCCGTGGCAGGGTCAGGTCGAGCGACCGCCGCAGAAGACGCGGCCGGCTACGATCGGACCAATCTAGCAATCTACCAATCTACCACTCTACCAATCTATCCCAGAAAGAACTCCCATGTCCCTACAAACCCTCGTCACCCAGGCCTTCCAGCGCCGCTTCGGCCAGTCGCCGGCCTTCGTCGTGCGCGCGCCGGGCCGCGTCAACCTGATCGGCGAGCACACCGACTACAACGACGGCTTCGTGCTGCCCATGGCCATCGACCGCGCCGTGTGGATCGCGCTGCGAGGGCGGACGGACGAGCAGGTTCACGTCCACTCGCTCGATTTGGACCAGTCAACGACCTTCGACCTGGCTGCGCTGCACCACACCGACGCCGGCTGGGCCGAGTACGTCAAAGGGGTGGCCTGGGCGCTACAAGGGGCCGGCTATGGGCTGGCCGGCTGGGAGGGGGTGATGGCTGGCGACGTGCCGCACGGCGCGGGGCTGTCGTCCTCGGCCGCGGTCGAGCTGGCCACGGCGCGCGCCTTCCAGGTCGTCTCCGGCTTCCCCTGGGATCCCCCAGTCATGGCGAAGCTGGGCCAGAAGGCCGAGAACCAGTGGGTAGGCATGAACTGCGGCATCATGGACCAGATGATCTCGGCCGCGGGCGAGGCCGACCACGCCCTGCTGATCGACTGCCGCAGCCTGGCGACCACGGCTGTGCCGCTGCCCCCCGACACTGTGGTGGTGATTCTGGACACGGCCACCCGCCGCGGCCTGGTCGACTCAGCCTACAACGAACGGCGTGCGCAGTGCGAGGCAGCCGCGCGCTATTTTGGCGTGCCTGCGCTGCGCGATGTGAGCATGGAGCGCTTTGAGGCCGAGGGCGGCGGGCTGGACGACGTGACCATGCGCCGCGCCCGCCACGTGATCAGCGAAAACGCGCGCACGCTGGCCGCGGCCGCGGCTATGCAGGCCGGCGACGCGGCCGAGCTGGGCCGGCTGATGGCCGCCAGCCACGCCAGCTTGCGCGATGACTTCGAGGTGACCAACGACGCTCTGAACGTTATGGTTGAGATCGCAGGCCAGCAGACGGGCTGTTGGGGCGCGCGGATGACTGGCGCTGGCTTTGGCGGCTGCGCTGTGGCGTTGGTGCAGGCCGAGCTGGCCGAAGCATTCGCAGCCAAGGTCGCTGCTGGCTATCGAGCCCGCGCCCATCTGACTCCAGCCCTCTACGTGACAGCCGCCAGCGCGGGCGCATCAACAACTTTGTTAACAGAGTAGTGAGTACAGCGTAAATTAAGTTTTTGCCAGTCATTGCGAGCCGTCTGCGGCGAAGCAATCCCGTCTTGCCAAGCGTGTGATTGCTTCGGCGGACCTCGCAATGACATACGCAACTACTTTGTTTACGGAGTAGTGAGTAAATCAGAAGCTATGGATCACAAAATGCTTGCCCTGGTCATAGGGGGTGTGCTCCCGGCCCTGATGTTGGGCGTGGCGGGGATTTTTCAGAAGCTCAGCACCAACAGCGGCATCGGCACCGGGCCGTTTCTCATCGGCGTGGGCATCACCACGGTCATCGTCGGCAGCGTCTTTTTACTGGTCGAGAAACAGGCGGCGGTCAGCGCCCAGAGCGCAGGTCTGACGATGCTCTACGGCCTGGTCTGGGCCACAGCAACCGGCTTCGTCGCTCTTGCCCTCAGCCGCTATGGCGCGCAGATCAGCCAGCTCGTGCCCCTCTACAACATGAACACGCTGGTGGCCGTCATCCTGGGCCTGCTGATCTTCGCCGAATGGCGCCATGTAGACCCGTGGAAGCTGCTGGCCGCGGCGGTGTTGATCGTGGCGGGCGGTGTGTTGGCTGCGCGGGCCTGAGCGCATCCCAGACAGCGCGCGGCTTCAGCCTGGCCGGTTAGCGCACCAGGTAGATGATCGACACCGCCACGCCAATAGTCACCACCACCCGGCGCAACGTTTCCGGCTTGATGCGGCTGGCCAGCCGGCCGCCGATGACGCCGCCTAGCAGCGCGGCCACGGCCATCACCAGGGCAACTGACCACACCACCCGGCCGGAGAAGAGGAAAAACATCGCCGCCGCCACGTTGACGGCGAAGGCTACAGCCTGTTTCAGGCCGTTCAGTCGGGTCAGCGTGTCGTCGATGACCAGCGCCAGCACGGCCAGCACGATCACGCTCAGCCCGGCGCCGAAGTAGCCGCCGTAGATTGCGGCCAGGAAAACGGGGAAGACCACCCAGAACTCCGGCAGCGCGGCATGGCCGGCTCGCTCAGCCCGCGCCATCACCCAGCCGCGCAACCGGTTCTGAAAGCCTAACAGCGCCGAAGCCAGCAGGATCAGGAAGGGCACCAGCGCTTCAAACAGCTTCTCGCTGGTGTTGACCAGCAACAGGCCGCCGACCACGCCGCCGATCGCGCCGGTCGGCACCAAAAGCCACAGCCGGCGGCGCTGGCCCACCAGGTCCCTGGCCTGAGCCATGGTCGCGCCCAGGTAGCCCGGCGTCAGCGCCACCGTGTTGGTGATGCTGGCCGCCACCGGCGGGATGCCGACGAAGATCAGCGCGGGAAACGAAATCAGCGTGCCGCCGCCGGCGATGGCGTTGACTGCGCCGGCGGCCAGGGCGGCCAGAGCAATGATGAGAAAGTCAACAAGGGTTGCTGGGTCAGCCATATCACCTGCTTAGAGGACGGCAGCGATGCTCAGGACCACACCGCGCGCAGCACTTGCCCGATCACTGAAGAATGTCAGGTCAGCGGCAGGTCTTTCAACCTGTTGATCGTCGCCATGTCGGGCGCCTGGGCGCCGACGGTGCGTTCAAATTCAGCGCGGTTGAAGTGATCCTGAAAGTAATCTGGATCCACCTGCAAAACCGCACGCACATAGCTCTCCACACATTTGCTCTCGAGAACCGCGGGGTCATCAGAGATCAATCGGAAGAAGGGATAGGTGTTGAACAGCACGGGCTGTCCGTCCTGGTCCAGCAGGCAGCCGCTGCGCATGACAGCATTCAGCAACTCCTGCAACTGGCTCTTGGACACAGTCACCCTTTCTGCCAGCACGTGCTTCACAGCGTTCAAGGTCATGGGCTGTTCCCATGAGGCAACCAGCGCAATCAGCTCGTCGATCATCCGTTGGCGATATTCGGGCGTCGGACGCAGCTTAGCTCTGTTGAGCAGCGTGAACAAGTTGCTGGGCGGAGCGGCAACGACCGCTGCAGGCGGCGCACTGCGGATGGGATCGGGCACATACTCCGAGGACCCAACCACCGCATCAACCCGTCTCAGGAAGGTGTACTCGTTAGCTACTGTGACGTCATGCAGATGTGTCAGCTTGCTGGCAAGATCATCGGAGATACCCAAAATCACCAGGATCGCTCTTGGCTTGGGGATGGACAGATGCTTTCTTACGTGGGAATACTTGGTGATGTAAGCCTGATAGTCGCCCGTCTTGCACTCCACCCACAGAGGACCGTTGTCAACCCAAAACAGCAGGTCCAGTTCAGAATCGTCGCCGTTGGGCAGTATAATCTGAGGATTCAGCAGGTAGGTAGGCTCAATTTCATAGTCGGCAAGCCTGTACATCAGTCGCAGGAAGATATAGCGCTCGAACCATCCACCTGTGAAGAAGTTGACGATCTTGCCGACCTTCTGCGGGACTGCATAGATTGTCTTCGTGTCCTTGTTGTATCTGTAGGAGGACAGGAAAGCATACATGCTTAGCATCTCGCAGAAGCGGGTCGAGTCCGCTATCTCGGCCTGGCTGCGGGAGGCCATACTCAACGTAAAGCTCACCTCCGCCGACAGGCTGCGTCGGATGGCATCATGCAGACGCCACAGGGTAGCAAACCTGTCCCCCAAGAAGAGGGCCAACTCGTCCAGCACTTCGTCGTCTGGGCTTTCGTTGCGGTAATTCCTGACACTGACTCCCTTGGTGTGCAGCCAGTCGAAAACCACAAAGTCGTCCTCTTCCTCCGTTGGATAGAGATCCAACGTCTCTGGCTCGACCTGCGGCGCGGGCGGCGCGGGCTGTTCTGGCTCGGCTGTTACCTTCGACCCGCTCCTGAGGAGTTGAAGCTCAGCCGTAACGACCTTCAGTTCTTGCAAGATAGCTTGCAGGAGATGATTTTGTTCGTCGATCATGGTAGTACTCCACCCATTGGCTTATGTCAATGCTCCGGTGCCAAGCAAGTCGCTGGACACAGAAGTGGCTGGTTCAGTTGATCTTCTGCCAGGTCTCTACAAACCGGATGCCCAGCTCTTCCAGCTCCACCAGGACCGGCTCATAGATCTCGGGGACAACCGGCGCCTGCACGCCGGTCAGGTCTATCTGGCCGTGCAGGATCAGCTTGACCGCGATGGCGGCCGGCAGGCCGACGGTGCGGGCCATGCTGGTATAGCCGTGCGGCTGGCCGAAGTCGACCATGGTGGAGACGATGCGCTCGCTGCCGTCGGGCATGGCAGCCTCGAACTGGTGCTGCAAGACCAGCATGTCGCGCTCGCCGTCCGCGTACTGCATCTTTTCCAGCATGAGCGCGGTCAGGATGTCGATGGGGATGGTCTCAGTACGCTGGGTCTCGATATGCTGCGCTAGTCGACCAACGGACTGGGGCAGCGCCTCATCGCCCAGCAGGCCCAGCCAGGCCAGGTTGTCGACCACCGGCGAGTCCAGCGACAGGTCGAGATAAGCCGCCAGTGCGGCCCGCAAGTTGTGTTTATCGCTGCCGATCAAACGAGATGTAAAGTCGGCGAAGGTAGCCCCGTCCAATCCCGCCAGCGGCGTTTCCTCCAGCAGCCCAAGCTCGGCGATCTTGCGCAAGGTCTGGCACCAGCCGGGATAGCGCAGCGTGCCGCGGAAGAAGGTCTGCGGGTTCTCGATGCCATAGGTCTGCATGTAGGGCAGGCTGTCGCGGTTGGGGTAGCCGTCAAAGCCGATGACCTGGCCCTCCACCTCCACCGGCACGGTCCAGTAGTGGTCGAACAGCTCGCCGCCAGGGATCGTCACGTCCTGGCCGTCCCACAGGAAATGGGCGGAGTTCTTGCCGGCCAGCAGCACGCCCCGCGGGCTCCAGGAGAACTTGTAGCCGAAGGGGTTGGTGTTGGCTTCGGGCGCAGGCAGGCCGCCGCACCAGGAGACAAACTTCGTCACCCGGCCGCCGCGGGCCTGCACGCCGTGGACGATGCGCATGGCGGTCATGTGGTCGATGCCGGGGTCGACGCCGATCTCGTTAAGCAGGATCACGCCGGCCGCGCGCGCCGCGCCGTCCAGCGCGGCCATGGCCTCCTTGATGTAGGAGGTGGTGACCATGTGGGTGCGGTGCTGGATGCACAGCCGCGCCACGGTGGGATGGTAGGCGTAGGGCAACAGGCTGACGGCCAGGTCGGCCTCGGCGATCAGGGCCTCCAAAGCCCCTTCATCGTCGGAGTTGACCTGCACCGCCCGCCCGCGCGGGTGATCTCCGACCAACGCCTGGGCCTTGCGCAGCGTGCGGCTGGCCACGGTGACGTGGAAATCAGGGACGTTCAACAGATAATCCACGTGCGCGCCGGCCACCATGCCGGCGCCAAAGACGACGATGCGTTTCATCGCTTTTCTCTCCTCATAGATCTCCCGCACCAACTCATCGAGATCGGTGCGATGCGCCCAGCCGCCGAACGCGGCCATGATCGGATGTGCTGTCTCTGCGTTTAGCCGAGCATCGGTCCACATGGCTACACCACGATGAGATGCTGTGACAGGTAAGTGTAGGCTGGGGTGAGTTGACCCCGGTGGGCAACTACGGCGCGCTTGATCTCCGGCGGCAGGGACAGGTCGTCGAAGGACGCCGTGTAATCAGCGGCGGCCAGGGCCGGCACGTAGGGCAGCAAGACCCGACTGAAATACTCGGAGGCGTCGCGCGGCAGCTCGCTGGGCAGGATGTCCACTGCCATGACCACGACGCCCTCGCCCGCCACACCGTCCACGACCTCGCCGCTCAGTGGGTTGTAGACAAAGTTAGGCTCGCCCGGCTCAGTGGCCTTGACCGTACACTCGATGGCGCCATCGATGTCGCAACTGATGTCGCCGATCACCCGCAGCTTGGGCAGGCCAGCTTGCCAGGCGCTGCGCAGATAGTCCCTGGTCACCAGCCGCGGGTAGCGCGGGTCCCAGTAGATGGCGTTGACCAGCACGCTCAGATGGGGCAGGTATTGCTCGAAGTCGGCGCGGTAGGCCTCCGGCGTGGTGTAGTAATGCTGCAAGTCGAAGGCTGCATCAGCCGCCAGCGGCGCAGCCAGGTGCTCCTCACGAAACGTCGCGGCGTAGACCACGTTGGTCGAGTAGCGCAGCGTATCGAGACCCTCGTTGGTCGAGGTGCGCAGCGCATCGAGACCTCTGAACTCGCCCGGCTCGACCCGCTGCACCGGCAGCAGGTCCAGGATCTCCCAAACGCCGCGCGCCACGTTGCCGTAGCCGGCCACGCCGATGGTCAGCGGCGCAATCTCGGCCGGCAGGCCGTTGCGCTGGATGGCCTCGCCCACCTGCTGCACGGCCGCCTTGGCCTCGGCGATGTCGTGGTAGTCGTAGGCGCGGCGCAGCGCGGTGAAGGGATTGGCGATGCCCTGCCAGGCCAGCCGCTGGCCCAACGCCCACAGCGTCTCCAACATGCCGGCCACGCCCGCGTGCCAGCCGAAGAAGATCAGCCGCCGGCCCGTGTCGTCAGTGACCTTTTCGTAGTCGATCAGCGTGCAGCCCAGGTCGAGCATGCGCTGCAACATGGGCATGTTGAAAGGCTGGCCCTTGATAACGTGGGCGAAGAAAACGTAGGCCTGCCCTGGCAGGAAGGCCGCTTTGGGGATTTCCTTGATGCCCAGTACCACGGGACAGCCGGACAGGTCCTCCTGCACCTGCGCGCCCACTGCCTCAAATTCGGCCGCCGTAAACGCGCGCTGCGGCGAGGGCTGGACGACGACCTGGATGCCGTGCTGTTCGCGCAGAGTCGCGGCCACGGCGGGGGTGATGGGGGTACGGCGCTCCCAATCGCTCTTGTCCTCGCGCCGCACGCCGATACAACGCTGCATATATATGCTCCTTCTGGTACGGTCTTGATCCCAGCGACCACCGGCTGGCGTTACTGCTCAGGTGCCCGGCACTTGACACGAACCTCTGATCATGTGCGAATCGCCGCCAAAGTGCCGGGCACCGATACGCAGTTAATTTGTTTACAATGTACTGAGTAGTAACCGGCTGGCAATAGTATACACCGACACAAGCACAGATAAAAACAACTGAGAACCGGTCGATGCGCAAAACTCACTCCATGTGCGTATAACGAGCGATATTGTGGGATAACTGTGGGATAGTGTGGGAAAGTTGTTGGTAAACTGGTAAATTGGCAGATTGGTCAGAAAGATATCTGTTATGCGAAAAACCACTTAAGTCGAACGACCACCAATCTACCACCTTACCTCCTACCAATCTACCAACCTACTTCATGATGTAATACGTCGCCCGTTTCTCGCCAATTTTGAGCAACAGGCCGCGTTCCACCAGATCAGCCAGGTCGCGGCGGATGGTTTCCGGGCTGACGTCGGGACACAGCGACTGGAACGCGCTGTTGGTGATGCGCCCCTGTTGGGCGATAAAAGACATGGCCTGTTCCTGGCGCGGGTTGAGCAGCTCGTTGCCCCAGCGCTGCGCGGCCGGCGTCGAGCTGACCAAATCGTGGCCGTGGCCCAGCAAGGTTACACGAAATCCGGCCGTGGTCTCCTCAAAACGCGGCGCAGGCAGGCCGGCCTCCTGCATAGCCGCAATCATGCGATCGACGCCGTAGCCCAACCGCTCGATGAAGCCCAGGTCGCTCAGCACCTGCACGATCACCTCGTTGCGGCTGAAGCGCTCATACAGAATGTTGTCCAGCGTAACGTGGCCAGGCAGCCGGCCGGGGCTGTAGACCTCCATGCGGTCGCTGAACATTAGCAGGCGGATGCTGTCCCCGCGCAGGCCGTAGTCGCGGTGGGCTACCGCGTTGACCACGGCCTCGCGCGCCACAGCCAGTGGATACTCGGTGACCTCGTCGCGCGTGAAGCCGCGAATGCGCATTCCTCGGCGCATGTTAGCCACCAGGAAGGCCTCAGCGCGGCGGATTTGCTCGCCCAGCGGGCCGCGGATGTCCTCGCGCACAAACTCATCGCTCATGGTCGCGCCAGCATAGCGCACAGCGATAATCTCGGCCGAGGGCAGGTACTGCTGCGGATTGCGACCAAAGAGCAGAATGCCCGCATAGGTCGGCACGTGGTCGCCCTGAGGCGTGGCCCTGAGACAGCCGCGGGTCAACAGCGCCGCCGAGGGGGAAGGGGCTGTCAACCCAGGCAGCCGCTCCAGATAGCGATCCACGGCGCTTTCGTCCAAGTCAGCGCGGCTGGAGCCAGGCGCCACTGTCGACTCGAAATGGCCCTCGCCGCGTGCAATCAGCAGGGTGCGTAGCTCGGCTGTGCTCATAACCCGGTTTTCCTTGCCGGCGCGCGTCAGATACTGGCCTTTGATGCTGTAAACCTGTGACAGGCCCGGCGGCACATGCAGCGCGCAGAGCGCCCGCCCATCCAATGAAACGATCTCCGGCAGCGGCAGGACCAGCGGCGGCTCGGCCATCAGCGCGGCAGCGACGGCCTGGTCGCGCGCCATCTCTGGCGCGCTCAGGCCGGCCGGCTGGCCGCCAGCGTTGATGCCCAGCACCAACACCCCGCCGTGCGCGTTGGCCAGCGCAACCAACGTCTCACCCACCTTGCGCGGGCTGGCCGCTTCGGGCAAGAGGACCACCGAGGCGTTGCTGCCCTCGGCGATCCAGTGGGCAACCTGCTCTGGTGTGGTGCGGTATGGCGAGGACGTCAGGAAGTCCATGGCTCACTCGATCCTTTCATTCAACCGAGGCGATGCGCCAGCGACTAGTCTTTTCATCGGCGTTAGGCCGCATCTCGACCACCGTCCACTGCCGGGTCTGCTCGCCAGCCGAGGTTGCCAACACCGTCTGCACCACGATCTGCGCCACAAAGTCGCCCCGGCCGACCGGCGTCACCGTGCCAGGATATTGCAAATGGACCACCCGCTGCACCTGGGCCGGCAGCGCAGTATTTAGCGCGGCGTTGTCCAAGGCCAGATCCGGATTACGGCCGCCTAGCAGCCAGGTCAACACCACAGCCTCCGGATAGGTTGGCTCGGTCGGCGTGCCTGGCTCGGTGTTAGCCGCCAGCGGGCAGAAGACAATGCCCGGCGGCTCTGCGCTGAAGCGGTTTTCCGTGCCCTGGCGGGTGTGTTGCACCCGCTCGCACAGCCGGCTGCGGTCGTTGAGGCGGTTGAAAGTGACCACCCCTTGCACCAGCGCGTTGCTGGCCCGGTCGGTGGGCAGGGTCAACACGCCTCCGTTGCCAACAAAATGGGACACGCCATAGCCGGCGCCCTCGCCCAGCCAGCGAAACAGCGACAGGCGGGTCGGCAGATTGCCCGTGCTCAGGCCGATGACCATCAGCTCATCGGCTGGCCCGGTGGCGTTGCGCGGGTCCTTCCACACCTGCGACCAGGAAACCGTGACCTCGCCCAGATAGCCCTGCCCCTTGCCATCACGCCAATCAGGCAGCAAGCGATAGGGCACAAAAAAGGCCGCGGGTTGGTTCGGATCGATGTTTTGCTGCGCGTCGTAGATAATGCCGCCAATCGGGCCGTTCTTGTCACCCTGGCCGTCATAATGGAAGAAGTAGAGCCACTCGTCTGCCTGATCGCCGTCGATGTTGACCTTCTGGAAGCCTTTGACGTTGCTTCCTTCCGTCAATGGCTTCCAGTCATCGGGCAGATAGCTGCTTAACAGCTCAGAGGTCGACGTGCCCTCCTGGTTGCGATTGCAGGCAGCTAACAGCAGCGCCAGCAGCGCCAAAAGCAGCCAACGGCCAGCCGCAGCACGCAGCGAAAACCCGCGGGTCTCTGTCATACCGCTACCTCCTTCCCGGCTGGCGCCGCGGATGGGATTTGGGACACATGCCAGTCGGGCGCGGGCGGCTCAGCCTGATAGGCCCAGTCTTCGGGAGGCAACGCGCCAGGATGCAGCGCCAGCCATGCCTCGCGCCCCTCGCCAGCGATGAACAGTGAGCCGGCCAGGCAGATCACTGCGTCCGGTCCGGCCTGTTCCAAGGCCTGAGCCAGCGCCTGAGGCGCTGCATGGACAACATCGATGCGGTCGGCCGGCACATAGCGCGCCGCCAGCGGAGCCAACTCAGCCGGATCGGCCGCGCGCGGGTGGCGAGAGCGGGTCAACAGCGCCCTCTCCGCGCCGGGCAGCAGTTCGGCCAGGATGCCGGCCGCATCTTTGTCGTTGGAGACGCCGACGACGAAGTACAGCGGCCGGCCAGGGAAGTAACGCGCCAATGCCCCGCGCAGCAGCCGGGCTGAGACGTCGTTGTGGGCCGAATCCAGCACCAGCGTCTGCTGCGCCTGCGGGGGAGCCGCCAACACCTCCAGCCGGCCCGGCCAGACCACCTGGGCCAGCCCGCGCTGCACGTTTTCAGCCGTGATCTGCGCGCCCTGCCCAACCAGCTCAGCGCAGGCGGCAATGGCTGTGGTTGCGTTGGCCAGTTGATGCGCGCCCAGCAGCGGGGTATGCAGGCGCGCCAGTTGCCCCTCGTCCCAGGGACTGGTTGCAGACTGCACAGCAAAGGCCTGGCCGGCCACGCTGTCGGCGATCAGGCGCCAGGCCCAGTCGCGCCCGACCAGCACCAGGCGCGCTCCCTGGCGGCCAGCCACGTCCTGAAAAGCTGCCAGCGCCTCGTCGTGCTGCGGCGCAACCACCACCGGCACGCCGGGCTTGATGATGCCGGCCTTCTCTCGGGCGATCAGATCGATGGTATCGCCCAGCAGCGCCGTGTGCTCCAGGCTGATAGGCGTGATGACGCTGACAGCCGGCGTGATAACGTTGGTGGCGTCCAGCCGGCCGCCCAGCCCCACTTCCAGCGCCACCCAATCGACCTGCTGCTGAGCAAAGTGCAGCAGCGCCAGCACGGTCATGATCTCGAAGGTGGTGATGCCCGGCACGGCCTCGATGGCCGGCTTGCACTGCTCCAGCAAATCTACGACATCGGCTTGGGCAATCAACTGGCCGTCGATGCGGATGCGCTCGCGGAAGGTGTGCAGGTGGGGCGAGGAGTAGAAGCCGGTGCGCAAGCCTGCCGCGCGCAGGATGGAGTCGATGTTGGCCGCGGTGGAGCCTTTGCCCTTGCTGCCGGCCACATGCACATAGCGCAGGCCCAGGTGCGGGTCGCCCAGCGCGTGCAGCACCTGCCGCGTGCGCTGCAAATCCCAGGCCGTCTCAGTGTACGGCACTGAGCGGCGGCGCTCGTAGTCCACGTAGTTGAAAATGTAGTCCAGGGCGGCCTGGTAGTCGGTCGGCAGGGTCACGGTCAGGTCTCCTCGAGGGCGGCGTGCGAAGGCAACTCAATTTTACTACATGATAGGAAAAACGTGAAACGTGAAGCGCCCCTGCCCGCGTAGCACGATTTTCCAAATCGTGCTACGCGGGCAGCATCGTCCCGGCCTGCTTGGCAAAAGCCCATGGGCGGTGGTATAAAGACCCCATGACCACCTCTCGCTCTGGCCTGCGCCGCCACCTGTTGGCGCTGCTGCTGTACAGCCTGTTTAGCCTGGCCCTGACCTGGCCCCTGATCAGCCAGTTCACCGGCCACGTGCCGGGCGACGGCATCGACGATCCCGCGCTAGCCTGGAACCTGTGGTGGATCAAGCACAGCCTGGTGGATCAGCAGATCAACCCCTTCAACAGCGGGTGGATGTTCTACCCCATCGGCATCAACCTGGCCTTTTACACGCTGACGGTGCTCAATGGCCTGTTGTCTGTGCCGCTCCAGGCGGCGGTGGGCCTCGTGCCCGCGGCGAACCTGGTGCTGCTGTCGTCGTTTGTGTTGAGCGGGTATGGCGCGTACCTGCTGGCGTTGCAGGTGGTGGGTGGAGGAGGCGCGGAGATACCACAGCGAATGGGGAACAGCGAATGGGAAGAGGAACGCGCAACTGGGTCACATGTCACGTTTCACGTTTCACATTTCACGTTGTACGCTGCCGCGTTCCTCGCTGGCCTGCTCTACGCGTTCTCGTCCGCCAAGCTGTTCTACGTTGGGCTGGGGCAGTTCAACATCGCCAGCGCGCAGTGGATACCCTTCACAGTGCTCTATGTGCTGCGCAGCGGCCGGCCGGGCGCGCGACTGAGCGAGCCGCTGCTGGCCGCGCTGTTCCTGCTGCTGCAAGCCTATGCCGAGCTGACCTACGCGTCGTTTTTGGTCATTTTCATCGGCCTGTTTGCGCTGTATGGGGCAGGGCAGGTGGTGGTGCGGGAGCAGAGGAAAAAGAGGGGAAATGGGGAAAAGAAGGACGGCGGCGGGCAGGGGCGGCGGGAACTGCTGGGCCTGGCGCGCAACCTGGTGGTGATGGCGGTGGTATTCGTCATCGGCTTGACGCCGGTGCTGGCCAACATGCTGCCCGACATGCGGGCCGAGGGCGATTTTCTGGTCGAGGGCGGCGGCTTTGCCGACATCTTCTCGGCCGACCTGGCCGGCTTTGCGCTGCCAACACAGCTACACCCGCTGCTGGGCGACCTGGTGCGCGGGCTGGCAGACGACTCGGCGCTGCGGCCTGACGGCAGCCAATGGCAGGTGGACAAGGGACAACATTTGACGCTGGGGATCGCAGGCCTGGGGCTGGCGGTGATCGGGTTGGCCGCCGGACGACGGCGCGGAGCCTGGCTGTGGGCCTTGTCGACTGCGCTTTTCTTTCTGTTAGCCCTGGGCCCCTCGCTGCGCATCGCTGGCTATGACACTGGCCTGCCCGGCCCCTTCCGCATCCTGCAAGAGCTGCCTTTCTTCAAGGGCAACCGCTACCCCAGCCGCTTCAGCGTCATGCTGCTGATCTCGGCGGCGCCGCTGGTGGCCTTTGGCGTGCAGGCGCTGCTGGCGCGGCTGGCCGCGGCCTGGCAGCCCCGCCATGATGCCCGCGGCGTCCAGCGCCGCTTGAGCGCAGTCGCCGCCCTGCTGGCCGGCCTGCTGCTCTTCGAGAACCTCTCGATCCCTCTGCCCACAGCGGACATGAGCACCCCGGCCATCTACGACGTGATCGCTGCCGAGCCGGCCGGCGGCGCAGTGCTGGACCTGCCGCTGGGCTGGCGCAACGGCTTCAACGTCTTCGGCAAGCAAGATTTGATCATCATGTCGCAGCAGTGGTGGCAGACCCGCCACGGCCAGCCGATCCTGGGCGGCAACACCTCGCGCAACCCGGAACACAAGTTCCGCTACTTCCTCGAAGCGCCGCTGATCGGCCCGCTGACCGTGCTGGCTAACGCTACCGACGCCAACCAACACATTCAGCAGCAGATGACCGGCGGATTGGCTGCGCTGGCTGCCAACGACCCGACGCTGGGCGGCAACGAGTTGCTGCTGGCCGCGGCCGCCGATGGCCCGGCCGTGCTGCAAGCCCTGGATATCGGCTATGTGGTCATCCACACGGACCGCGTGCCGCCAGAGATGGCGACTTTCGTCGAACGTTACCTGCCGGTGGTCTTCCTGGCTGCAGACGGCCCCCACCGGCTCTATCGCGTCGAGTTGACGCCGCCGCCGGCTGAGGTGACGGTCTGGCCCGGCCAGGATGCCTTGAGCCGCGGCGAGGGCTGGGCGGGGCTGGCCCAGGCCGAGCAGCCGCTTGCGCTCTGGGCGCAGCGCCGTGAGACGCGGCTGCTGCTACCGCCGGTGCAGCCAGACGCCGGCCGTGTCACCGTGCGCGCCGCCGCGGCCGGTCCCGGCCAGACGCTCTCCGTGCGCGTCAACGGCGTCGCTACGCCGCCCCAGCCGCTGCCCGAAACCTGGAGCGAGCTGACCTTCGACCTGCCCGCTGGCGCGCTGGGTGATCAGGTCAACGATGTGCGGCTGCGCTTCGGCCAAACCTACCCGGTCGAGACGCTGGACGCGGCGCCGGGCCTGCTGGTGGAGAGCGCAAGCCTGGAGGCTGGCAACTACGCCCACATCTGGCTCAACGGCGTGGACCTTGCGCCCAACCAGCGCGGCTACAACGTGGCCATCATCGGCGGCCAGAGCTGGCAGCCGCGCGCCGCGGCCGCGTTCGACACCCACGCCGACCCTGCCGCCTCGGCTGAACTGGTGCGGTTCCTCAGCCAGATGGATGACGACAGCGTGCTGGCCGTGGCCGTCAAGGACACAGCCAGCGACCAGTTGAGCGCCGAGGCTGCGCAAGCCCTGGCCGCGTGGGGTGTGAGTGACCTGCGCGGCCGTTTCCGCTGGAGCCAGGCCGCCATCGTCCTGGGCGCCAACCTGGCCGGCGGCCAGCGACAGGCGATCGAGCAGATCGATGGCCTGCAAGCTGCCAGCGCCGGCTATGGCCCTGGCTGGCGCGAGCCGCGAGCCGCCGCCCAAGTCCAATGGCTGCGCGCCGAGTAGTGCGCGCCGAGTAGCCGAGTAGGTCCGGCTACCAGCCGGACACTCCTCCCGGCGTCACGTTGCTAACTGACCTACCCACCCTCCAATCTACCCATGGACCAATCTGTCATCCCCCTCGTCGACCTGAAAGCTCAATACGCCGCCTTGCGCGGTGACATCGACGCTGCCATCGCCCGCGTGATCGCCAACACCAGTTTCATCATGGGGCCGGAAGTGCGCGCCTTCGAGGAGGCATTCGCGGCCTATTGCCAGGCCGATCATGCCGTGGGCGTCTCGTCAGGCACAGCGGCCATCGAACTGACGCTGCGAGCGCTGGGTATTGGGCCAGGCGACGAGGTGATCACCACCCCCTTCACCTTTATCGCCACGGCTGAGGCCATCTCGGCCACTGGCGCAACGCCGGTCTTCGCCGACATCGACCCAGCAACCTATAATCTGGCTCCCAACGCTGTCGAGGCGGCCATCACCCCCGCCACCCGCGCGCTGCTGCCGGTGCATCTCTACGGCCAGCCAGCCGATATGCCCGCGCTGGCTGCGATCGCCGAACGTCACGGGCTATTCCTGATCGAGGATGCCGCCCAGGCTCACGGCGCTGAGCTCGATGGCCGGCGGGTGGGCAGCCTGGGGCAGGCAGCGTGCTTTAGTTTTTACCCCGGCAAAAATCTGGGGGCGTATGGCGACGGCGGCGCTGTGACCACCAACGACGCGCTGCTGGCTGCCCGGCTGCGCAAGCTGCGCGACCATGGCCGCAGCAGCAAATACGTCCACGATGAACTGGGCTACGGCCATCGGCTGGATGCCTTGCAGGCGGCGATCCTGGCCGCCAAGCTGCCACACCTGGACGCAGCCAACACAGCACGGCGCCGGCTGGCAGCGCGCTATCAGGAGCTGTTGGCTGAGACCGATCTGACGCTGCCTTCTGCGCCAGAAGGCGTGGCCCCGGTGTGGCATCTCTTCGTGGTGCGCACCATGCGACGCGATGGTCTGATGGCCAGCCTGCGCCAGCAGGGCATCGAAACGGGAATCCACTACCCCCTGCCGCTGCATCTGCAGCCAGCTTACCGGTGGCTTGGCGCTGAATCAGGCGCTTTCCCCGTGGCCGAGGCCGCGGCGCAACAGGTGCTGTCGCTGCCGCTGTTCCCAGAAATGACCGACCAGCAGCAGGACCGGGTGGCGGCGGCATTGCTGGAGCATGTGGGCTGTCACAGCGAATAAACAACTGTCCGTAAACAACTTATCGGCATGGCTCGGTCGGAGACCGGCCAAAGCGCGAACTTAATGGCGGACAGTTACTAAGCAACGTAGGTCCGGCTAGTAGCCGGACCTATCCAAAGATTGATTTGGGTCTGACACCGCACTCACGCGCTCCCCGTCTCCAGAATCTCCTGCAAGCGGTCGATCACGTCTGCGTCCAGCGGCAGCGACATCAGCTTGCGCTGGGTGGTGTCGTGGTCGTAGTGCAGATGGTGGATCTGCAAGGCGCCGTCGCGCCAGACGGCGTAGGTGGCGTCGGGGGTGCCGTTGCGCGGCTGGCCGAGGCTGCCAGGGTTGACGATGTACGTCCCCCCCACCTGGCGCATGCCCGGCAGATGGGTGTGGCCCACCAGCAGCACGTCGGGCCGCGGATCGAGCAGCGCCAGCTCGGCCTCCAGTTCCTCCTCGCGCGCGGTCACCAGTGAGACGCGCTTGCCCAACGGCTCGCTGGGCATGGCATGAACCAGGTGAAAGCGCTTGCCGTCCAGCTCGATACTCTGGCCCAGCGGCAGCTCGCCCAGCCAGGCGCGGTCTTCCGGGGATAAGGCGCTCTGAGTGAAGTCGCGCGCGGCCGTGAACACCGGCAGCAAGGCAGGGTTGACGCCCGCTTCGCCGCCAAAAGCCACGGCGTGGTCGTGGTTGCCGCGCACCGCGGCCGTGACGTTAGCACGCACCCAGTCCAGGCAGCGCTTGGGGTCGGGGCCGAAGTTGACCACGTCCCCCATGAAGAGGACGGCGTCAGGCGCGCTCTCAACGCGCTGCAAGGCCGAGAGCGCCTCCCAGTTGGCGTGCAGGTCGGAGAAGATGATGATTTTCATGGGAGGGCAGGTTGGTAGATTGGGTGAGTGGTAGAGTAGATGATTCGGAAACGCTCGCAGACCAGCGGCATGGCCTCGTCGAACTGGCGGCCGATGGCAGGCAGGGTGCGGCTGAAATAGCGCTGGTGTTCTCTGCGCCAGGAGGCCAGACTGCGGTCGTCCTCGCCTTCGTCGTAGGCAAAGGCGGCGTCGACCTGGTCGAAGGGTTTGACATGTACCTCCACGGTCTCGACCACGGCCAGCGGTTGCCCCGCGCCGCCCAGGATGATGCCAAGCTGGCCGGGCTGGGGCAGCGGCTCGCCCTCGGCCTCGTAGGCCCACAGCGCCGAGCAGGTCGCGGTCTTGACGCCAGCCAGCGCCAGCGCGGCCAGCTGGTCAGCCAGCGCGGGGTTATCGCCGAAGCTCCAGGGTTCGGGCTGAGGGGGCGTTTGGCCGGGTGGCAGTGTGGCTACATAGGCCCGCCAGAAGTGTTCGAGTGCGCTTGGATCGTTCATCGGTTGAACCTTGGGTAGCAGTCGCCGTCCAGCAAGTGTTGCAGGGGCAGGAAGAGCGGCTGGGGCAGGGCGTTCCAGGCAAACCAGCCGATCTCCGAGGCCTCGTAGGGCGCGGCCAGGATCGGTTCACCGCCGGTGTAGCGGCCCTCCATCCAGATGGTGATGTAGTGCCGGCCCTCGGCCGCGAAGACATCGTTGGTGATGGCCCGAAAGGCGACGGCGTCGATGTCCAGCCCGGTCTCCTCCTTGACCTCGCGCACGGCGCATTGCTCTGGCGTTTCGCCGAAGTCCAGGTGACCGCCGGGCGTGGACCACGTGCCTGCGCCGTGCGTATTGTGGCGGCGCAGCAAGAGCACCTGCTGATCCTTGGTGATGATGACGCCGACGCCCACGCGCGGCGCGGTTGGAGGAGTGGTCATAGAACGTGTTTTCCTGCGAGCAGTATACGCCAGGCAGGTGAATCAGTCAATGCACGCGTCGCCTTGCGCTTTCGGCCAGCGCTGCACTGATTGCATTCTGTGCGAACTGTGCTACAATGCCATCGCCCGTTTGTAGACTGTTCGTATCACTGCTAATCCACGATTGCCAGATTTGACAGATTGCCCAGTCCTGGATATCCTACCGCCCTACAACCGAATACTCCGAACTCTTATCCAGAGAGGCAGAGGGACCGGCCCTGTGAAGCCTCGACAACCCGGCTCGACAGTAAGGACGCTGCGCGAGTGCCAGGGTGCCAAATCCGGCAGACTTGTTCTGGAAGATGAGATCAGGTAGCGTTGGCACGTCCTGATCATCCCCTCCGGGGATGTTTTTGTGCCCTCGCCTTGCGTCACGATGCACCCGCAAACCTCTCTTGTCTTCCCGACGAGAGAGGTTTTTTGTTGGCCGATCGGTCAGGCGTTTCGCCGATGCATGCTGGGCGATACGCTCTGGTCATCACCTTCCAGGACCACAATGTTTGACAAGGAGATGTAACGGTCATGACAAACGCAACCAATGGACGCAGCCTCGGCTTCGCCACCCGCCAACTCCACGCCGGCCAGCAACCCGATCCCACCACGGGCAGCCGCGCCGTTCCCATCTACCAGACCAGCAGCTACCAGTTTCGCGACACAGAGCACGCGGCCAATCTCTTTGCGCTGCGCGAACTGGGCAACATCTACACCCGCATCATGAACCCCACCACCGACGTGCTGGAGCAGCGCATCGCCGACCTGGAGGGGGGCGTCGGCGCATTGGCGGCCAGCAGCGGCCACGCGGCCCAGACCATGGCCATCCTGACCCTGTGCGAGGCGGGCGATCATATCGTCAGCAGCAGCCGGCTGTACGGCGGCACCTATAATCAGTTCAACTACACCTTCCCGCGGCTCGGTATCGATGTGACCTTCGTCGATCCCGGCGATCCGGCCAACTTCGAGCGGGCGATCCAGCCCAACACCAAGATCCTATACGGCGAAACGCTGGGCAACCCTGACATCAAGGTTTTCCCCTTCGAGCAGGTAGCCGCCATCGCCCGAGCCCACGCCGTCCCGCTGATGATCGACAACACCTTCGCGACGCCCTACCTCTGCCGGCCCTTCGAGTGGGGCGCAAACATCGTCACCCACAGCACCACCAAGTTCCTGGGCGGCCACGGCCAGGCCATCGGCGGCGTGATCGT
>CAZVGR010000004.1:45471-136342 GCA_964626845.1 uncultured Anaerolinea sp.
CTGTTGCGCCGCCTCATGGAGGCGGACGTGCGCGGCGGCGTGATCGTGGACGGCGGCAATTTTAACTGGCGCAGCGGCCGCTTCGCCAACTTCACCACGCCCGACCCCAGCTACCACGGCCTGGCCTACGCCGACGTAGCCGGCATGGGGTTGCCCCCCTTCATCATTAAGGCGCGCGTGCAGATCCTGCGCGACATCGGCGCGTGCCAGGCGCCGTTCAACAGTTGGAACACGCTGACCGGCATCGAGACCCTCAGCCTGCGCATGGAGCGCCACTGCGCCAACGCCCAGGCTGTGGCCGAGTTCCTGGCCAGCCATCCGGCCGTGAGCTGGGTCAGCTACCCCGGCCTGGCCAGCCATCCCGACCACGAGCTGGCCACGAAATACCTGCCCAAGGGCGCCGGCGCGATCCTGGGCTTCGGCATCCAGGGCGGCGTCGAGGCCGGCCGGCGCTTCATCGAGAATCTCCAGCTCTTCAGTCACCTGGCCAACGTCGGCGACGCCAAGAGCCTGGCCATCCACCCCGCCACCACCACCCACAGCCAGTTGACCGCCGACGAGATGGTCACCGCCGGCGTCACCCCCGACTTCATCCGCCTGAGCGTCGGCCTGGAGGATATCGCGGATATCCTGTGGGATTTGGGGCAGGCATTGGGGCGGTAAATTGGTAGATTGGTAGATTGGTAGATTGGTGGTGCGTGCGCCGACCAATCTACCAATCACCAATTTACCAATCTACCGACCACCAATTTACCAATCTACCAATCTCCCCCTCCGGACCCATCATGTTCCCACCCAACTCCGTCGGTCTTGTCAAGACGCAATACCTGATCTTTGCCGAGGACGAGCCGTTTGTGCTGGAGAGCGGCGCGGCGCTCAGGCCGGTGACGCTGGCCTATGAGACCTATGGCCGGCTGAACGCCGAGCGCTCCAACGCGATCCTGATCTGCCATGCGCTGAGCGGCGGCGCGCACGCGGCCGGCTACCTGTCGCTCGACGACGCGCAGCCCGGCTGGTGGGACGACTGCATCGGGCCGGGCAAGGCCTTCGACACCGACCGCTACTTCGTGATCTGCAGCAATGTGCTGGGCAGTTGCTACGGCAGCAGCGGGCCCAGCAGCGTCGATCCGGCCACAGGCGAACCCTACGGCCTGCACTTCCCCGTGGTGACCATCGGCGACATGGTGCGGGCGCAGGTGCGGCTGCTGGACTACCTGGGTATCGAGCGGCTGCTGGCCGTGGCCGGCGGCAGTATGGGCGGCATGCAGGTGCTGGAGTGGGCCGCGCACCACCCAGAGCGCCTGCGCGCGGCGATTCCGATTGCGACGACCGCGCGCCATAGCCCCATGCTGATCGCGTTCAGCGAGGTGGGCCGCCAGGCCATCTACGCCGACCCGGCCTGGAACCAGGGCGACTACTACACCAACGGCCGCAGGCCCGACGCCGGCCTCTCGGTGGCGCGCATGGTGGGGCACATCACCTACCTCAGCGAGCAATCCATGCACCAGAAGTTCGGCCGGCGGCTGCAAGGGCGCGAGCGCTACGGCTACGAGTTCCAGACCGAGTTCGAGATCGAGAGCTACCTCAAGCACAACGGCGACAAGTTCACCCGCCGCTTCGACGCCAACAGCTACCTCTACGTCACCAAGGCGCTGGACTACTTCGACCTGGCCGGCCAGCACGGCGGCTCGCTGGCGGCGGCCTTCGAGCACGCCACGGAGACGGCTTTCCTGGTCATCAGCTTCACCAGCGACTGGCTGTATCCCAGCTATCACAGCAAGGAGTTGGTCAAGGCGCTGACCGCGGCCGGCTGCGACGTGACCTATCTGGACATCGAGAGCTCCTGGGGCCACGACGCGTTCCTGGTCGAGGTGGAGACGATGACGCGGCTGCTGGGCAGTTTCTTGGAGCGCCTGGGGAGTGAAGCGTGATGCGTGAAACGTCGCGCCTACCGCGTCATGCTGAGGTCTGCCGAAGCATCCCCTTTTGTCATGCTGAGGTCTGCCGAAGCATCCCCTTTTGTCATGCTGAGGTCTGCCGAAGCATCCCGACCTGTCATGCTGACCGAAGGCGCCGAAGCATCCCGAAACGCCGCACAAGGGTGGTGTCATGAGTGGCGGCAGGGAGCAAGCTGCGGCCTTTGCGGCGCTACGGCCGGACCTGCAGGCCGTGGCCGACCTGACGCCGGCCGGGGCCAAGGTGCTGGACCTGGGCTGCGGCGACGGCGCGCTGCTGGCCTACCTGGTGCGGCACAAACAGGCGCGCGGCCGCGGCATCGAGCTGAGCGAGGCCGGCGTGATGGCCTGCGTGCAGCGGGGGCTGAGCGTGCGCCAGGGCCACCTGCAGGAGGGGCTGGCCGACTATCCGGCCGGCAGCTTCGACGTGGTGATCCTCAGCCAGACGCTGCCCTTCCTGGACGATCCGGCTGCGATCCTGGCCGAGATGCTGCGCGTTGGCCGGAGCGCGCTGGTCAGCTTCCCCAACTGGGGCTACTGGCGCTGCCGGCTGGAGCTGCTGCTGACCGGCCGCGTGCCGCTGGCGCCCGACCTGCCGCAGCATTGGTTCGATGCGCCGCGCTGGCAGGCCGTCAGCATCACCGACTTCGCGCAGTTCTGCCAGCGGGTGGGTATCGCCATTACGGCCGAGATCTACCTCAACCGCGGCCGCCGCGTGCGCATCATCAAGGTTAAGAATCTGTTGGCGACGACGGCGGTGTTTCGACTGGAACGACAGGAGGAGTCTGGCCGGATGTAACCTGCTGCGCCATGCCGTGCATCTCAGGTGCAGAGAGCATTATTCAGCATTACGTTCACCTGGAGGTTAGCGATGGCTGGTCTGATTACGTTCATGAATGGCATGGCTGGGCGCATCCTGCGCATCGTCCTTGGGTTGGTCTTGATCTGGCTGGGCCTGCTGGGGCCCATGGCCGGCAGCACCGGCGGCGTCATCGTCGCCATCATCGGCGTTCTGCCTATCGTCATGGGCATTTGGGGCCGCTGTCTGTTGCAGTTCGTGTTTGGCGGCTTGAAGGCGTAAGTGCGCTTTGGGTGAAAGTTAGCAAGAGGCCCGGACGATATGTCCGGGCCTCTTGCTGTTTCGAGCACTTGGCTAAACCGTGCTCGATAGGAGAAATCTGTGTGTTCCGTAAGCAGCTTCATCTGGTGTCAAGGAGGATTTGTCGCAGCGTATCCACAGCCAGATTGCCGCCGCTCATCACCAGCACGACCTTCTTGCCGGCCAGCCGCTCCTTGAGCTGCAAGGCCGCGGCCAGCGGCGCGGCGCCGGCGCCTTCGGCCACGTAGTTCAGCCCGCCGCGCACCTTGAACGCGCCGACGGGCTGGTGGTTCTCGTGCTTGACCCACACCTGCGCGCCGAGCAGATCGCTCAGCCCGGCGTAATGGTGCAGCGGCGTGGGGCGCAGCCAGCGGTAGACGTTGGGCCGGGCGGCGATGATGTCGTGGAGGGTGGGCATGGGCGGAGGGGGACTGGGGGAACTCGGAGGAGCTTTTACGCCAGGCCCAGCGACTGGACGAGGCCGCGGATGGCGTCGATGGTGGGTGCAACGCCGGGGGCGCGGTACAGTTGCCAGGTCTCGACGTGGACGATGGCCGCGCCAGGCTCCAGGGTCGTCAGCGGGCCAAGGGTCTCGACCTCCAGGAAGCGGTTCAGGACGTAAACCTCGCAGTTGCAGCCCATGTCGGGGTGGGGCATGCCGGGCTTCGGCGTAAAGCGCTTGACGAAGAATACGTCGCCCAGCAGGTAGCCCATCCAGCCGGCGTGGTTGAAGTAGCCGACCTTGCACGCCTGCTCGCCCGCCTGGCCGTCCACCAGCACCAGGTCGTCGTCGAGGCGCAGGCGGGGATCGCGCACCTGGGTGTAGGACCAGAGGGTAAGCTGGCGGTTAGGCAGATACTGGGACGGCACAGGCGCCTGCTGCGGCAGCACGGCCACGCCGCCCAGCGCCACCTGCGTGATGGCCCACGGCGCCAGCTCCACCGGCCACAGGCCGACGTTGTGCAGGCTGTGCTGCACGGTCAGCGCCGGCCGTTCGGGATCCAGGCGCAGCTCCATGCTCTTCTGAATGTTGGTGGCCCGTTCGGTCGGCTGGCGCAGGCGCACCCCGCCCTCGAACTCGTCGATGGTCAGGCCGTCGTTGTCGGGGAGATAGGTGCGGGGAAAAGCCTCTGGCGCGTGCCACAGGCGATGGCCGCCGTACAGGTTGAAGTCGCCAAAGGGGGTCTCCATGCTGAGGTCAGGCACCTCGGCCAGCAGGTTGGCATCGGATCCGGCCAGGAAAAGCCGCACCAGGCGCGGGCCTGCCTCAGCCAGGTAATCGACGCGCATGTGCTGGTTGGCCAGGCTGCGCGTGGGTAAGCCGTGAAAATCGGTGGTCATGGTTGCTCCATTCGTGTGAGGCGTCAACCGCCAATGGTTTGCTCCAGCCAGGCCAGGAACTCGGCCCAGGCTGCGCCCGGCGCGCCGCCGGCTTGGATGGCGTCGATGCCGGTGACGAAGGCATGCCCGACGCCGGGGTAAACGGTGATCTGGTTGGGGATGCCGGCCGCATCCAGCGCTACCTGGAAGGCGTTAACCTCGCTCAGGGGGATCGAGGCGTCTTGCTCGCCGAAGATGCCCAGCACCGGGCCGGGCAGGCGCTGCAATTGGGCGGGATCGGTGACCAAGGAGCCGTAGAAGATGCCTGCCCCCGCCGGCTTGGGATGGGCCAGGCTGTATTGCAAGGCCGCATCGCCGCCGTAGCAGAAGCCCATCACGGCGATGCGCTGCGGGTCCACGTCCTGCTGGCCGGCCAGCCAGTCGAACGTCGCGTCCAGGTCGCCGACCACCCGCTCCATGGGCAGGGTGACGCGCAAGAAGATGGCGCGCGGGACCCAGCCGGTGCTGCGGCCGCGGTAGGTATCGGGCGCGACGACAACGTAGCCCTCGTCGGCCAGCGCCTCGGCTTTCTCAACGATGCTAGGGCGCAGGCCGAAGAACTCGTGGATCATGACCACGCCGGGGTAGTCACCTGGCGCATCAGGGCGGGCGACGTAGGCGCGTATCTCCTGGCCGTCAGGCCCGACGATGGTTGTGTTGGTCATCTGCTCGACCCGGCTGCCGCCCAGCAAGGCATCGATCATGATCGACCCAACCAGTAAGACGATTAAGGTCAGGCACAGCACGGCTAAAACGATCAGGATTTTTCGTAGGAGTTTCATGCAGGACTCGTTTGATTGGCGTTCTGGTCAGGCGTTGCGATCAATTGTAGCCCGGTCAGTGCGGGTTGGCAAACCAGCGCTGCCCTGCTGACCAGAAGACGATCTGAAATCGTTGTTGACGCAGGGCGCTATTGGCGGTAAAATGGCTTCAGACTGAGAACACGTGTAGCTCAGCAACACCAGCTAATGACGACAGCCTGCTCCTGATACCTGACCGATATTATTTCCAGCCATGACTCAAACCGACCTGTACGAATCGATCATGCGCCGCATTGCAGATCTGAGTGAGGAGAGCCTGCAGCAGCTTTCTGAATATATCGCGTTCCTGAAATGGCATGAAGAACAATGGCGCGAGTGGGACGACGATGAGCTGCGCTTCGATCTGGACGGCGAAGATGAACCCGACGCGCTGCCAGCCAGCCGGCCCAGTCGTTGGATCTATGACCTGATCGAACAGTTCGAGCAGGCCACGGTGACCGCTACGCAATCCTCGCAGGGCATGGAAGTGCGCGTGGCGGCCGCTCTATGCGAACAGGAGCAGCGGCTGTCGATCTGGCAGCACCCACCCACGGCCGGCGCATCGGTGGTGCAGTATCAGCTCGACGTGCCGGCTGACGTGGCGCGGCTGCGCTTCCGCGCCAAGGTCGGCATCCGCAACGGCTCGCTGATCGCCGAAAGCCCCGACAACTACGTGGCCTTTCGCTTCTACGTCAACGGCGTGCGCCTGTGGAGCGCGGCCAAGAACAGCACCACCTGGGACGATGTCTCGGTGGACCTACCCACCCTGGCCGGCCAGCCCATCACCCTCCAGCTCGTGACCGACGGCCTGGGCGACGCGCGCTGGAACTGGGCGGTGTGGGGCACGCCATTGCTGATTGGAGAGTAGGCGAGTTGGTAGATAGGTAGATAGGTAGATAGGTAGATTGGTCATATGGTTCGTTACGGTTGGTTATGGCACTGGAACCGGGTATAATCGGGTTGAAGCGTTGTTTCCTGAAGATGAAGACTGAGAGGTTGTGATGATAAGTGAAATCGATGCACCCGCGTTGCCACAGAACGCTGAAGTCCGATACCACATGGAGGTTGCCTTTCGCGTTGCTGTGACCCCATTTGTTGCGCGGCAAAATGCCAACGTCTTTCTGCTGATGAACGTGGGCAATATGCTCAGCGCGGGCGAGCCCGTGCTTTCGCTCGGCGACCCACCGCACTGGAAGGTACCCGTTTTCTGCGCGTTTCCTGAGTTCGACCGGCGAGAAAAGATCGGCGACCTGGCGGTAGATGTCGACAGCGGCGCCATCCTTTTGGAGGAGTCCTATCCATCCTCCGTGGAGGCTATCGATCGCCATGCCCAGGTGGCCTATGATACGCTTACAGCATCATCGTCAGGAGCATAGCGCAAGCTGCCTGGCAGCATGTGTTGTCATGGCCCTGGCGCATCATCGCGTTGAGATTTCCGAGGCAGATGTACGCCGGATGCTAAGGACGAAACCTTATTCCGGCGCACATCCGATCAACCTGCTCCAGCTTAGCGAACTTGGCTTCGATGCATGGCCGTATGAAGGAACCACGGCTGAGCTCAAACTGCGTATCGCGAACGGACTCCCGGTCATTGTCTTTCTCTGGACTGGCGTGCTCCAGCATTGGAAAGAGCAGGGGGGCGTAGACTATCTCCACTCGGTTGTGGTCGCCGGATTGACCAATAACACGGTTTTGGTTCATGATCCAGCTTTACCCGACGGCCCAATCGAACTTCCGTGGCAAGAGTTCAGGGACGCGTGGCAATATTCACGACAAATGATGGCGGTCATTCAACCTCGCGCGCGACGCGTTGAATCGGCGTAGCGAGTCCATCTCTGGGTTGTCTTGAAGATGTGAGGATAACTCTATGGCAGAGTTCGAGTTTGGCGGTGAGATCGTTTGGCGGCCCACGCCCGAATACGTGGAGGGCAGCCACTTGCAGCGCTTCATGCAGCAGCATGGCATCGCCACGTGGCAGGAGTTGCACCGGCGCTCGGTGGATGACGTGGCCTGGTTTACCGACGCCATGCTGCGCTATCTGGGCATCCGCTTCGACCAGCCGTACAGCCAGATACTCGACCTCTCGCGGGGCAAGCCGTGGGCGCGCTGGTGCGTCGGCGGCCAGATGAACATCGTCGATAACTGCCTGGACAAGTGGCTGGGGACGCCTGCCGGGCACCGCATTGCCCTGCGCTCCGAGAGTGAGGAGGGCGACGTGCGCACGCTGACTTACGGCGAGCTGCACGCCGAGGTCTGCCGCGTCGCCGCCGGCCTGCGCCGCCTGGGCCTGGGCAAGGGCGACGCCATCGGCCTGTTCATGCCCATGATCCCGGAGATCGCCATCGCCCTGCTGGCCATCGCCCGCATCGGCGGCGTGATCCTGCCCCTCTTCTCCGGCTACGGCGCCGGCGCAGTGGCCGCCCGGCTGGCCGACGCCGAGGCCAAGGCGCTATTCACCGTGGACGGCGCGCCGCGCCGCGGCCGGCCAGTCGCCATGAAGCCGGTGGCCGACGAGGCCGCTGCCCAGGCGCCCACGGTCCAGCACCTCATCGTCGCCCGCCGCACCGGCCAGGACGTGCCGTGGATCCCCGGCCGCGACATCTGGTGGGACGAGTTGGTCGGGGCACGGTCGGAGACCGGCCAGAGCAATGGTGGTGATGGCGGGGCACGGTCGGAGACCGGCCCCAGCAACAGAGAGACCGGCCTGAGCGGCGACTCCGACCAGTTTACCAATCAACCAATCTACCAATCCACCTCCGCCGAAGACCTCCTCATGCTGATCTACACTTCGGGTACTACCGGGCGGCCCAAGGGCGCGGTACACACCCACTGCGGCTTCCCCCTCAAGGCGGCCATGGACATGGCGCTGGGCCTGGACTTGCGCCGGGAGGACGTGCTGTACTGGATGACCGATATGGGCTGGATGATGGGGCCATGGGAGGTGTTTGGGACGCTGCTGCTGGGCAGCACCATGGTCTTCTACGACGGCGCGCCCGATTATCCCGACGTAGACCGGCTGTGGAGTCTCGTCGAGCGGCACAAGATCACAGCCCTGGGCGTTTCGCCGACGCTGATCCGCTCGCTGATGCAGCACGGCGACGAGTCGCCTGGGCGGCATGACCTGTCCAGCCTGCGCACCATGGCCAGCACCGGCGAGCCGTGGAACCCGGAGCCGTGGCTGTGGCTGTTCCACACGGTGGGCGGCGGCCGCTGCCCTATCATCAACTACTCCGGCGGCACGGAGATATCCGGCGGCATCGTCATGGGCAACGTGCTGCTGCCGCTCAAGCCGTGCGCCTTCTCCGGCCCCAACGTGGGCATGGCGGCCGATGTGGTGGATGAGGCTGGCAACTCCGTGCGCGGACAGGTGGGCGAGCTAGTGGTGCGCCAGCCGTGGATCGGCATGACGCGCGGCTTCTGGCGCGACCCAGAGCGCTACCTCGAGACCTACTGGAGTCGATGGCCCGACGTATGGGTGCATGGCGACTGGGCCGCGGTGGACGCCGACGGCCTGTGGTACATCCTGGGCCGCTCCGACGACACCATCAAGGTGGCCGGCAAGCGGCTGGGGCCGGCCGAGGTCGAGACCGTGCTGGTGCATCACCCGGCCGTGGTCGAGGCCGGCGCGATCGGGGTGCCGGACGCCATCAAGGGGCAGGCGCTGGTGGTCTTCTGCGTGCTGGCGCCGGGCTTCCAACCGAGCGATAGCCTGGCCGCTGAGCTGCGCCGGCTCGTCGGCGACGACATGGGCAAGCCCATGGCGCCCAAGGCGGTGCTCTTCGTGCCCGACCTGCCCAAAACGAGGAACGCCAAGGTCATGCGCCGGGTGCTGCGCGCGGCCTACCTGGGCGAACCGGCCGGCGACCTGAGCGCGTTGGTCAACCCTGACGTGGTCGAGCAGATTCGCCACGTCCAAGAGGGGAACTGATTATGGAGCAAATCACCAACCCCCATGACCGTTTTTTTCGCCATGTGTTTTCACAGCGAGAGACTGCTGCCGACTTTCTGCACAACTACTTACCTTCGGCCGTTGTCGAGCTGCTTGACCTGTCCACGCTAGAGCTTGCTAAGGACTCCTTCGTAGATGAGGAGTTACGGCAGCATTTCTCTGACCTGCTCTACCAGGTGGAGCGGGTGGATGGACAACCGACCTATGTGTATGTCTTGTTCGAGCACAAGAGTTTCCCGGACATCCTGACCTCGCTGCAGTTGCTGCGCTACATGACGCGGATTTGGGATCTCGCTGTGCGCCAGAAGTCGAAGTTCATACCCATTCTGCCCATCGTTGTCTATCACGGGCAGGCTGAGTGGCGCTTGTCGCATAACTTTGCTGCCCTGTTCGACCTGCCTGAGGCGCTCTTTGAGTACTTCCCCGACTTTCGCTATTGGTTGGTCGATTTGTCCAGCATGGATGATGCAGACATCAAGGGAGAAGTGCTGGCCCAAGTAGCGCTTCTGACGCTCAAACATGTTCTCCAGAACGATCTGGATGCCAGCATACGAGCCATGATACCTTTGCTGGTCGAGCTTGCAGGCCAAACAACGGGCTTGCAATTTCTGGAGACGTGGCTACGATACTTGTCACAAGGTACGGATAAAGTTGGAGAAGAAACGCTCCAAGAAGTGGTCGAGGAGGTTGCCTCGACCGGAGGTGTGACTATGCCAACACTGGCAGAAATTTGGACGGAACGAGGATATCAGCAGGGCCTTCAGCAGGGCCTTCAGCAGGGCCTTCAGCAGGGCCTTCAGCAGGGCCGAGAACAGGGTAGCCGGGAAAGCCTGCTGGCCGGTATCGAGATCATGTTGGAGATCAAGTTCGGCATCGATGGCCTGCGGCTGATGTCGGAAATCAGCAAGATCCAGGATCCTACTGTCCTGCGCGCTATACAGCGCAGTGTACCCATGGCGCAATATCCTGATGATGTGCGCCGAATCTACAAATAACCCACCGGGCGCCTGACGCCTTGAGGCAAGATGAGACAAGGAGGTCTCACCCATGGATTTTCGCCTGACCGAGGAACAGGAAGGCGTCCGCCGCCTCGTGCGCGACGTCGTGGAGAAGGAAGTCAAGCCGCTGGCCGCGCACACCGACGAGACCGGCGAGTTCCCCTGGGGGCCCCTTCAGACCATGGCCGGGCTGGGCCTGCTGGGATTGAACATCCCGGAGCAATACGACGGCGCCGGGGCTGACCACGTCAGCGCCGCCATCCTGGTGGAGGAGATCGGCCGCGGCTGCGGCTCCACCGGGCTGATCGTGGCCGCGCACCTGGGGCTGGCCTGCGGGCCGCTGAACCGCTTCGGCACAGAGGCGCAAAAGCTTCTCTACCTCAAGCCGCTGGCGCGCGGCGAGGCCATCGGCTGCCTGGGCCTGACCGAGCCGGGCGCGGGCTCCGACCTGGCCGGCGGCGTGCGCACCTTGGCCGAGAAACAGGGCGATTCGTGGGTGATCAACGGCAGCAAGATGTGGTTGACTAACGGCGCCGAGGCCAGGACGGCCATCCTGCTGTGCCGCACCGACAAGGCCGGCGGCAGCCGCAGCCTGAGCCAGATCATCGTGCCGACTGACACGCCCGGCATCACCTTCGGCAAGCCGGAGAAAAAGATGGGCCTCAACGGCAGCCACACCTATGCGGTCAGCCTGGAGAACGTCACGGTGCCGCTGGAGAACGTGCTGGGGCGCGAGGGCTACGGCCTGCACCAGACGCTGGAGGCGCTGGACGGCGGCCGCATCGCCATCGGCGCGCTGAGCGTCGGCCTGGCCCAGGCGGCCTACGAGGCGGCCGTGGCCTACGCCAGGGAGCGCAAGGCCTTCGGCAAAGCCATCGCCGAGCACCAGGCCATCCAGGAGAAGATCGCCGACATGGCCACCACCATCGAGGCCGCGCGCTGGCTGGTCTACCGGGCAGCCTGGCTGCGCGACCAGGGCCAGCCCTTTACGCTCATCGCGGCCCAGGCCAAGCTCTTCGCCACCGAGATCGCCGAGAAGGTCTGCTACGACGCGATCCAGATCCACGGCGGCTACGGCTACAGCCGCGAGTACCCCGTCGAGCGCATCTACCGCGACAACCGGCTGATGGCCATCGGCGAGGGCACCAGCGAGATCCAACGCATGGTCATTGCCCGGGCCGTGCTGGCGTAGGTTGCAGGTGGTAAGTTGCAGGTTGCAGGTGGCAAGTGCTGTAGGATGAGACGGGTGTCAGTTAGCGACAAAGCGCCAGAAACTGCGTTTGCTACGTGCCCTCTATCGCTTACAACCTACAATCCGTGACGACTCACCTGCCACTTGCCACCTGCCACTTGCAACCTGCAACTTGTTACTCCTATGACTCACCCACTCATCGACCTGGCCCGCGAGGCCATCCGCCATTACCTGGCCACCGGCGAGTACCTGGACGTGTCCGGGCGACCCGGCGACGGCCCGCCCTGCGGCCTGTTCGTCTCGCTGCACGACCAGCCGCGGCCGGGCGAGGTCGAGGGCGACCTGCGCGGCTGCCGCGGCACAGTGCATCCTTACAGCCCGACCCTCTATGCCGAGGTGGTGAGCGAGGCCGTCAACTCGGCTGTGGACGACCCGCGCTGCCCCAGCATCCGGCCGGACGAGGTGGACGACATCGCCATCACGGTCTACCTGCTCAAGCCATACGAGGAGGTTCAGGGGCTGGACGAGCTGGACCCGGCCCGTTACGGCATCCTGGTGGAAGGCGAAAGCGGCCGCCGCGCGCTGTTATTACCCGGCATCCCCGGCATCGAGACGGCCGAGGAACAGGTCTACCTGACCAGGCGCAAGGCCTACATCCACCCCGACGAGCCGGTGACGATCTATCGCTTCGAGGCAGATGTGCTGAAGTAAACCCGGCAGCCACAACCTCTGACTACAGACCGCAGGATCACGCCTGTAGCTATATTTCATTGCATCACTACTGCCTTCAATGAGGAGAGAACTTGCATGCCCCGCCCAGTCACCCTCTTCAGCGGCCAATGGGCCGACCTGACCTTTGACACATTCTGCGAGAAAGCCAAGTCCTTTGGCTACGATGGCGTCGAGATCGCCTGCTGGGGCGACCACTTCGAGGTCGACAAGGCGCTGGAAGACGACAGCTACGTGCAGTCGCGCTGGGACATCCTCAACAAGCACGGCCTGAAGTGCTTTGCCATCAGCAACCACCTGGTGGGTCAGGCCGTGGCCGACCGCATCGACGAACGCCATGCCAGCGTCCTGCCGCCGCGGCTCTACGGCGACGGCAAGGAGGACGGCGTACGCGCCCGCGCGGCTGAGGAAATGAAGAACACCGCCCGCGCCGCCGCTAAGTTCGGCGTCAAGGTGGTGCCCGGCTTCACCGGCTCGCCTATCTGGCACATGGTCTATTCCTTCCCGCCCAACCCCGGCGACTTTCTGGAGAAGGGATTGGCCCTGTTCGCCGAGCTATGGACGCCGATCCTGGATGTGTTCCAGGAGGTGGATGTCAAATTCGCGCTGGAGGTGCATCCTACCGAGATCGCCTTCGACGTAGCCAGCGCCGAGAACGCGCTCAACGCCGTCCAGCGCCATCCGGCCTTCGGCTTCAACTACGATCCCAGCCACTTCGTCTACCAGAACGTGGACTACGTGGGCTTCATCCGCAAGTTCGCCGACCGCATCTTCCACGTCCACATGAAGGACGCCTACCTCGCGCCGTATCCCACCGAGGCCGGCGTGTTCGGCGGCCATCTCAACTTTGGCGATCACCGCCGCGCCTGGGACTTCCGCTCGCTGGGCCGCGGCTCGGTCAACTTCGAGGAGATCATCCGCGCCCTGAACGACATCGGTTATCAGGGCCCGCTGTCGGTGGAGTGGGAAGACGCCAAGATGGACCGCGAGCACGGCGCGGCCGAGGCATGCGCCTTCGTCAGGCGGCTGGACTTCGCGCCTTCGACGTTAGCCTTCGATGCAGCCTTCGCGTCCACCGACGCTACCAAGGACATTCAGGCCTACGTCGAGCGCGCGTAACAGGAGAAGAGACCATGAGCGAACAATCCTTCACTGCCATGGCCGCTGCCAGCAGCGCCGGCGACGCGCCCGAAGTCGGCGTCGGCATGCTGGGCTATGCCTTCATGGGCAAGGCGCACAGCAACGCCATGAAGAAGCTGCCCTACATGATGTACCCGCCGGTGGCCATCCCCAAGCTGGTGGCCATCTCCGGCCGCAACGAGGCAGCCGTCCAGGAGGCAGCGCGGCGCTTCGGCTATCAGAAGGCCTACACCGATTGGCGAGCAATGGTCGAGGACCCGGATGTGCAACTGCTGGACAACGGCGGCCCCAACAACCTGCACGCCGAGCCGTCGATCCTGGCTGCGCAACTGGGCAAGCACGTGCTGTGCGAGAAGCCGCTGGCCCGCACGGCCGCCGAGGCAAAGGCCATGTGGGACGCGGTCGAGGCTGCCAAGATCAAGCACATGGTGGCATTCAACTACCGCTTCGTGCCGGCAGTGCGCATGATTCGCGACCTGATCGACCAGGGCGCGTTTGGTCGCATCTATCACTGGCGCGCGGTCTACCTGCAAGAGTGGATCATGCCCCACTATAGCACGCCGATCATCTGGCGCTTACAGAAGGACGTGGCCGGCAGCGGCGCGCTGGGCGACCTGGGCGCGCACATCATCGACCTGGCCCATTACCTGGTGGGCGGCATCAAGAGTGTGTCGGCCCTGACCAAGACCTTCATCCAGGCGCGCGACCAGGACGATGGCGGCGACGGCGTCGTAGACGTGGACGACGCTTTTGCGGCGGCGGTGGAGTTCGAGAACGGCGCCATCGGCACGCTGGAGAGCACCCGCTTTGCGGCCGGCCGCAAGAACTACAACTGCTTCGAGCTGAACGCCGAGAAGGGATCAGTGCGCTTCAACCTGGAACGCATGAACGAGGCCGAGATCTTCTGGATCGACGACCAGCCCAAGGCAGCGCAGGGTTTCCACAACGTGCTGGTGAGCGAGGGTCATCACCCTTGGTGGAGCAACTGGTGGCCGCACGGGCACATCATCGGCTGGGAGCACACCTTCGTCCACGAGATCAACCACCTGCTGGACGCCATCGTCAACGACAAGCCGGTTGGCCCGCACGGCGCCACCTTCGAGGATGGCTACCGCTGCGCCGTGGTCTGCGACGCCGTCGTCGAGTCCGGGCAGAGCGGCCGCCGCGTCGATATCGTCTATTAGCAAGCGTTGCAAGTTGCAGGTTGCAGGGTGCAAGTTGCAGTACAACACGTGCCACTTGCCACTTGTAACTCTGAGCAGCCACGTGACGCCGGCGTTCGAGGAAATGCAGGAAGAGGCGCGCGGCGATCTCGTAACGAGTAATGCGTAACTCGTAACACGTAACCCGGAGATTCGGGTGCGCAGCACTCCTTTCCGGGTTACGTGTTACGCATTACTTGTTACGAGCATTCCATCCATGAAAAGAACTCTCATGCCAGACCCATTCCTCCCCCAACCCCAGCACAAGTTCACCTTCGGCCTCTGGACCGTCGGCAACGTCGGCCGCGACCCGTTTGGCGAGCCGGTGCGCTGGGCCATGTCACCGGTGGAGATCGTCCACCTGCTGGCCGAGGTGGGCGCGTACGGCGTCAACTTCCACGACAACGACCTGGTGCCCATCGACGCCAGCCCGGCCGAGCGCGACCGCATCGTGCGCAACTTCAAGCAGGCGCTGGAGGACACCGGCCTGGTCGTGCCCATGGCCACCACCAACCTGTTCACCGATCCGGCCTTCAAGGACGGCGCGTTCACCAGCAACGATCCCACCGTGCGCGCCTATGCCTTACAGAAGACCATGAACGCCATCGACCTGGGCGTTGAGCTGGGCGCACAGGTCTACGTCTTCTGGGGCGGCCGCGAGGGTGTCGAAACCGACGCGGCCAAGGACCCGGTGACGGCCATCCAGCGCAACCGCGAGGCTATTAACTTCCTGTGCGAGTATGCCCTCGACCAGGGCTACGATCTCAAATTCGCGCTGGAGGCCAAGCCCAACGAGCCGCGCGGCGACATGTACAACGCCACCACCGGCCACATGCTGGCCTTCATCGCCACCCTGGACCACCCGGAGATGGTCGGCGTCAACCCGGAGGTGGCGCACGAGCACATGGCCGGCCTGAACTTCCTGCACAACGTCGCCCAGGCCTGGGAGGCCGGCAAGCTGTTCCACATCGACCTCAACGACCAGGCCTTTGGCCGCTACGACCAGGACTTCCGCTTCGGCGCGGTCAACCTCAAGTCGGCCTTCTTCCTGGTCAAGTTCCTGGAGGATGTAGGCTACGCCGGCAGCCGCCACTTCGACGCCCACGCCTACCGCACCGAGGATTTCGAGGGCGTCAAGGACTTCGCCCGCGGCTGCATGCGCACCTACCTGATCCTGAAGGAGAAGGCTGCGCAGTGGAACGCCGACCCGGAGATCCAGGCCCTGCTGGCCGGGATCAACGCCGACGACGGCAGCACCGACGCCTGGAAGGGCGCGTACAGCCGGGCCAAGGCCGACGCGCTCAAAGCCGCCAGCTTCAACCGCCAGGCCCTCGGCGCCCGCGGCCTGGGCTATGAGCGGCTGGATCAGTTGACGGTGGAGCTGCTGTTGGGTGTGCGGTAGGTTGGTAGATTAGTAGATTGGTAGATTGGTCGAATCGTTGCTCGGGCCGGTCTTTGCGCAGCACCCCGGAGGTCTGCCGGAGTGGGCCGACCGTGCCCGCTCAGCTCCCATCGCTCGGGCCGGTCTCCGACCGTGCCCGCCCAGCTCCCATCGCTCGGGCCGGTCTCCGACCGTGCCCGCCCAGCTCCCATCGCTCGGGCCGGTCTCTGACCGTGCCCGCCCAGCTCCCATCGCTCGGGCCGGTCTGTGCGAAGCCTCCAGGATGGACTGACCGTGCCCGCCCGAGTGCGGAGTCGAGGCTTTAGCCGGGTCTGACCAGCAGGCTCGACTGAGGCATGGACTTCAACTCCAGGACATGGGACCCTCCTTTCGGTTGGTGCGGGGTTGCAACCCCGCACCATGCCGCTGCTGTGCAGAAAAGGAAAGACAACATGGTTGCCGGCAAGTTTCTGCTGGGCCTCGACATCTCCACCACCGGCGCCAAGGCGCTGCTGATCGACGCGGCCGGCGCAGTGATCGGCAGCGCGACATCGCCGCTGACGCTCTCCACACCGCGGCCGCTCTGGTCCGAGCAGAACCCGGCCGATTGGTGGGCCGGCATGGCGGCCAGCATTCGCCAGGTGCTGGCCGAACAAAACGTGGCCGGCGACGACATTGCAGCCATTGGCCTGACCGGCCAGATGCATGGCCTGGTGCTGCTGGACGACAGCGGCCAGGTGCTGCGGCCTGCTATCCTCTGGAACGATGGGCGCACCCAGGCCCAGTGCGACGAAATGCGCGCCCGCCTCGGCCGCGCGCGGCTGATCCAGATCACCGGCAACGACGCGCTAACCGGCTTCACCGCGCCCAAGGTGCTGTGGGTGCAGCAGAACGAGCCGGATGTCTACGCCCGCGCCCGCCACATCTTATTGCCCAAGGATTACATCCGCTACCGGCTGACCGGCGACTACGCCATGGACAAGGCCGACGGCGCGGGCACGATCCTGTTCGACCTGCGGGCGCGCGATTGGTCGCCGGAGGTGCTGAGCGCGCTGGAGATCCCGGCCGAGTGGCTGCCGCCGACCTACGAAGGGCCGGCCGTCACAGGCGTGGTCAGCGCGGCGGCTGCGGCCGAGACCGGCCTGCACGCCGGCACACCCGTGGTCGGCGGCGGCGGCGACCAGGCCGCGCAGGCCGTGGGCGTCGGCGCGGTCGAGCCGGGCGTGATCGCGCTGACCCTGGGCACGTCGGGTGTGGTCTTTGCTGCCACGCCGTCAGCGCTGATCGAACCGGAGGGCCGGCTGCACGCCTTCTGCCACGCCGCACCCGGCCGCTGGCACTTCATGGGCGTGATGCTCAGCGCGGCCGGCAGTCTGCAATGGTACCGCGACGCACTGGCGCCTGGTGTGTCATTCGACGATCTGGTGGCCGAGGCTGCGACTATCCCGCCCGGCAGCGAGGGCCTGCTCTTCCTGCCCTACCTGACCGGCGAGCGCACGCCCCATCCTGATCCGCTGGCGCGCGGGGCCTGGGTTGGCCTGACCATCCGCCACGGCCGTCCGCACCTGACGCGGGCCGTGCTGGAGGGCGTGGCCTTCGGCCTCAAGGACAGCTTCACCCTGATCCAGGGCGCGGGCCTGGGCGGCATCGAGCAGGTTCGCGTCTCCGGCGGCGGCGCCAAGAGCGCGCTGTGGCGGCAGATCATGGCCGACGTGCTGGGCGTGGAGCTGGCGACGGTCAACACCACCGAGGGTGCGGCCTACGGCGCATCTCTGCTGGCGGCCGTGGGCGCGGGCCTCTACGACACCGTCGAGGACGCCTGCCGGGCTACCATCCAGGTGACCGGCCGCACGTCGCCCGGCCCGGCCGCCGCTGCTTATGTCGAAATCTACCCGCTCTACCGTGCGCTTTACCCGGCGCTGCGGGATGAGTTTAGGGCGCTTGGCGACTTGATAATTGGGTGATTGAACAGACAGATCATCTGGTCACCCTGTCAGCGAAGGGGGTGTTGTTGGAAGAACTCCCACATGGCGGCCGAGGCGTCGATGTCTTCGGTCATGTGGCCGACGATGAATTCTGGCAGGCGGCCGCCGCCGGGCCAGTTGTGCCCGCCGCTGTCCACGGTGTAGAAGACCACCTCGGCGTCGTTCGTGCAGTTGGTGTAGCGCACGCCGCTGACCTCGCCCTGCGCTGGCAGCGTTTGCGGCGCGGCGTCGCAGCCGTTGCGCGCAGCCCAGGCCGCGGCCCAGTCGGGCACAGCCGGAAAGACAAAGTTCTGGGGGCCGCCGGCCGCGCCGCCGGCATAGGGCACGATGCGGTCATCCGTGCCGTGGAAGGCAATCACCGGCGCCGGCCGGGTTGGATTGCAGCCGCCAGCCGGCTCCGTGTACGCGCCGGCCACCCCGCCGATGGCCGCGATCCGCTCCGGCCGCAGGCAGGCCAGGGTGTTGGACATGCCGCCGCCGTTGGACAGGCCGTTGACGTAGATGCGCTGGGGATCGATGGGGTACTGCTGCGCCAGCGCGTCGATCAGCTCCAGGAGGAAGGTCACATCGTCAGCCACGCCGTCCCCGGCCGCCGCGCGCGTGTTCCAGCGCTTGGGGAAGCCGGTGCCTTCTGGGTAGGCCACCAGGAAGCCGTGCTCGTCCGCGACCTGGTTCCACTGGCTGACGTCCATCTGGTTCACTGGGCCGGAGGCGAAGCCGTGGATGCTGAGCACCAGCGGCGCAGACGCGGTAGGATCATAGCTGGGCGGTGTATAGAGCAGATAGGCGCGTTCCCGGTCGTCCACGGTCAGCGTCTCACGCGTTACGCCGGCCGGCAGACGGCCCTGGAAAACGATCAACGTAACCAGCGTCGCCGCGCCAATGAGCAGCAGCACCGACAGTAGTCTCCGTAATCTCAAAATCCATGCCTCCTCAGCCCGCCTTGACAAACTCAAGGCGAGCAATACAATGTACATATGGATGACATCAGGTTCATATGGGATGGGTGCATTCAAAACTGGTTGAAGCCCCGTCATTGCGAGGCGTCTGCGCCGAAGCAATCTCGTCATGCCACGTGGGGATTGCTTCGTCGGCGGCCTCCTCGCAATGACTCGACCAACCCATTTTGAATGCACCCATATGGGATAGTGCGAAAGACGCCCGGAACCAGCGCGACCACGGCGTTTCATTCGAAGAGGCCAGAAGCGTCTTCTTTGACGAGAACGCCCGTTTCGAGAATGACCCCGATCACTCCATTGACGAGGACCGGTTTCTTCTCTTGGGCATGAGCTACGCGTTTCGTGTTCTGTTGGTAGTGCATTGCTACAGAGAAGAAGACCAAGTCATTCGCCTGATCTCGGCCCGCAAAGCGACCAAGACCGAACGCCGACAGTACGAGGAGTTCTTGAGATGAGAGAAAAATACGATTTTTCCAAGTCAACCCGGAATCCGTACGCCAAGAAACTACGCAAAGCCGTCACGATCCGTCTCGGCGTCGACATCATTGAGTACTTCAGGGCCATCTCCGAAGAAACCGGCATTCCGTACCAGACCTTGATCAATCTCTACCTCAGGGATTGCGCTCAGTCCAAGCGCAGGCTGGACCTGAAGTGGGTGGCCGAGTAGCCAGCTCGCCGTCGTCATTCTGGCAGCCTGTCATCGGGGTCTGGCTCCACATCCGGCACTTTGGCCAGCACAGCCAGCAACTTGGCAAAGGCCCTTTGGGCGCTGACTCTCAGCATGTCCCAAAGGGCCTGTTGCGTCACCAGTCAACCAATCTACCAACTTACCAATCTACCAACTTACCAGTCTACCAACCACCTGGCTACATCGCCGCGTCCAGCAGCTTCTCCACCTGGTACTGCGACGCCTCGCTGGCAGCCAGCAGCTTGCGCACCACGGCCAGCCGCTCCTCGACCTGGATCACAGCTTTCTCGTCGGAGAGGTTGAGGATGCTGTCCACCACGGCCGGCAGGGTCAGCCAGCCGATGAGCTGCTCGTAGGCTTCCTTGTTGAACCAGAGCACGCCCTGGTAGCGGTTGACGCCGATGAACTGCTGCACTTCTCTGTCCCGCAGCAGCCGGCTCAGCGCAGCAAAGGCCATGCGATTGGCCGGCTGGGCCACCTTGAACTCGAACCAGCGCTGATTGCTGGTCAGCAGCTTGACCAGGCCCACGGCTCGCTCGGCCGTCTCATAGTCCACGCCCATATTCTGCACGGCGCGTGAGAGAATGCGGCCCAGCAGCCACTCGTCGATCCAGCCGCGGCTCAGGTCGGCGTAGTCCTTGGCGTCCACCACCTTGCCCAGCTTGTGGACGAAGTGCCAGCCCAGCGCAGTGGCCCAGGCTGCCTTCTCGTTGCCCAACTGGCCGATCAGCAGGTCAATCATCTCGCCTACATCGGGCGTCTGTTCACCCAAGTCGGCGATGCTCAGGATCGCCTCCAGCTCGGCGCGCTGCTGGCGGGCCAGCGCGACCGGGTCGCCCTCACCCTCGGCGAAGTCCTTGATGGCGCTCAGCAGGTCGGTGTAGTGGCCTTCGATCTCGTCCAGCAGGCTGGCCAGCGTCTCCTCTTCCTCGCCAGCCACGGCCTCAACCACCGCTTCAGCCAGTTCAACAGCCTCCGCCACGGCCTCAGCGCTGATCTCGGCCCCATCCTCAGCCTCGATGGCGATCTCCACCTCGACCTCAGCCTGGGCCGCGTCGATCAGGCGTTGGAACATCGCGGCGCTGACCAGTTCCTTGAACGGCTCGTGGATCGGCTGCAAGAAGATCTCTTTCAGCGCGTCCTCGATGCTGGGCACGCCGCGGCCGGCCAGGTAGCCCATCAGGTGGCCGTACTGGTGCCACTCGTTGTCCTGCACCACGCGGAAGTCCAGGAAGACGTGGTACTTGAACGCGCCCAGCTCGATGTACATGCCCTCGTCGTGTAGCTGCTGGCAGTTGCGGATGTACTCCAGGTTGGAGGCCACGTCGCGGAAGATGACGTAGGCGTTGCCGTCGGCAGGCAGGCCCAGGCCGTCGGCCAGGGTCGCCTGCTCCAGCCGCTTGCCGCCGTCCGGCTCCTTGACCGCAAACGCAGCCGAGGTGCGGATGTAGCCGCGCGCCTCGGCCCACTTGTTGAGGTAGATCACCAGCGCGCGCTCGTCGCCCGCCCGGTTGGAGTAGGCGAAGACATCCTCGTTGACCGAGCCGTCGGGCGTGAAGAAGTCGTAGAGGCGGAAGTTGGCCACCTCGGCGAAGACGTAGCGCTTGTGCAGCAAGGGGAAGATCTCGCGCTCGTGCCGCGCCACCAGCCACGGATCGGGCGTCTCGTCCCACATCGGCCGGCGGAACTCCATGCCGTACTTCTCGGTGAAGCCCTCCACCTGGCCGTGGCCGAACATGGGCAAGCCGGGCATGGTAGCCATCAACGTCGCCACGCCGAAGTACTTGTCCTCCTTGCCGAACTGCGCCACGGCCGTGTCCTCGTCGGGATTGTTCATGAAGTTGACGTAGCGCTTGAGGATCTCGGGGTCGAACTCGACGGTGTTCTTGATCACCGAGCGATACTTGGCGTTGTCCTCCATCTTGAGCATGTTCATGAAGGCGCTGTTGTAGACCCGGTGCATGCCTAGCGTGCGCACGAAGTAGCCCTCCATCATCCAGAAGGCCTCGGCCAGCAGCAGGGTATCGGGCACCTCGGCCGCCACCCGGTCCACCACCTCGCGCCAGAACTCCTCAGGGAAGACGGCGTTGAACTGATCGGTGGTCAAGCCGTACTCGGCGCGCGAGGCGATGTCGCCGCCGCTGCCCGGCACGGGATACCACAGGCGCTGGTAGTGGCGCTTGGCCAGGGTCATGGCCGCGTCGAAGCGGATGATGGGGAACATCCTCGCCACGTGCAGGATGGTCTGGATCACCGCCTCGCGCACCTCGGGCAGCAGGTAGTTGAGCTGGGCCGTGTCGTTCCAGGGCATGCTGGTGCCGTCGTTGCCGTGGTAGATGTGGCGCACCTCGCCGGTGTCGAAGTTGCGGCGCTGGAAGACCACAGCCGCGTCGGTCTTGTTGAAGTAGTGGTCCTCGAGGTAGATGCCCACGCCGGGCACGTCCGACAGATTCGGCCCGTCAAAGGTGTAGGAGGGGAAGGGGCTGTAGGGCAGTTGCACGAACCAGTCGGGGTGCTCGATGACCCACTTGCCGTCGATGCCCACGTGGTTAGGCACCATGTCGCTGGCCAGCCGGATGCCCCGCTGCCAGGCCCGGTCGCGCAGGTCACGGTACGCGTCGTAGCCGCCCAAGTCATAGGCGATCTGGTAGTCGTACAGCGAATAGGCCGAGGCCACGGCGTCATGCTTGCCCATCATCTGCTTGATGCGCTGCGAGGCCTTGCTGCGCTCCCAGAGGCCGATCAGCCACAGGCCGGTGAAGCCGCTCTGGGCCAGGATATCCAGCTCCTCGTCGGGGATCTGGTTGAGGGTATGGATGTCGCGCTGGTACTTCTTGGAAAGCTGGTCCAGCCAGACGTAGGTGTTCTTGGCCAGCATCACCGTCTTGGGCATCCACTCCAGGTCGGCGCTGAAGCGCTCCGCCTCGAAGGTCAAGGCCGAGAAGTCAGGCGCATAGGTTGGCCCTGGCCCCATGCCGACGAAGATCGCCTTCTCCTCTTCGGCGATGAAGTCCAGGCTGGAGAGCAGGCGGAACAGATACTTGCCCAGGTAGCCGGCCCAATGGGTGCGGATGTACTCCAGTTGGCCTTGCAGCGAATGGGGCGAGGCGCGCATCGGCGCTTGCAGCAGCTCGATCAGGCTCTCGCCGCCCGCGCCGTAGCCAGGCTCGCCGGCGAAGAACTGGCGCAAGCCATCGATGATCTGCCTGTACTCGGTCTCCTCCACCAGGGTCGAGTCGTCGTACAGCTCGCGATAGGGGGAGTAGGCCGGGTTGATGTTGGTCAGCCAGAGCAGCAGCATCTCCTCCAGCGTGACGCCCCGGTTGGGATCGCCGCCGGTCTCGCCCGCCAGGAACTCGGCCACGGTTTGCTGGCCGCGGTAAACAGGCATGGCCGGGAACTCGCCCCCGAAGGTGACCAGCGTCTCGTCGACCGGCTCGGCCTCAAGCTGCTCAGTCAGGTAGTCCAGCGCCCGGGTCAGCACGGTGGGGTTTTGCTGCTGGCGGTAAACCACAATCATCAGGTGCAGGATTTCGTGGATCAGCGCCATGGCATTGATCTGGCTGGCCTTGACGGCCTGCTCCGGGAAGCGCACCAGATCGCGTTTCTCGTTCATCTGCTGGGCGAAGAGCCGGGCCGAGCGGAAGTTGGCGACCACGACCGTACCGCGCAGCGAGAACAAGTCATCGTCGAACTGATAGAAATCGCGCGAGGCGCGCGAGACGTGAAAGTCCCGACGAAAATCATGCGGGGGGCGCCACAACGGCGTGTGCGTTTTTGGCATGGAGTCCTTCCTTAACTTATAAAAGGCTGGTAGATGCTGTAAAAGCGGCTATGCGCTGGTATAGCTTACCATAGTTCCACCGTCGCAACAAGTTGTTTGCACCTGAGTCTCACCGTTGGGGGCGGAGGTCACTTGACAAGAGCCATAGCACCGGCTATGATCGCTTCATGGTTATCAACACTCTGCGTTCTGTGCTGCCGCTGCTGGCAGGTCTGGCCCTGCTGGTTGGTCTGGCCGGCTGTAGCCGCAACGACCCATCCCCCACACCATGGCCGACACCGCTGGCCACTGCGGCCGTTGCCGAAGACGCCGACGCTCCGGCTGAGCTCAGCCAGCCCACGCCGCTGGCCACAACAGCGCCGACCGAGCTACCCCCACCTCCGGCCGCTGCTGCGCCGACCGAGCCACCCCCGCCTACCGCCGCTGCTACGTCGCCCGCGCCCAGTGAAACATCCCTTGCGCCAGCAAATACGCCAACAGCGCAGCCCCCTCTTTCCGGCCGCTATACCGAGGCGCGGCGGCTACACCTGAACGGCGACTACGAGGCCGCCCGCGCGCTGTATGCAGCCATTGTCCAGGACGACCCCGCCAGCGGCCAGGCCCAGGAGGCCCGCTGGCGGCTGGGCCAGGCCTACCTGGAGGACGGCCAGCCCACCGCGGCCTTCATTGCCCTCGACCTGGCCCGCCAGCAGACGCCGGCCGAGGCGCTGCCGGCCGAGGTCGACTTCTGGATCGGCGAGGCGCTGGGCCAGATCGGCAACCCGACCGGCGCGATTGAGACCTACCGGCGCTATCTGGCCAGCGAGAACGCGCTGGCCGGCGAGGTCAACCTGCGCATCGGCCGGCTGCTGCGGGGGGCTGGCGACGCAGCCGGCGCTGTGGACGCGTTGAACCAGGCCGTTGCGACTGCGACCGACAACTTCGTGCTCTTCGCCGCGCGCGAGGACCTGGCCGGGCTGTATCAGCAGCAGGGCGACGTCACGGCCGCGCTGGCCCAGTTAGACCAGATCGCGGCCGTCAGCCAGCTCGCCCGCTACCGGGCTGAGATTCAGCAGCGGGCCGGCGCGCTGCTGGAAGATGCCGGCCAGATGGAGGCCGCGCTGGCCCGCTATCGCCAGGCCATCGCCGAGGAGGAGCGCAGCCCCGGCGCGCTCAACGCAGCCAATGCCCTGGCCAGGCTGGGCCAGCCGTTGGATGACCTGGCTTACGGCCGCATTCTGCTTGGCACGGGCTACACAGCCGATGGTATCGCAGCAATTTACCGTTACTTCGAAGCTGTGCCCGATCACCCGGCCCAGCCCCACCTGCTGGTCGCTGAGGCCTATTTTGGCCGGCGGGAGTACACGCAGGCCCTGGCCGAATGGCAGACGCTGCTGGACACTCACCCGGAGTACAGCGACCGGGCCAGCGTGCTGGCGCGCATGGCCCTGGCCCACAGCCGGCTGGGCAACCGGGGCACGGCGCGCGACCTGTATCGCCAGGCAGGGACGCCAGCGGCCCTGCTGGAGGCAGCCCGCGTGGCGGAGCGCGACGGCGACTGCCGCACAGCCGGCGCCGAGTACCTGGACCTGGCGCGGCTCTACCCGGCTGCGACCGAGGCGGGCGAGGCGCTGCTGCGCGGCGGTCTCTGCCAGTACCGCCTCGGCCAGACCGCCAGCGCGCAGGAGACGTGGCAGCGCCTGATCGACGGCTATCCCACCAACACCTATGCCCACGCCGGCCGCTTCTGGGCTGGCAAGGCTGCGTTGGAGCTGGGCAACGGCGAGCAGGCGGTCAGCCTGTGGCAGCCCTTGCAGCGCGAGGCAGCGGACAGCTACTACACCGCCCGCGCCGAGGAGTTGGCCCTGGCAGCGCGGCTGGCCGGCGCAGACAGCCTGGCCATCCAGGCGGCGCGGCCGGCTGCGGACGACGACGGCTCTCAGGAGGCGGCCGAGCGTTGGCTGGCCGGCTGGGCCGCGCCTGGCCTCGGCGATCCTGCCAGCCTGCGCGGGTTTCCGCCAGCCTTGGCCGCCGATCCGCAACTGGCGCGCATCGAAGCCTATCTGCGCGTCGGGATGCGGGCCGAGGCGCTGCGCGAGATCGGCGAGCTGCGCGAGCGCTACCGCGACGACCCGCGCGCCCTGTACGCGCTGGCGCTGCGCTTGCGTGCGCTGGGGGTCTACGGCCAGGCCACCCTGGCTGCAATCCGCATGGCAGCGCTGAGCCCCAACGGGCTGTTCGGCGCGCCGCTCTTCGTGCAGCGCCTGGCCTACCCTGACTATTATTCAGACATCGTCGAGGCTGAGGGGGCGGCGCAGGGAGTGGATCCGCTGTTGATCTACGCGCTGATCCGCCAGGAGAGCTTCTTCGAGCGCGGCGCACGCTCCTCGGCCGCGGCCCAGGGGCTGACGCAAGTTATCCCCAGCACGGCCGAGTGGATCGCCGGCGCCATGGGCTGGCCCAACTTCCAGCCCGGCGACATCTATAAGCCTTACCTGAACGTCAAGTTTGGGACGTATTACCTCAAGGCCGCGCTGGATATGTTCGACGGCAACCCCTATCCGGCGCTGGTGGGCTACAACGCAGGGCCAGGCAACGCGCGCTTCTGGCTGAACGAGGCGGCCACGGACGACGACGACCTGTACGTGGAGGAGATCAGCCTGGCCGAGCCAAAGCTGTACGTGCGGCGGGTGCTGGCGCACTACGCCAACTATGTGCGATTGTATCGCGGATCGTAAGCTTGGAGCACGAGATTGTCAGATAACAGCGAAAAACCCACTGCCAAAGACGAGCTGCGCCGTCAGTATCAACAGGAGCAGTCGTCCGAGTCAAAAACGGCCGAGCCGCGCGACTGGCAGAGCCTGGTCGAGGAGCAGATCGCCAAGATCGACTGGAGCACGGTGGCCGGCAAGGGCAAGCCGCTCAACCTGGCGCGCAACCCGTATCTGAACGAAAGCGACGAGCTGACCCACGGCTTGCTGAAAAACGCCGGCTTCACCCTGCCCTGGATCGAGGACGGCAAGAAGATCGACGCCGACATCGCCGCAGCCCGGTCGAAGCTGGCCCGGGCCCATGCCAGCTATCTGGAGGCGCGCGACGCCGAGATCTGCGCCGGCCACCAGTGGATCGAGGGCGCCTGGCTGGCGGCTGTGCGCGACTTCCGCCAGCAGGCCGCAGCCATCAACCGCGCCATTCGCGATTTCAACCTCAAAGCGCCCACCGTCCATCTGCACAAGTTCGCCCTGCGCATCGACGAGGAGCTGGCGCCCTACGGGGTGGACGACGAATAGCGATAGCCCATGCTTTCCTGGTAACGCATCGGGGGGAGTTGCATCCAAAACATGGTCACCATGATGGCTCGGGCCGGTCTACCACCACGATCGCTCGGGCCGGTCTTTGCGAAGCACCCCGAAGTGGGCCGACCGTGCCCGCTGGGTATACCTGACGCTTGGCTGGCTCGGTCGGAGACCGGCCAGAGCAGCGCGGAGTTGAGTGGCTTGGCTGGCGACCGGCCAGAGCAGCGCTTGAGTTAATAGCAGCGCTTGTGTTGACAGCAGCAATTGTTCTGATAGTTTTGGAGGTAAATGGAGATGGCAGCTTCTGATACGATGTTCAGTGCAGTGATCGAAGTCAGCGACCGCGATTTTCAGCAGGCGGTGATCGAACAGTCCCGCCGCGTGCCGGTGGTGGTTGACTTTTGGGCGCCCTGGTGCGGGCCGTGTCGTATGATCGGCCCCGTGCTGGAGCGGCTGGCAGCCGAAGCCGACGGCGCGTGGATCCTGGCCAAGCTCAACGTGGACCACAACCCGCAGACGGCCAGCCGCTACGGCATCCAGGGCATTCCGGCTGTCAAGGGTTTCCGCAACGGCCAGGTGGTGTCCGAGTTCGTCGGCGCGGCGCCGGAACCGCAGATTCGCCGCTTTGTCGATCAGCTTGTGCCCAGCGCGGCTGACAGCATGGCCGCCGAGGCGAAACGCCTCGAGGCTGCGGGCAATCTGGCGCAGGCCGAGACAGCTTACCGCCACGCCCTGCGTAGCGATGCTGGCCATCCGGCCAGCCTGCTGGGCCTGGGGCGCGTGCTCTTCCAGCGCGACCTGTTCGATGAGGCGCTGGCTACCTTGCAACGGGTGCCCTTCGGCAAACCGGAGCGCAGCGAGGCCGAGAGTTGGATTGCCAAGGTCAGCTTTCGCCAGCAAGCAGCGCTGAGCGGGGGCGAGGTGGAAGCGCGGCGCAAGCTGGCCGCCAACCCCGACAACCTGGACGCCCGGCTGGCGCTGGCTGCGGCCATGGCCGCCAAGGGCAGCTATCGCGAGGCGTTGGAGGGCTATCTGGAGGTGGTGCGGCGTGATCGGGGCGCATTCCGCCAGCAGGCCCGCCAGGCCATGCTCAGCCTTTTCAGCGTGCTGGGCGACGACCACGAGTTGACCAAAGAATACCGGCCGCAACTGGCTATGCTGCTGTTTTAGTCGCGCAATCGGTCACAGGACTGTGTGATTTGTCGCAAACGTCTGATTGTGGTACAACTACACCGATCCAGGCTGGCGCCAGCCGGCGCTTCGATGACTGGCGACCAGCCTCAGAGTGTCACCCGTTCCACACGCAGAGAGGCCCCACATTGGCCTAAAGGAGCGACTTCGCAATGGCTGTTCAGGCCGCCACAACCGGGAGGGGCACAGGCCGGCGGTTCCACTGGTGGTGGATCCTGCTGGTCGTTGGTGTGCTGCTGGTGGCTGGCGTCTTCGCCTTTGCCATCTTTCAGCCAATCAAGGTGCTGCCCCGTATCCGGCTGGCGCCGGGCTTCACGTTGACCGACCAAAACGGGCAACGGTTGACCAGCGAGGACATGCGCGGCACGGTGGTGCTGTACAACTTCCTCTACACCGGCTGCGGCGGTGAGTGCGACCGGATGAACGCCACCATGCAGGAGGTGCAGCAGCGTCTGCCTGCTATGGACCTGGGCGGCCTGCCGGTGGAGTTCGTCACCATCAGCTTTGACCCCGCCAACGACACCCCGGAAGCCTTGCAGCGCTATGCTGAGAGCTTGGGCGCAGACACCAGCCAGTGGCGCTTTGCCACCGGCGATGCAGCGCGCTTGAAGCAGTTGATCGGCGGCGGCTTCGAGGCCTACTACGCGCCAAACGACCAGGGCGGCTTCCAGTTCGATCCCACCTTTGTGCTGGTGGACGGCTGGGGCATTATTCGCGGCAAGTATCGCTATCAGGTGCAGGTGTCTGACGCCGACCGCATCCTGCGCCACATCAGCGTGCTGGCTGAAGAGGTTCAAAAGGCCACCGGCCCCAACAAGCTGATCTACGAGGCTGCGCACCTGTTTCTCTGCTATGCGCCCTGAAGACTCTGAGGGATACCCATGCGACGATTGATTCTGCTGGCTGTGCTGCTGGCGCTGCTGACCGGCTGCCAGCCTTATCAATATAAAGGCTTTCTGCTGGACTCGGCCATGTCGGTCCCCACAGTGACGCTCACTGACCATCGCGGCCAGCCAGCCAACCTGGCCGACTACCGCGGCAAGGTGGTGCTGGTCTACTTTGGTTACACCTTCTGTCCCGACGTCTGCCCGATGACTCTGACTGAAGTAAACAAAGCCCTGGAGTTGCTGGGCAACAAGGCCGACAAGGTGCAGATGGTGATGATCACGGTGGACCCGGAGCGCGACACACCAGCCGTGCTGGCCAACCACCTGAGCAACTTCAACCCCAGCTTTATCGGTATGACCGGTACCCCCGACCAGATTGCGACGGCCGCGATGCCTTTTGGCGTGTTCTACGAGAAGCACGAGGGCACACCTGCCACCGGCTACCTGGTGGACCACACCGCATCGGTCATGGTTCTGGATCGCGAGGGTCGCCTGCGCCTGCTGATTCCGTTCGAGACCCCAGCCGAGGACATCGCGGCTGACCTGAAGCAATTGATTAAGTGATGCCACCATTCACACGTTTATCCACAGCGAGTAAGATCCTAAGGAGGTAGCCACATGGAGCCGGAACAGAAACCCAAACACGAAGAGGAACACTTCCAGCCCAAAGGTACCGTGGTCATCATGGTGCTGTTCTTCTTCACTATTGTAGCTTTGTGGGGTTACGTGTACCTCACGATGTTGAGTCAAGGAGCCACCACGCCATGACCACACCACAACCCCAATCCCCTGAGCCGCCGATCCACATTGACCCCTACGAGCGAGGATGGATGATCGCCGCGGTCATCATGCTGGTTGTCTTTGCGCTGGCGGTGGCGGTAGCCAGCTACTCGCTGGGCATCCAATTGCCGGCGCCCGAGGCGCGCGTCGATCCTAACACCATCACCACCTCTGGCCCGTTTGCCAACCCCGGTCTGCGCGAGCTGGCCCCTGGTCGCTATGAAGCCTATATCCTGGCTATCGGCACTGGCTGGTTCTTCAACCCGCGCCAGATCACCGTGCCGGCTGGCTCTGAGATCACCTTCTACGTCACCAGCCCCGACGTGCAGCACGGCTTTAAGCTGGAAGGCACCAATATCAACATGATGGTCATCCCCGGCCAGGTCTCCTCGCTGACGCGGCGCTTCGATACGCCCGGCGAGTACAACTGGGTCTGCCACGAATACTGCGGCACCGGCCACGCGGCCATGTACGGCACATTGATTGTCACCCCCTAACCCGCACGAGGTAACGCTTTATGACCGCAATTGCCACATCTACTCCTGTCGCCGTAGTGACTCCCTCCACCCTGCCGGCGACCTATGTCCTTTCGTCCGGCGAAAAGCGCTTCATCGGCCTGCAACTGCTGATTGCCACACTGGCGCTGTCGATCGGCTCACTTTTTGGCCCCTTGCAGGCGATCCAATTCTCTGGTCTGACCATTGGCGGCAAAGACATCTATGTTCTGTTGCAGCCTCTTCTGGCCTCTTACTACCAGGGCCTGACCCTGCATGGCGTGCTTAATGCCCTGATCTGGACTACCTTCTTCATCACTGGCTTCTTCACCCTGACTGTGACCTACGGCCTGCGCCGGCCGCTGGCCTACCCGAAGCTCGGCTGGCTGGGCTTCATCCTGATGACGCTGGGCCTGCTGACTGCGGCTGTGCCGATCCTGCTCAACGAAGCCTCGGTGCTCTACACCTTCTACCCGCCCTTGCAGGCCAACTGGGCTTTCTACGTCGGTCTGGTCTTTGTGGTGGTGGGCAGTTGGATCCAGGGCTGGGGTTTCTACATCACCTACTACAAATGGCGCAAGGCCAACCCTGGCGTGCGCACGCCGCTGATGACCATGGGCAGCCTGATCACCATGGTCATGTGGCAGATCGCCACCCTGGGCATCGCAGTTGAGATCCTGACCCAACTGCTGCCCTGGTCGCTGGGCTTGTTGCCCGGCGTTGATCCGCAGCTCAACCGCACCTATTTCTGGTTCACCGGCCACCCGCTGGTCTACTTCTGGCTGCTGCCCGCTTATGTCTCCTGGTACGCCATGCTGCCCAAGCAGGCCGGGGGCAAGCTGTTCAGCGACTCGCTGGCCCGCTTCTCCTTCTGGATGTTCCTGGTGCTGTCGACGCCGCTGGGCTTCCACCATCAGTACACCGACCCTGGCGTGCCCACCATCTGGAAGACGATCCACGCCATCCTGACCTACGCCGTAGCCTTCCCATCGCTGCTGACTGCCTTCACCGTCGTGGCTTCGCTGGAGTATGCCGGCCGGCAGCGGGGCGGCAAGGGGCTGCTAGGCTGGATTCCTAAGCTGCCCTGGGGCAACCCCTCGGTGTCGATCCAGGTGCTGTCCGGCGTGCTCTTCATCTTTGGCGGCATCGGCGGCATGACCAACGCCTCGTACAACATCAACCTGGTCGTACACAACACCACCTGGGTGCCCGGCCATTTCCATCTGACCGTGGCCTCGGCTGTCACCATGACCTTCATGGGCATCGCGTACTGGCTGGTGCCGCATCTGACCGGGCGTACTCTATGGGCGCCTAAGCTGGCCGTGGCTCAGGGTTGGATCTGGTTCGTGGGCATGATGATCTTCTCCAACGCCATGCACAGCGTCGGCCTGCTGGGCGCGCCGCGGCGCACCCCGTTGGGCGTCGCCCCTTATGTGCCGGCTAACTGGGAGCCTCGCCTGATCCAGACCGCCATCGGCGGCTCGATCCTTTTCATCGGCGCCTATCTCTTCGTGATGATTATGGTGGTCACGGTGCTGCGCAAACGCGCGCCAGCCGCTGAGGTGCCGCAGATCCCTGAGGCCGAGTCGATCCAGGACCCACAGCTCACGCCGAGCTGGCTGGACCGCTGGGCGCCTTGGCTGACCATCGCCATCCTGCTGATCATCCTGGTCTACGGCCCTAACCTGTTCTACCAGATCAGCAACATGCAGAACACCTCGCCAGGCTTCAAGCTCTGGTAACTGAGTACGTTGCTCATGCCGCGAATTTCGCGAATTAAACGAATGGAGATATTTCGTCCAATTCGTGGAATTCGTGGCATGAACTCGCTCTGCCTCGCGTGAGCGCCATGCCAGACCCCGCCGCCATCGCTCCAGACCAGCCATCCCCAGCCGAACACAGCGACAATTTGCCCGAACACCCAGGGGACAGCCGCCACGCCGCTGGCGCCACTATCGACTGGCCGCTGCGCCAGGGCAACCCCGTCCGCCGCACCCTCAACCGGCTGGAGCGGTTCAGCCTGGCCCTGGAGCGGCCCATCGAGCGCTGGGTGCGCGCGCCGCAGTGGAACCCCCTCTACCACACCGGCACCATCACCCTCTTCGCCCTGCTGATCATCCTGGTCACTGGCATCTACCTGACCCTCTTCTACCAGTTCGGCTTCGACGAAAGCTACCGCGCTGTGGCCCGCATGGAGGCCAACCTGCTGGGCCGCTTCATGCGCGCCCTGCACCGCTACGCCTCGGTGCTGGCCGTGATCGCCGCCCTGCTGCACGGCTGGCGCACCTTCTTCATGGACCGCTTCCGCGGGCCGCGCTGGCTGGCCTGGACCAGCGGCGTGGTGCTGGTGGTCTTCCTGTGGGGCGCAGGGCTGACCGGCTACTGGCTGATCTTCGATGAGCGGGCGCAGCTCTTCAACCAGGCGTTGATCGACCTGCTGGCTGGGTCAGGCGGCGGCGTGGCCTTCCTCAACCGCTTCCTGCTGACCGAGGCCGCCGACGGCGGCTGGCTCTTTGCGCTGGGCGTGCTGACCGTTCACCTGCTGCTATCGGCGCTGATCGGCCTCTTTTTCTACGTTCACATCAAGCGGCTGAGCCGGGCCAAAATCCTGCCGCCACGCTACTGGATGGCGCTGTTGGCTGCGCCCCTGCTGCTGGCTGCCATTTTCCTGCCCGTGGGCATGCTGGCCCCGGCCGACCCCGGCCAACTGCCAGCCCAGGTGCCGTTGGACCTGTTTCTGCTGTGGTATGTGCCCGCTGCCCTGCACCTGCCGCCTGCTCTGTTCTGGGGCGGGATCGGCCTTGTGCTGGCGCTGGCGACGGCAATTCCCTGGCTGTTGGCGCGCAAACGCCTGCTGCCCGCTGTGGTCGACAGCGAACGCTGCACAGGCTGCAAGTTATGTGAAGCAGACTGCCCCTACAAAGCGATCAGCATGGTGGATCGTGAGCCGGGAGCAGCGCACAAATTCCTGGCTGTCATCGACCCAAAGCTGTGCGTCAGTTGCGGCATCTGCATCGGCAGTTGCCCGCCGCTGGCCATCACCTTGGGCAAGCAGCCAGCCGAGCCGCTGTGGCAGCAAACCATCGCCAGGGCTACCCAGGACGCCGCGCTGCCGGTACACGTCGTTTTTACCTGTGAACGCCACGCGCAACAGGCCGCGCGCGCCTACCTGGACCCGACCGAGGGGCGCGCGTTTGGCGGCAGCGGTCAGGCCCCGCCCGTCTCAGTGGGCGGCGTCCACGTCGAGGTTATCCCACTGACCTGCATCGGCATGGCCCATCCAGACTTGGCGCGCAATGCGCTGCGGGCTGGCGCGGCCCAGGTGCAGTTTGTCGGCTGCCCGCCGGAAGACTGCGCCAATCGCGAGGGCAACGTGTGGCTGCAAGAACGGGTGGAGCGCCTGCGCCTGCCGCGATTGCGCCGCGAGTTGATCGGCGCGCCCGTCGCCACCGGCTGGCTGGCGCCCAATGACTTCCCTGCCGCGCTGCACGGTGCAGGCCGCCACCCGGCCACCTCCTATGCGCTGAGCTTCAGTCAGATCAACTGGCGCAACACCGCGCCTGCGCTCGCCTTGCTGGTGGTTGTGCTGGTCCTGTCGATTCTGGCCACCATGGTCCCCTATCGGCCCGCAGCCAGCAACCAGGCGCAGCTTACCGTCAGCCTGATCCACCGCAGCGGTTATCCGATCGTTCAGGAGGGGAACATCGCTGCCATCGAACAGCCGCCTGATCCCAGCCTGGCCGCGCCGGTGCGCTTGTTGGTGGAGGTCGACGGCCAAGTGGTGGTGGACAAGAGCTATCCCTTGCGCAACAACGACGCCCCTGTGCAAATTCTGGAGCAGGTGACGATGCAGCCAGGCCAGCGCGCAGTACGCGTCCTGATCTTCGACCAGCAAAACCAGTCTCAGCCCCAGATATTGATCGATGAGACGATGACCCTTGCGCCGGGACAAAACGCCCCGTTAGCTCTGCGCGACGCTCGTCTGAGCGCCGACCCTGCAGCGGGTGAGCGGCTGTTCAACGGCGCGACGTTGGGCGCCAGCGCGGGCTGTCAAATCTGCCACTCCTTGCAGCCGGGCGTGCAACTGGTGGGGCCATCGCTGGCCGGTGTGGCCACACGCGCCGAGACCCGCGTCCCTGATCTGACCGCCGAGCAATACCTCCTGCAGTCGCTGGTCGATCCTGACGCTTATGTGGTAGAGGGCTTCCAAGCCGGCCAGATGCGCCCGGACCTGGCCCAGGCCCTGACCCAACAGCAGATCGACGACCTGGTGGCCTTCCTGCTGACCCTGCGCTGAGGAGAGCATCCGCTTTAACTTTTTCAGCAGAAGCAGTATAATAACGCAGTGCGTTATCCGACTTCTTCACCAGTTCCTGCGTGGAATAAGGAGATCCTATATGCGAAAGTTGATCATTCTCGTCGCCATCTTGGCGCTTGCAGCAGTCATGACAGCCTGCGGCGGCGGGAGCAGCGCGCCGGCCGCGCCGGCCGCCCAGCAACCTGCGCCGGCCACTGGCAGCAACGCCGACAACGGCAAGGCCCTGTTCAGCCAGTCCATCCTGGCTGGCAACGCCGGCTGCATCACCTGCCACTCGCTGGAGGCTGGTAAGGTGCTGGTGGGCCCGACCATGGCCGGCATCGGCGCCCGTGCAGCCACCACGGTCCCTGGCCAGACAGCCGAGCAGTACCTGCGCACCTCCATCGTCGACACCAACGCCTTCCTGGCCAAGGGCTGTAACGCCAGCAACCCTGAAGCCCAGTGCGCGGCTGGCATCATGCCTCAGGACTGGCCGCAGAAGCTGAGCGAGCAGCAGATCGAGGACCTGGTGGCCTACCTGCTGACCCTGAAGTAGCCTTCATCCCACCCACCCCCACTTTAGATGGCGACGGGACGTGCAAGCACGTCCCGTCGTCGATTCAGGAGCTTAATCCGGCGGATTGGGGAACGCCTTCTCCTCGCCGGCCTTCTCCACCCCATCGACGGTGCGCGGGCCGTATAGCTCCCCCTCGGTCGTAATGGTGTAGGTGGTCAACCCGGTGACGCCCAGGCCGATGTCGTCGCTGGTACGCCAGCGCACCAGCAGTTGGTTGCCCTGGAGCTGGCCGAAGCCCTCCTGAATGCTGCCGGTAATGATCCATTGCAACGCATAGGTCCCGGCCGCGTCGCCCGGCCGCACCTGCAGGTTGCCGCTGTACTCTGTGCCCTGCGGATCCACGCCGTTGACCGAGTACGACGCGGCCAGCGCCGGCACGGCGCCGGGGGAAGCATCGGCGCCTTTGATCTCCCCTTCGCCGTCATCCGAGCAGGCGCTGAGCAGCGCCGCCATCAGCAGCAACACCACGAGCAAACGTTTCGGCATTTGGGGCCTCCATGTGCTAGAATTACGCTTCTTCCACGAGCTCCGTGCGTGCGACTCTACCGCAAAACGCGCCAATCGGCAAGCCCGGCTCCGCCCTTCGCGGGCGCAGTCTGGCGGTTCAGTCAGGAAAGACGAGCCTGTTATGATCCCTCAGGACGAGTTCCACCAGTTGGCGCGCTTCTATCCGGTGTTGGCCCAGATATCCCCGCCAGTGCAAGCCGCGCTGGCCGCTGATGGCCAGCGCCTGGCCCTGCCGCGCGACCGCCTGCTGTTCGATATGGAGAGCCGCTGCGCCTCGTTCCTGATGCTCACCGCCGGCTCCATTCGCGTCACCAGGCTGGCCGCCGCCGGCCGCGAGATCCTGCTTTACCGCCTGGAGCCGGGCGATAGCTGCATTCTGACCGTGAGCTGCCTGCTGGGCCAGGCTGGCTATCCCGCACGCGGCGTTGCTGAGACCGATTTGGTGGGCTATGCCATCTCCCGGCCTATGTTCAACCGCCTGCTGGCCGAGTCGGAACCCTTCCGCGCCTTCGTCTTTCACTTCTTCGCCGAGCGCATCGCCAATCTGATGGCGCTGCTGGAAGGGGTCGCCTTCGGGCAGTTGGACCAGCGCCTGGCCGATCTGTTGGCGCGGCGCGGCCCGCTAATCCAGACCACCCACCAGATGCTGGCCGACGAGCTGGGCAGCGTGCGCGAGGTGGTCAGCCGCATCCTCAAGGACTTCGAGAGCCAGTCGCTGGTGCAGTTGCAGCGCGGCCGCATCCGGGTGATCGATCAGCAGGCCCTGGCGCAAATTGCTGCGCCGCTGCGTGACTCGAGTCACTGAACATCGCGCCCAGGACAGGTACACTGGGGACAGTTGGTTGATCGACGGCCTGCCCGCCGCACCGGCCAACCCCACCAACCAGTACCGACCTGAAAGGAGCGAGTTACAATGGCTAGCGAGAGTTCACAGCAGCGACGAAGTTTTGTCAACGAAGCGCCCTGGGATCGCATCGTGCGTGTCGTCCTGGGCCTGGTCATGCTTTACCTGGGCTGGAGCGGCGCCGTCGATGGCGTCCTGGGCGTCGTGCTCCAGTGGCTGGGTTTTGTCCCGCTGATCACCGGCATCGTAGGCTGGTGTCCCCTGTACAGCCTGTTCCGCATCCGCACCAACAAAGCCTGACCTGCGCGCCGGCACGCGTGTCTACGCATAGCTTTCGTGCATCTGCCCTGGCGGCATACCTTCCTACCAGCCCGACAACAATCCGGGTTGGTCGGAGGGCAATCCGCCGGGGCTTGACCCTATTCCCGCCGTAGGAGATTGCCGCCATGACTCAGCGCCCTGCCCGCACCCTGCCCTGGTTGTTGCTCGTCCTCCTGGTCGCTGTCCCGGCACTGCCGGCCGCGGCGCAGACTCTCACGCCGGGGCGCACCCTGCCCGGCGACGCAACCGTCGCTGCCGCGGCCGGCGTCCAGAACAACCCGGCCATCAGCCAAGGCGGGGACGCGACCCTGGTCGTCTGGTCAGATGGCCGCGCCAACACTACCAACACCTCCGGCCTGGAGACCGCCTACGACATCTACGGCATGCGCTTCGACGCAACCGGCGCGCCGCTGGACGCTGCACCCATCCCTATCGCCGCTGCGCCGGCCGACCAGACCAACCCGCAGGTGGCCTGGAACGGCGCTAACTGGCTGGTGCTGTTCGAGAGCTACAGCATCGCCGGCACGGGCGGATACTACGAAAAGTCGCTGGCCTTTGTGCGCGTGAGCCCGGCCGGCCAGGTGCTCGATCCCAAACCAGTACCCATCTTCAACGCGCTGCCCATCACCGGCCAGTGGGCGCTGGCCAGTAACGGCGCGAACTGGGTCGTGGCCTTCTGGGGCACGGCCGCCAGCAAAGACCTGATCGCCGTGCGCATCTCGCCCGAAGGCGTGGTGCTGGACGCGCCGACCCGTTCGCTGGTCCCAGAGACCTACTACATGCGCTTCAATCTGAGGCTGGCCTGTGCCCAAGGCATCTGCCTGGCCACCTTCAACGACAGCGACGACACAGGCGCGGTGCGCTTCGACAGCAACCTCAACGTGCTGGGGGGCGGGGTGTTTTCGCTGCTGCCCGTCCAGAACGCTGACCTGGTCTCCAACGGCGCTGGCTTCTACCTGATCTGGCAGCAACAGCAGCCCGACTTCACCGCGGCGGTGATGGGCTCGCGCGTCAACACGGCCGGCCAGCGGCTGGACGGCGCTGGCGTCAATATCTCGGCGTCGAACCAGCCGCAACCCTACACTGTCACCGATCTGGCCTGGGACGGCAGCCAGTGGAAGGTGACCTGGGGCCACAACGGCGCCCTGCGGCTGGCGCGCGTCAGCGCGGCCGGGCAGGTGGTGGATCCCGGCGGCATCGCCGTGCCTGGCCCCGATACCGGCCAGACTGCGGCTACCTCGGCCGGCGGCCTGCAGGTCGTCTGGACCAGCTACATCAACAGCGACAACGATATCACCACCGCCTACATTTCCTCAGCCAACGCGGCCGGGCCGAACCGCGTCGCGTCCACCGGCGCGCCCATGCAACTGCGCGCCGATGTGGCGGCCGGCAGTAATGGCTACATGCTGGCCTACCAGAGCAACGTCTCCGGCCAGGCGCGCATCCTGGCCCAGCCGCTGGACGCAGCCGGCGATCCCCTGACGACGGAGCCGGTGGAACTGGCCCGCGGGCCGTTTCTGAACGGCCCGGCCGCGCCCTCGGTGGCCTGGAACGGCTCGCTCTACCTGGTGACGTGGGGCGATGGCAGCAGCGGCATCGTCGCCCAGCGCGTGCAGGCCGACGGCGCCAAGGTGGACCCGACGCCTTTCCCCGTAATGGCCCAGTCCTTCGGCCCGACCGACACAGCTGCGGTGGGCGACACCTTCCTCGTCGTGGCGCGCAAGTATGGCAGCACGCCCCAGTTCATCAACGCTGTAGGCGCGCGCGTGCGCGGCAGCGACGGCGTCGTGCTGGACCCAGCGCCTGTATTCCTGGGCGGCGGCTACGTCAGCCGGCCGCCGGCCGTGGTCGAGCTGGGCGGCCGCTGGCTGGCCGCCTGGCACAGCAACTGGACGCATGACGACAGCAATGCTGGCACGGGCGGCGTCTTCATGAACAGCAGTGGCTCGCTGAGCGCCTCGTTCGGGCTGCACGGCCCCTTCTCCACCGCCGGCGGCAACGGCATCTTCGAGGTCGGGCTGGCCTCCAACGGCACAACCGCGCTGCTGGTCCAGTCGCAGGAGCTGACCTCCGGCGTGGAGACCGACCTGCTGGCGCGCACCATCGACGTCAACGGCAACGTCAGCGCCATGACCAACTTAACGCCGTGGATCGGCAATCAGTACCGGCCGCGCGTGGCCTGGGACGGCAGCCATTTTGTCGTGGTCTATCAAGAACAGCGCAACCGCTTTGCCCCGCTGACGCTGGACCAGCTCGACGCGCGCAGCGATCTGTTCGGCATGCGCATCGACGCCAACGGGACCGTGCTGGACCCCAAGGGTTTCCTGGTCTCCAACTCGCCCCTGGCCGAATATGCCCCCACCGTCGCCAGCGCCGGCGGCGTCAGCCTGCTGGCCGCCTCGCTGATGCGCAACGAGACGCCGCTGACCAACTATCGCATTGGCTACGAGCAGTTTGGCGCCGGCGGCAACCGCTGGCCGGTGGCCGTGGCCGCGGGCAGCTCTGCCGCCGGCAATGTACCGCTGGCTGTCAACTTCAGCTCGGCCGGCTCCAGCGACCCCGATGGCAGCATCGCTTCCTATCTGTGGGAGTTTGGCGACGGCGCCACCTCGACCGCGCCCAACCCCAGCCACACCTATACCGTCCCCGGCCAGTACGTCGCGCTGCTGACCGTCACCGACAATCAGGGCGCCAGCACGCGCAACACGGTGCAGGTCGACGCCACTGCGCCCAACCAACTGCCGGTGGCCATGGCCTGGGCCAGCACCTACGGCGGCCCCGCGCCGCTGGATGTGACCGTCTTCGCCCGCGGCAGCCATGATCCCGATGGCAGCATTGGCAACATTCAATGGGATTTCGGCGACGGCAATGTCTACTGGGGTGCGACGCAATACAACACCTTCTACACACCGGGCGTCTACAACGTCGTGGTCACCGTCTGGGACAACCGCGGCGCTGCCGACACCGCCAACCTGACCATCATCGTCACCGCCAGCGGCCAGCCCCGGCCGGGCGACCTGAACGGCGACGGCCAGGTCAGCGTGACTGATCTGAGCCTGGCCGGCGCGGCCTGGAACAGCGCGGCGGGCGGCGCAGGTTGGGATCCCCGCCTGGACCGCAACGGCGACTGGCGCATCGACGTGGGCGAGGTGCAGTGGGTCGCGGCGCGCTGGGGGATGTAGCCGCACACAGTTAATTGCCGGTCTGGCTGAATGCGGCGGCGCGCTCGACGTAGCGCGCCGCCGAGCCGCGGTTGGCCTCGATCTCCTCGGGCGTCAGCTCCCGCACGACCCTGGCGGGCGCGCCCAGAATCAGCGAGTTCGGCGGGTAGACCTTGCCCTCGGTCAGCAGCGCGCCGGCGCCGACGATGCTGTTCTCCCCCACCACCGACCCATTCAGCAGCACGGCGCGGATGCCGACGATGCAGTTTTCCCCCACGCGCGCGCCGTGTACTACCGCGCCGTGGCCCACGGTTACGTCCGCGCCGAGCACCGTGGGGTAGCCGGGGTCGGCGTGCAGGATGCAGCCCTCCTGGATGTTCGTGCGCGGGCCGACGGTGATGGCCTCGACGTCGCCGCGCAGGGTGGCGTTGAACCAGACGCTGGCCTGCGCGCCCAGTGTCACGTCGCCGACGACCACGGCGCCAGGGGCAATGAAGGCGCTTGGGGCGACCTGTTCGGGGTGAAACTGCGTATCGAGTTGCATGGCGCTGCTCCGGATGTGTTTGGCGGTTCTTGCGACTTATGGCACAATAGTGCCTCTGCGGGCCAGGACTGACGGTCCTGGTTACAGGGCAGATGATCTATCGGGTAGGCAGGACCGTCAGTCCTCGACTACGCTAGGAGTGACTCTATGCAGTTATCGCGCTTTGCCAAATTTGCCTGGGCCTTGTTGGTTTGGAACATTATTGTCGTGTTATGGGGTGCGTTCGTGCGGGCGACCGGGTCCGGCGCCGGTTGCGGCAATCACTGGCCGCTGTGCAACGGCGAGGTTGTGCCGCGCGCGCCGGCCGTCGAGACGCTGATCGAGCTGAGCCACCGCCTGACCTCGGGCGTAGCCTTGATCGGCGTGCTGATTCTGCTGATCTGGGCCTTTCGCAGCTTCCCCAAGGGCCATCCCGTGCGCTGGGGCGCGGTGGCCTCGGCCTTCTTCATCATCACCGAGTCGCTGGTCGGCGCAGGCCTGGTGATTTTCGGCTGGGTGGCCGACGACACCTCGGCCGAGCGCGCGATTGTGGTGTCGATCCACCTCTTCAACACCTTCCTGCTGCTGGCCTCGCTGGCCGTCACGGCCTGGTGGGCCTCCGGCCAGCGGCCCATCACACTGAAAGGCAGCGGCTGGATCGTCTGGGGGCTGCGTGCTGGCCTGCTGGGCATGCTGGTCATCGGCATCACCGGGGCCATCACTGCCCTGGGCGACACCCTCTTCCCCGTCGCCAGCACGGGCGGTGGGCTGCGCCAGAGCGTTGACCCCAGCCAGCACTTCCTGGTGCAGTTGCGCGTCTGGCACCCGCTGTTGTCGATCCTGGTGAGCGTCTACTTGCTCTTCCTGACCCGCGTGCTGCGCAGCCAGGAGACAGACGCCACTGTCAACAAGCTCAGCCGGCTGCTGGCGATCCTGATCGTCGTGCAGCTTGCCGCCGGTTTCGTGAACATCCTCCTGTCCGTGCCCGTCTGGATGCAGATCGTTCACCTCCTGCTGGCCGACCTGGTGTGGATCAGTCTGGTGCTGCTGTCAGCCTCGGTGGCCGCCGTGCCCGTGCCGAAGTTCGAGCCGGCGGCGCAGGCGGCGTGAGGACTGGCAGGCGGCAAGTTGCAAGTTGCAAGTCGTGCCACCTGCCGCCTGCAACCTGCAACCTGCAACCTTTCACTCCGATGAACTCCTGGTATCTTGGCGCCATGGGCTTCGCCTACGAGGCGTGGCGGGGTGTGTTCTACCCCGACAGCTCCAGCCGGCGCTGGCCCAGGTCGATGCGGTCTACGGCTTCTTCAACGACGACTACGCCGGCTACGCGCCGGCCACGGGCAACCGCTTCAAACGCATCGCCGGGCTGCCGGTGATCGAGCCGGAGATTCCTCAGCAGGGAGCTTTGTTCAACGATCAGGACTGACAGTCCTGCAATCACTTCCAACTCATCACGGGGAAGGTCGGGACTGGCAGTCCTGAAACCGCAGAAACCTATTGACATCCAAAACGTTTTGTGTTACGATAAGGCCGTCTCCAAAACGTTTTGGGAGATGGCTTGGCCCTGCTTGTGCCGGAGTTCCGACCATGGCGGTCACCATCAAGGACATCGCCGAGCGCACCGGAAAGTCGATCACCACGGTCTCGCGCGCGCTGGCCGGCTACGACGACGTGGCGCCGGAGACCAAGCTGTTGGTGCGGCAGGCGGCCGAGGAGATGGGCTATGAGCCGAATCTCCTTGCCCAGCGCCTGCAGAAGCAGCGCACCGACACCATCGGCCTGATCCTGCCCACCTTCGGCCCCCGCTTTTCCGATCCCTTCTTCAGCGAGTTTTTGGCCGGCGTCGGCAACCGGGCCGCACGCAGCGGCTTCGACCTGCTAGTCTCGACCCAGGCGCCGGACACCGATGAGGTCAACGCCTATCGTCGCAAGGTGCAGGGCCGCCAGGTGGATGGCTTCATCGTCGTGCGCACCCGCCGTCAGGATGCGCGCATCGACTACCTGCGCCGGGCTGGCGTGCCCTTCGTGGTCTTTGGCCGCACCGAGGGGACGCTCGACTTTCCCTTCGTGGATGAGGATGGGGTGGCTGGGATGCGCCTGATGGCCGATCATCTGGCGCGCTTGGGCTATCGCCGCATCGCCTGCATCGCGCCGCCGCCCGAGCTGATGTTCGCGTACTATCGCCTGCAAGGGCTGCGCGAGGGGCTGGCCGAACACGAGGTGATGTTGGAGGAGAGCCAGATCCACCACAGCGACCTGACCCAGCGCGGCGGCTATGCCACGGCCGAGGCGTTGCTGGCCAACGGCCAACGTCTCGACGCCATTGCCGCCTGTAACGACTTGATGGCCTTGGGCGCAATGAGCGCAGCCCAGGGACGCGGTCTCGCAGTTGGCCAGGACGTGGCCATCACCGGCTTCGACGACATTCCTATGGCCGAGCATTCCCACCCGCCGCTGACCACATTGCACCAACCGATCTACGAGATCGCCGCGACATTGACCGAGATGCTGCTGGCCATCATCGCCGGGCAAACGCCCGAACAAAGCCAGGTCATCTTGGAGCCGCGCCTGGTCATCCGTCGCTCGTGCGGCGGCGCTGCCCAGCCAGTGACGGCTTAATCGGCCCGGCTGGGCCGAGGAGGTGCGCCAGGACCGTGAACTCAAAGCTGTTCTCGCAAGTGCCCGGCACTTTGGCGACGATTTGCCCATAATGACAAGCCTGAATCAAGTGCCGGGCACCTCAATCGACTCTGCAACCTGCAACCTGCGACCTGAAACCTGATCGTCGACCTTGATCGACGAACAACCTTTGCCTTGGAGGAGAACCATGAAAGGACAATCGTCCACCCGCCGAATCTTCCCGGTCGTATCAGCGCTGATCGTGCTGGCTCTGTTGATTGCCGCCTGCGGCGGCGCATCCACGCCGGCGCCGACTACCCCACCGCCGGCAGCCGCCCCCGAACCTGCCGCGCCGGCCGCGCCCGCGGCGCCCGCAGCTCCCAGCGAGCCGGTTGCAGTGGACATGGGCAGCCTCACCTTCTTCTCGACCCAGTTCGTGCCGGTCGAAGAGGCTGAGAAGTTCCGCGCCATTCTGGCCGACGGCGGCTTTGACTTCACCGGCTCCGAGGAAGGCCCGCTGCTGGACCTGGTGACGGCTGAGGCGCAGGCCGGCCGCGGCACCGTGGACCTGGTGGGTGCGCTGCACGGCACCTTCCCGCCCTTGCAGCGGGTCGACGCCATGGCCAACATGATCGACGGCGCCGAGGACCTGTCGGCCAGCCGCGATTTCGCCCCCGCCTTCCTGGAGACCGGCCTGCTGGGCAGCGACGACTATCTATACTACATCCCCTGGCTGCAAGCCACCTACATCATGGCTGCGCACCAGGACGCGCTGGCCTACCTGCCGGCCGGCGCCGACCTGAACAACCTGACCTGGGAGCAGTTGGGCCAGTGGTGTCAGGCGATCTACGAAGGCGAGGGCCGGGCCCTGTGCGGCCTGCCGCACGCCGGCCTCTTCCAGCGCTTCCTGCAGGGCTACATGTGGCCCTCCTTCACCGGCGGCATGGTCAGCAACTTCCAGAGCAACGAGGCCGCGGCCATGCTGGAGTGGCTGCGCGACGGTCTTTGGCCCTACGTCAACCCGCAGTCCATCAGCTACGCCTTCATGCAAGAGCCGCTGCTGTCGGGCGAGGTCTGGGTAGCCTTCGACCACACGGCGCGGCTGCGCAACGCCTTCGAGGAGCAGCCCGAAGACTTCGTGGCCTTCCCGGCGCCGGCCGGCCCAGCTGGCCGCGGCTTCATGCCGGTCATCGTGGGCCTGGGCATCCCCAAGACCGCGCCCAACCCTGAAGCGGCCATGCAGGCCATCGACTATCTGACCAGCCCCGAGGTGCAGGGGCGCATCCTCAAGGAGCTGGGCTTCTTCCCCGTGGTGGGCGGCGTGGACACGGCTGACCTGTCGCCCGGCATCGCCATTGAGCTGGAGGCGGTGGCGGCGCAAGCCAACTCGGCCGACGCGCTGCCAGCGCTGTTGCCGGTCGGCCTGGGCGCGCGCGGCGGCGAGATCAACCAGATCTTCCGCAACGCCTTCGACCGCGTCGTGCTCAACGGCGAGCAGGTAGCTGCGGTGCTGCCCCAGGAGGCAGCCAACCTGCAGGCGCTGATGAACGAGACCGGCGCAGCCTGCTGGGCGCCCGACGCCCCGTCGGACGGCCCGTGCCAGGTCAGGGCCCCGGCCTCGGCTCTGGTCGCTCAGCCGGTCGATGTCACCTTCTTCTCGACCCAGTTCGTGCCGGTGGAGGAGCAGGAGAAGTTCCGCGCCATCTTGCAGAAGGCCGGCTTCGACGTGACCGGCTCCGAGGAAGGCCCGCTGCTGGACCTGGTGACCGCTGAAGCGCAGGCCGGCCAGGGCACGGTGGACGTAGTCGGCGCGCTGCACGGCACCTTCCCGCCCTTGCAGCGGGTGGACGCCATGGCCAACATGATCGACCTGGCCGAGGACCTGTCCATGAACCGGAGCTTCACCCCGGCGTACCTGGAGACCGGCCTGCTGGGCAGCGAGGACTACCTCTACTACATTCCCTGGATGCAAGCTACGTACATCATGGCTGCGCACCAGGATGCGCTGGCGTATCTACCGGCTGGCGCCGACATCAACGCCTTGACCTGGCAGCAGTTCAGCGACTGGTGCCAGGCTATCTACGAGGGCGAGGGCAAGGCGCTGTGCGGCCTGCCGCACGCCGGGCTCTTCCAGCGCTTCCTGCAAGGCTACATGTGGCCCTCCTTCACCGGCGGCATGGTGACGCAGTTCCAGAGCGCAGAGGCCGAGGAGATGCTCACCTGGCTGCGCGACGAGCTGTGGCCCTACGTCAATCCACAGTCGATCAGCTACGCCTTCATGCAGGAGCCGCTGCTGTCGGGCGAGGTGTGGGTGGCCTTCGACCACACGGCCCGCCTGTTGAACGCCTTCAACGAGCAGCCGGAGGACTTTGTGGCCTTCCCGGCGCCGGCCGGGCCGGCCGGCCGCGGCTTCATGCCGGTGATCGTCGGCCTGGGCGTCCCCAAGACAGCACCTAACCCGGAGAACGCGGCCGCCCTGATCGACTATCTGACCCGGCCGGGCGTGCAGGAGCAGATCCTGCGCGAGCTGGGCTTCTTCCCGGTGGTGGGCGGCGTCAACACCTCGCGGCTGCCGGCCGGCGTGGCCCTGGAGTTGGCGGCTGTCAGCGCGCAGGCCAACGCGCCTGACGCGCTGCCGGCGCTGCTGCCGGTGGGCCTGGGCGCGCGCGGCGGCGAGATCAACCAGATTTTCCGCAACGCCTTCGACCGGGTGGTGCTCAACGGCGAGGACATCGCCACGGTGCTGGCCAGCGAGGCCGCCAACCTGCAGGCGCTGATGAACGAGACCGGCGCAGCCTGCTGGGCCCCCGACCCGCCGTCGGATGGCCCCTGCCAGGTAGCGCCCCGCTAGACGCATGAAAGAGGAGTCCGCACGTGGGCGTGCGGACTCCTCATGGCCCAGACCCAGCACGTGTCACCCTGAGGCTTGGCGAAGGGTCTCGGCCTCCGCACGCAAGGGATGCTTCGCCAAGCCTCAGCATGACAGCTCTACACCGTATTTTCAGGAGCAGGCCCATGACCACCGAACCTGCCGAATCGCCCCCGCCGCGCCGGCCCAAGAGGCGGCAATGGGCGCCCTATCTGCTGATCTTACCCTCGCTGATCTACCTGGCGGTCTTCTTCGCCTGGCCGATGGTACGGGCCGTGCGGCTGGCGGTGTGGGACGAGACTGCGCTGCTGACGCTGCGCGAGGAGCCTGCGTCTGACAGCAGTTCGGCCGGCGCGCTGCCCCAGGGCACCCAGGTGGCATTGCTGGACCGCCAGGCCAACCTGGCCGACCCCGAGCATCTGGCCAGCGGCGCAGCGCTGACCGAGACCTGGTTCTTCGTGCAGGGCAGCGATTCCGACGGCAACGCGGTGGAGGGCTGGGCGCCGGAGAGCCGCATCCGCGTGCGTACCACCGACGATTCTGGCGCGCCAACGGGCGGCACGGTGCGTCCCAGGATCGGCGCTGCGGCCGATCCGCTGACCAGCCTTTTTTCCGAGCCCAGCGACCGCAGCGCCGTCGCCGGCAAGCTGGACGCCGGCGCAGTGGTCAGCATCCAGGAACAGGCCATCCTGGAGGTCTGGTTCCTCGTCGAAGGCGAGGACGAGGGAGAGACAGTGACCGGTTGGGCGCCCTCCAGCAATCTACAGATCTATAGCAACGGCGTCAGCGGCCGCATCGACCAGGGCGACACCGGCCATCTTACTACAGCCTACGTCCAGCGCATGGTCAACGACCGTTTCTTCCGGCCAGCGCTGATCACCACCCTGCTCCTGATGGTGCTGATCATCCCGGTGCAGTTCGCGCTGGCCATCGTCATGGCGCTGGTGATCCAGTCACGCCTGAGGTTCAACACCCTCTTCCTGGCCATCTTCGCCATCCCGCTGGCCGCGTCCGATCTGGCCGTGGGCATCGTCTGGTACGCCATCTTCACGCAGTACGGCTATCTGAACAGCATCTTGCAGATGCTGGGGCTGATCAACGTGCCGCAGCCGTTCCTGACAGCTGACACGCGCTACTGGATCATCATCGCCATCACGCTGGCCGAGATCTGGCGGGCCACGGCGATTGTGATGGTTATCGTGGTGGCGGGCCTGCAAGCCATCTCCCAGGAGGTGCTGGAGGCGGCCGAGGTCTTCGGCGCGGGGCTGTGGCAGCGCCTGCGCCACGTGATCCTGCCCATGCTCAAGCCCAGCCTGCAGGTGGCGCTGATCCTGCGCACCATCCTGGCCTTGCAGGTCTTCGCCGTGGTGATTGCCCTGTCGGGCGGCGAGGTGGTGACGGTGCTGGCCAACGAGACCTACCGCCAGTACTACACGCTGCGCAACATGAACGTGGCCGCGGCCTATGCCGCGTTGATCCTGCTGCTGTCCATGGTCAGCGCCATCATCTACCTGCGCATGGTGCGCAGCAACGAGGAGGCCGGCGTATGACTGCTGCCAACGCTTCTCCCCCGTCCGCTGTCGAGATCTCGCCCGAGATGGCGCGCGTTCGGGCGCGCGCCCGCCGGCGCATGCTGGTGGGCCGCGGCTTCACCTATGCCGTGGGCATCGTGATCGTGCTGTGGGTGCTGGTGCCGATCTGGTTCATCGCCAGCATGGCCCTGACCACGCCGCAGGAGGTGCGCAGCTATCCCAAGGGGGTGCTGCCCTTCATCCCCTTCTCGCTGGACACCATGCGCTTCTTCCTGTCGTCGCGCGGCATCATCCCGGGGCTGATCAACAGCGTGATCGTGGCCGTGATCACCCTGGTGTTGTCGACGTTGATCGCCGCGCCGGCCGGCTATGCCGTCTCGCGCTACATCTTCCGCGGCCGCGACACCTACCGCCTGTCGATCCTGGCCGTGCGCGCCTTTCCCGTGGTGATCCTGTCGATCCCGCTGGCCGTCACCTTCATCAGCCTGGGCATCTTCGACAGCGTCTACAGCCTGGCGCTGATGCACACCGCGTTGACCCTGCCCACCACTGTGCTGGTGATCGGCAGCGTCTTTGCCAGCATTCCCTACGAGCTGGAGGAGGCGGCGCAGGTCTTTGGCTGTACGCCGTTGCAGGCTTTCCGGCGGGTGGTATTCCCGCTGGTGCTGCCCGGCATCGCCGCAGCCGCCATCTTCACCTTCGTCATGTCGTGGAATGAGGTCTTCGCTGCGGCCGTGCTGACGGTGCAGAACCGCACCCTGCCCGCGCAGGTGCTGGTGTCGCTCCAGCAGTCGCCGGAGCCCTACAAGTTCGCCGGCGCCTTCTTCATGCTGCTGCCGTCGGTGATCTTCATCTTCGTGATCCGCAAGTATCTGTTCAACATGTGGGGACAGATCAGCAAGTAGCCAGCTTTCTGCCACGAATTTCGCGAATTAGACGAAATCGCCCCTCTCTATTCGTGAAATTCGTGCAATTCGTGGCAAGGAGTGTCGTATGTCCGAGATCAAAATCGAAAACGTCACCAAACGCTTCGGCAGCTTCGTGGCCGTGGACAATGTGTCGTTGACCGTCGCCAACCAGGAGTTCATGGTGCTGCTGGGCCCCAGCGGCTGCGGCAAGACGACGCTGCTGCGCGCCATCGCCGGGCTGGGCACGGCCGACGAGGGGCGCATCAGCATCGGCGGCCGCGACGTGACCTACCTGCCACCGCGCGAGCGCCGCATCTCCATGGTCTTTCAGAGCTACGCCATCTTCCCCCACATGAACGTCTTCGACAACATCGCCTTTGGGCTGAAGATGCAGAAGATGAGCAAGGCCGACATCGAAAGCCGCGTGCGCCAGGCCGCCGAGATGCTGCACATCGAGCAGATGTTGGACCGCTATCCGTCCAAGATGAGCGGCGGCCAGCGCCAGCGCGTGGCCGTGGCGCGGGCCATTGCCATGCAGGCGCAGGTGTTGCTGATGGACGAGCCGCTGAGCAACCTGGACGCGCTGCTGCGCCTGGAGATGCGCGCCGAGCTGAAGCGGCTGCTGGCCGAGCTGGGCGCAACCACCATCTATGTCACCCACGACCAGATCGAGGCCATGAGCATGGGCGACCGCATCGCCGTGATGCGCGACGGCGTCATCGAGCAGGTGGACGGCCCTACCACGGTCTACGACTACCCGGCCAACCAGTTCATCGGCGGCTTCATCGGCACGCCGCCCATGAATTTCCTGCAAGGCCAGGTGCAGCGCGACAACGGCCACCACGTGGTGCGCATCGGCGAGTTCAACCTGACGCCGGACCCGGCCTACCAGCCGCTGCTGGCGCCCTACGACGGCAAGCCGATGCTGGTGGGCATTCGCGCCGAGAACATGGAGACGCTGGCCAGTCCAGCCGGCGACGCGCTGCGGGCCAGCGTGCTGGTGGTGGAGCCGCTGGGCTCGCAGAACTTGCTGACCGTTCAACTGGGCGACAACCGCATGAAGGTCTCCACCCATCCCGACTTCGCCACGAAGGCCGACGCCGACGTCTGGCTGCGCTTCCCGGCCGACAAGATTCGTTGGATCGATCCGGATACGAAGCGCGCGTTGTATCCATAGCTGCACCGATTTTAGCCGCGAATTGCACGAATTTCGCGAAGGGGAAGGAGAATTCGCCTAATTCGTGCAATTCGCGGCCATGTTGTCTGATATCATGAACATCGGCTTCATCTCAACCCGCATCGCCGGCACCGACGGCGTGTCGTTGGAAATCGCCAAGCTGGCGGTGATTCTGCGCCGGCTGGGGCATGAGTGCTGCTACTGCGCCGGGGAGCTGGATGACAGCTTTCAGCCGGGCTTCCTCGTACCAGAGATGCACTTCACCCACCCAGAGGCGGTATGGATTCACGACCATTGCTTCGGAACGACGAAGCCGGCGGCCGGCCTGCGCGAGCGCATCGAGGCCATGGCGGGGCGGCTGCGTGCGGCCATCGCCCGCTTTGTGGAGGAGCACCACGTGGACGTGCTCTTCACCCAAAACGCGCTGTCGATTCCTATGCAAGTGCCGCTGGGCGTGGCGTTGACCGACTTCATCGCCGCCACCGGCATGCCCACCCTGGCCCACAACCACGACCTGGCCTGGGAGCGGGAGCGTTTCGCCGTCACCTGTGTGCCCGATATTGTTGAGCGCTGCTTTCCACCGGCCCTGCCCTCGGTACAGCACCTGGCCATCAACTCGCTGGCGCAGCAGGCGCTGCGGGAGCGCAAGGGCGTCGAGGCCGTATTGCTGCCCAACATCTTCGACTTCGCCGTGGCCGCGCCGGCCATGACGCCGTCCAACGCCGATCTGCGGGCCAGCCTGGGACTGAGTGAACAGCATCTGCTGATCCTCCAGCCGACGAGAGTCATCCCCCGCAAGGGGATCGAGCTGGCCATTGAGCTGGTGCGGCGGCTGCGGGAGCCGCAACACCGGGCGCGGCTGCTGGGCAAGGAGCCGGTGCTGATCGTCAGCCACCACGCCGGCGACGAGGGACTGGGCTATCTGGCCAGCCTGCAAGCGCTGGCCCAAGCGGCCGGCGTGCCGCTGATCTACGCGGCCGGCCGTTTCGCCGCCGAGCCCGGCCTGGCCGGCGGGCGCAAGGTCTACGCCCTGTGGGACGCTTACATCCACGCTGACTTCGTGACCTACCCCAGCCTGATCGAAGGCTTTGGCAACGCGCTGCTGGAGACGCTCTATTTCCGCCTGCCCGCGCTGGTCAACCGCTACGCGATCTACTCAGCCGACATTGCGCCGCAGGGCTTCGACCTGATAGAGATCGATGCGCAGGACGATCCGGGCAACCTGGCGGCCATCACCGACGACACCGTGGACGCCGTGATCGAGGCCATGATCGACCCTGTACGCCGCCGGCGCATGGTCGAGTGGAATTACTCGCTGGCCCGGCAGCATTACTCGTTCGAGGCCGTGACGCCTGTGCTGGCGTCGTTGTTGGAGGCTGTGCAGAGATGACCCTCTCTTCGCTAGATCGTTCGGAACTGCTGGCGTCTGCCCGCGCGGTGCTGGATCTGAACTGGACCGGCCGCTTCACCAAGCCCGCCTTGCGCCAGTATCCGCACCAGTGGTCGTGGGACTCGGCCTTCATCGCCATGGGGTATGCCCGCTACGACCAGGGTCGCGCCGAGCAGGAGTTGCGCTCCCTCTTCGCCGCGCAGTGGGCCGATGGCCGCGTGCCGCACATCGTCTTCCACGACGCCGACCCGGCCGCGCCCTACTTTCCCGGGCCGGGCTTCTGGCAGACAGAGCGCAGCCCGGCCGCGCCGGCCGGTCGCCAGACCACCGGCATCGTCCAGCCGCCCATCCACGCCACGGCGGTGCTGCGCATCGTGCGCCACGCGGCTGACCGGGAGCGGGCGCTGGCCTTTGCGGCCGAGCTCTTTCCGGCGCTGCAAGCCTGGCACGACTTCCTCTATCGGGAGCGCGATCCGCGCGGCGAGGGGCTGGTCTTCATCTGCCATCCCTGGGAGTCGGGGCAGGACAACTCGCCGCTGTGGGATCCTGTGCTGAACCGCATGGCCCTGCGGCCGGAACAGATCCCGCCCTACCAGCGCGCCGACACGCGCGCCGTGGACCCGGCTGAGCGGCCGCTGCAGTTCGACTACGACCGCTACGTCTTCCTGGTTGACTTTTTCCGGCAGCGCGACTACGATCAGCGGCGGATTTATGCCGAGGGCTGTCCCTTCGTGGTGCAGGATGTGCTCTTCAACACGCTGCTGTGCCGGGCCGAGCAGGACATGGCAGAGTTGGCGCGGCTGCTGGGCGCGGACCCAACGCGGCACAGCCAGCGCGCCGCGGCCACGGCGGCCGCCATCGACGCCAGGCTGTGGGACGAGAGCCGCAGCCTCTACGCCGACTACGACCTGGCCATCGATGCGCCGATTCCCATGCCCGCGCTGGCCGGCTTTGCGCCCCTTTTTGCCGGCGTGCCCGACGCAGCCCGCGCCGAGAGAATGCTGGAATACCTGGGCGGGCCGGCCTTTGGCTTGGCCGCTGCCGGCGGGACGGCCTACCCGGCCGCCAGCTACGACCGTTTTGCCCCTGGCTACTCGCCGCGGCGCTACTGGCGCGGGCCGGTGTGGATCCAGATGAACTGGCTGCTGCTGCACGGCCTGGCCGCCTATGGCTTCCACGCCCAGGCGGACCGATTGCGTCAGGCCATCATCGATCTGCCTGCGGTTGGCGGTTTTCGCGAGTACTTTGATCCTGAATCTGGCGCCGGCTACGGCGCTGAAAGTTTCTCCTGGACTGCGGCGCTGCTGATCGACGTATGCGCCGGCGCCGGCAGCGACGTTTCCATGCTCGGGCCGGTCTTCTGATCGTGCCCGCCCACCACCATGATGACCGATCCGAACGCCCGCATCCTTCATTGGCTGACGGCCCTGTACGGCCCGGCCATCGCCGCCGAGACGTGGCCGCGATTGGCCGCGTTGTTGGATGCATTCCGCCGAACGCGGCTGCAAGCCGTCCGGCCCGGCGCGGAACGCCTGACCCAGCGCGATACTATCCTCATCACTTACGGCGACCAGATCAGCCAGGCGGACCAGCCGCCCCTGCAAACCCTGGCCGACTTCGTGGATGCCGAGCTGGCTGACAGCATCAGCGGCGTGCATATCCTGCCCTGCTTTCCCTACTCCTCCGACGACGGCTTTTCGGTGATCGACCATACCCGGATCGACCCGGCGCTGGGCGATTGGGACGATGTGGCGCGGCTGGGCCGGCGCTACCGGCTGATGTTCGACTTCGTGGCCAACCACATCTCGCAGCACAGCGCCTGGTTCCAGGCCTATCGGCGGCGCCAAGCCCCCTACGACGGCTTCTTCATTGAGGTCGATCCGGCCGCCGATCTGTCGCAGGTAGTGCGGCCGCGCGCGCTGCCCCTGCTGACGCCAGTGGAGACCAGCCGCGGCCTGCGCCACGTCTGGACCACCTTCAGCGCCGACCAGATCGACCTCAACTACGCCAACCCGGCCGTGCTGCTGGCCATGACCGAGGTGTTATTACACTATGTGGCTCACGGCGCGAAGATCATCCGGCTGGACGCCATCGCCTACCTGTGGAAGGAGATCGGCACGCCCTGCATCCACCTGCGCCAGACCCACGCCGTGGTCAAGCTGTGGCGGGCCGTGCTGGACGCGGTCGCGCCGCAGGTGCTGCTGATCACCGAGACCAACGTGCCCCACGCCGACAACATCAGCTACTTCGGCCAGCCGCTGCCCGACACCGGCTCCACCGACGAGGCGCAACTGGTCTACAACTTCTCGCTGGCGCCGCTGACCCTGCACGCATTCGTGGCCGGCGACGCCAGCAAGCTGTCGGCCTGGGCTGGGACGCTACAAGCGCCGGCCGGCGGCAGCTTCTTCAACTTCCTCGCCTCCCACGACGGCATCGGCGTGCTGCCGGCGCGCGGCATCCTGAGCGACGCCGAGCTGCACGCGCTGGTGGAGCGGACGCTGGCCCACGGCGGCCAGGTCAGCGTGCGCAGCCTGCCCGACGGCTCGCGCACCCCCTACGAGCTGAACATCACCCTCTACGACTTCCTCAACCCGCCCGGCCGGCCCGATCCTGACCTGGACGTGGCCTGTTTCCTGGCCTCGCAGGCCATCCTGCTGGCGCTGGCCGGCGTACCAGGCATTTATATCCATAGCCTGGTCGGCTCGCGCAACTGTCACGCCTGCCTGGCCGAGACCGGCCGCGCCCGCTCGCTCAATCGCCAGAAGTGGACCCTGGCCGAGCTGCGCAGCCTGCTGGCCGACGCGGAGGGCCACCAGCGCCGTGTGTTCGACGGCTACCGGCGGCTGTTGCGTTTGCGTCGGGAACAGCCGGCCTTCCATCCCGCCAGCAGCCTGCAGGTGCTGCCCAGCAATCCGGCCTTGTTCACATTGCTGCGCGGGGCTGAGACTGAGACGCCGCTGTTTTGTAGCGTCAACGTTTCGGGCCACCCCGTACAGCTCTGCCTGGACGCTGCTGGTTTGCCACGCACTGCTTGGCGCGATCTGCTCAGCGGGGAGCAGTTCCACGCGGATGGCGATTGGCTGGTTGCGCCGATGGCTGCGTATCAGATACGGTGGCTGGTATCTGTCTGAGTCCGGTAAACAACCTGGCGAACCCCTGCGTCTCCCAAGCCAATAGCTGTTTGATCGTTTTTCGTCTCCAATGCTATAATCCCCTTGCTTGATCCAACCCTGCGCTACTGGCTGGAGACGCCCCATGCCCCCAACCCACCACTACGAACAGCAGTTCCTCGACGCACGGCTGCGGCAAGGAACACTTGACATCAGGAGAGGGCGCACATAGAATGGCGCTGGATAAACGCTGGATCAGATCTTTGGAGGTAGGTGACATGGAAGCAGTACAGGTGCATCAAGTCTTAGCGAAGGATGGGGAAATCCGCATTACGGGTTTGCCCTACAAGCGAGGGCAGGCCGTCGAGGTCATCGTGTTTGTCCCGCCGGCGACATCCCCGCCGCGCGCTCGTTTGACGGTCGGTCGGCTGCGCAAATCGGGATTGATCGGCCTGTGGCAAGACCGTGACGACATCGGCGACAGCTCCATCTATGCGCGCCAACTGCGCGAAGAAGCTCAGGAGCGCGGAGAGATCCGGCTATGATTCTGCTCGACAGCGACGTGCTCATAGACTTGTTGCGCAAGTATCCGCCGGCCATGGCCTGGTTTGATGCCTTGGGCGAGGATGAGGAACTGGCCGTGTCTGGCTACGTAGTGATGGAACTGATCCAGGGGTGTCGCAACAAGGCGGAATAGAGCGCAACACGAGCTTTCGACCTATGGGGTGGTGTGGCTCTCGGAAGATGATTGCAGCCGGGCGCTGGATGTATTCACCAGGTTTCGCCTGAGCCACAACGCCGGTTTGCTGGATGTGTTGATCGGACAGACGGCAGTCGCGCTGGGCGAGTCGCTGCATACCTTCAACCAGAAGCACTACCGTTTCATCCCGGGCATCCAGACTGTCCAACCATACGTAAAGAGCAGCTCAGGGGCTCCGTAGCGAACCTACAAACCAACTCCGGCGCTGCCGCGCCTTGGGCAGCTTGATCACAGAAAGACCGCCCGTGTTCTGGTACGCTTGCAGCCTGACTACGGTTGCGCTGTCGCCAGCGCGCCATACCACCTGTGGAGGCTCACCCTATGCGACAACCTAATCGCGCCACCAGGCTTTCCCTTTATCTCGCCCTGCTGGGCATCTTCATGCTGGCAGCGTGCGCCGCGCCAGGCCCGGCGGCACCTGCGGCCACAAACCAAAGCGCGGCCCCGGCTGAGAACCCCAACAGCCGCCTGACCGACAATGGCCTCTACCGCATCTCCTTTACCAGCGCGCTGGACCCCATCGCCATCAACGAGTTGCACAGTTGGACCCTGCGCGTCGAGACGGCCGACGGCCAACCGGTGGACGACGCCCTGATCGCGGTCGACGGCGGCATGCCCGGCCACGGCCACGGCCTGCCCACCCAGCCGCAGGTGACGCAGAACCTGGGCAACGGCGACTACCTGCTGGAAGGGGTGCGCTTTCAGATGCCCGGAGCGTGGGTCATGCGTTTCGATGTCGCGGCGGACGGCCAGAGCGACGGCGTAACCTTCGAGTTGGTGCTGCGATGACCAGGGGCCGCTGGATCGTCCTGGCGCTGCTCCTCGTGGTCGTAGCGGGCGCAGCCGTGCTTACCTTGTGGCCGCGCTCACCGCAGTGGACGGCTGAGGAGCGCGCGGCCATCGCCGCCCTGTGGATCGGCAACCTGCCGCCGCTGCCGCCTGATCCCTCCAATCGCGTCGCGGACGACCCGGCTGCGGCCGCCCTGGGCCACCGGCTGTTCTTCGACACCCGCTTCAGCGCCAACGGCGAGGTGGCCTGCGCCACCTGTCACCTGCCGGAGAAGGACTTCCAGGACGGCCTGCCGCTGGGCGAGGGGGTGGGCGTCGCCAACCGGCGCACCATGCCGCTGGCCGGCACGGCCTACAGCCCCTGGCTGTTCTGGGACGGCCGCGCCGACAGCCAGTGGGCGCAGGCCCTCGGCCCGCTGGAGAACCCGGTGGAGCACGGCGGTAACCGCACTTACTTCGTCCATCTGATCAGCGATCTGTACCGGGAGGAGTACGAGGCGATCTTTGGTCCGCTGCCCGACTTCGTCCACCTGCCGCGGCTGGCCGGGCCGGTGGACGATCCGGCCGTGCAGGCGGCCTGGGCGGCCATGACGCCCGCCGACCAGGAGGCGGTCAACCGCGTCTTCGCCAACATGGGCAAGGCCATCGCCGCCTACGAGCGCCATCTCAACCCAGGACCATCGCGCTTCGACGCCTATGCCCGGGCGTTGATCGAGGGCGACGCCAGGGCCATGCGCGCCGCGCTGACGCCCGACGAGGTGGCCGGCCTGCGCCTTTTCATCGGCGAGGCCAACTGCATCCAGTGCCACAACGGGCCGCTGCTCACCAACAACGACTTCCATAACACCGGCGTGCCGGCCGTCGCCGATCTGCCGGAGGACACGGGCCGCGCGGCCGGCGCGCAGCTCGTGCTGGCCGATCCCTTCAACTGCCTGGGGCCGTACAGCGACGCCGACGCCAGCCAGTGTGCTGAGCTGCGCTTCATGCTGGCCGAGGGGGAGCAATTGCTGCGCCAGTACAAGCCGCCCTCCCTGCGCAACGTGGGCGACCGCGATCCCTTCATGCACGCCGGCCAGTTCATCACCCTGGGCGAGGTGCTGATCCACTACAACGTGGCCCCGGCTGCGCCGGCCGGCGAGAGCGAGCTGGAACCGCTGGGCCTGAGCGCGGAGGAGATGATGCAGGTAATCGCCTTCTTGCGCGCGCTGGACGGCCCCCTTGCCGCTGAGCCGCGCTGGCTGCAAGCCCCAGAGTGATCCAGGATTTGTTGTCAGTCAGCCAAACGTCGGGCGCGCCATCCTTCAGCACGGCAGCCATCAGGAGTTTTGCGAAGCCCTGACAAAAAGGCTGCCAGTATATTGACATAGGCTGCGCAGAATAGTACAATAAAAACTACATACTGTTAATCACGGGTCGTGACCGCCAGATAAGTTGATCGACCATGAATACCCCCTCTGCCTGTCGTCGCCCATCGCCTCGCTGCCTGGCTCAGATCCTCGGCCTGGCGCTGCTCTATGCGGCCACCATCAGGCTCGGTATCTTCATCGCCCAGTCGTCTGAACACGCTCCCATCTTTTGGCCTGCCTCTGGGTTGGCTTTAGCGGCGGTGATTGTGGGCGGTTGGCCCATGGCGTTGGGCGTGTTGGCGGGGGCGCTTGCGGGGAGCCTGAATGTCAGCACACCCAGCGGCGCGGCGCCGCTTGTCATGTCGGCGGTGTTCGCCACAGCCGCTGCGCTGCAGGCCTGGCTGGGCGCGTTGGTTTTGCGGCGCTTTGTCGGGTCCTTGCCGCCGCAAAACATCGGGTTGGCCCTGCGCGCGCTGGCCCTGACAGCGCTGATCGCCTTGCTGGCGCCGTTGGCGAGCGTCGTCGCCGCTTCGCTGGTTGGCACGACGGCATGGAGTCAGGCATGGGCGCTGCTCTGGCCGTGGTGGGTTGCGGTCTACGTGGGGATGTTAGTTGTCACGCCCACAGTGATCGTTGCAGTAAAGCACTGGCGCAAACAACACGGGACAAGCCCGCTGGTCTGGCTGCTGGCCAGTCTGATGGTGGCGCTGGCGTTGGTCAGCTACATGCTGACATGGAACAGCGAAAAGAGTCAGTTTAATGCGCTGCTGGCCACCGACGCGTCAGAAATGGTAAACCTGATCGACAGCGCTATGCAGGAGAACGAACATACCCTGCTGGCTGTGAACGCGTTCTTCTCTGCCTCACAAGAGGTCGAACGGGACGAATTTGCCCTATTTACGACTCGCCTGCTGAAAAACTCGCCAAGCATTGAAACATTAGCCTGGGCGCCGCGCGTGCCAGCGGCAGAGCGGGAGACATTCGAGCAGCATTTCCGCCAGCTCACTGGAGTCGCTGACTTCTTTATCTACGAGAACGAAGCCAACGGCCAGCGCGTGCCGGCCGCGGAGCGAGCGGAGTATTTCCCGGCCACGTTTTTCGAGCCCTTCGACGCCAACCGGGCAGCGCTTGGCTTTGACATCAGCACCGAGAGCAATCGTTGGCAGGCCGTGACCCGTGCGCGCGATAGCGGACAGTCGCAACTGACCTCTCAGATCGGCCTGGTATACGCCGTTGACCAGCTTCGCCTGCTGCTGATGCTCCCTGCATACCATGGCGGCGCCTCCCTGGATACGATAGAACAACGCCGGGAAGCGCTGTCGGGCGTGACATACCTTATCTTCGATGTAAACGAACTGCTCGACCGAGCGCTGAAGACGCTCAACCCGCATGACATCGCTCTGTACATCTTGGATGTAACAGACGCAGAGCCGCAGTTGCTGGCCTTTTATCCCTCACGCTCTGGGTCTCAAACATTGCCCGCAGACATGAACCTGGACCTGACCAGCCTGGGGACTGCGCCATACTACAGCGAGAACTTGAGCCTCTATGGGCGCACCTGGTCAGTGATCGCCGAGCCTGGGCCGGCCTATTTGGCGGAGAGACGCAGTTGGGATGCCTGGTTCAGGCTGGCGCTGGGTCTGGCCTCGGCGGTTGTGTTCATCGGCTACATGAGCGCGCGTCAACAGTCTGAAGCCAAGCTGCGCAAGCTCAACCGGGCCTATATGGTGCTCAGCGAGGTCAACGAAACCATCGTGCGGGTGCGAGACCAACAGACACTCTTCAACCAGGCGTGCCAGATCGCCGTGGAACGGGGAGGGTTCCGCATGGCCTGGATCGGCGTGCTAGATCCGGTGACAGAACAGGTACTGCCGGTCGCTCATGCGGGCGAAGTGGATGGTTATCTGACGAAGCTCAATATCACGCTGGACGACAGCGAGCGCGGCCGGGGGCCAGCCGCCACTGCGCTGCGTGCTGGTCAGCACATTGTGGTCAACGATATCAGCAGCGACGTGCGCATGCTGCCGTGGCGCACCGATGCGCTGCAGCTTGGCTATCATTCTGTAGCCGTCTTTCCACTGATCATCGACGGAACGGTCAACGGCGTATTGAGTCTCTACGCGCCTGAGCCGGGCTTCTTTGACCAGGCCGAGCTGAAGCTCTTTGACGAGATGGCGATCGATCTGGCCTTTGCGCTGGAGTTCATGGCCCAGGAACAGCAGCGCAGGCAGGCTGAGCAGGCGCTGACCGAAGAGCGCAACCTGCTGGCTCGCCGGGTGGAGGAGCGCACAGCCGATCTCAGCCGCGCCAACGTGCAGCTTGCACGCGCTGTGCGCGCCAAAGATGAGTTCCTGGCCAACATGAGCCATGAGCTGCGCACCCCCCTCAACGCCATCCTGGCCCTCAGCGAGGGCCTGCTGGAACAGGTGCGCGGCCCACTCAACCAACGCCAACAAACATCGATTCACAACATTGAAGCCAGCGGCCGCCATCTGCTGGCTCTGATCAACGACATTCTCGATCTGTCAAAAGTAGAAGCGGGGCGCATGGATCTGCTGATTGAAGCCGTCTCCATCGCCGATATCTGCGAGGCGAGCCTGATTTTCGTTAAGGAGACGGCCAACAAGAAGAAACTGCGGCTGACCTGCGAGCTCAACAACCCCAGCGCGCGCGTCGAGGCCGATCCGCGCCGCTTGAAACAGATGTTGGTCAACCTGCTCAGCAATGCCGTCAAGTTCACCGAGCCGGGAGGAGAGGTGAACCTGCGGGTCAATGCCGACGCCGAGGCCGGGGTGGTGCGCTTTGCCGTGCAGGACACTGGCATCGGCATGACAGCCGACGGGATCAACCAGTTGTTCCAGCCTTTTGCCCAGTTGGACTCCAGCTTGAGCCGCCAGCACGAGGGCACCGGGCTTGGGTTGGCGCTGGTGCGCCGCCTGGCTGAGCTACACGGCGGCAGCGTCACCGTGGACAGCGAACCTGGCAAGGGCAGTTGTTTTACCATCGCTCTGCCCTACTCTGCTCAGCGGGCCGAAAATACCGCGCTGTCCGTGGCCCCCAGCGCCAGCGCATCCTTGTCAGCCGATACGCCGCGCTCGGCGCTGGTGGTCGAAGACTCGGAAAGCGCCGCCGATCAGCTTGCACGCTATTTACAGGAAATCAACATCCATGCCGTCATTCACTCACGAGGGGAGGACGCGCTGGAGCAGGCCATCGCCCTCCAGCCCGATGTGATCTTCCTCGACCTGCTGCTGCCCGACCAGACAGGCTGGAGTGTGCTGGCTCAACTGAAGGCCAATGCTGCCACGCGCGATATCCCCGTCATCATCGCCTCGGTGGTCGATGAGCGGATGAAAGGGCTGGCAACCGGCGCGGCTGACTATCTGGTCAAGCCAATCTCGCGCGAGACCCTGCACAAAACATTGGGGCTTGTGCCTATCCAAGGCGAGATTGCGCGCGCAGCGATGATCATCGCGCCAGCCATCGAGCCGGCTCACAAAGATGTCAGCATCCTGCTGGCTGAGGACAACGAAATCAACATCCTGGCCATCGGCGACTACCTGCACGACAAGGGCCATCACCTGCTGATCGCCCGCAATGGGCAAGAGGCGCTCAGCCTGGCCGAAGAGGCCAGGCCCGATCTGATCCTGACAGACATTCAGATGCCTGTGATGGATGGGCTGGAGCTGATCCGCCGCTTGCGCGCCCATCCAGACTTCGCAGCGGTGCCGATCATCGCGTTGACTGCCCTGGCCATGCCTGGCGACCGGGAGCGTTGCCTGGCCGCTGGCGCCAACGAATATATGACAAAGCCCGTCAGCCTGAAAGAGCTGACCGAGACGATCCAGCGCTTGATAGAACCATAGGAGATGCAGCCATGTCACAAGCTAGCGTAGTGCTCATTGTCGACGACAACGCGATGGGACGTGAAACGCTGGAGGATATGCTCTACGGTCAGGGCTACACACTGGCGTTTGCGGCTCACGGCCTGGAAGCGTTGAAACAAGCCGCCGAGCTCATGCCTGACATCATTTTATTGGACGTGATGATGCCCGGCATGGACGGCTTTGATGTCTGTCGCCGTCTGCGCGCTGACGCCCGCCTGGCCGAGGTGCCCATCGTGCTGGTGACCGCGCTTGACGATCGGGCATCACGCCTGCAGGGCATCGAAGCAGGCGCGGACGACTTTATCAGCAAACCGTTTGACCGCGCCGAGCTGCGCGCACGGGTCAAAACCATCACCCGCCTCAACCGTTACCGCCGCCTGCGCACAGAACATGCCCGCTTCCGCTGGATGGCCGAGAAGGCTACCGATGGCTACCTCCTGACAGATGCCGAGGGCTACATCATCTATGCCAACGCCCAGGCCCGTCTTTACCTGGGCCTGGCCAAAGATGCGTCGCTGCCCACCGCCGACACCTTTCTCAACCTGGCCTGCCAGCAGTACCGCTGCGAACCACAGATTATTTGGCAGGACTGGCCAGCTTCGGCAGCGGCAGACAGCACGCTCTACCTGGTGCGCCCGGAAACACCCACCACTGAAGCGCTCTGGCTGCAAGCGACCTACATGGACGAGCCAGCGGGACCCGATGCCGGTCACATGGTGCGTTTGTGGGACGTGACGGCGCAGGTGAGCGCGCAGCGCGACATGCGTACCTTTCAGGCGATGGTCATGCACAAACTACGCACGCCGATCGCCATCACCTTGATGTCCGTCGAGTTGATCGCAAACAGCGCACACGCGCTGTCCGCCGACGAAATCACAGAACTAGCCGACGGCGCGCTGCGCGGCATCGAACGGCTGCACAGTGAGATTGAAGATGTGCTCAAGTTCATCGGCGTGCGTCACCTGTCCTCCTCCAGCGCAGGCTACGATCTGGCGCAGTTGCCTGCTTTGGTCTCCTCCGTCAGCGCTGATCAGGGACTGGAGCGGGTTTTTGTCTATGGCACAGAGAGCCTGGGAGCACAGCGGCTTTGGCTGGCCGAGCCCATTCTGGAACTGATGCTACGGGAAATTCTGGAGAACTCCAAGAAATTCCATCCAACCCACTCGCCGACCGTGGCCGTCTATGTCACCTGTCCCGCGCCTGAGACAGTGCAAATCTCCATACAGGATAACGGCATCACACTGTCGCCTCCCCAGTTAGCCAAAGTCTGGATACCCTACTACCAAGGCGAGAAATACTTTACCGGCGAAATCGGCGGCATGGGGCTGGGCCTGCCGATGGTGGCAACGATTGTCTGGCAGGCTGGCGGGCAGTGCCGCCTCTATAATCGGGAGGACGAACCGGGCGTTGTGGTCGAGCTGACCTTCCCCTTGTCGCCGGCAGTGTAGCAAGCCCGCGTCCAGCGATCATCCGGCCGCAGCCGGCAGCGCATAGCACGCCCCCGCGTTGGACAGCACGTAGGGGCAGCCATTGGCATGGCCGCAAGCCGCGCAGGCCACAGCGGCGCGGTCTGCAATGCGTTCCAGCCGGCCCATGCGCACCAGCTCGGCCAGCATTCCCTCCAACACCGCTGGCTCCAGATCAAGTTGCGCCGCCAGCAAGTCAAGGCTGAGAGGGCCGGGGGCGTCGTGGAACAGAGTGAGAAGTTGGCGGAGCATTATCCCATCAACCACCGGGCCGCCTGGTAAGTCACGAAGCCCGCAATCCAGGCCAGGGCCAACAGATAGACGAAGCTGAAGGCCATCCAGCGGCCGCCGAACTCCGATCGCAGCGCGCCTAAGGTGGCGACGCAGGGGGCGTAAAGCAAGACAAAAACCAGGAAGGCCAGCGCCGAGGCGGGCGTGAAGTGCGTCTGCAAGGCCTGGCTGAGACCGGTGTTGGCCTGGACAGCCGTTTCGTCCATCACATCCACACCAGGAATCATGCTCACCACAATGCGCACAGCCTGCACCACCGCCTCGCCAAAGCCCAGCACCACCGCGCGCAGGTCCGCAGCCAGATCGATGGTCTCAGGCGGATCGGCCGGCTCCTCGCCCAGATAGATCACGGCCATGCTGCTGACCACTACTTCCTTAGCCACCAGTCCAGTGGCCAGAGAGCCGGTGGCCTGCCAGTTGCCAAAGCCCAGCGGCTGGAACACGGGCGCCACGGCGCCGGTCGCCCGGCCAAACAGGCTGTCTTCCGTGCTCTCGACACCGACGGGCAGGTTGAGCAGCGCCCAGACGACCACCGACGCCGCCAGGATCAACGTGGCGGCCTTGCGCACAAACTCCTCGCTGTGACGCCACATGTGAATGCGCAGCCCGCGCCAGGCTGGCAGCCGGTAGGCGGGCAGCTCCAGCACGAACAGCGAATCGTTGGTCTTGGCGAACAGCGTGCGCCGCATCAGCAGGCCCGTCAACACGGCCAACGCAATGCCCAGCAGGTACAGTCCAAAGATCACTGCGCTGGCCTGCTGGGGGAAAAAAGCCGCGGCGAAGATCACATAGACCGGCAAACGGGCCGCGCAGCTCATCAGCGGCACCAGCAGGCCGGTCAGGATGCGGTCGCGCCGGTTCTCCAGCGTGCGGGTGGCCAGGATGCCGGGCACGTTGCAGCCAAAGCCGACTATCAGCGGAATGAAGCTCTTGCCGTGCAGCCCCAACAGATGCATCAGCCGATCCATGACGAAGGCCGCGCGGGCCATGTAGCCGCTGTCCTCCAGCAGCGCCAAACAGAAATAGAGGATCAGCAGCACCGGCAGGAACATCAGGACCCCGCCGACGCCAGCCATCACCCCTTCGACCACCAACGACTGCAGCCAAAGCGGGGCTGAAATAGCCGTCAGCCCGGCCGCCGCCCACGGAGCCAGCACACCGTTGACCGTAGAGTCGATCCAGTCGACAAAAGGGGCCGAGACATCGGCCGTCAGCTTGAAAACCAACGCCATCAACAGGAAAAAGATGGGCAGGCCCAGCACGCGATGCGCCACCACATCGTCGATACGGTCGGTCAGGCTGCGCTGGCCCGCGCCGCCGCGGCGCTTGACCACCTCATGCGCCAGGCCATGCACGAAGCCATAGCGGCGGTCGGCCACCAGCAGCTCCACATCATCGCCATAGACAGCCTGCACGCGGGCGGCCGCCTGCTGCGCCTGCAGCCGCAGCGCTGCGGCTGCGGGCGAATCGCCCAGCGCCTGCCCGACCAGCTTGTCGCCCTCCAGTAGCTTGAGGGTGTTGTAGCGCGACGCATCGGCGCCCAAGAGCGCGGCCACCTGAGGCTGCAACGCGGCGATCTCCTGCTCCATCTCGTAGCCGTAGTCCACAACCCGCGGCTGGGGCGCAGCCTCGGTCACTGCCAAGCGCAACAACTCCAACAAGCCCTGCCGGCGGCCGCCGACGGTCGGAACCACCGGCGCGCCCAGCAAGCGGCTGAGCAGCGGTGCATCGATGGTGATGCCCTCGGCCTCGGCTCGGTCCATCATGTTCAAGGCCAGCGCCGTGGGCACGCCCAGCTCCAGCACCTGCACTGCCAGATAAAGGTTGCGCTCCAGATTAGTCGCATCGGCCACGACAATGGCCGCATCGGGCCGCTCCTCCAGGATGAAGTCGCGCGCGATGACTTCCTCCAGCGAATGGGCGCTGAGGCTGTAGGCGCCAGGCAAGTCGACCAGCGTCACCTGCCCGCCGTTCCAGCGCACTGTGCCCGACGTGACCTCCACCGTCTTGCCAGGCCAGTTGCCCACATGTTGCCTGCCCCCGGTCAATGCATTAAAGATAGTGCTTTTGCCGGCGTTGGGGTTGCCTGTCAGGGCTACCACCGGCCCGTTGTCAACCTTGCTGCCCACGACCACCGCCATACAGCCAGCGCAGCCAGCGTGGACACCGCGCGGCTTCCTGCGTGTCACAGGCGCCATCAGCCAGCTCTGGACAGTCTTCGCAAGGCAGCCGCTCTACCAGCACATGAGCAGCTTCGCTGCGACGCAGCGACAGCCGATACCCCTTGACCATATACTCAACCGGGTCGCCCAACGGCGCCACCCGCACCACGCGGATTTCGGCGCCAGGCACAAGCCCCATGTCCAAGAGGCGCTTGCGCAGAATTGCGCCCCCGTGGACTGCGGATACGGTGGCGCGCTGCATGGGGATAAGGGCTGTCAACTGTTCCATGTTTAGGCTATCCTTTGAATTTACCCGTGAATTGTTTAGCCTAATCATAGCACAAGACGGGCCGTATGAATATGATCTGGATCAGGTTTTGGCGCTATTTTTTGGCCTGGTTGGCAGCGCTTATGGCCTGCCCAGCAGCCCACGGACGGCGGCCGCGGCCTGGTGCTGATCGCGAAACTGGATGGCGTGTATGCCCAGCGCCGCGGCGGCCGCAACGTTCTCTGGCATGTCGTCCACAAAGATGGCCTGCTGCGCTGTCACGCCCAGCCGATCCAGCGTCAAAGCATAGATAGCCGGGTCAGGCTTTCTGACCCCCTCGCGCGCTGAGTTGACCACCAGGTCGAACCGATGCAGAATGTTCAGCTTCTCGTGCAGGATCTGCTGCTCCAGGTCTGTTGAGGCGTTGCTCAAGACGGCCACCTGAAAGTGGGGTGGCCGGCGCAAGTCAGCAGCCAGGTCTAGCAGTTCATGGCTGAGGGTTTCATCGGCGAACCAGCGGAAGATCAGGCTGGGTTGGCTGGCGTCGTAGGGCAGGCCGAAGCGGGCGTGCATACGGCGGTCGTACTCCTCAGCGCTGATTCGGCCCACCAGCGCCTGGTCCCAGTCGCCGCTGCCCAGCAGGGCGTCCATCAACTGCGCGGGCGCTATGCCCAACTGCCCAGCCAGCAGCCGTGCGCTGGGCGAGTCGTGGGGCATGGTCACCAGCACCCCGCCGAAGTCGAGGATCAGAGCTTTAATGTCGTGCTTGGTTTGGTTATGCATGATAGTTTCCTGGGCGGTTACTACTCAGGTGCCGGGCACTTATAGCCCATGTGCGGCTTGAATGGGTTCGGCAGACATCGTTGCAGGCGCAGATTCAAGTGCCCGGCACCTGTGGCTGCGTAGTAACCCTGGGCGAATTTTACAACAGGTTGGCCGTCTTGAGAAAACCACGCCGCCAGTGCTATAATCAGCGCAACGCACACCGTACCACGATATGAGAAGAGCAAGCCAACTTTGACCCACGCACACCTGCTCAACGTTCTCAGCCCAACCGAAGCGCTGGACCTGACCGCGCTGCACGCGCACCTGGACCCGGGCATCCGTGTGACCACCGGCCTGACCCTGCCCGACCCGGCCAGCTTCGACGTGCTGGTGGCCGGCCGGCCCACGCTGCAACAGCTTCAGGCCAGCCCCAACCTGCGCCTGCTGGTGATCCCCTTCGCCGGCCTGCCCGACGAGACCCGCAGCCTGCTGCTGGATCCGGCCAACGGGCTGGGCCACGTGGCCGTCCACAACCTGCACCACAACACCGTGCAGACGGCCGAGATGGCGCTGGCGTTGCTGCTAGCCGCGGCCCGCCTCCTCGTCCCCAACGACCAGGCCCTGCGCCGCGGCGACTGGACGCTGCGCTACGAGCCGCCGCCGGTGACGATCCTGCACGGCAAGACCGCGCTGATCCTGGGCTACGGCGCCATTGGCCAGCATGTGGGCCGCGTCTGCCAGGCGCTGGGCATGCGGGTGCTGGCTGTGCGCCGCCGGCCCGACGCCGCTGGGACGCCAGACGGGGCGACGGCCCTCTTCGGCTACCACGCGCTGCCCGACCTGCTGCCCCAGGCCGACGTGCTGCTGATCACCCTGCCGCTGACCGACGAGACGCGCGGCCTGATCGGCGAAGGGGAGATGGCGCTGCTGCCGGCCGGCGCGCTGCTGGTCAACGTGGGCCGCGCGGCGGTGGTGGACGAGGCCGCGCTGTACGGGGCGCTGCGCAGCGGCCGGCTGGCCGGCGCGGGCCTGGACGTGTGGTATCGCTACCCTGAGGACCAGGCCAGCCGCAGCGCCACCCTGCCCTCGGCCTATCCCTTCCACGAGATGGAGACGGTGGTGATGAGCCCCCACATCGGCGGCGCGTTCGGCTCGGCCTACACCGAGCGGGCGCGCATGGCGCACCTGGCCCGGCTGCTCAACGCCGCCCAGCGTGGCGGGCCGGTGCCCAACCGCGTGGATCTGACGCTGGGTTATTGATCGGTTGGACGAACGGACGCTGATTCACACGGATGAACGCTGATCAGAGATGAGTGGCGGCTCCTTGCTTCTGATCTGTGTCCTCAGCGTCGATCTGTGTCCAATCAGTCTGTTTGTTGAACGACGGAATACCATGCCAGCTACCCTCGCCATCGACATCGGCGGCACCAAGTTCTCGCTGGCCGCGTTTGTGGACGGCCAGATGGCGCGCCGCGCCACCCTGCCCACGGACCGCGCTGCTGGCCCGCAGGCCATGCTGCCTCAGATCATTGCCATCGCGCGCGGCTGGCAAGCTGACATCCCCTTGGAGCGCTGCGGCGTCGGCTTCGGCGGCCCGGCGGACTTCGCCAGCCAGCGCGTGCTCTTCTCCACCCACGTCGAGGGTTGGGGCGACTTTCCCCTGGTTCCCACGCTGCAAGCCGAGCTGGGCCTGCCAGTGGTGATGGACAACGACGCCAACGTGGGCGCGCTGGGCGAGGCGTTCTACGGCGCGGGGCAGGGCTGCGATCCGCTGTTCTACATGACCCTCTCCACCGGCATCGGCGGCGGCATCGTCAGCCGCGGGGAGGTGCTGCGCGGGGCTGACTCCTATGGGGGCGAGATCGGCCACATGACCATCCGCCCGGACGGCCCGCAGTGCCTGTGCGGCTGGTACGGCTGTTTCGAGCGACTGTGCTGCGGGCTGTGGCTGGAGCGGGACCACGGCCGGCCGGCCCACGTGCTGATGCAAGATCCCGCCTTCGTCGCGCGCTATGTGGTGGACCTGGCGCTGGGGCTGAAAGCGGCCATCATGCTGCTCAACCCGGCGCGCATCGTCATCGGCGGCGGCATCGCCAAGGCCGGCGCCGCGCTCTTCGTTCCCCTGCGCGCCGAGCTGCGCCGCACGGTCACGGACTGGTCGCGCGCCCGCATCGACGTGCAGCCGGCTGCGCTGGGGGATGACAGCGTGCTGTGGGGCGCGCTGGCGTTGGCGGAGGGTGGCAGGTGAGCAGGTGGCAAGTGGCAAGTGGCATGTTGCAGGTAGCGTTGCCACCTGCGACCTGCAACCTGCAACCCGAAGACGGCTAGGGCGTGTGTTCCACCTGCATCATCTTGTTGTGAATCTCCGCGTAGCGCTCGGCGTCGGCCTGACTGATCACGCCGTCGATCACGGCCTGGCCGCTGCTCACGGCCTGCTCCAACACCCTCAGCTTCTCCACCAAATGATCCGTCTGGCCGCCCTCGTGCTGGTTGTAGGGATAGATGCGCATCTCCTTGGGGCCGGCATAGTGGTTATAGGCTGCGTAGATGGTGCGCGGCGGGCAGGTGTCGTCCATCAGACCGACAGAAAACAGCGCCTGTGCGCGGCTGCGGGCGGCAAAGTTGACGCCGTCGAAATAGGACAGGGTCTGAAAAACGGTTTCGAGTTTGTCGCGGTGAATGCGGCAGAACTTGACGATTTCGTTGTAGGGAGCGGTGTCCACCAGCTCAGCGGCGACGCGCATGTGGCACAGGAAGGGCACATCGGGCATGGCCAGGGCCACGTCGCCAGCCAGCGCAGCCACAGCCAACGTGATGCCGCCGCCTTGGCTGCCCCCAGTGAGGGCGATACGCGTGGGGTCCACGGCTGGGTGTGCGCGCGCCGCCTCGACCGCCCGCACGCCATCGGTGAAAACGCGCCGGTAGTAGTAGGTGGCCGGGTCCAGCACGCCGCGCGTCATGAAGCCGGGGAACTGCGGGTTGCCCCCCTGTGGCTCATAGTCAGGCGTGTCACCCCGCAGCCAAACGCTGCCCTGGCCGCGCGTGTCCATCACCAGATGGGCATAGCCGGCCGCGCTGAAGCTCAGCCAGTCCAGGGGGCGACCGCGGCCGCCGCCGTAGCCGATAAACTCAACCACGCAGGGCAGCGGCCCGCTGCGCCCGCGCGGCAACAACAGCCAGCCCTTGATCGGCTGGCCCCCATAGCCAGCAAAGGTCACGTCGAAGGTTTCCACCAGCCGCAGGCCGGCGTCGACCGGCTCAAAGCGGGCAGCCAACGGGTGTTGCCGCGCCTCGGCCAGGGTCGCATCCCAGAAGGCGTCGAAGTCAACCGGCTCGACGCGTGGCGGGCGATACACTACCAATTGTTCGAGGGGAAAATCAAAGAACATAGTCACCTCCTGGCCGTGAGTTCGACATGCGTAAACAACGCCTCGTAGGCGTCGGTCACAGCTTCCCAGCTATAGACGGTCGCCGCCCGCTGGGCAGCAGCCTGGCGGTACAACGCCACCAGCGGCGGCGCGTCCAGCAGGGTGCGCAGCACGGGGGCCAGCGACGCCGCGCCAGCCTGGCCGTCGTACCACAGGCCGGCCGCGTCGATGGTCTCCAGGTTCTCCGGCGTGTTGTGAACGACCACGCAGTTGGCGAAGTTCATGGCCTCCACCAGGGCCGGATGGGTGCCGCCCACGCCGCTGGTCTCCACGAAGGCGTAGGCGTTGCTGCTCAGCTCCCAGTAGCCCTCGCCGAAAACGTAGCCAGTGAAGTGGATGCGCGGGTCATCGCCGGCCAGCCGGCGCAGCTCGGCCTTGTAATCCTCGGCGTAGGGCGCGTCGCCGACGATCACGCACTGCATGTCGGTGTCCAGCCGCCGCCAGGCCTCCACCAGGTGATGGGCGCAGTTCTCCGGCACCAGCCGGCCCACGAAGAGCACATATTCGCGCGGTCGTAGACCGAAGCGCTCCAGGGTTGGCCCGGCCGGCCGGCGCGGCAGATCGGCGCCATAGGCGATGTAGGTGCTCTCCGCGCCGTAGACCTGGCGGTAATAGCGCTGCACCACCCGGCTGTCGGTGATGATGGCGTTGGGCAGCACGGTGCTCATCTGCTCGGCGAACTGGATATAGCGCTTGGCCAGCGGCGGCCATTTGGCCCGCTTCCAGTCCAGCCCATCGACGTTGAGCAGGCTGCGCTGGCCGGCCAGCCGGGGGATCCACGTCACCAGGCTGTTGCCGGCGATGAAATAGAGCGCCACGTCGTACCCCTGGGTCAGCGCGTGCAGGCTGGAGAGGAAGCTGTGGACGATGGTGTCCAGGTACTTGTTGGCGATGGTGGGCAGCTTGACCAGCCGCATCCCTTTGTAGGTGGGCTGGTCGTAGGTGATGTGGTGGCTGCGGCAGTAGACCGTAACCTGGTGGCCGCGCTGGGCAAGACGGCTGCCCAGCTCCTCGACGCAGGTCTCGAAGCCGCTATAGCTGGCAGGCACGCCGCGCGTGCCGAGCATGGCGATTTTCATGGGGTGGTAGATGGGTAGATTGGTAAGTTGGTAGATTGGTAAGTTGGTAGATTGGTAAGTTGGTAAGTTGGTAGGGGGCAGATTGATGAGCCGACGCCTGTCACCCTGTCACCTTGTCACCCTGTCACCCTGTCGCCCTGTCACCCTGTCATCCGCTCACGGCACATACGGCGGCTGGGCCGGATCGACCAGGGCGACGTAGTAGACGCGCACGAACTGCTGGACCGGGTTGCGCAGCTCCACGTCCACGGTGGATTTGCCGGCCAGCGCGCCGGCTGGCAGCTCGAAACGAGCGACCTGCCAGGGGCCGCTGCCGCTGCCGGCCACGCCCAGCAGTTGGCCGTCGAGGAAGACCTCCAACTGCACGCCGGGCAGGTCGCGGTAGGCTACGTCCAACACCACAGGGCCATCAGCGGCCGGGGCCAGGGTGGCCCGGACCGTGTCACCCTGCTCCAGTTGCACGTGGGGCCGCGGCTGCGCGGCAGCCTCCACAAAGGACTTGAAGTAGCTGAAGGAGGGCACGGCGTTGCTCTCGACCCAGGCCAGGGCGGCCGGCTGACTGGCAGCGCCGCCGGTCAACTCCAGCGTCACTGCGCCAGCCACTGGCTGCACGCCGGCCAGCGGCGTATCCTGCCAGATGGAGGCAGCACCGGTCAACGTTGCAACCGGCCGGCCGTCGGCGCTCACCGTCAGATCGCTGCCAGGCGGCAGAAAGGTGTGCAGCGTGATGGCAGGCGTCACTCCTGGCGGGAAGACCAGGGACGTGGCTGCTGGACTGGCGGATGCGACATCCTGCCACCAACGCACGGCCAGCGGCCGCTGCGCCATCGGTCCCAGCGCCCGCCGATGGGTGACGCTGAGAAAGCCGCGCTCGTCCTGGATGTCCAACGGCTCGTAGCGCTGGCGAAACCAGGGCTGATCTGCCACGTTGTGGGGATAGCCGTCCGCCCCAGCCAGGACTACAGTGGGCGGGCCGTGGCTCTTGATGGCCCATTCGATCTTTTCGGCAGTGGGCAGTTGCAGATGCGCAATCTCTGGCTGCAACAGGCCGGAGAAGTCCAGGATCTGGCAGTCGCTGACGTAGCCCAGAATGCCGATTTCGGTCATGCCCACAGGCTCATGGCTGGGCTGCTGGCACAGTTCACGCAGCACCAGGCCAGTGCGCTGGTAGGCCATCTGCCGCTGGCCGGGCGGATCTTGACGGACCAGAGCGCCGGCGGCTGTCAGCGTTGGAGCTAACAGCACGGCCATCAGGCCGGCCAGCGTCAGGTACCAGGCCACGCGTCCAAGCTGCCCAGTCCAGCGCAAGCCTGTGAGCCATCTTACCACACCTGCCGCGCCGTCGCCAGCCAGCACGGCGATCACTGGCAGCAGGGGCACGTAGTACCAGAAATAGCCGCGCACCCGCAGCGCCATGTGGATGACGATATACAGAGCGGCCCATAGCAGCATCAACCGGCGAACCTGCACCGCGGCTGGCGCGGCCGCCAGATCCGGACGCAGCGCCAGCGCCGCGCCGACCAGCGCCAGTCCCAGGGCCAGCGGATTGGCCGCCGCCCACTCCTTGCTGAGCGCCCACAGCATGTCGCCCCACTGTCCAGCGCGATCGGGCAAGCCCTGGCTGATCTTGGCGGCCAGCGTGTTGGGCAGCGGCGAGCCGTAATACGCCCAGGCAAAGAGCACCCACGGCAGCGCCACTAGCAGCCCCAAGGCCAACGCCCGCCACGGCACACGGCGTCGCGTAACCAGCCAGTGCAGACCAACGACCAGACCCGCCAAGAGGCCATCCGGCCGCAGCAGAAAGGCAACGGCCGCGGCTGCGGCCGTCGCCAGCAGCCAGCGGTCGCTCTGCGCCGGCTGCTGCAAGGCGCGGCGATAGGCGGCGAACACGGCCAGCAGCGCGGCCAGGTAGAGCGGGGTCTCCATGCCTATGGCCGCGCTTAACAGCGGGTTGGCCAGAGTGAGCGCCACGGCTGTGCTGGCGGCCAACGCGGCCAGTCCCGGCTGCCGCGGCCAGCCTGCGCGGCTGGCGTCGATCAGCAGAGCGCCGCTGGCCAGCAAGCCCAGGCCGCTCCACAGCAGCCCCAGCGCCACGAAATCCTGGCTCAACGCGGAGGAGGCCGCCAGGAGCAGCATATAGCCGGGCGTGGTGATGCTCAAGACCCGCTCGCCGGGGTTGAAGACCGGCCCCAGGCCCGCAGCCAGGTTGCGCGCCACGCGATAGGTGATGAACGCGTCGTCGTTGGGGCCTAGCTGCGCTGTGTGCAGCAGATTCAGCGCGGTCAGCACCACCACCAAGGCCCAGGGCAACGCGTACAGCACAAGCTGCGCGCCGCGCCGGTCGCGAGGGGCCGCCCAAGGCTGCGCGCTCATGGCGCTATCTCCTCTGGTGGAGCGGGCGCAGCCGCGGGCTGTTGCAGGAACAGCGCGCTGCGAAAGCCGTTCACCGCACGCAGATCAGCCAGAGCGTAGCGCTGGCTGAACCAGGGCTGCTCGACGATGAAGTCAGGGTAGCCTTGGTCGCCGGCCATCACCACGGCGGGCAGGTCGTAGTGCTTGATGGCCCACTCGATCCGGCCGGCCAGGTCGAGCTGCAGCACAGCCAGCTCCGGCTGCAAGAGACCAGCGAAATCTACGATGCGACAGTCGCTGTAGTAGCCCATGACGCCAATTTCGGCCATGCCGACCGGCTCGTTGCCGGCCTGCTGGCAGAGCGCGTGCAGCGTCTGGCCCGTCTGGCGGTAGGCCACCTCGCGGCTGCGGAGCGGCGGTGGAGCGGCCAGAACGACCGCTTCCTGGCCTGACGGCAGCAGCGCCGCCAGCAGCAGCGCCGCGACAGCCAGGCTTGTCGCCGCCTTTGCTGGCCCGCGCTGACCAGCCCAGCGAGCCGCGCCCTGCACCAATAAGGCCGCGCCATCGCCGGCCAGCAGGGCCACGACCGGCGCCAACGGCACGTAGTACCAGACATAGGCGCCCACGTCTAACCAGATGTAGCTGGCGATATAAAACGCGGCCCAGGCCAGCATCAGGCGCCGCACGGCCACCCGCGCCCTGGGACCTGCCGGTTTGCCCACCAGCGCTGCGCCCAGCCCCAGCAGCAGAAGCCCGGCAGCCAACGGCTGGCGCTGCGCCCATTGGCCGGCCGAGACGCCCAACTGCGCGCCCCAGCTATCAGCGCTGCCTACCAGGCCGTGGGTGACTTTGGCGGTCAGGGTGTTGGGCAGGGGCGAGCCATAGTAGCTCCAGGCGAAGAGCACCCAGGGCAGGGTAAGCGCCAGGCCCAAGCCCAACGCAGGCCAGGGAATGCGCCGGCGAGCAGCCAGCCAGTGCAGCCCCACCACCAGACCAGCCAGCGCGCCATCCGGCCGGATTAAGAAGGCGCAGCCAGCCGCCGCAGCCGTAAGCAACAGCCAGCGCGTCTCATCTGACGGCGCTGCCAGGGCGCGACGATAGGCGGCGAAGACGGCCAGCAGGGCGGCTGTATAAAGGGGCGTCTCCATACCGACGGCCACCTTGAGCAAAGGGAAGGTCAGGCCAAGCGTGACGGCGACCAGCGCAGCCGCCCAGGCAGCAGCCGGACAGGTTGATGGGCTGTCGGCCGAACGCCACACGCCCGCGCTCAGGTCGATCAGCAATGCGCCCAGCGCCAACAAGCCCAAGGCATTGAGCGCCAATCCCAGGGCGACGTAGTCTTGGCTGAAGGGAGATGCGGCGGCCAAGAGCAGCATGTAGCCCGGCGTGGTGACGCTCAACACCGGCTCGCCAGGGTTGAAGACCGGCCCCAGGCCCGCGGCCAGGTTGCGCGCCGAGCGATAGGTGATGAAGGCGTCGTCGATGGGGCCGATGCGGCTGGCGCGCAGCACCTGCAAGCCGGCCAGCGCCAGAACCAGCAGCCAGGGCAAAGCCAGACAGAGCATAGCCCAATGCCGGCTTGCGCCCTGTTGGGCGGACGGCAGCGTCACCGGGGCCTCCTCTGCGCGCAGACGTCAGCGTAGACCGCCAGCGTCTCGGCCGCGCAGCGCTCCCACGAGAACTGGGCCGCGCGGCGCAGGCCGCGCTGGCGCAGATCGGCTTGCAAATCGGGCTGGGTCAACCCGTCGTACAGCGCCTGGGCCAGCGCTGCCGTGTCGGTGGGATCGATCAGCAGGGCCGCGTCGCCCACCACCTCTGGCAGCGAGGCCGCGTTGCTGCTGATCACCGGCGCGCCGCAGGCCATGGCCTCCAGCGGCGGCAGGCCGAAGCCCTCGTACAGCGACGGGTAGACGAAGACCGCGGCCGCGCTGTACAGGGCCGGCAGGTCGGCGTCGTCCACGTAGCCGGGGAAGACGACGCGGCCCTCCAGCCCGGCCTGCTGCACCGCCGTGTAGACCTCGCTCTCGCGCCATTGGGCCTTGCCGGCGATGACGAGTTTAGAAATGACATCACTCTGAGAAAAGTCATTTCTCTGAGAAATGACTTTTCTAGCAACCATCGCGAACGCCTCCACCAGCCTGCCGATGTTCTTGCGCGGCTGCAGGTTGCCCAGGGCCAGCACGAAGGGGCCGTCAGGGATGCCGTATTTGGCCCGCACGGCTTGCAGGCTGGCCGGGTCGGCCACGGGCTGGAACTGCTCACCGGCGGCCTCGTAGGTGACGGTGATCTTGTCCGGCGGCAGGTTGTAACGTTCGATGATCTCCCGCTTGGCGTGCTGACTGACGGTGAGCACGTGGGCCGCGCGGCGAGCGCTGAGCGGCACCAGGGTCTTGAGGATCAGCAGGTCGCGCGGCGAGAAGAACTCCGGGTAGTGCTCGAAGGAGATATCGTGGACAGTTACGACCGTCGGGCAGGGGCTGAGCGGCGGCGCGTTGTAGGTCACGTGCAGCAGGTCGAACGAACCGCGCCACGCAGCCCAGGGCAGGCCAAAGGGGATGCGCAGCAGCGCGTTGGCTGGCCGCAGAGAGGCCGCTTGGGCGTTGGCGCTGGGGCGCAGTTCCGGCAGGGCCGCGTGCAGGCGCTCCGGGTGGGTGGCCAGGAAGAAGAAGCGGGGCATGTCGCCGAAACGCCGCTGCTGGGCGCGCTGGGTAGACGGCAACTCCTGCGTGGCGTTGGGCCGTCCCAGCGCATCCCACGAGAAGCCCTTGGGATCGCGCCCCGTCAGCCGCAGCAGCCCGCGCGCCAGGTTGACGATGTAGGTTTCGTTGCCGGTTTCCCGCTCGCCCACCATATGGGCGTCGATGGCGATGTGCATGGGGGTAGATTGGTGGAGTGGTAGATTGGTGGAGTGGTAGATTGGTGAAGTGGTAGATTGGTGGAGTGGTAGATTGGTGAAGTGGTAGATTGGTAGATTGGTAGATTGGTGGGTTGGTGGGTTGGCAGGTTGGTAGGTTGGTGGGTTGGTGGGTTGGCAGGTTGGTGGGTAGACAGGGTGACAAGGTGACAGGGTGACTTGCAACCTGCAACTTGCAACCTGCAACTTGCAACCTGCCTACCCGTCTACTTGTCTACTGATCGCTTCACGCATGACGCCGGTGTAGGCGCGCCAGTTTTCTTGCCAGCGGGCGCGGGCGGGGCCGCGGGTGACGGCGATCATGCCCGCGCTGATGGCCGTACGCAGGCCCATTTGCAGCAGGGCGATCAGCCGCACGGCCAGTTCCTTGGCCCGGCCGTCGAACTTGCGGTAATAGCGAAAGTGCGAGCGGAAGCCCAGCGGCAGCACACTGGCCCTGGCCCGCGCCACCGAGCGCTTGCCGTAGTGTACCACCTGCGCGTCGGGGGTGAAGAAGATGCGGTGGCCCAGACCTTTGGCCCGGCGGCACCAGTCCAACTCCTCGACGTACATCCAATAGCCCTCGTCGAAGGGGCCGACCGCGTCCCAGACCTCGCGGCGCACGGCCAACGCGCAGCCCTGTACCCAGTCTACCTCGCGCACGACGTCGCGCTGAAAGCCGCCCAGTTCCTTGCGGGCAAAGAGCGGGCTGCGCGGCCAGAGCACGCTCAAAAACACCGCCTCGCAGAACAGGTCCCACAGCGTGGCGAAGCGGAACGAGGCAGCCTGCCAACTGCCATCGGGGTTGAGCACGTTGGGGCCAGCCACGGACGCTTCGGGCTGCTGGCGCAGAAAATGGTCCAGCCCGGCCAGCGCGCCCGGCAGCAGGTAAGCGTCGGGGTTAAGCAGGAAGATCACCCGGCCGCGCGCCTGGGCGATGGCCTGGTTGTTGGCAGCCGCAAAGCCAGCGTTGTGCTGGTTGGCCAGCAGGCGCACCTGTGGAAAATCGGCCTGCACCATGAGGGCGCTGCCATCGTCCGAGGCGTTGTCCACCACGATGATCTCGGCCGTCAGCCGTTCGGCGCCGCTGGGCTGTGCGCTGGCCGGCACGACCTCCACGCCCGGCTCGTCCACGATCGATTGCAGGCACTGGCGCAGCAGCTCGCGCGTGTTCCAACTGACAACAACGACCGAAATGTCGACCGCAAACCCTGTCACCGTGTCACCTTGTCACCCAGTCACCCGGTCACCCGGTCATCCGCCCGCGGCGCATACGCGTCCTGGTTGAACGCCACCCCGGCCACCCACCACAGGTAGCCCGCGGCCAGCAGGTTCTGCAAGAGCGGCGTGAACACGAAATCCGCCATGGCGCCGAGCCACAGAACCATGGCCAGCTCCATCACAGCCCGGCCCCACACATCCTCACGTGCGACCATCCGGCTGCGCATACGCCACAGGGTCAGGACCAACGACAGCAGCGCGATCAACAGCAGGATCATGCCGAAGATGCCCAGCTCCATGCCGGTCTGGAAAAAGGTGCTCTCGGTGTGCTCGACGTTGGCTATGCTGGCGAACTGCAAGGCCCGCTCGCCCACCATGCCCAGACCGATGCCCAGGGGATTTTCGGCCATGAACTCCAGTGAATACACCATAGAGCTTGAATGCGCATCAGCCGATGGGTCGCGGCCGGTCAGGCCGCGCACCACCCGGGTGGCAAAGCCCGACGTAAACACCCCCACCGTCCCCAACACCACCAGCGCAATCAGGCCGGCCAGCAGCAGCCGGTTCTGTGTCAGCTCCTGCCAGGTGCGGCGCACGCCATGGTGCTCGACCAGCAGCACGCCCCAGGCCAGCAGCGCCACCACCAGCATCAGCAGGCCGCCGCGGCTCAGGGTCAGGAACAGGGTGGCCAGATAAAGCACGGCCAGGCCGGCCAGCAGCGCCCGATGCACTGTGCGCCGGCCATAGACGATGCCAAACAGGCAGGCCAGGATCAGGAAGTTGAGGTAGACGGCGAACTGGTTGGGGCCGGTGGTGGTAGAGACGGCGCGCGGGATGGGAAAGCCGTCGCGCAGGGCGGTGCGGAAGGCGTAGGGCACCGTGCCGGTCTCGTCCACATAGCCCAGCGCGATCATGGCAGGGAAGTCCAGCGCGCGCGCCTGGTAGATGCCAAAGGCGGCGACGCCTGCGCCGACGGCCAGCAGCGCCATCAGCAGCACCGCCAGGTCACGTCGGCGGACGACCATCATGCGGGCCAGGAAGAAGAGGGCCAGCGGCGTCAGGTAATTGCGCAGGCCGTAGATGCCGATGGTCGGCCGCGCGGCGATGGCGATGTAGAGCACGCTCAGCAGCAGCAGCGCAGCCAGCCACAGGTCGAAGCTGTACCAGCGCCAGACGATGCGCCGCCGGCCGATCCAGTGCTGGATCAACACCACGCCAAACAACAGCGCCAGCCCTCCCTCCTTCCACAGCGACAGCGCTTGCAGCCAGACGGCCGGCAGCTCTACCACGTGGGTCAGGTAGCGCACCAGGCCATCGTACAGGGGGATGAAGGCCAGCATCAGGCCGAGGACAGCCAGCGGCCAGCGCCAGGCCACCAGCAAGCCTACCGCGCCCAGCAGCAGCACTGGCACGGCGATGCTCGCCAGCGCCGGCTGCACATAGGCCAGCAGCACCACAGCCAACAGGCCCAGCAACAGCGCGCTGAACAACGGCAGAGAGATGCGCCTTTGGGTTTCAGGAGAAGTGGTTTGGCTGATCATACATTGCACCTGGCGCCCGCCGCAGGCGAGGGCCAGCGCATTATAGCCGCAGGCCGCAACTTAGGCAAGACTTTTGTCATCTCCGTGGGTTGAGTAGGCGTCTGCCCCGTATCGAAACCCTCCCCCCAGCGTAGCTCGGGCCGGTCTCCCGACCGAGCCCGCCCGCGTCTTGCCGCCGCCGCCAACGTGTTTTATACTGCTGGCATGGCAAAAGAGACTGCCCTGCCCCTGGCCTTTATGGCCCGCATGGCCGCGCTGCTGGACGAGGAGTTCCCGCCCTTTCTGGGAGTGCTCAACCAGAAGCCGGTGCCCGCGCTGCGCGTCAACACCCTCAAGCTGACGGTGGCGCAGTTCCAGGCCCTCAGCCCCTGGCCCTTGACCCCCGTGCCCTGGTGCCCGCAGGGCTTCACGCTGGACCGCAAGCTCAACATCGGCACCCACACCTATTTCGACATTGGCCTGTACTATGTCCAGGACGCCAGCGCGATGGCCGTGGCCGCGCTGGCCGCGCCGCAGCCAGGGGAACGGGTGCTGGACCTGTGCGCGTCGCCCGGCGGCAAGTCGACCCACATCGCCAGCCTGCTAGCCGGGCAAGGGGTGCTGGTCTCCAACGACATCGACCGCGGCCGGGCCGACGTGCTGCGCCGCAACCTGGAGCGCTGGGGCGTGCGCAACGCCGTGGTGCTCAACGAGACGCCAGAGCGGCTGGCCGCCCGCTGGCCCGGCGCCTTCGACCGCGTGGTGGTGGATGCGCCTTGCTCCGGCGAGGGCATGTTCCGCAAGAACGAGGAGGCGCGCTATCACTGGAGCGAGGCCCACGTCCTCGGCTGCGCGCTGCGCCAGCGGGAGATCCTGGCCTCGGCCGCGCAGTTGGTGCGGCCCGGCGGCCGGCTGGTCTACGCCACCTGCACCTTTGCGCCGGAGGAGGACGAGGGGGTCATCGGCCGCTTTCTGGCCAGCCATCCCGACTTCGAGCTGGTGCAGGCGCCCTGGTACGAAGGCTTCCAGCCGGCCCGGCCCGACTGGGCCCATTGGCCGGCCGAGCCTGAGGCTGGAGGCAGGAGCGAGTTGCAGCGCGCCGTACGCCTCTGGCCGCACAAGCTGCAAGGCGAAGGACATTTCGTGGCTGTGATGCAGCGGGCCGGCGAGGCCGCGCCCGCGCCGTGGACGCCGGCCCAGCCCGCGCGCCTGGCCCCGGCCGATCGTCGCACGTTGGAAGAATTTTGGCAGCCGCTGATCGACGAGCCGTTGCCGGAGCGCTTGCTACTGCGTCCGCGCCCGTCACAGGACGTGGAGGTGCTGGCGTCGCCGGTCGATGCGCCCGACACGGCCGGGCTGCGCACCGCGCTGTCGGGTTGGCGGCTGGGTGCGCTGCGCAAAGGCCGCTTCGAGCCCAGCCATGCGCTGGCTGCGGCCCTGCACGCGCCGCAGGTGCAACAGCGCCTGGACGAGCCGCTGGGCAGCGAGCTGGTGGCGCGCTACATGCGTGGCGAAACGCTGGGCGTCCCCGGCCCGGACGGCTGGGTGCTGATCGCGGTCGAAGGCTTTCCGGTCGGCTGGGGCAAGCGCGCCGGCGGGGTGATCAAGAACCACTACCCCAAGTCGCTGCGCTGGGGATGATGCCGGCGGCGCTGGGTTGGAGTAACGCCGGGGTCGTGGTATCATGTCCCAGATATTGTGCTTTGAACCGTCAGCCGCTGCGCCCACTTTGCCCTTGAGGATCGCTTGATGTCCGAATATCGCCAGAAGTTGCAGGACCTGCTCCGCGAGCTCTTCCAATTCGATAGCGCCGACCTGGATTTCGGCATCTACGCGGTGATGAACCACAAGCGCGACCAGATCGAGCGTTTCATCGCGCACGACCTGCTCAACGCCATCGCGCAGGGCCTAAAGCTGCAATCCGAGGCGCAACAGGCCAGAGTCCGCGCGGATTTCGCCCAGGCGCGCCAGGAACTGCAAGGCGAGTACGGTGAAGAGGCGTTCGACGCCCAGGGCAACCTGACCGCAGAGCTCATGGGCGCGTCTGGACAGACGGCCAAGCGCCTGCGGGAAGCCTACCTGAGCGCCCAACAAGCGTTGGCAGCATCAGAGCTTTCCGACGATCTGGAGGGTCAGGTCTACAACGACCTCTTGCGCTTCTTTGCCCGCTACTACGACGACGGCGACTTCAACTCACAGCGGCGCTACGGTGGGAGCAACAAGTATGTCGTCCCCTACAACGGCGAAGAAGTGCTGCTGCACTGGGCGAACCGCGATCAGTACTACGTCAAGACCGGCGAGTATTTCAGCGACTACCGCTTTGCCGTCGAGCCGGCCATCGGCTTCGGCGGCGCGAGCGTCCACTTCAAGCTGCGCCAGGCCTCGGTCGAGCAAAACAACGTCAAGGGGGAGAAGCGCTTCTTCGTGTTGGCTGGCGACCAGCCGGTCCAGTGGGACCCGGCCGGCCGCGTCCTCCTCATCGGCTTCGAGTACCGGCCGCTGGCCGCGGACGAACAACTGCGCGCCGGCAGCCGCGGCCAGCAGGACAAACTCAACGCCGAGGCCGAGGCTGCTGTGCTCAAGGCCATCCCCGACCCGTTGCTGCGGGAGCAACTGGGCAAGCTGCAGGGCGAGCCGGGCAAGGAACGGTCGCTGCTGGCAAAGCACCTGACCCGCTACAGCGCGCGCAACACGCGCGACTACTTCATCCACAAGAACCTGGGGGACTTTCTGCGCCGCGAGCTGGACTTCTTCCTCAAGAACGAGGTGTTGCGCCTGGAGGACCTGGACTGGCGCCAGCCGGCCGTGGTGCAAGCCACCGCGAACCGGATCCAGACGCTGCAGCTCATCGCAGGCCGCATCATCGACTTTCTGGCCCAGATCGAGGACTTCCAGAAGCGGCTGTGGGAGAAGCGCAAGTTCGTGGTGCAGAGCGACTGGTGCGTGACCCTGGATCGCACGCCGGCCGCGCTCTACGGCGAGATCGCGGCCAACGAGCGGCAACGGGCCGAGTGGCAGAAGCTGACCGGCGTGGCGCTGGGGCCGGACGCCGACCTGCACCAGCATCCCTTCCTGATGGTGGACACCGCCTTCTTCGACGACGACTTCAAGGCCCGCCTGCTGGCCAGCTTCGACGACCTGGACGCAGCCTGCGACGGGTTGTTAGTGCATTCCGAGAACTACCAGGCGCTGCGCCTGCTGACGCCGCGCTACCGGGGCCAGGTGAAGTGCATCTACATCGATCCGCCGTACAACACGGGAAACGATGGGTTTGCGTACAAGGACAACTTCCAGCATTCGAGTTGGCTGGCTATGATGAAAGACCGGCTGACCGTGAGCCGTGAGCTTCTCACAGATCATGGCGCAATCTTCGTTAGCATCGATGACCGAGAGCTTCAGAATTTGCGAATTGTGCTCGACGAAGTCTACGGTGAAGAGAACTCGGTGGCAGTCTTCGTACGGAAAAGGCGAATGCCGACAGGAATGCGCGGTGAGCCTGTATCACCTGATCACGAGTATCTGGTTGCTTACGCTGATTCCGTCGCCCAACTCCGACTCTTTGGCAATGTACGAACAGAAGCAGACTATCCATTTGAGGATGCACGAGGGAAATACCGCAGCACTGATTTGACGGTCGGCATGACGAAGGAGATGCGACCCAACCAGTTTTATCCAATTCAACATCCAAAGACTAAGGCAGAGTACTGGCCTCCAGAGACTCGTGTTTGGCGCTTCCAGCCCAGCACTATGCAGTCCCTGATCGAATTAGACAACATCATTTGGCCGGACGACAATCCCAATAGGTCAATGACGAGACCAAGATTCAAGACGCGCCTCAAGGCATCACAGGAAGATGAAAAGACAATTCCGGTTTCGACATGGATTGATACCAGGAGTACTCCGTCTGACGCTGATGACGACGCGCAGACTCTGCTGACAGCGGGAATGAATCAAGAAGGTACCAAGGAGTTGAGGGACCTTTTTGGATCGCAAATGCTTGACTATCCCAAACCTGTCTCGTTGATCAGGACTGTTGCTACATTGGCCACGGATAGACGCGAGGCAACCATTGACTTCTTCGCTGGCTCAGGCACAACAGCCCATGCCATCATGCAGATCAACCAAGAGAACGGCGACTCGCGCAAGTACCTTCTCATTGAGATGGGTGAACACTTCGACACCGTCCTCAAGCCTCGCATCCAGAAAATTGCCTATTCGGCCGATTGGCGCGACGGCAGGCCCGTGCCCGGCAGCCCTGGCCAGTCGCACATGTTCCAGTATATCCGCCTGGAGAGCTACGAGGACAGCCTCAACAACCTGCGCCTGCGGCCGCTGGGCGACGCGGCGCAGGCTGCGCTCTACGCCCTGCCCGACTACTTCCTGCGCTACATGCTGGACTTCGAGACGCGCGGCAGCCCCAGCCTGCTGGACACGACGCAGTTCGACCGGCCCTTCCAGTACCAGCTCAACGCCACGCGCGGGCAAGTGACTTGTCCTGAGACGGTGGATCTGGTCACGACCTTCAACTTTCTGTTGGGGCTGCGGGTGCGCACGGTGCGGCGCTTCGAGCGGCCTCCGAAGAACTCCGACTTCTCTGAGAAGTCGGAGTTCTTCCCCTCCTCGTCCGTCGTGCGCGTCCTGGGCGAGGACGGCGCGAGCCGGCGGGTGTGCGTGCTCTGGCGCGACGCGCCGCCGCTGGCCGGGATGGAGGCCGAGAAGCAGTGGCTGCAAAGCCACGTCCTGGCCGATGTCGCCTATGACCTGCTCTACATCAACGGCGAGTCGGCCCTGCCCGACGCGCTGCCACTCGAGGGAGAGTTCCAGCGCTTGATGTTCGAGGGGACGGTGTGATGTGGAAAGGCCGGATGTGGCGGCTGTCAGCCTGCCTCGCGCCCGGTTGACAGGTTGTGGTATAATCGGAGATAGCACAAGCGTTCTGTTTCTTGCGGAGCACGCGCCATGGATCACTTCAGCCTGACCGATTACCGGATAGCCGACGCCAGCAATAACCAACTCCTGGTCCTGGTGACCGGCAACCGCATGTACAAGACGATCCTGACGCGCGCGTTTCCAGATCACTTCATGAGCCGCGCTTTCGACGACATCTACAGCAACTTCGAGTGGGGAACGTACATCCACAGCGCCAACGCGGCAATGCGCCAGCAGGTGGTCGATCTCTTGAACCTGTGCAAGCGACACGTTTTCATCCAGGATGACCTGACCGAGACCTTTGCGCTGGGCTATCACACGGAAACGACGCCCACCGGCGGGTGGCGCTATACGCAGATGCGAGAACTTGTCTATGGCGCCAAGCCCTACAGCCGTCCGGTTACAGCCGCCCACCGAGAAAAGGCCGCCGTCTTGGCTCAGGCCTACGCTGCATTCATCACCCAGCATCCCAGCTACAGCCGCGCAACTGTCGTCACCGCCGTGCCAGGTCGCGCCGAGAAGGCGTTCGATCTGCCGGCGGAGCTGGCAGGCCAGATTGCGGCCGCGTGCGGCAAGATCGACGGCCGGCAGTACGTCCAGAAGGTGCGCCAAACGCGTCCGGTCAAGGACTGCAAGACCGAGCAGGAGAAGATCGACAACGTGCGCAACGCCTTTGCCATGGCGCCGGGCGCCGATCTGGCAGACCAAGACGTGATCCTGATCGACGATATCTACCAGTCCGGTTTCACCCTCAACGAAGCCGGCCGGGTGCTATTCGAGGCAGGCGCCCGTTCGGTGTTTGGCCTGGTCGCCACCAAGACAGGCCGGGATCTGTAGGAGACGCCCATGGAAAGCCGCCATATTCTTCAATTGCAGGCCGCGCCAGGGATGGGCGTAGCGGCGCAGCGAGCCGTACTAGATTTCATTCACGGTCAGGGACTGACTGTGCGGGATTACCTGGCTATGTCCCCCAATGACTGGCGGCGCAGCGGCCTCAGCGACCAACAAGCCTCCGCTTTGGCAGCACAGACCACGATCTCTCAGGCCGGACGCTGGGCAGAGTTGCTGGCCCGGCAGGGCATCGAGGTTATCGGTCTGTATGACGCCGAGTATCCTGAACGGCTGAAGCGGATTCTCGGTAAACTGGCTCCCCCCCTCCTGACGATGTGGGGCAATCAGCGCTTGTTAAACCAGCCGGCCGTTGGCTGGTGCGGCTCGCGCCACGCGTCGGAGCAAGGCATCACCTTTACGGAAGACACAGTGGAACAAGCTGTCGAGCGCGGCATTACGGTGGTCAGCGGCGCGGCCAAGGGGATCGACACGGCCGCGCACCGTACGGCCCTGGCCAGCGGCGGGGCGACCATCGTGGTCGCGCCAGAGGGTATCCTCAACTTCCGGCTGCGCAGCGAGGTCAAGGAGCTGGCCATGCCCGCCAACACCCTGGTCATCTCCGAGTTCCAGCCCAACGCCCGCTGGTCGGCGGCCAACGCCATGACCCGCAACCATACTATCATCGGTCTGAGCAATGCCCTGATCGTGGTGGAGTCGGGCCTGACGGGAGGCACCTTCGAGGCCGGCCAGTTCGCCCTTAAGACCAGGGTGCCTTTGTTCGTGGCCGAATACGCGCAGCCCAGCGAGCGCGCCGCCGGCAACGCCTATTTCATCCAACGCGGCGCATCGCCGATCCGGCGCAGCCCCGAGACCCAGCGCGCCAACGTGCAGCGTCTCTTCGACGACATCCTGGGCCATTTCGACGATCTGCAACAGCCGCCAGCGCCAGCCCTGGTGCAAGGCGCTTTGTTTGCCGAGACGCCGGCCATCGAGCACAAGAGTGTTGCTTATTATGGCTAAACCGTGGACTCGCCTGGAACACAGTCTTCTCCTGCTGGACGGCTATCTGCATCCCCGCTTCGGCGCGCGCAGCCTGCCAGAGCTGGCTGAGGATGTCAAGAACGTGCGCGATGGCTACGACATCACGGGCCGCTCTTATGTGGCGCAACGGCTGCAGAGCCTGCCCAATCTGGCGCTAGCGCACGCCGACCTGGAGACGTACGACGACAACATCAAGCGCCACCTGGACGCCATCAACCGCCACCGGCCGGCGGCTGAGCGCGTCGTGCTCAAGTACTTCCAGCAATTGGCGATGCTCTACACCGAGCACATGTTGCACCGTTTCTTCCTGGACCAGACGGCATTGCTGGCCGACCTGAACGCCGTGGCAAGGCAGTGGAACCAAAGCATCCGCGCCGAGGCCGATTACTTCCCGTCCGTCAGCCCTAACGACCTGACCAAGCTGGCCTACTGGATGGCCACCGGCAGCGGCAAGACCTTGCTGCTGCACATCAACTACCGCCAGTTCTTTCACTACCACCGGCTGGCCGGCGGCCGGCCGATCGACAGCGTTCTGTTGATCACCCCCAACGCCGGTCTGAGCGACCAGCACCTGGAGGAATTCGCCAAGAGCGGCATCCCGGCCCAGCGCTTCCGCAACGCTGGCGGGGCCGGCGCCTACACAGAGCGCAACACAGTACAGGTGCTGGAAATCCATAAGCTGACCGAGCGAGGCGCAGGTCCTTTGACCGTGCATGTGGACAGCTTCGAGGGCAACAACCTGGTCTTCGTGGATGAAGGGCACCGCGGGGCCAGCGGAGACCTCTGGATGCGGCTGCGTGATACGGTGGCTACCGAGGGTTTCACCTTCGAGTACAGCGCAACCTTCGGCGAGGCGTTCAACGGCGGCAGCAAGCCGGCCGACTTCGCCCTGCGCCAGAGCTATGGCAAGTCCATCGTCTTTGACTACCGCTACAAATACTTCCACGGCGACGGCTACGGCAAGGACTACAACCTGCTCAACTTGCCCAGAGGCTACGATCCCAGCTACGGCGACGTGTTGTTGATGGGCAACCTATTGGCCTTCTACGAACAGCGCCGGCTGTACGCCGAGATGGGCGATGCGCTGCGGCCCTACCGCATCGAGCCGCCGCTGCTGGTCTTCATCGGCCACACCGTGCAAACCGGCAAGAGCAAGAGCGACCTGACGGCCAGCGACAAGGCCAGCCTGAGCGATGTGCTGAACATGGTGCGCTTCTTGCAGCGGGTGGCGACCAACGCCGAGGGCTGGGCTGTGGCCGCCATCGAGCGCATCTTGGCTGGCCGGTCGGATCTGAAGGATGATACAGGCAAAGACGTCTTCTTTGACAAGCTGCGCACTCTGAAACCCCCGCCTCCGGCCGAGGTTATCTACGCCGATCTGTTGCGACAGGTGTTTCATGCCGAGGCGCCGGCCGGGCTGCACCTGGCCAACCTGCGCAACGCGCCGGGCGAGATCGGCGTGCGCGCCGGCAACAGCGACCGGTACTTCGCCGTGATCAACATCGGCGACGACGCCAACTTCATCAAGATGGCCGAGGAGGCGCAGTTGGGGCTGGCGACCGAGACCGAGACGATCCGCGGTTCCCTGTTTGGGGTCATCAACGCCCCCGGCTCGCCCATCAACCTCTTGATCGGCGCCAAGAAGTTCACTGAGGGCTGGAGCAGTTGGCGCGTCAGCGCCATGGGGCTGTTGAATGTAGGACGCAGCGAGGGTTCGGAGATCATCCAGATGTTCGGCCGAGGCGTGCGCTTGAAAGGACGCGATTTGAGCTTGAAGCGATCGGGAGAGCTAGATGGAAGCCATCCACGTCATATCGAGCTTCTTGAGACGCTCAACATCTTCTCGATCAACGGCGACTACCTGGCCGAGTTCAAGAAGATGCTTGAGCGCGAGAGCATTGTCGCAGGCTATGAGGAGATTGCCCTGCCTGTCCAGTACAGCCTTTTCGATGCCGAGCAGCCAAAGCTCTACACGCTACGCCTCAAACAGGATGCGTCGTTCGCGCAGCAACCGGCCTTCACGGCTGAAGCGGTGGAGCACAAAGATGTCAAGCCAGTCATCGATCTGCGGCCGCGCGTTCAAGCAGTGAGCAGCCGGGGCAACGAAGCAACCGTGTTGCTGGACAACCGACCTGTGTACCTGGACGAAATCCTGCCGCTCGACCTGTTGGACTGGGAGGCGCTTCACGGTGAGATGTTGGCGTGGAAGCGACAGCGCGGGCTGGCCAGCATGCTTATCGAGCGTGGAGTCTTGCGCCGGGTGCTCGAGGAACAACGCTACGAGCTGTATGCACCGCCTGCGCTGTTGCAACCGACAGGCTTCCCAGACCTGGCGCGCTTCCAACAGACTGCGCTCGTCATTCTTAAGAGCTACGCCGAGCGCTACTACAACTGGCGACGCAAGCAATGGGAGGGCAAAAACCTGGAATACCGTCCCTTGGACCACGCCGACGACAACTTGCGGCCGACGATCTTGGCCGACGGCCGCGCTGGCTACTTGGTCAAGGTCAATCGCAACAAGCCTGAATTGGTGGAGGCGGTTCGCGCCCTGATCGAAGAGGGCAGTCGTCTCTACCAACAAGACATGGCCGAGCTGCCCAATATCTACTTCGACCGCCATCTGTATCAGCCGTTGTTGGCCGCAGGCGTCTACAACGGCGATGATTTCACGCTCTCGCCCGACATCAAGACCGTGCCGGTTGCCCTCAACCGGGGCGAAGTGGACTTCCCCCGAAGACTGCGGGAATTCTTGCGAGCTAACCCGGCCTATCTCGGCCAGCAGCGCCTCTATCTGCTGCGTAACCTCAGTCGGGGCAAGGGCATTGGCTTCTTCGAGGCCGACAACTTCTATCCTGATTTTATCCTCTGGCTGACGGATGGCGTCAGGCAACGGATCGTCTTCGTCGATCCCAAGGGGCTGGCTATGCTCAAGCCCAACACATTCAGGCATCCCAAGATCAGGCTCTATGAAACGTTACAGGAGTTAGCGAATGATCGGGGAGATCCCGACGTCGCCCTAGACTCCTTCATAATCTCTGATAAGCGGTACGAGAAAACCAAATCAGCGTTTGGCACACTACAACACACAAGAGATGAGTTTCACCAGCATCATGTTGTATTCCCAGAAGATTCATTGGGTCTGATCCTCCGCTAGGTCAGAACTCATCGTCATCATGTGGCTTCTCTGAAGATGTGCCCGATCATATGACCCTGTCGTGACCTCCGGCACTACCCAACATGACCTGTGTAGGTGTATCCTCAAGCTGTCAACGATCAACAACGGCGGCCAGCCGCCGGCAACGATAGCTAATAAGGAGCACCGACCATGTCCGCTCAACTGCCTTCCCCAACCGTATCCACCCCTGAAAAGCACGATTCGACCCGCGGCCGCGTTGCGGCTGGCGTGGCCCTGATCGCCATCGGCCTGCTGCTGGTTCTGGTCCAGGCGTTCGATCTCAACATCCCCGGCTGGCTCTTCCTGGGCGGCCTCGGTCTGATCTTTCTGGTCTGGGGCCTGGTCACCCGCACCTTCGGCCTGGTGATCCCCGGCGGCGTGCTGGGCGGCATTGCTCTGGGCGTCTTCCTGACCGAGCTGCCCCTGGCTGGCATCACCGACGGCGCTTCGGGCGGCCTGTTCCTGTTGGGTTTTTCGCTGGGCTGGGCGCTGATGACGCTGCTCTCCCCACTGACCAAAGATCATGTGCAGTGGTGGCCGCTGATCCCTGGCGGCATCATGGCGACCATTGGCGCGATCCTGCTGCTGGGCGGCTTTGGTATGCAACTGCTGACCCTGATCGGCGTGGCCTGGCCGCTGATCCTGGTGGTGATTGGCGTCTATCTGCTGCTGAAGCGGCGGTAACACACCAACCCTGTAAGAGGAGTTGCCAACCTTTCAGAAAGGTTGGCAACTCTTTTGCGTTCTAAACCAGCAACGACTCCAGATAATCATCCGTCACGTGCTGCCTGTTTGACCGCTGGCGCCAGGCCCGGGGCAAGCCCAGCAACCCGGCGAGCTGGCCGCGCAGGCGGGCGCGCGCCGCCTGGCCCCGCCAGGCCCGCAGTGCGTCCCAGGCGATGCGCGCCTGCGCGCCGACGATGGCGCGCCAGTGGCGGCGCAACAGCGGCCCCGGCCAGTTGCGGGCGATGACCCAGAGCGTGTTGCGGCCGGTGTAGTAGCTGGCGAGCACGCCGCCGCCGGTCGCGCTGAGCTGGTGATAGATGCGGGCCTCGGGCGCGTAGATCGAGCGCCAGCCCAGCCGCTGCAAGCGCCACGCCAGGTCCACGTCCTCCATGTACATCCACAGCGCCGGATCGAAGCCGCCGGCTTGCTGCCAGGCCTCGCGACGATAGGCCGCCGCGCCGCCGCACGGCCCGAAGACCCAGCGGTCCTGGTCGTACTGGCCCTCGTCCCGCTGCCATACGCCGCGGTTACGGGGGATGCCGTTTTTACCCATCATGTCCCCGGCCGTGTGCAGGGTGTCACGGCGGTCGAAGAGCAGCATCTTGCTGGCGGCCGAGCCGGCCTCGGGATGTTCGACCAACGCCGCCACCAGCGCCTCCAGCCAGCTCGGCTCAGCCTCGGTGTCGTTGTTGAGCAGCACCAGCACCTCGCCCCGCGCCGCGGCCACGCCCGCGTTGCAGGCCGCAATGAAGCCGCTGTTCTGCGCCAGCGCCACCACCTGCACCTCAGGAAACTCGCCCGCCAGGTACCCGACCGTGCCATCGCTGGACGCGTCGTCGACCACGATCACCTCGAAGCGGTGGCGTGGATAGGTCTGCCGGTGCAGCGACGGCAAACACACGGCCAGCAGCGCCTTGCCGTTGAAGGTGGGGATGATGACAGAGACGAACGGGAAAGGGGGCATATGAAGTGCGTCAGTGAACCCGTAACTCGTAATGAGTAATGCGTAACCGGAAGTGTTTGAAAGGTGTGTCTGTGTACGTGAGGCGTAACCCGTACCCGCAAGTCAGAGCCGATTTCCGTGTCTTCGGTTACAAGTTACGCATTGCTCGTTGTGCATTGATGAATCAGAGCCAACTCCCGCGATTCCGGTTACGAGTTACGCATTACTCGTTACGCTCGAAGAACGCCGCCAACGCCTCCTGCCACGGCCGCAGGGTGATGCCCAGGGCTGCGCCGGTGGTGTTGAGCAGAATGGCGTGGGGCGGGGGGGTGGTGCGGCGCGTCCATTCGCCGGAAGAAATGGGCGTGACCGGGACATCGGCGCGGCCGGCCAGGCGCAGGATCTCGGCCGCCCACTGGTAGCGGGAGCAGTAGCCGCTGTTGGTGAAATGGTAGATGCCGTGGTGGCTGCTGTCGATCAGTTGCACGATGGCCTCGGCCAGGTCGGGCGCGTAGGTGGGGTTGCCGAACTCGTCGGCCACCACCCCCAGGCTGCCGTGCTTGTCGGCTGCGGCCAGAATCTTGGCGTTGAAGTTGGCGCCGCCGTTGTTGTACAACCAGGCCGTACGCACGATATAGAAGCGGCCGGCCAGCAGGCTGATGACGACCTTCTCGGCCGCCTCCTTGCTGCGGGCATAGACGCCGCTGCGCGCCGCTGTCGCGTCCCATTCCCGGTAGAAACGGCCCGGCTCGCCGGGGAAGACCTCGTTAGTGCTGACGTGCAGCAGGGCCGCGCCGCTGCGCTGGCAGGCCAGGGCCAGGTGCTGCACGCCGGTGACATTGACCGCGTAGCAGGCGTCGGGCGTCTCCTCGGCGCCGTCGACGTTTGTCCAGGCCGCGGCGTTGAGCACCAGATCGGGGCCGAAGCCGGCGATCTGGTCGCTGATGGCCGGCTTGGTGATATCCACATCGGGATAGTCCAGAGCCAGGATCTGCCGGTCGGCCAGCGCGTCCAGCAAGGCCCGTCCAAGCTGGCCGCGGTAGCCGACAAGGGCGATACGTTGGGGTGAGGGAGGGTTTGTCATCATAATCTGGGAAGGGTAATCTCGTAGCACGATTTGGCAAATCGTGCCACAGCCAGACGGGCCTCGTGCGGTGCGTTGTAGCACGATTTGGCAAATCGTGCTACAGCCAGGCGGGCGTCGTGCGGTGCGTTTGTAGCACGATTTGGCAAATCGTGCCACAGCCAGACGGGCCTCGTGCGGTGCGTTGTAGCACGATTTGGCAAATCGTGCTA